>DATLVU010000025.1:0-83118 GCA_035577025.1 Gemmatimonadales bacterium
AGCTCTTGAGCGAGGACGGTGCTTCGTAGCGCGTGGTGGGGGCGCATGATAAGACAAATGCGTTGCCGACAAAGGCGAGGCCGATAAAGGCGCGCCTCACGGAATAACCCTCCGCGCGCCCACCCACCGATCGAGCCAGTACGACCCCTCGGCATCCTGCGGATCGAGGCGCGACAACTTCACACCATGGCTCGAGCTGTGAATGAATTTGAGCTCGCCCACGTACATGCCGACATGTGTGACGCCCGCGCCGGCGCGCGCCGAGAAGAGCAAGATGTCACCCGGGCGCAGGGCGTCGACCACGGGCGTGACCTCGGCGCCTGCCTTCGCCTGGTCGCGGCTCATGCGGGGCAGCCGAATGCCGTGCCGGCCGTAGGAGTACTGGATCAGGCCGGAGCAATCAAAGCCGTTGTTCTCCGTTCCGCCCCAGACGTACGGCGTGCCGATGGATTCGAGCGCGATCTGAACCACGTCGGCGGCGTTCCCGGTGATCGTCGCCGGCGGCTCCGGCGGGGGCAGCTCGGGTGGCGCCCACGGTCCGGTCCCCCGCCCCCCACTCCCTGCCCCTCCCCGACTCACACCTCCCAGGCCCATCGAGACGCCGATGCTCAAGCTCACGCCCTTGCGCGCGTCGCTGCGCGGGTTCCAGAAGCCGCGCGGGCCGCGATCCTCGAGCCGATATCGCACTTCCGAGCCGACGCCGAACCAGCTCAGCGGTCGCCATTCGAATCCACCGCCGATGCTCCACTGCGCCGCCAGCTCTTGTGTCGATGGGTCGGTCGAGAGCCCGAGCGCCAGGCCCGCGAGCGCGTAGGGAGCGAGCGTGGCCTGGCCGCGCCACGCCTGTAGCTCGTAGCCGAGCCCGTAAAAGGCCCGCCGCCGGCCGAGCGAGTCGTTCACGAGCACCGACGCGCCGAAGCCGTGGGTGAACGGCCCCGCCCCCGATCGCGAGCTGGTCCGAAACTCGTAGACGTTGGCGCGATTGCCGTTGTACCAACGCCCCAGATGGAGCTCCCATCCCGTTCCCTGCGCGGCCAGCGCGGCCGGCAGCAGGAGGAGCCCGGCGAGCGGCTTAGTCAGCAGCGGCAATGGCCCGCTGCTCCTCCGACGCGCGCGGCGCCATGTGATGGGACAGGAGATGCGGCACCCGGCGCATGAAGCGGACCCAGATCGCCAGCGCGACGAATGCGCAAACGGCGGCGGCCGCGCCCGCGACCAGGAGCATGGTGAGGGGACGAACGAACCGCGTCGCCACGAGGGCGCCAGCCCACAAGCCGACGTACGACGCGAACCAAGCCAGGACGGGCGTGAGCAGCCAGCCGACAACGACCAGCAGGTGGGCGAGCCACCGGGGCACCTCGCCCTCCGCGTTAGCCCTTCCGGGCCAGGGCGACGATGGCGAACGCCGCGATCGCGACCGTGAAAGCGCCGCCGGTGGCGACCGGGAGCGCGATGGCGAACCCGAGCAGCCGCGCCACCACGGCGCCGATCACGGTCGCGATCACGACGGGCATTGCCCGGCGGGCGAGCGTCGTCTCGCCCCGGGCTCCGGCGGAGGCCGTGACGATCCCGCCCATCCACGCGAGGAAGGTCCCGAGCATCCACCAGACGGGCAGGTACCACCAGGAGCTGCCGCCCCCGATCGCGTCCCACGTCCACGGGTAGGCCTTGAAGGGCCGCAACACGATGATATCGATCGCGCTGAATACGATTGTCCCGACCAATCCGATGGCTGCCGCACCCGCAATGCCGTCCGCGCCGCGCGGGGCCGTCCGTGTGGCGGGGAGGAAAGCGGCCAGGGCGCCTGCTGCAAGCACGATCAGGGCTTCGACGACCCCTCGCGCGCCGGCGGTTTCGGGCACCGCACGCGACGCCGCCAGATAGGCCACCACCGCCACGCCCGTGACGAAGCCGACACCAGCTCCGCCCAGAGTGACGGTACGGAAGTCAGACCGGTCGAAGGCGACGTTTGCCGTGGGCGCGGAAGAGGGGGCTGACATGCGTCGTATTCTCCTCAGTGATGGGCTGACCCGCGAAATCTACGTACCCGGTCTCACCGGGCAAACACCAGTAGCACCGTGAGATCGGTGAGTCCCCAGGCGGCCAGCGCGCGATACATACCCCGCTGGTGAGCCGCCCGACCCAGCGTGTCGCGTCGCCGGTACCACGGAACGAGCACGACAAGCCAGGCCGCCAGCGGTACGATCAGCCACCAGGCCGGTCCTCCCCCCCCGAGCACCAGGGCTGCCCAGCCGAACAGGGCGAACGCGAGCAACGTGCACGCGATGGCGACGCTCAGGCTCGCCCTGAGCCCCAACAGAAGCGCCAACGTCCGATCGCCGCGCTGGCGATCCTCCTCCAATTGATACAACTGTGTGAGCGGATAGAGCCCCGCGAACAGCGGACAAAAGGCGAGGAGGACCAGCGCATGACCCGCGTCGAGCGGACGCCCCGTCGCGGCCCAGGCGGCAAAGGGAGTGAGCGTCCCGAAACCCCACATGTTGATCAGCCAGTCGACGCCGGCGACGGCCTTGAAGCGGAACGGCGGGACGGAATAGAGAATCGAGAGGATGAAGCAGATGGCGTACGCGACTCGGAACGCGGGCGGGAGCGCGAGCGCCAGCAGCTGGCCCGCCGAGAGAAGGATGAGGCTGAACGCCAGGAGATGGTCGGGCAACGGGGGCGGCGCGTGCAAGTATCCGATATCGCCCTCGTCCTTGTCGAACACGGAGTTGATCGCCAGCGTCCCGCCATTGAGAAAGATTACCCAGACGACAAGTGCCAAGAGCGCCGGGAGGAACCGCTCCCCGCTCCCCGCTCCCTTGAGACCCACCGCTAACACATATCCCAGGATGGTATGCCCCGCCATGATCGGCCACTCGGCCGGACGCATGTGGAGCACGTACGAGAAGAGGTCACCAGGCAACAGGCGGTAGCCCCACTGGCGCCAGGGATTCAGCGCGCGGGGGTTCACTACCACGTCAGACCCAATGCTTTCGCGGCGATGCGCAAGCCCGTGAGTGTCAGATCGGGGTGAACCGATTCGATCTCCCGCACGAGCGGTGCGACGAGGCCCGCCAGGCCGCCCGTCGCGATTACTTGGGGCGTAGTGCCGTTCGGCCACTCGGCCTTGATCCGCCGCACGATACCATCGACGGCGTCCGCGGTACCGAGCAGGACGCCGGAGCGTATCGCCTCGTCAGTGCGCCGTCCGATCGTTCGCGCCGGTGGCATCAGGTCGGTGGCGGGGAGCTTGGCGGTCCCGCGAATGAGCGCGTCCGACGCGGTGCGGATGCCGGGCATGATGACGCCGCCGAGGAAGTGACCGTCGGCGGTGATGCAGTCGAACGTCGTCGCGGTGCCGAAGTCCACAACGATCGTGTCACGCCGAAAGAGCTGTGCGGCGGCGAGCGTGTTGAGAATGCGATCGGCGCCGACCTGCAGGGGCTCTTCCACGTCGAGGGTGATCGGGAGCTTCGAGCGACCGTCCACCACCACCGGGCGCACCGTCGTGGCCCGCTCGACCGCCTCGCACAGGCCCTGCGTCACCGGCGGGACTACGGAGGCGACGACGGCCGCGCGCACCTCCTGCGTGGAGCGGCCCTCCTGCGCCAGGTACGACGTCAGCGTGGCCGCCCACTCGTCGGGGGTGCGCGACGGCGTGGTCGTCAGGCGCCAATGCGCCTCGAGGCTGTCGCCCCGGAACAGCCCAACTTTCGTTTCGGTGTTGTTGATGTTGATGGCGAGGAGCATGGGAGCAAAGCTACAGAGGACGGTAGAGGTCGGTAGAGGTCGGTAGAGGTCGGTAGAGGAGGGGAACTGGCTCAATCGCCTGCTTTCGCTACTGCTTGCAACGATCCGGTCCCCACGGCGCGCAACGTCGACGTTACGCTGTTGCGCGTGCCTCCCTATGAGCGTCTCCGCGCATGGCAAGAATGTCATAGGCTCGTGCTCGAGACGTACCGAGCGACGAAGTCATTCCCGAGAGAAGAGACCTACGGCCTGACATCGCAGGCGCGGCGAGCCGCGTTCTCGGCGGCCGTTAACATCGTGGAGGGATCGGCAAAACGCGGGGTTCGAGAGTGTCGGCGCTTTCTCGACATCACCATAGGCTCGCTGGCCGAGCTGGGGTACACGTTTCGCGTCGCGCGAGAGCTCGGGTTCTTGTCCACCCTTGATTGGAATTCTCTGGAAGACCTGCGAAAGCGAGCGGGATACCTGACGTGGCGACTGTATCGCTCCTTGGGCAACCGAGGAGAGTGAGAGATCCGACCTCTACCGACTTCTACCGTCCTCTACGACTTCTACCGACCTCTACGCAAGCTCTACGTGCCCCTCGCGCAGCGCGATCGTCCCCGCGCCGAGGTCGACGAGGAGCGCGCCATCGGGGCGGACGCCCTGTGCTCGACCGACTGCGGGCGCGCGCAGCTGGCGGCCGCGCAGCCAGTCGCGGGCGGCGAACGCCGCGCATTCGCGCTCGCTCAGGGCCGGCGCGCCGGAGGCCAGACCGGCGAGCGCCGGCACCAGCCGATCGAGGACGTCGAGCCGGCGCACCGCGGGCAGCCATTCCACCAGCGCGACCGCCCGCTGGGCGACCTCTCGGGGAATCGGGTTGCACACGTTGATCCCCACCCCCAGCCCCAGCCACTGTAACGTTTCCCCGTGCCAGCGGCCTTCGCACAGGATCCCGGCGAGTTTTCGCTCGGCGAGCAGCACGTCGTTCGGCCATTTGAGGCGGGTCTCGGCGCGGCTCAGGAGCCCGTCGACCGCGTCGGCCACCGCCAGGCCCACCCGCACGGAGAGTACGCCCAGCTCCGCCCGTGTCGGGCGGAGCAGCACGCCGAGCCACACACCGCCCGGCGGGGAGTGCCACGTCCGGCCGTCCCGCCCGCGGCCAGCCGTCTGCTGCTCCGCGATGACCACGCTGGCGGCAGGTGCCCCCTGCGACCCGAGCTCGTGAACGGCGTTCAGGGCCGAGTCGAGTGCGTGGAAGACTGTGCACTGCGGCACGCCCCACCGCCCCGCCAATGCTGCCGCCGGTACCTCGTCGAACATCAACGGCGCCAGAGGGCGTACGCGATCGTGAGCACGCCGGCGAGCCAGTTGTACGGCGCGAACGAGTAAAAGCGGCCGCGTTTGAGGAGAGCCACGAGAAACCGAATCGACCAGATCCCGCTCGCGAACGCGACCGCGAAGCTCACCGCCAGCGGGACCGCGCCGACCGCCGCGACGTTCACCGCCATGTGTCGCCCTTCGACCAGCGCCGCGCCTCCGATCACCGGAATGGCGAGGAGGAAGCTGAATTCCGCCGCGGCGGCGGGCCCGAGTCCGGCCCACAAGGCGGCGCACACCGTCGAGCCGGAGCGAGACACGCCGCGAAACAGCGCCGCGACTGCCTGAGCGAAGCCGATCCCCACTGCCGCGCCAACGGAGGGCTGCGGCCGGTCTCCCGCTAACCGCCGCGTCGACCAGTTCATGAATCCCGTGACGACGAACCCCAACCCGACCAGTACGAGCGACGCCGCCGCCTCGACCTGCCGATGGAAAACCACTCCGATCACACCAGCCGGGATCGTCGCGAGCAGCAAAAGGCCTGCGACGCGGAGGTCCTCGGGACGTCGCGCCAGGACGCCGCGGACGATGGACCACAGCCTGCCTCCGTACACGACCAGCACGGAGCCGAGCGTGGCCACGTGGAGGGCGACCTCCACGAACACGCCGGGCGTGTGAACGCCGGTGATGACCTCAAGCACGCGGAGATGGCCGGAGCTCGATACCGGGAGAAACTCGGTGAGGCCCTGCACGAGCCCCAACAGCAAGCCCTGCCAGAGCGTCATGTGACCCGTCCGGCCACGAGCGCAATGATGCCAAGCAGCATCGCGCCCTTGAGCCACGCGCTATTCGCCGCGGGACGACCGACGAACAGCCGGACCGCCACCGCGAGCACGATGAGCTGGGCAAAGAGCGCGATCAGGAAGTAGGCACCGCCGTAGTGAGCCGCTGCGGGCAGCACCACCGATAGCGGCACGAACGCCACCGCGAGCACGCCGGCGATCACGGCCGCCCGGTGCTGGCCGAAGCGAATGGGGAGCGTCCGGCGCCCGAGCGCGCGGTCTCCCGCTTCGTCGTCCAAATCCTTCACAATTTCGCGCACGAGGTGAATCCACGCCGCGAGCGTCCACGGAACGATGCCGGCCCGCGGGCGCTCGACCGCGATCGCGCCGAACATGAGCGGGAGGCCAGCGACGAGGGCGACCGCGACGTTCCCTGGCAGGCCGCGCCGCTTGAGCACCGGCGAATATGCCACCATCATGCCGAGCGCGGCCGCGCCGATCAGGACGGCGGTCCCATTGACGAACGCGGCGGCCGCGAGCCCGAGCAACGTCCCCCCCGCGACGCAGAGGTCCGCCGTGCCGCGGGAGATCCGGCCCGCGGCGAGCGGTCGCCCGGCCGGCCGGTTCACGCGGTCCGCGGCATCGTCCCAGATATCGTTGAGGGCATACCCGGCCGCGCCGAAGCCGACGGCCGCTACGGCTGCCAGCAGCAACACGGTGGGCGTCGCGAAGGCTCCGAGCGCGATCCACCCTCCCGCCAGCACTCCCGCCGCGGCCACCACCAGATTGGGCGCGCGAATCAGCCTGAGCAGGTCCGTCACGAGAGCACGTCCTGGTACAGGCGCTCGTACCGCGGCACCACGCGATCGGCCGCGAACTCGAGCGCCCGCTGCGCAGCCGCGCCGCGCAACCGGGTGTGCAGCGCCTGGTCGCGCAATACCTCGATCGCGCGCCCCGTCATGGCCCCCACGTCCCCGCTCGGCGTGAGGAACCCGGTCTCACCGTCCACCACCACCTCGGGCAGGCCGCCCACCGCGCTCGCCACCACCGGGACGCCGCACGCCATCGCCTCGAGGGCAGCGAGTCCGAACGATTCCGTCTGCGAGGGCAGCAGGAAGAGATCGCTGCATCGCAGGATGTCACCGACGTTATCGACCTTGCCGAGGAAGCGCACGTCGCGGCGCAGCTTAAGGCGGTCGACCTCCTGCTCGGCGGCGTCGCGATCGGGCCCGTCGCCCACCAGGACCAGCGTCGCAGGCATGGCGCGGTGCACACCGTCGAACACCCGTACCACATCGGTCAACCGCTTCACCGCCCGGAAGTTCGAAACGTGCACCAGCACCTTGTGATCCGGTGGGGCGAGCGAGCTGCGACACGTCCCATCCGTCGGCGGATGATATTCGGCCGTCGAGATGAAGTTCGGAATCACCATCACGTCGCAGCCGGCGCAGCCGAACGCGCGATAGGTCTCCGTGCGCAGAAACTCCGACACCGCCGTCACGCGGTCCGATCGCTCGATCGAAAACTTCGTGAGCGTGAAGTAGGACGGGTCCTGTCCGACGAGGGTGATGTCCGTGCCATGGAGCGTGGTGACGATCTTGAGATCACGCTCGTCCGCCAGCATCTGCTTGGCCAGCCAGGCCGTGGCGGCGTGCGGGATCGCGTAATGCACATGCATGAGGTCGAGATTCTCGCGCATCGCCACCTCGTGCTGCTTCACCGCCAGGGCGAGCGCGTACGGCGAGGACTGCTCGAACAACGGGTACTCGGTTTGCGTGACCTCGTGGAACGTGACGCGCTCGACATAGCCGCGCAGGCGGAACGGGCTGGCGTACGAGATGATGTGTACTTCGTGCCCGCGGCGCGCGAGCTCGAGGCCCAGCTCGGTGGCGACCGCACCCGAGCCACCGTACGTCGGATAGCAGGTGATCCCGATCCGCATGCTTAGCGTCGCACGCTAGGGAGCGGGGAGCGGGGAGCGGTACATTCCTTCCATCGAGCGACGATCTGGTCGGCGAGGACACCCGGCTCCGCGCTCGCATCCAGGGTCCACACCTCGACGGAACCGCTCCCCGCTCCCTGCTCCCGGCTCAGTTGGTGTCGAAACCACGTCTCTTGTCGTTTCGCGTAGCGTCGCGTGGCGATGAAGATCGCCTCGCGCAACCCGTGCTCCGGCAGCCGTCGGTCGAGCATGGCGACCACCTCCCGGTAGCCCACCCCATCGAGTCCCGGCCCCGACGGGGGCGCGCCCGCCGCCAGAAGGCCGCGCACCTCGTCGACGAGGCCCGCCGCGAGCATCGCGTCCACCCGCGCGGCGATACGCCGTTGCAACGCGGCACGCGGCAAGGTGAGATGAATGTACCATGGCCGCATGACACCGCTCGCGCGTGCGTGCTCCTGCCACCACGTGAGCCCACGGCCCGTGAGGAGCGCTACCTCCACCGCCCGCGCGGCGCGTTGTCTCCCGCCGCCGGCGTAGCGCCGGTCCAGCCGCGCCGCCCAATGCGCGAGCTGCGGCGCCGCCACGGCATCGGTCCACGCACGCAGGCGCGCGCGCCGGGCGACATCGAGTGGCGGCTGGTGGAACAGCCCGTCGGTGAGCGCCCGAATGTATAAGCCCGTCCCACCCACCACGACGGGCTGCCGCCCGGCGGCGCGGATCTCCTCAAGCCACGCGGCCGCCTCCTGCGCGAAGCGGCCGGCGCTGTACGCTTCGCCGGGCGGGATCAGATCCACGCCCATCGTCGGCACGCGGGCGCGGAGCTCCCGGTCCGGCTTCGCGGTTCCGATGTCGAGCCCGCGATACACCTGCCGGGCGTCGGCGGAGATGATGGTCACCGGCTCCCGCGCGGCCCACGCGGCCGCTACCGCCGTCTTCCCGACAGCGGTAGGACCGACCAGCACCGGCACGAGTGGCGGGCGAGCCTCAGGCTCTCCCAAAGCGTCGCTCCAGCTCATCCTTGGGAAGGTGTACGATCGTAGGCCGCCCATGCACATCGTGGGCGGGCAGCGTAGCGGCGAACAGCCGCATGACGAGCTCGCGCAGCTCGTCCGGCTCGAGCCGCTGGCCCGCCTTGATCGCCGCGCGGCAGGCATAGGTCGCGGCAAAGCGCTCGAGGCGGTTGGCCCAGCCGCCGAACCGGCCGCCCGCCAGATCCGACACGAGCTCCCCAAAGCAACGCCCCGCGTCGAATCGCGGATGCGGATTCGGGGCGGTATGCACGACCACCGCGCGGCCCGAAAACGGCTCCACCTCGTACCCCACCCGGCGCAGGAGCTCGCGGTTGGCATCTACGGCGTCGAGCTCCGGAGGCGTGAGCTCGAGCGTCAACGGCAGGAGCAGGCGCTGCGCCGGTGCGCCGTCCCCCATGAGCTGCCGCATCGCGCGCTCGTACAACACGCGCTCGTGCGCGGAGTGCTGGTCGATGATGGCGACTCCGGTGTCGGTCTGACAGAGGATATAGGTGTCGAAGACCTGGAGAAGCGGTGAGAGGTGTCCGGTGTCAGGTGTCCGGGAGTCTTGAGGGAAGATCTCGAGCGGAGAACCGAAGCCCCCGACACCGGACACCGGAAACCCGACACCCGCGGGCTCGCCGCCGGGATTCAATGCGGCTGCGGAAGCGAGCGACCCCAACGCCCGCCTCGCCGCCTCTTCGACCACCTTCTCGACGAAGAACTTGTCGCGGAAGCGCACCTCGAGCTTGGACGGGTGGACGTTCACGTCGACGGCGTCACCGGGAAGCTCCAGGAAGAGAATCAGCGAAGGCCGGTCGCCGGGGGCGATCGTCGAGCGGTAGCCGGCTTCCGCCGCGCGCAGGATGAACGGATCGCGAATCGGTCGTCCGCGGACGAATACGTACCCCTTGCGCCCCGCCGGCTTCGCCTGGGCGGGGCGTTGGGCAAACCCCCGCACCTCGAGCGGCCCCTCGCGGTGCATGACCGGGACGAGCGTATCGGCAAGGTCACGACCCCACAGCGCCTGCACGCGCTCGATCGGACGGCCGGTCGGGCGAACGTCGATCAGCGAACGGTCGTCGCTCGTGAGGGTGAACCCGACGTCCGGACGCGTGAGGGCGAGCACGGTCAGTGCTTCCACCACCGCGCGGGTCTCCGTCGCCTGGGCGCGCAGGAATTTGCGCCGCGCGGGGGTGTTGAAGAACAGCCCGCGCACGGTGACCGTCGTGCCCTGCTGGCGGACGACGTCCTCGACCTCGTCCCGTTTCCCGCCCGCCGACCGAACGCGCGTGCCGGTGTGACCGTCGGGAGAGGTCTCGAGCTCGAACCGGGACACGGAGGCGATGGCGGGCAGCGCCTCGCCGCGAAACCCGAAGGTCCCCACGCCGATCAAGTCGGCGGCATCGCGAATCTTGCTCGTCGCGTGCCGGGACAATGCCAGCTCCGCGTCCGGCCGCGTCATCCCCGATCCATCGTCGCTCACGCGAATGAGGGCCCTCCCCCCGTCCTCGATCTCGACACGGATGGCACGGGCCCCCGCGTCCAACGCGTTCTCGACGAGCTCCTTCACGACCGAGGCGGGTCGCTCCACCACTTCGCCCGCGGCGATCTGATCCGCGACCTGCGGCGCCAGGACGGCGACGGTCGCGGTCACAGCCGCGAGACTTCGCTGCTCAACACCCACCCGCGGATTCCATCGGCGCGGTGTACCTCGAGCCAGGGACCGTAGCTGCGCTCGATCAGGAGGGCCGCGCCCGCTTCCACCGTCGACGCCGCGCTCGCGTTGCCGTACGGCGCGGCCCGCACGGGCGTCGCAGGGTTCAGGACGATGGCAAGCGGGCGGGCGCGGCGGAGCCCTTCCTGGATCGCCAACACGACCGCGATGGCGGTCAGCA
Source organism: Gemmatimonadales bacterium (assembly GCA_035577025.1). Classification (GTDB taxonomy): domain Bacteria; phylum Gemmatimonadota; class Gemmatimonadetes; order Gemmatimonadales; family GWC2-71-9; genus AG41. The sequence goes on from DATLVU010000025.1 coordinate 10,685, forward strand.
TCGCCAAGCCCAAGACCACCGTGCGCCGGCGTCGCGCGGCGACGGCGAGCCACGCGGCCGTCCAGAACAACACCGCAACCAGCGCCCACTCACCTGGCGTGGCGAGTCCCGGCGTGAGGAGCGCCTCGCTCGGCGCGTCGGGTGAGGCGAGGAGATCCCGCGTGCGCCGTATCATGGGGTCGCGAGGTGCGAGCCGGAGCGCGCGCGTCCACGCGGCCGTGGCCTTGCCGTCCGCCCCAGCACGGTACAGCGTCGCGCCCAGGTTGTACCAATGCGCCGCCACGCCGGGCTGGGCCGCCGCCCGCGCCGCGAACGAGTCGGCCGCCGCGCGCAGCGCCCCGGCTTCATACAGCGCCTCCGCACTCGGCGCCTGACCGGCCAGGGCGCGGGCTCCCCCCCCTGCCCCGATCGCCAGCGTTACGAGCACCCCAAGGGTCACGATGCTTCCCGTCCGGCCCCGCACGCGACCTGGCTCCGCACCCAGCACGTGCAGCACTTGCTCGAGCTCCGCCGCGAGCTCCGCGGCATCGCCTCGGCCCCGAGGACCGTACCGCGACGCCCGCAGACGATCGCGCAGCCGCATCACATGTCCCGCGACCGCGCTCTCGAGTCCCGTCGCGCGCAACGCCCGAGCGAGCCCATCACCGTCTCGCGCCCGTGCATCCGGCACCTGACTCTCCAGAACGTGGTGGAACTGCCGCTCCAATAGCCCGAGGCGCGTGAGCTTGATGGGCGCCGGCGTCTCTTCGGGCGCCCACTCGCGATCCTCGCGGCGCCTCCAGAGCCACGCCAGGACCGGAGGACCGACCAGCAACGCCAGCCATCCCCAAGGCACGAGGGCGTCGACCAGTGCCTCGGTCCACGTCGGCGCATCGTCGGTCGCGAGCGGTGGCAGGGCGCGCGCGGCGCGCGGCTCGACCCCCGGCGCCACCGCCAGCGTGCGCGGCGCGACGGTCGCCACGCGGTAATCGCCCGCCATCAGGTCGTAATAGGGATAGCGCACCTCAGGCAGCACGAACGATCCGGCGGAGTCCGGCATCACCAGGTAATGAAAGATCTTGGTGCCGGCGATTCTCCCGTCCCGCGGCTCGAGCCGCATGCCCGTCTCACCGGCGTATGCCCGGAACGCGGGCGGCCAGCGGAGAACCGGCTCGGGCCAGAGCGCGACATTGCCCACGCCCGAGACGCTCGCCGTCATCGCAATCGGCTCGCCGACGCGCCCGCTCGCGGGATCCATCGCCAGATCCAGCTCGAGGCCCTGCGCCGCCACGCGCTGGTCGTCGGAGCGCCCGGCGCGCGAGGGCAGCGGGAGGACCGCCACCGGCACCGTGTCGCTCCGCAGCGAGAATCGGTCTTCGCGACTGAAGAATGAGAACGTGGCGGGCACGGCGTACTCGACCAGCGCGGGCGGAATCACGATACGACCGGGCGCGAGGGGAAACACGGCCTGGTGCGCCACGAACACGTCCATCCAGCGTCCTCGCACCAGCCGCGAGAGGGCGACTTCACTCGGCGCCGCCCCGGGATACGACCACACGCCCTCCGGCGTCTGGAGCGTGAGGATGGGCGCCTGACGCAGGCGCGCACGCAACTCGCGCGGGAACCACGCCGCGGCGATCACGTCCAGCTGTTGCCCCACCAGCACGGAGTCGCCGGGCAGGATCAGGTTCAGGGCCACCCGGTCGTTACGCGCGGGCTCCCGGGCGGCCTCGACCAACCGGCGCGCACTGGGCGAAAACGCCGCCGCGAGCACCGCGTCCGCGCTGTCGACCGTCACCGTGACTGGACTCGTCGCCACGTCACGGCTCCCCTGATGTACGCGGACCGGGCCGATCACGAGCGTGCCGGGTCGTGCCGCCCGCAGCTGAAGCTCACGCGTCGTGGTGCGCACCGGGCCGCCCACGCCCTCGATCGTGACCTCGCTGACTTCCCGCGAGCCGACGATGGTGAACCCGGTGAGCCCCGGCAGCACGACGCCGATCGGCTCCGCAGATCGCGTGCGCGCGCGGATCGTCAGGGTCAGATCCTCTCCGGCGGCCACATGCGTCCGGTCGACGCGCGCCGTCACGTCGGGCGGGGGAGGGGGCACGCCCTGCAGCGCCACGACCAGCCACAGGGTGAGCGTCACCAATCCTTCACTCCGGGCTCCACGGCGTGGCGCGTCTGCCCGGTGCGGTCGCGGCGCGTCTTGAGCTCCTGCTGACCGATGGAGCGCAACACCTGCTCGGCCTGCGCCTCGCTCAACGCCTGCGTGCCGCCTCCCCCGCGGCTGGCGCCGCCACCGCTCGAGCCCGACTGCCCGCTCCCACCTCCGCCCGACGGGCGGTTCGACTGGCTGCTGCTTCCCCCGCCGCGCCGCCGCACGGCGAGCTCGAGATTCCATTTGGCCGCGGCGTCGGTCGGTCGCAGCAGCAGCGCCTCGCGATACGCCCGCTCGGCGTCGCCGAGGTGGCCGTCGCGCCCCGCGCTATCGGCGCTTGCTTGCCGCAGCGCCAGAAGGCCGAGGTTGTAGAGCGCGCGGAAGCGGAGATCGGGATCGAGCGACGCAGCGGCATGTGCCAGGGCGGCCTGCGCCGTCTCGGCGTCGGAGTCCGCCATGGCCGCCGTGCCGGCGTTATACCAGGCCGCGTCATCTTTGCGATGCGTGGTGAGCTCGGCCGCGTACGCTGCGTGTGCGCGCCTCACGTCGTGCCGGTCCCACGCCTTTTCGGCGGGGCTGCGCGGATGCTGAGGGAGGGGCTGGGGTTGTTGCGCGACGCCGGGCGAGGGCACCACGCACGCCAGGACGAGGCCGAGCAGCGCGGCGGTCCGGCGCGACGCGGCCTGCGCCACGAGGACCATCACAGCGAGCATGAGGGGCAGCCAGGCCCGCGGCCGGCCCCGCTCGGCTCGCGTCTCGCTGCCTCGCGCGCGCCGATACGACGCGACGAGATCGCGCACCGCGCCGGCCTGGTCCGGGAGATCCGCGGCGACGAGCGAGCCCTGGGCCGCGTCCGCCACGGCGCCGAGGACGTCGTCGCGCCGGGCGGTCTCGATCACGGTGCCGTCGGCGTCCTTCTGATATCCGAGCAAGGCGCCGCGGTCATCCCGCACAGGGATGCGCGTCGCTGCGCGGCCGCCCTCGGCGACGAGGATGAGACGAACCCCGCTCGCCTGCAGGCGTTGAGCCGCGGCGACAATACCCGGCACGGTATCGTGCGCCTCGCCATCGGTGAACACCACCAGCACCCGATCGGCCAGCTCCGAGCTGGCGCGGAGCAGCTCGCCGCCCTGGCGCAGCGCCCCGGCCATACCGGTGCCGCCTTCCGACGCGACGTCGGGATCCAGGGCGTCGAGGTAAAGCGAGAGGGCCGAGCCGTCGATCGAGAGCGGGGACAGGATGTAGCTCGAGCCGGCAAACGCGATAAGGCCGAGCCGATCGCCATCCAGGTCCTGCACGAGCCGCCGCGCCTCACGCAACGCGCGGCGCAGCCGGCTGGGACTCGCATCCTCCGCGAGCATGGAGCGCGAGATGTCGATGGCCATCACGAGGGAGAGCCCGCGGGTCTCCGCCACGATCTGCTCTTCGCCCCAGCGCGGCCCGGCGAGCGCCACGACGCCGAGGAACGCCGCGACGGAGAGCGCGGTCGGCCCGAGCCGACCGGCGCCCAGCGCGCGCCGCACGGTTTCCTCCGACCAGAGGGCGGCCCGCCGGATGCGCACGCGACGCGCCCAGGCGGCGGCGAACCACACCGCCCCGCCGATCAGGGGCGCGAGCGCGAGTACGACGGGGGCGTCGAAACTCATCACGGCACTCGCACGGCGAAGGTGCCCGCCAGCACGATTTCGAGCGCCAACGCTACCAGTCCCACGGCCAGCGGCACGCGATACGCTTCTTCGAAGCGCCGGTAGACCACCTCTTCCACACTCGATTTTTCGAGCCGGTTGATTTCCTGGAAGATGTGCCGGAGCGACTCGGAATCCGTCGCCCGGAAGTAGCGACCTCCGGTCATGGAGGCGATCTCGGTCATCAAGGGCTCGTCGATCTCGACGAGCATCATTTCGTAGCGCAGGCCATCGGCACCCTGCCCCGTGGGCACCGGTGCCTCTCCCCGCTTTCCGACGCCGATAACGTAGATCTTGATCCCGAACGCCGCCGCAGCCTGGGCCGCGGTGCGCGGATCGACCGTGCCGCGATTGTTCACGCCGTCGGTCAGCAGCACGATCACTTTGCTCTTCCCCGGCGACCGCCGGAGGCGGCTGGCGGCGGTACCAATTCCGGTGCCGATGGCCGTGCCATCCTCGAGCATGCCGATCTTCAGATCCCGGATCGCTTGCTCGAGCACTTGATAATCGGTGGTGAGCGGGACTTGCGTGAGCGCCTGCGCGGCGAAGGCGACGAGCCCAATTCGGTCGGACTTGCGGGCCCGCACGAACTCGATCGCGGTTTGTTTGGCGACGTCGATGCGGTTCGCCGGAGCGAAGTCTTCCGCCAGCATACTGCTCGACATGTCGATAGCCAACACGATGGAGATGCCCTCACTGCGGCTCTCACTCTTGGCGGCCCCGACCCGAGGGCCCGCCGCAGCGATGATCCAGGCGCCCAGGCACGCGCTCCGCAGGGTCACCGGCAGCCGAGCCACCCAGAGACGCTCGGTGGCGCCGGCGGCCGGTCGCACATCGCTCATGCGGGTGCCCGCAAGCCGCCCGAGGCGCTTGGCGCGCAGCCACCACCACAGCGGCAGAAAGCCGAGCGCCAAAAGCAGCAACGGGCGGGCGAAGCTCACGCCGCCACGTCCTTGGCCAGGCGGCGCGCCATCAGCACGAGCGCCGAGATATCGGTCCCGTGCGCCGACGCGAACGCCACGCGGTCGAGCTGGTCCAGCAGGTCCCGGAGCTCACGCACCGGCGCCTGCGGGCGGGCCCGCTCGACGACAGCGAGACACTCGGCCGTGTCGAGCGCCGAATGGGCCTCCGGGACCGCTCTTGCCAGAGCGGCTCGAAGCCGCCACGTCGCGCGGGCCACGACGGCCTTGGGCTCTCCGGCGGCCAGCCACCGCGCGTCCGGCACCTCACGTTCCACTGGAACCTGAGGTCGCGCCGCAAGCTTCCTGGGCGGGCGCCGCCGCAGGGCGACGCCCGCGACTAAGAGCGCCGCCGCGATCCCCGCGGCGACGAGCGGTGGGAGGACGTTGCGATGTACCGCGCGCAGCGGCGCGAGCGCACCCTGAGGAGTCGGGTCCTTGAGGCTGTCGGGGATGACGCTCGCGACGCTGAAGCTCGCCACGCCCCCTGCTGTCGAGTCGGCCGCACCATCAGGGCCAAGACGCCAGATCGGGGGAAGAGTCACTCGGTGGGCGCCGGGCTTCCAGGCCGCCAGCGCATACCGCACCACCCACGCCCCAGCGACACGCCGCACCGAGGGCTCCGTGAGCGGCTCGACGTCCTCCGTAGGCTCGAGCTTGCCGGCCGCCCGGACCTGCCACCCGGCGGGAACCGAGAGCGCGCGGACCAACCAGATGGTATCGCCGACGGTGGGGTTGGCGGGGAACGCTGCCCACCCTGCACCCTGTCCTGCCGCACGGCGGCAGGGCGGCAGGGCGGCAAGAATGCCGAGGCCGGTGACGATCATGGCACGACGGGCAACGTAACGTCGTGCCGTCGTGCAACGTGGCCTCATCGTTTCAGCCGGCGGGCGCGCTCGGCGAAGGCTCGACGCAACGGGACGGCGTATGGCACACTGGTCTGAAGCGCCACGCGATCCACGCCCGCCTGCACCAGCTTCCGCGACCGCTCCTGGAGCAAGCGTTCCGCCGCCACGCTGACGCGCGTCCGGGTCGGTGCGTGGCTGGTATCGAGGAGCACGCGCTGCCCCGTTTCCGAATCCTCCATGTCGACCCACCCCGCGTCGGGCAGCAGGCGCTCCCGAGGGTCGTCGATCGTGATGGCCACCACGTCGTGATTCGCGGCCAGCTGAGCCAAAGGATCCTCCCACCCGTCGGCGCGGAAGTCCGACAGGATGACGACGATGGCGCGGTGGCGCGGCAGCTTCGACGCGTAACGCAGGGCCTCGCCCAGGTTCGTGCCGCGGCCGCGCGGCCGGAACGCCACCAGATCGCGGATCACGCGCAAGGCGTGCGGCCGCCCTTTCGCGGGCCGCAAGACGACCTCCACCCGGTCCGCGAACATGAGCGCGCCCACACGGTCGTTGTGGCGCGCGGCGGCCAGGGCGAGCACGGCCGCGACTTCCACGGCGAGGCCCGCCTTGGTGTACGGTCGCCCGAATTGGCAGGAGCCCGACTGATCCACGACGAGCATCAGCGTATTCTCGCGCTCCTCGTGGTAGGTCTTCACGAAGGGGTGCCCCATTCGAGCCGAGACGTTCCAGTCGATCGCCCGGAAGTCGTCTCCCTGCTGGTATTCCCGGACCTCCGCGAACTCGATCCCCTGTCCGCGGAACACGGATCGGTATTCGCCGGTGAAGAGGGAGTTGACGAGGCCGCGCGTGCGGAGCTCGATCCCCTTGACCTGCCGCAACACCTGGGGTGTGACGGCGAGGCGGCGCGCGCGCAGCGGAGATGTTTCGGTGCGCCGACGCTCCCTCCCTTCGTATTTCACGGCACGCCCACGGCCTCCAGGATCTTGCCGATGACGCGATCCGAGTCCATGTCCTCGGCCTCCGCCTCGAACGTGAGCAGGACCCGATGCCGCAGCACGTCGTACGCCATGGCTTTGACGTCTTCCGGGACGACGTAGGAGCGACCCCGAAGGAAGGCATGCGCCCGCGCTGCCTGGGCGAGGTAGATCGACGCCCGTGGGCTCGCACCGAACGCAATCAGCGGCTTGAGCTCCGGGAGCCCGATCGCCTGCGGCTCGCGGGTCGCGCGCACCACGTCCACGATGTAATCGACCACCTTCTGATCCATGAACAGCTCGGCGATCGCGCTCCGCGCCGCCAGGATGTCGTCGGCCTCGGCCACACGCTGCACTTCGATCGGCCGGCCCGACGCCATCCGCGCGACGATCTCCTTCTCGGCGTCGCGCGAGGGATAGCCGACGCGCACCTTGAGCATGAAACGGTCGAGCTGGGCCTCAGGCAGGGGGTAGGTGCCTTCCTGCTCGATCGGGTTCTGGGTCGCGAGCACGAGAAACGGCTCCCCGAGATAGAATGTCTCGCCCCCGATCGTCACCTGCTTCTCTTGCATCGCCTCGAGCAACGCCGACTGCACTTTCGCCGGCGCCCGGTTGATCTCGTCCGCGAGCACCAAATTGGCGAAGAGCGGTCCCTTTTTCGGGTAGAACTCCTGCGTGCGCTGGTCGAAGACCATGGTGCCCACCACGTCCGCGGGGAGCAGGTCCGGAGTGAACTGGATCCGCGAGAACGAGATCTTCAAGCACTCCGCCACCGTGCGCACGGCGAGGGTCTTGGCGAGCCCGGGCACGCCCTCGAGCAGAATGTGCCCACCCGTCAGCAGCCCAACGAGCAGGCGCTCGACCATGAGCTCCTGCGCAACGACGCGCTTGCCGACCTCCCGCGCGATCGTCTGGCTCAGCACCGCGTCGCCGGTCTTGGCCGTTTTTGTGCTCATTTCAGCGCCGCCTCCGCCGCTTTGCGCACCGCGGGCTCCTTGTCCTTGCTGTAGAGTTCCAACAAGCCCCGTGCTTCGGGCCGCGTGAGGTAACGTAGACCATCCACTGCGGCTGCCCGCACCATCGGGCTCCGGCGGTGCATCATGCCCCCGGGCTCGGCGTACTTGGCGAGCACCTCGAGGGCCTCCTTGGATCCCAACCGCCCGATCGCGCGGAGCAACTCCGCCTGTACCCCTTCGTCCGGCTCCTGCTCCATGCGTCGAATGAGCACCGTCGAAGACGAGGGGTCGCCTCCCGCCGCCACCGCCCGAGCGGCCGCCGACCGCACCGCCACACTCTCGTCCTTCAGGGCCGGCATGGCCGGGCGGGCGATCTCACGGCCCCCCGCCTCGGCCAGGCCGAGCAGCGCCGCCTCGCGCACATATTCGGACGTGTGGCGCAGCAAAGGCAAGAGGAGGGATACCGCCTGCGGGCTGCCGGTGACGCCGAGGAACTCGGCCGCGGCCGCCACGACGGTGGGCTCCGCGTCGGCGAGCTTCCCCTGCAGCGGTTCGATCGCCCGGTCCGCCGCGGCGCGGATCGTGGCGCGATACGGTGCCCGCAGCTCCGCCGGCGCGGCGACAAAGGCATCGATCACGAGCCCCATCGACACGGACGCGAGCGCGCCCACAGCCGTCACCACCGACTCGAGCTCATCGGTGGGTACGCGTGATTCCCCGAGCCGATGCACCAGGCGCTCGACCAGCGCGCGGTCGGACAGCGCCAGCGCGGCTTTGTCGATCGCGCCCAAAACGCCCGGGTCCTGGACGGTGGGCAGCAGCCGGTCGAGGGCGGCGATCGCGTCCGCGACAATCGCCACGTCGTGCAGCGCGATCAGCTGCTCCGCCAACGCGTGGAGCTTTTCGACGGCCACCCGTTGCTCCTCGGGTGTGGTGGCGGTGCGGAGGCCCGCGACGGCGCGCTTGACCTCCACGTCCACGGGAAGCACGTCCGGCCGAAACGCCGCGCTGGCGCGGCGCGACGCGAGCAGTGACTCCGCCGAGGGCGCGGCAGGCACCGCGGCCGGCGGTTGTGGGGGAGGAGCCGGGTAGGTCGGGGGTGGTGCTGTGGGGATCGGCGGCGCCGGAGGGAGAGAGGCGGAGGCCACCGGCGGCTCGGGTGCCGTGGGCAGCGCGGGGACGCCCTCTGCCGGCGTCGGCGCGCGCAACCGGTCGAGGCGCGTGGCCGAGCGGCGACCGAGCGCGAGCGTGATCCGGCCGAGCGTCGCGTCGTCGTGGGGGAGCGCCCCGGTCGCGACATGAAAGAGCGCGAGGACGTGATCGGGCGTCATCCCGGGATTGAGCGTCACGGCGCGTATCCCCCGAGCGTACAGCAGGCCCGCGAGCTGGGCGATCTGCGCATTGCGAGGCAGCAGGTGCTGGCCGTGCCAGTGGAGCCCCGTGACTCCCACCTTCCATTCCAGGGTGCCGAGCGCGGCGAGGGGCGGCAACGTCTCGCCGATCTGCCGGAGCGCTTCCATGACCGCCGGATGGGACGGCGGATAGAGGCGCGTCAGGCGGAACGTCGTGCCGATGGCGCCGAGGGCGCGTTCGACTCCTGCGTTCTCCACTCCCATGGGGTCAGCGCTTGATCCGTTCTCCCCGGTCCTCGAACCGGAAGACCCACGTGGCAAAGCGCGCGGGCTCGATCGGATCGTCCGCGCCGATCGCCGTCCAGTCCACGCCGCTCCCGGACTCGGTCGAGCAGCGCGCGCGCCGCTCGGCCTGCGCCACCATCTCGCGCGCCCGCGTGATCCAGCCCCCGAACTGCTCCGGGCGCAGATCCACCCACCCCCGAGGCGCCGCGGAGCGCGGGTCTCGACCGTCGCCCGGGACCGCGACCTGCCGCCCCCGGTATACCCGATCGCCATCCGGCGTGAGGATGGGAATGCCCACGGACAGAATATGACTCCGCAATACGGTGTCCCGCTCGATCCGGGCGTGGGCGGCGGCCGACAGCTCTCCTGCCCGCGAGTCCGCCAGGGCCCGCACCGTGAGGCGGAGCAGCGCACACAGGTACGACTCCCACAGCAGCTTGGTGAGCCGTGGCGGTCCGAGCATCTCGAACGCCACGGCGCGGCGCCCGGCTTCGCCCTCGAGCGCGCGCAACCGCTCCAGGGCCGCGCCCCGGAGCATCGCCGCGCGATACGTCGGGCCGGCGGTGGCGGCGTCGAGCGCCGCGACCACGTCCCGTCCGGTCGGCCGCCCTTCGAGCTCCATCATCACGTAGTCCGCCACCTCCTCCGGCGTGATGAACTCCATTTGCCCCAGCGCGGTCACCGTTTCGAATTCGTCGCGCGAGAACAGGCCATTCTCTCCGACGTCGATATACGCGCCCTCCAGGGTCTGGCCAAGCTCGCGCCAGGGGTGCGCGTCGGGCGTAAATGCCTGATCGAGCGGGACCGGGGTCGGGCAATCGACGAGCGCAATCGGCTTCCCCTTGCGCCGGATCGGGCCGAAGCCGATCTCGCGCCATCCGATCGTCGCAGTGGGCTTGATCTCCACGGTTGCGGGAGCGCCGGGTGTCCGGCCGAGCAGGAAGAGCAGCAGCGATTGCGCGCCCGCCACGGCGGACTTCGTGAGGAGGAGGCGGCTGGGACGCTCCTCCGAATGCGTGTACGGAATATTGAAGCCCATCCCGCCCGTTCCGCTCGTCCCGATCTTCACGTAGGCGCCGGTCTCCGCACGCTTGAGCGACTCGACCAGGATCTGCACGTGACGGATCAGCTGCGGCATGGTGAGCGACAGCACGTGGCGCTCGACCGTCGCCCGATCGACCTGTCCACGGCCGGCCGATTCGAGAAGGGCCTGCGCGCTTTTTTCGGCATCCTGGTACGCAAACGCGGTCGCGGTGTTGACGCTGTCGATGACGATGTCGGGTCGATGGGTGGTGAGGAGCTGATACAGGAAGCTCCGGTGCAGAATGTCCTCGGTGAGCTCACCGAGCAGATCGTTCACGAGCAGCCGCCGGTGCGCCGGGTCGGCCATGACGGCCCCGCGCTCGAGTCGGGCGAGACTCGCGGGCAGAAACAGGTCTCCCCATTCAACGTCGATGGCCGTGCCGCCACGATGCGGATCGAGCGCGCGGGCGGTGGCCTTCACCTCGTCCTCGAACAGGGCGACGAGGATGATCCGGCTGGGCGCGGCGCCGAGCAGCCGCCTCGCAACGGCGTGCCCCACCAGGCCGCTTCCGCCCAGGATCATGACCGTTCGGTCACGCAGGTTCATGCAGTCGCTCAATCGCCTCGATTTCGTGAGCGGCCAGCCGCCGGTACTTCCCTTCGGCCAGCCGGCCGAGACGCACCGGCCCATAGGACACACGGTGGAGCCACTCGACCTTGAGCCCCAGCGCTTCCGCCAGCCGCCGGACGATGCGCTGGCGCCCTTCCGCCAGGGTCACCTCGACTTCCACGCTCCGCTCCACGACGCGAACGCGAAAGTCGAGCACGCGCACGCGCCGGCCGTCGATGACGGGCGGCCGCGTCAACGCGGTCTGCACGTCGGCCGCGCTCTTGCCGTGGACGCGCAGCCAGTACGTGCGAGGAACGGCGAACCGTGGGTGCATCAGCCGGTGTGCCGCCGCTCCGTCGGTCGTGAGAAGCAGCAGCCCGGATGTCATGACGTCGAGGCGCCCGACGTACGTGAGGCCCGGGACGTCGGGGAGAAGGTCGTAGACGGTCCGCCGTCCCTCCGGATCACCGCGCGTCACGACATAGCCCACCGGCTTGTTGAGCGCGAGCCAGGTCGCCGGCCCACGCGCGGTGCGTACCGCCCGGCCATCCACGGTGATTCGCTGCCGCGTCGGGTCCGCGCTCATCCCGAGCGTGGCGACCGTGTCGTCCACGCGCACGCGGCCCGCGCGGATCAACTCCTCGGCCTTGCGGCGTGACGTCACGCCCGCACGCGCCAAGGCGCGTTGCAGGCGCATGAGCGTCATTCGGGTTCGGCGGGTGCGGGCGGCCGGAGGGCCACCTGCAGCTCGTCCAGCCGCGGCAGCTCCTCCAGGTCCTTGAGGCCCAGGGTTTCGAGGAACTGCGGCGTGGTGCCGTAGAGCAGCGGCCGTCCGAGGCCCTCGCCCCGTGTCACGATCTCCACCAGCCCCCGCTCGAGGAGTTTGTCGATCACGGCGCCGGAATCGACGCCACGGATCTCGTCCACCTCGATACGCCCGACCGGCTGACGGTAGGCGATGATGGCGAGGGTTTCGAGCGCGGCGGGACTCAGCCGCCGTGGGCGCACCGCGAACTCCGCGCGCTCGATCGCCTCGGCGTAGTCGCGGCGCGTGAGAAACTGCCAGCCCTCACCGATCTCCACGAGCTCGATCCCGTGAATCCCGCCGACGAACGTGTCCCGGATTTCGACGAGCGCCGCGTCCACGGCCGCCGCGCCCGCCTCGGGCTCGAGGGCGAGCAGCTCTTCGACCGAGAGCGGCCGGGCGGCGGCGAACAGCGCCGCCTCAAGCAGCTGGGCGAGGGGACTCACGGCGGATCTGGATCGGCGCGAAGGGCCCGTCCTGCCGGACCGACAGGGCGCCGCGCTTCGCGAGCTCGAGTAGCGCGATGAACGTGGACAGGACGTCGACGATCGTCGGGCGTTCCCCGACCACCTCGAGCCAACCGAACGCCTCGTGCCGCGCCAGCAGCTCCTCGATCCGGGCGGTGGCGCCCTCGACGTCGAGCGGGCGCGGTACCACCCGGTGCAGGACCGGCTCCGGGATCAGCGCGATCACCCGCTCGGCGGCGGCAAGGAGGTCGTTCAGATCGATCACGAGCGGCGCGGGCGTGGCCGGTGCGGCCGGTGTGGGAGCGAACCCGCGTCCGAACTGTTCGGCCCGACGCACCGCGGCAGCGCCCAGCCACTCCACCAGCTCGCGGATCTGCTGGTACTCGAGCAGTCGCCGGACCAGCTCGGCACGCGGATCCTCCCATTCGTCGTCGCCCGCCCGGCGTGGCAGGAGCATCTGTGCCTTGATGCGGAGCAGTCGCGCCGCCATCTCGAGATAGTCGGCCGCCTGATTGAGCCCCAGCTCCCCGATCACCGCCAGGAATTGATCGGCGATCTTCGCGATCGGCAGATCGGTGATGTCGAGCTCGTCCTCGCGAATGAGGTGCAGCAAGAGGTCGAGCGGTCCTGAGAACTGCTCGAGCTCGACGACGAATCCGTTCGCGTCACCCATCACGGGTACCGGTGTCGTCATAGCGTCAGCTGCGACCCGGGCAGCGCGTACCCGCCCACCAGGGCCCATCCCAACGCCAGCAGCTGGCGCACGGGCCAGAGAAACGGCGTGAGCAGCGCGGGTGCGAGCCAAATGACGAGGAACAGCGGCACCATGCCCAGCGCGTACAACTGGCGGTATTTCATCCCCGCCCCGGGAGGAAGCAAGTGATAGAAGACGTGACTGCCGTCGAGCGGCGGCAGCGGGATGAGATTGAAGAACGCGAGGACCAGGTTCCACTGCATCCCGTAGGCCATCATGCGTTGCAGGATTTCCAGAGTCCCCGTCAGCGCCGGAACGACCGACGCGAGCAGACCAAAGGCCGCGAACAGCACGGCCGCAATGACGAACAATGCGAGGTTCGTCGCGATTCCGGCGAGCGAGACGATCACATCTCCGCGGACATAGTTACGGTACTTCCGCGGATTGACCGGCACCGGTTTGGCGCCTCCAAACAGGAATCCAGCATGGGACAGCCAGAGCAACAGGGGGAGCAGCACCGTCATGAAGGGATCGATGTGCTTGACGGGGTTCAGCGTCAGCCGCCCGAGCATGTAGGCGGTATCGTCGCCCTGCCGATAGGCTGCTTCGGCGTGCGCATATTCGTGGGCCACGATTGAGAAGAGGAGCACCGGGGCCCAGACGAGAATTTCGAACGAAATGGCTCGACTCGGGGTCGGTGACGGCCAAAGATAACGGGCGGCCGGGGGCCGGGTCAACAGCGTAGTGCCTTGACCGACCTTAACTTACCCTCTATCTTCCGCGCCTCACGGGAGGCTGTGTCGTGCCGAGAATCGAGTCCGCGAAGAAGGCGATGCGCCAGGGACGCGCCCGCAATGAACGCAACCGGGCGCAGAGCTCCGCGCTGCGCACGGCGCTGAAACGCGTTCGCGCCGCCACCACGCCGGAGCAGGCCAGCAGCGCGTATCGCCTCGCCTCACAGCTGCTCGATCGCGCGGCCCGCAAAGGCTTGATTCATCCGAACAATGCGGCGAGGCATAAGAGTCGCCTGGCCGCGGTGGTGGGGAAACTGAAGAAGTAGGACTAGACGGCGGCCAGCTCGGCGCCACACTGCTCGCAGTACCACTCCGTCGGCAGATTCATCGTGCCGCATTCGCGGCAACGCAGCGTCTTATCGCCCTCCGGATCCTGATTCTGTTCGTCGGTCGGCTCGGGCACGATCGGTGCCGGGACTGGGTTCGCCGCGCGCGGGACGTTCGGGTTGGCCGTCGGCGTATCGGCCGGAATCACCGGTTGAAACTGCGCCCCGCTGGCCCGTCGCGGAGACGGTGCCGTCTTGTCATCATCGGTTACCGACTTGATGAAGGCGAGCTCATCCTCGTGCGGCGGGGCGACCGGCTGGGGGGAACGGGCCGGGGGTGCCGCAGGCGCTGCCGGGGCCGGAGCGGGTACCGTCCTGGGGGGCGGCACCGGCTTGTTCCGCACCAGCGCGTCGAGCTCCTCGAGCTTCTGCAGATCCGCCTCGACCGATTGCAGGTCCTCGCGCACCGAGACGAGCTCCGCAAGAATATCGGCGTGGACCTGGGTCCACTGTCCTTCGTCGTATTCGCCGACGGAATGACGCAACTCCGCCTCGGTGAGCTTCTCCCCCGCCCGGGTCTCCTTCTTCTGGAGCTCGCCTCGGAGATGACGTTTCTCTTCGATGGCCTGCCGCGCGCTCTCGGCGTGCGCCCGGAGCTCTTCGGTCACGGCGGCGAGACGGGCTTCGTAGTCGGAGCGAACCCGCGCGCGGACGTGTCCGGGCGTCGCGTCCGCCGAGTCGTTCAGGCGGGCGAGCCAGGCTTCGTACTGGCGCCGCTCCTCCAGCAGGCGCTGGATGATGACGGTGCTCTTCGACGCTCCCTTAGGCATCCGGCTCCTGTTGCGTCCGCTTTCGACGCGCCCCCTCCTCGAGGCGCGCCACGGCGTCCGATGTCAATTCGTTCACTTGCCCCAGCGCCCGCGCCGCCCAGATGATGCGCGCCCCATGCTCCAGGCTCTCCATGCGGATCCACGCGGCGTCGAGCGTCGGCCCCACCGTCACCGCTCCGTGGTTCGCGAGGAGCCAGGCGTTTTGGCCTGCCAGGTGCGGCTCGAGGCGGTCCCCCAGCTCGGGCGTGCCCGGTGTCCCATAACGGACGAGCGGGACCTGCCCGCATTGCAAGATAAGTTCCGGCAGGACAAATGTGTCAAACGTTTGTCCCGCGACCGCGAAGGCGGTCGCGACGGGGGGATGGGCGTGCACGACCGCGCCCACGTCAGGCCGTCGCGTCAAAATTCGAAGATGTAAGTCCAATTCGGTCGTGGGGTTGCGGCGCCCGCGCCGCTTGCGACCGCCCAGGTCCACTTCCACCATGTCGAGCGGCCCGACGAGGGCCTTGATGACGCCGCTCGGCGTCACGAGCGCTCGATCCCGGCCCAGCCGGACCGAAAGGTTGCCGTCCTGCCCCGCGATGAGCCCCCGCTCGGCCAGCTGCCGACAGCATTGAGCCATCCGCCGGGCGATGGCGCTGGCGGTCACCGGGGGACGGGCGCTTCGACTTGATGGACGATCTTGCCACCTACGAGCGTGAGCGTCGCCCGCCCCGTCAGCACCCGGCCGGCGAACGGCGTGTTGCGGCTCTTCGAGCAAAACGCGGTAGGATCCACGGTCCAGGGATCGGTGACATCGAGAACGACGATGTCGGCGACGGCTCCCTGCCCCAGCGTCCCCCCCCCGGGCAGCCCGAACACGGAGGCCGGCGCCGTGCTCATGCGATGGAGCAGCTCGGGGAGGGTGAGGACGCCACTCACCACCAGCTCCGTGTAAGCGACCCCGAACGCCGTCTCGAGGCCGACGATCCCAAAGGGAGCATCGTCGAACGCGGCTTCCTTGGCATCGTAGGCGTGGGGCGCGTGATCGGACGCGATGCAGTCCACGACCCCTTCCTTGAGCGCCGCGCGCAGCGCGGCGACGTCCGCCGCCTCGCGCAGGGGCGGATTCATTTTGGCGTGGGTATCGTAGCGCTCGCAAGCGCGATCGGTGAGCACGAGGTGATGCGGCGTGACTTCCGCCGTCACGCGGATGCCCTGCTCCTTCGCTCTCCGGATGACCTCTACGGATCCGCGCGTGGACATGTGGCACAAATGGACGTGGCCGCCCGTGAGCCCGGCCAGCATGGCATCGCGCGCGACCATAATCTCCTCGGCGGCGGACGGGATCCCTTTCAACCCCAGGCGGGCGGACACGAGCCCCTCGTGCATCACACCGCCGTCGGCGAGTGTGGGCTCTTCGCAGTGATCGGCGACGGGGATGTCGAATGTGCGGGCGTACTCGAGGGCGGTGCGCATGAGATGGCTGGACACGACCGGCTTGCCGTCGTCGGAAACGGCGACCGCGCCCGCCCCCACCATTTCGCCGAACTCGGAGAGGCGCTCGCCCTTTTGGCCGACCGAGATGGCGCCGATCGGGTAGACACGCGTGAGCCCGGCCCGGACGGACTGCCGCACGATGAATCCCACGGCAGCCTGATTGTCCGTGACGGGATCGGTGTTCGGCATGGCGCAGACCGCGGTGAACCCGCCCGCGGCGGCCGCGCGTGCCCCGGTCGCGACCGTTTCCACGTCTTCGTTCCCCGGCTCGCGCAGGTGCACGTGCACGTCCACGAGCCCCGGGGCGACGACGTGATCGCGCACGTCACGCACATCGGTGCCGTCGGGCGCCCCAACCCCACGGCCGACGGCCGCGATTTTCCCGTCCTGGATCAGCACGTCGGCCGGCTCGTCGAAGTTGCGGCTCGGGTCGATTACGCGACCGCCACGGAGCAGCAGCGGCCGATTCATTCGGACCCTCCGCCTCCCCCGGGGCCCTTGGCCGCGTCCGCTAATTCCGGTCGCCCGCCCGCCAGCAGGTACAGCACCGCCATCCGGACCGCGACGCCGTTGGTGACCTGGTCGAGAATGACGCTGTGGGGTCCGTCCGCCACGCGCGAATCGATCTCGACACCGCGGTTCATGGGTCCCGGGTGCATGATCGTCAACTGCCGTGGCGCTTTGTCGAGCCGCTCGAGCGTCACGCCGAACACGCGGTAGTACTCCCGCACGCTCGGGATGAAGCCTTTCTCCATGCGCTCGAGCTGGAGCCGCAGGACGTTGAGCACGTCCGCCCATTCGATCGCTTCCTCGATGCGGCGGAACCGGCAGACGCCCAGCTCCTCGATGCCGCGCGGCATCAGCGTATCGGGACCGCAGACCCCCACCTCGGCGCCCATCTTCAGGAGGCCCCAGATATTCGACCGTGCCACGCGGGAGTGCAGTACATCGCCCACGAGGCAGACCTTCATGCCCTCCACCTTGCCGTGTTTGTCGCGAATTGTGAGCAGGTCGAGCAGTCCTTGCGTGGGATGCTCGTGCTTGCCGTCGCCCGCGTTGATGACGTTGGAGCGGATGCGCCGGGCGAGGAAATCGGCCGCGCCGGATGAGGGATGCCGCATCACCACCATATCGATGCGCATCGCCTCGAGATTCCGGGCGGTGTCCACCAGCGTTTCGCCCTTTTGCACGGAGCTGCCGCTCGCCGCCACGTTCACCGTGTCGGCCGACAGGCGCTTTTCCGCGAATTCGAATGAGATCCGCGTACGCGTGGATGCTTCGAAGAACAGGTTGACGATGGTCTTGCCGCGCAGCGCCGGCACTTTCTTGATCGGCCGCTCGGAGACTTCCTTGAACGGCTCGGCCGTGTCGAGCACCAGCCGGATCTGCTCCGGTGTGAGGTGCTCGAGGCCGACGAGATCCTTCCCCAGGACGGGATTCATCGAGGACCGCTCACCAGGTCGACCTGATCCTTTCCGTCCAGCTCTTCGACGAGCACGTCCACCCGCTCCCCGCTACTCACTTTCACCTGTTTGCCAACGACATCCGGCTGGATCGGGAGCTCGCGCCCGCCCCGATCGACCAGCACGCATAGAGAGATCCGCTTGGGGCGCCCGAAGTCGGCGAGCTCGTCGAGCGCGGCGCGCACGGTCCGTCCGGTATAGAGCACGTCGTCGACGATCACCACGTGCTTGCCGTCCAGGTCGCCGGGGATCCGAGTCTCGCCGATGACGGGCTTGGGCCCGACAGTTTCGAGGTCGTCGCGATAGAGGGTGATATCGAGGGCGCCGCGGGGGAGGACTACGCCCTCGTCTTTCTCGATGAGCGTCGCGATCCGTTCGGCCAGCTCCACACCGCGCCGTTGGATGCCGATGAGCACCAGATCGGCGGTGCCATGCGTCAGCTCGAGCACTTCCACGGCCATACGCTGAAGCGCCCGCGACAAGGCGCGGGCGTCCAGGAGGATCGTGCGTTCAGGCCGGCCCATCTCGAGCTTGGAAGCTAACTACCGGAACACCGGGGTCAACGGCGCGTCTCCGTTGAGGACCGCACGAACGTTCGCAAGCGCGATCGCGGCCATCTGGCGCCGCGTTTCGTGCGTGGCGCTCCCGATGTGCGGGAGCAGGACCGTGCGTGGGGCGGCGAGCAACCGAGGATGGATCGCGGGCTCGTCGGAGTACACGTCGAGGCCCGCCGCGCCCAGCCGACCCTCCTCGAGCGCCGCGGCGAGCGCCTCCTCGCGGATCAGATCGCCGCGCGCCGTGTTGATCAGGATCGCGGTGGGCTTCATTTGCCGGAGCGCGTCGCTGTCGATCATTCCCTTGGTTTCGGGCAGGGAAGGAACGTGCAGGGACAACACGTCGCTCTCTCGGAGGAGTCGCGACCGCTCGACGCGTTCCGCCCGGGTGTCCCGCTCGAACTCCGGGCGCGCGTTGCGCGCGGCGTAGATGATGCGCATCCCGAACGCGACCCCGCGCCGGCCCACCGCCTGGCCGATCCGGCCCGCTCCGAACAACCCCAGGGTCCGGCCGCGCAGCTCGATCCCGAGCAGGAGCGTCGGGTGCCACCCGGTCCACTGGCCGCTGTTCACCACGTCGTGCCCTTCCACCACCCGCCGGGCGCACGCGAGGATGAGCGCCCAGGTGAGATCGGCCGTCGCATCGGTGAGGACGTCCGGGGTATTGGTCACCTTCACCCCCCGCATCTCCGCGGCGACTACGTCCACGTTGTCGTGCCCGACGGCGCAGTTAGCCACGACCTTGAGCTTGGGCAGCCGCTTGAGCTCGGTGCCGCCGACCCAGCGGGATAACAGGGGGACGATCGCCACGAAGTCGCCCTTCGGCGTCGGCTCGGCGCTGGGGAGCCACGTAACGTCGAGCCCGACCAGCTGGTCGGGCTCGAGGAACGGCTGAAGCTCCGCAGCGATGAGCACGGCGTGGGGGGAGTCCACTACCGCAGGTGAGCGCGGCGGATCGAGTCGTCCACCGCCAGCGCCCGCTCGGGACTCCACTTGTAGTAGAGCTGGAGGCAGGCGCCCGCCTGCATCTGGCGCTGGCGCGTGCACCGGGTGACCTCCTGGCGGTGTTCGCCCGCGTCGTGCCGCCACAGCGAATCCGCCGTCGCCGACGCGCGGGCGTCCGCCCAGCCGAACCCCACTAGACAACGCGCCACGTCGCCCGACGGATCCCTGGCGCACGTCTCCATTTCCTTCTTATGGCGCCCGGCGTCGGCGGTCCAGGCGGAGTCGGCCCGCGACTGAGCGACGGAATCCTGCTGTTGCTGGTAGCTCGTCGCTGCCGCGAGCGCCTGGGGCGACTTCCATTTGTACTGGAGGACGAGGCACTGGGCCGCGCCCTTGGCGTCCATCGTGATGCGGCTGCACTCGCGCACCTCCGCGAGCCTCTTCTCGGCCGACTTGCCGCACGCGAGCGCGAAGACCGCGATCACGGCGGCGAACCAAGCCTTCGTCCGTTGCATCGAAGCCTCCGGGTACGGGCACAGGGAGCGGGTGAGCGCCCCCCACTCTAGTGACACGCCTCCGCTCCATGCAAGCGCATCCGTGCTGTTGCATTCCGCACTGAACGCGCGGTTTCTCCGCGCACGCGCACGCGCCCGGCCACGACCGGGAACAGCGCAACTCTCGCCGGTCTAAGTGCTTGGTGTGCGAGGAGGACCCGGGCACGCGGCTTGCGCTACATCGCCTACCGCGTTGCTGGGGCCCATCGCGGCGTGCGGGTCTCACGGAGGGACTGCTATGCATCGCAGGGGCTTCACGCTGATCGAGCTCTTGATCGTCGTGGTGATCATCGGGATTCTGGCTGCCATCGCCATCCCGAAGTTCGCCAACACGAAGTCGAAGGCGTACATCGCGTCGATGAAATCGGACCTGCGCAACCTGCTCACGTCCGAAGAGGCGTTTTTCGCCGACTCGGTCAAGTACAGCGGGAGTATCTCGTGCACCACGCCGCCGACCGTGGGCACCGTCAACTTCTGCCCCAGCACGGGCAATAATCTCAGCGGCCCCACCGTGAACGGCGGCGGCTGGAGCGCGACGATCACGAACAACAATCTGAACAACCCGGTGATCACGTGCGCGATCTTCGTGAACACGGCGGCCGTCGCACCCGCGACCAACGAGGGCATCGGGGCCTGCTTGTAACGGACAGGGTGGGATTCGAACCCACGGTACCCTTGCGGGCACACCGGTTTTCGAGACCGGCCGTTTCAACCGCTCACGCACCTGTCCATTAACGGCTGGAGAACAGAATACAGTAACAGACGCACAGACGCACAGAAGGAGAACAGCGAGAGCTATCAGGTAGGCCCACCTGTCGACTGCTCACTGTTCACCACTGCCGCGTCTGTGCGTCTGTTCCTGTTCTCCGTCACATAGCCTTCCACGGATAGGGTGGGATTCGAACCCACGAAACGGTTACCCGTTTACACGCTCTCCAGGCGTGTGCCTTCAGCCGCTCGGCCACCTATCCCGGCGTACGAACATAACACCAGCCCGCTGCAGCACGAACCAACGTTCGGAGCGCGATGGGCGATCCGCCTAATGGCCGCCGAAGCGCATACCCAACTGAAGCGGCATGAAGGTCGCCTCCGGAAGCCCGAAGGCCGCGGCCACGTGTACGTAGCGCGCCTCGAGGAAGATCCCCATGTTCGAGACGTCCCAGGTGATCCCGCCGCCCAGGTTCCAGGCAAACTTTGTCTCGGACGTGTCCGACGTGGCGCCACCGGATGTCACCGAGAGCCGAACATGATAAGGGCCGCCGCCGCCGAAGATATACACGCGCCGGAAACCCGTCCCGAACTCGTACCCGATGTCGAGCGTGCCACCGAGATTGTGATATTTTGCGTCGGTGGGCCGCCCGAAGGTGTTGGTGAGGTCCCCCTGCAGTTGTTCATTGGCGCCGTTTTCACTGTAGCTCCCCATGAACCTGACGAAGACCGGGGTCTTGGGCATCTTGAACCCAACGAGCATCGATCCCACCCACCCCGTATCGAAGCCGTCGCCGTTCTGATCTGAATGATAGGCACCGTTCGCGACCGCGAGGCCGATGCCGAGACCGAACGTGGGCCGCACGCTTTGCGCCGCGCCGACCGCCGGCGCAACGAAGCCGAGCACTACACCCCAGGCGACCCGCGTAATCCTCATAGCCACCTCCCGAGTGGGACGGATGGGCGGGAAGCCGAGGAGCGCTCCCTGCCCCGCCCGCGCACGACCATATCGTGTGCGAGCCCCTGCAGCTAGGGCGTTTTTGCGACATCATAGGGCAGGTTTGAGGCACCGGGCGGAGGCCGCGGCTGAACCCTCCGGCGCCCGGAACCCGTATCACCCGGAGCACCTCAACGCACGGAGTCACCTCACATGAACAAGCTGCCGACGAAACGCGAACCCGGCGATCCGGAAGTCAACAAGATCCCGACCTGGCGGGAGCTGGCCGATCGATTCCGCGACCTCATGAAGGACTTCCTCAAGGAAGGCAAGGAGCTCGAGCGCGACATCGAGCCCAAGCTCCTCCCGGCGCTCAAGCGCCTGAAGCTCGAGATCGAAAAGCTCATCGGGAAGCTCGAGGAACGAAGCCGGCCGCCAAAATCGCAGGGCTAGGACCTGGCGCGCAGACGCGCGCGGTCCACCTTGCCCAAATGGGTCAGCGGAAGGGCGTCGACAAAGATTACCTCGCGCGGATACTTGTAGGGTTCGAGCCGCTCCCGCACGAAGGCCTGGAGCTCCTCGGCGAGCCCGTCGCGACGCACGTTCACCACCACGAACGCGTGCGGTTTGACCAAACCCTGCTCCCCCACGACGCCCACCACCGCCACTTCCTTCACCGCCGGGTGTTGTAACAGGCAGTTTTCGACCTCCTGTGGCGAGAGCCACTTTCCCGATACCTTGAGCAGGTCGTCCGCCCGGCCGCAGTACGTGAAGTAGCCGTCCGCGTCCCGCCGGACGATGTCGCCTGACACGTACCACTCTCCCCGGAATCCGTGTTTGGTCTTCTCCATCTCTTGCCAGTAGCCGATCGCCCGCGACCCGCCGCGAACCCACAGCGCTCCCACCCCGCCCGCAGGCAATTCCCGCCCGTCGTCGTCGCATACTTTCACCTCGAAGCCCGGTACGACGGTTCCCAGGGTGCCGGGGCGCGCCTGCCCGGGACGGTTCGAGATGAAGATGTGCCACATCTCCGCGGTGCCAAGGCCGTCCAGCAGATCGACCCCGAACGTTCGCTTCCAGCGCTGGTACAGCTCGACCGGGAGCGGCTCGCCCGCCGACGTCGCAAGACGCAGGCACGACAGGTCCTTCGTCGCCACGGCGGGATGGCTCACCATGTGATTGATCATGGTGGGCACGTTGATCAGGATCGTTGGCCGGAACCGGGCAATCTTCTCGAACACGACGTCCGCAGTCACGGCTTCGGGAAACAAGGCCGTCGCGGCACCGACCGCGAACGGAAACAGCAGGTTCGAGCCCGTGGCGTACCCGAAGTAGAGCTTCGGCACGCTGAGGGTCACGTCGCGCTCGGTGTAGCCGATGACCCCTCTGGCATAGCATTCGGTGGTGTTCGCGAACGAGCGGTGCGTCTGCACGACGACCTTCGGTCGTCCAGTGGTCCCGCCCGAAAAGAGCCAGATGGCGGCATCGTCGCGATGCGTCGGGAAGGAATCCAGTGTTCGCGGCGCCCGCGCCAGCTGGTCGTCGAGATCCTTCTCGCCGACTGTCAGGAGCGCCTTCAGGTCACGAGCGTCGCGCGCCGCGGCCTGGAAGGCGCTCGCGGTGTCCCGGTGTGCCACCACCACCCGGGCGCGCGTGTGACCGTAGAGGTATGCGATGGCGTCGGGCTTGAGCTCCGGATTCACCATAACGACCACAGCGCCGATTTTGATCGTCCCGAACAGCGCCGCAACGAACTCCGGCCCGTCGGGGAGCGCGATCATGACGCGCTGTTCAGGCTGCACACCGGCCTCGGTGAGCACGTGGCCGAATTGATTCGCGAGCGCCTGGATCGCGTCGTAGGTGAGCGTGTCGCCATCGGTGAGCACGGCGGGCCGAGCGCCCTTCCCTTCTCGCACTCGGGCGTCGAGAAAATAGTCCGCGATGTTGAACTGCTCGGGGGGCTGGAAGCTCACGCGACAGATATCGACCACGGACGCCTGGCGGTCAACCGCCTCGCCCGGTACGATTCAGCCACCCATGGCGGTCCTCGATTTCGCGCACCTGACCTGGGAGGAGGTCCGCGACCTCGACCGGACGAAGGCGGTGGCCATCCTCCCCGTCGGCGCCGTCGAGGCACATGGCCCGCATCTGCCTCTTTCGACGGACGTGATCATCGCAGAGACCATGGCCCGCTCCGCGGGCGCGCGGCTCGCTGCGCGCGGCCATGACGTGGTGTTGCTCCCGCCCCTCGCCTACACCGCCGCGGACTTCGCGGCCGGTTTCCCCGGTACGGTGTCGTTGCGGCCCGCCACGGTGACCGCGGTGCTCGTGGACCTCGCGCGCAGCCTGGCGCGGCACGGGCTCCGGGTGCTCGCGATCGCGAACGCGCACCTGGACCCTGCGCACCTCGCCGCGATCGAGGCCGCGGCGACTCAGACTCGACCCGAGACTGGCGCGCGCATCGTATTTCCCGATGTCACGAAGAAGCCTTGGGCTCAGCGCCTGACCGAGGAATTCCGCAGCGGGGCCTGTCACGCTGGGCGATACGAGACCTCGATCGTGATGGCCACGCGCCCGGAGCTCGTCCGCGAGTCGCTCCGCCGGTCGCTGCCCGCCAACCCGTGCTCGCTCAGCACGGCCATCCGCTCGGGACAGACGACCTTCGAGGCAGCGGGCGGGCTGCGCGCGTACTTCGGGGCACCGGCCGACGCAAGCGTCGACGAGGGCGCGCACACGATCGAGATCCTTGGCGGGCTCCTCGAGGAGGCCGTGCTGGCGGAGCTCGCTCGGTGACGGGGGCGGGCGCGGGGGCGGGGGCGGGGGCGGGGGCGGGACTCGCCGGCCGCGGTGCCGTAGTCACCGGTTCTGGCCGGGGCATCGGGAGGGCGGTGGCGCGCGCGCTGGGCCGCGCCGGAGCAGCCGTCGTGGTCGCAGCCCGGACGCGCGAGGCCATCGAGGCAGTCGCGAAGGAGCTCAACGCCTCTGGCGGGCAGGCGTGGGCCGTCGCGAGCGACGTCACCGACCCGGCGAGCGTCGCGGCGCTCGCCCGCGCCGCCGAGACCCACCTCAGGCACGTGGACATTCTCGTGAACAACGCGGGTGTCAGCCACTCGGCGCCGTTGCCACGGACCACCCTCGCTGACTGGAACCGAATGCTGACCGTGAACGCCACCGGCACCTTCCTCTGCACTCAGGCCTTTCTTCCCGAGATGGTTGCGCGGCACTGGGGCCGCGTCGTGAACATCGCGTCCGTTGCGGGTCTGGGCGGCGGCAAATATATCGCCGCCTATAGCGCGTCGAAGCACGCCGTGGTCGGGTTCACGCGCTCGGTGGCGGCGGAAGTCGCGGGGACTGGTGTGACGGTGAACGCCGTGTGCCCCGGGTACGTCGACACGGACATGACGCGAGAGTCGGTGGCGCGCATCGCGGCCAAGACCGCCATGACACCCGAGGCCGCCTTGCGTGCGGCGCTCGCGACCACGGGCCAGCTCCGCCTGATCTCACCCGAGCATGTGGCGCGCGCCGTGCTTGCGCTGTGCGAAGACGCGGGGGCGACCAACGGAGAGACCGTGGTCATCGCCGAGGGAGGCACCGGTCCATGACGTTCCGGATCGTCAACCCCGACGCGCTCGGCCGGCCGAGCGGCTGGAACCACGGCATGCTCGCGCCGGCCGGGGGGCGGCTACTGTTCGTGGCCGGACAGACTGCTCCCGAGCGCGGGGGGGGGCTCGTCGAGCAATGGGCCGGCGCGCTTGAGCGCGTGCTGGAGGTCGTGCGCGCGGCGGGTGGCGGACCCGAGCATATCGGCCGGATGACGGTTTACGTCATCGACCGGCAGACCTACCTCGCGAGCCTCAAACCACTCGGCGAGGTCCATCGGCGTCTCATGGGACGGCACTATCCCGCCATGGCGCTGGTGCAAGTGCAGGCGCTGCTGGAGCCGAACGCCGCAGTGGAGATCGAAGCGACCGCCGTATTGCCCTGACCGACACCCGGAGATCCTTCCGCATGCCGCTCGCACCCAAGTCCTTCCTCTACCAGTCCGACGCCCACACCGGCGTCGCGACCATCACGCTCAACCGCCCCGATCGGCTCAACGCCCTGACGTTCGACGTGTACCGCGAGCTGCGGGACGCGTTTCGCGCGCTCGACACGGAGCCGGGCGTCCGGGCGGTGATCATCACCGGCGCGGGGCGTGCGTTCTGCTCGGGCGGCGATGTGGAAGACATCATTGGCGCGCTGTTCGCGCGCGACGACGCTGGGCTCCTCGCATTCACGCGGCTCACGTGCGACGTGATCCTTGCGATGCGGCAATGCCGGCGGCCCATCGTCGGGGCCTTGAACGGTACGGTCGCGGGCGCCGGCGCCGTCATCGCCGCGGCGTGCGACGTGCGTATTGCTGCTGACTCCGCGAAGATCGCGTTCCTGTTCACCAAGGTCGGCCTCTCGGGGGCTGACATGGGCGCCGCCTGGCTCCTGCCGCGCCTAGTCGGGTTCGGGCACGCGACCGAGCTCCTCATGACCGGCGACTTCATTGACGCCCCGACCGCGCTGCGCATCGGCCTCTACAATCGGGTCGTGTCGGCCGCTAACGTGCTGGGAGAAGCCCGCGGGTTCGCCGAGAAGCTGGCTCAGGGGCCGTCGGTCGCGCTGGGGGTCACGAAGGACGCGCTCAATCGCGAGGCGCACATGGATCTCGCCACGGCGCTCGAGGCGGAAGCACAGGCCCAGGCGGCGTGCATGCGGAGCCCCAACTTCCGAGAGGCTTACGAGGCGTTCAAGGCGAAGCGAACGCCCAAATTCGTCTGACCGTGCCTGATTCGACCGCTGTCCGCGCCTTTCTCACCGACTCCCACGTCGCCCTGGCCGCGCGGTTGACCGCGTACGCCGTCCAGGAGCTCGTTCCCCTCCCCGAGCCCCCGGACGATGCTGCGGCACGCGCTCAGGCGCGCGCGCTCTTGGGTCGGCTCGGTCAGGCGGGATGGCTCGCGCCGATCGGGGACCTCGACCTGCGCACCGCGTGCCTGGTACGGGAAGCGCTGGCGGCCGCTTCACCGCTCGCCGACGCCGTGTTCGCGCTGCAGGCGCTGGGCACCGTGCCCATTCTGCTCGCCGGCGACCGCGAGCTCAAGGAGCGCTGGGTCCCAGCGGCACTCGCGGGCCGGGCCATGGCGTCCTTCGCACTGACCGAGGTCGAGGCCGGATCGGACGCCGCAGCGATCGCAACGACCGCGCGGCGTGACGGCGCCGGCTACGTGCTCTCCGGCACGAAGACATTCATTTCGAACGCCGGTCTCGCCGATTTCTACACCGTGTTCGCTTCTACCGACCCGACCCAAGGCAACAAGGGGATCTCGGCCTTCGTGGTAGCCGCGAACACGCCGGGCCTAACGTTCGTGCGTCCCCTCGTGCTGTCCGCGCCCCATCCGCTCGGGGAGATCGCGTTCCGCGACTGCCGCGTGGCGGCGACCCAACGCCTCGGCGCGGAGGGCGACGGCTTCAAGCTCGCACTCGCGACCCTCGACCGGCTACGGGCGACCGTGGCCGCAGCCGCGTGCGGGATGGCGACGCGGGCGTTGGACGAGGCCGTCGCGCACGCCATCCGACGGAAACAATTCGGACGCACCCTCGGCGAGTTCCAGCTGATTCAAGAAAAACTCGCGCGCATGGCGACGGACCTCACCGCCGCACGGCTCCTCACTTACCGCGCCGCGTGGGAGAAGGATGGCGGCGCGGAGCGCGTGACCCTCGAGGCGGCGATGGCGAAGGCCTTCGCGACCGAGGCTGCGCAACGGATCGTGGACGACGCCGTGCAGATCCTCGGGGGCCGCGGCGTGCTCGCGTCCCATCCGGTGGACCGGCTGTACCGCGCCGTCCGGGCGCTGCGGATCTACGAGGGTACGACGGAGATTCAACACCTCATCGTGGCCGGACAGCTGCTGAAGCGGGCGGGGGCGACAGCATGAGGATCGCCGTGGTAGGTGGCGGGCCGGCCGGCCTGTACTTCGCGATCCAAATGAAGCTGGCGGATTCGTCGCACCACGTGACGGTGATCGAGCGGAACCCCCTCGAGGCTACGTTCGGGTTCGGCGTCGTTTTCTCCGACGCGACTCAGGACAACCTCGCGGAGGCCGATCGCGAGACCCATGACGAAATGGCCCGCCAATTCCATCATTGGGACGACATCGACGTCCATTTCAACGGCACGGTGGTCACGTCCACCGGCCACGGATTCAGCGGGCTGTCGCGACGGACGCTTCTCGGGATCCTGCGCCGCCGCGCGGAGGCGCTTGGCGTGTGCCTCGAGATCGGCACCGAGGTCACGGACGTCGACGCCTTTTTGGGAGCCGACCTCGTGGTCGCCGCCGACGGCTTCAACAGCGTGGTACGCGGACGGTTTGCCGATCGGCTCGAGCCCACCGTGGATTGGCGCCCCAATCGCTACGTGTGGCTCGGTACCACCCGCCCCTTCCCTGCGTTCACGTTCTACTTCAAGCGTGATCAGTACGGCCTGTGGCGAGTCCACGCCTATCAGTACGAGCCCGAGGGCTCGACATTCATCGTCGAAGCCACGGAAGCGACCTGGCGGGCGTCCGGGATGGATCGCGCGGACGAGAGCGCGACGCTCGCGTTCTGCGAGAAGTTGTTTCGAGCGGAGCTCCAAGGCCATCGGCTGCTCACGAACCGCTCTCTGTGGCGCAACTTCGGCACGCTGCGAAACCAACGTTGGCACCACGGGAACGTGGTGCTCTTGGGCGACGCCGCGCACACCGTGCACTTTTCGGTGGGATCGGGCACGAAGCTCGCAATGGAAGACGCCGTCGCCCTGGCCCGGGCGCTCGTGCGCGCGCCCACGAGCGACATCCCGGCTGCGCTCACGGCCTACGAGGCGGAGCGGCGACCCGCCGTCGAGAGCCTGCAGCGCGCCGCGCAAGTCAGCCTGCAATGGTTCGAGGACACGGAGCGCTACATGGATCTCGTGCCGATCCAGTTCGCCTTCAACTTGCTCACGCGGAGCCTGCGGATCACACACGACAACCTGCAGGTCCGCGATTCCAAGTTCGTCGGTGACGTGGACCGCTGGTTCGCCGCGCAGACCGCCGAGCAGAGCGGCGTGGCCGTACCGGTCAGCCCGCCCCCGCCGCCCCTCTTCACGCCGTTCCGGCTCCGCGACCTTCTGCTGGTAAACCGTGTGGTCGTGTCTCCGATGTGTCAGTACTGCGCGGTGGACGGCATGCCCAATGATTGGCACCTCGTTCACGTCGGGACGCGGGCGCTGGGCGGTGCGGGCCTCGTCTTCACCGAGATGACCGACGTTTCGCGCGAAGGCCGGATCTCGCCGGGGTGCACAGGCATGTACAAGCCGGAGCACGTGCCGGCCTGGAAGCGGATTGTGGACTTTGTCCACGCGAACAGCGACGCGAAGATCGGACTGCAGCTGGGGCACGCGGGCCGCAAGGGCTCCACCAGGCTCGCATGGGACGGGATGGACGAGCCGCTCCTTGAGGGCAACTGGGAGATCATCGCCGCCTCACCGATCCCCTATTTTCCCCACAGCCAAGTCCCCCGCGCCATGGATCAGGCGGACATGGACGCCGTGCGCGATGACTTCGCGCGGGCGGCGCGCATGGGTAATGAGGCGGGCTTCGACATCCTCGAGATCCACTTCGCGCACGGTTATTTGCTGGCCAGCTTCATTTCGCCGCTCACCAACCATCGCAGCGACGAATACGGCGGCGCGCTCGCGAATCGACTGCGGTTCCCCCTCGAGGTGTTCGATGCCGTCCGTACGGTGTGGCCGGAGCGCAAGCCGATCTCCGTGCGCATCTCCGCCGTGGACTGGGCTCCCGGGGGTACGGAACCCGCCGACGCGGTCGAGATCGCCCGGCTCCTCCAGGCCCACGGCTGCGACATCGTGGACGTCTCGGCGGGCCAGACGGTGCCCGACGCGAAACCGGTGTATGGGCGCCAGTTCCAGACGCCGTTCGCCGACCGCGTGCGTCATGAAGTCGGGATTCCGACAATGGCGGTGGGCAACATTTCGTCCTACACCGACGTGAACACGATCCTCGCGGCTGGGCGCGCCGATCTCTGCGTCCTGGCGCGCGCGCACCTGTGGGATCCCTACTGGACCCGCCACGCCGCCCACGAGATGGGGTATGCGCTGCCTTGGCCACCGCAGTATTCGACGCTCGACACCTACAAGCCGCGGTTCACCTGAGGGGCACCCGATGGCCGTGAGTTATGCCAGCTACTTGAAGCTCGACGAGCTCCTGGCGTTGCAGCAGCCACGCTCCAGCGGGCCCGAGCACGACGAGATGCTGTTCATCGTCATCCATCAGGTGTACGAGCTGTGGTTCAAGGAGATGTTGCACGAGCTGGCCTATCTCGAGAAGCTGCTGCGCGACAATGCCACGCCGCGAGCATTGCACACCTTGAAGCGCATCCTCACCGTGCTCAAGGTGATGGTGGCGCAGATCGACGTACTCGAGACGATGACACCGCTCGAGTTTCTGTCGTTCCGTGACCGGCTCGAGTCCGGGAGCGGGTTCCAGTCGTTCCAGTTTCGCGAACTCGAGTTCGTGCTCGGCACGAAGAACACCGCGGCCGTGGCGCGCTACCCCGAAGGGAGCGAGGCGCGTCGACGCCTCGAGGCGCGGTATCGCGAGTCCACGCTCTGGGACGCCTTTCTCGCCTACCTCGTGCGGAACCAGTACGCCGTGTCGCCATCGCTGCTCAGCCGAGACGTGACACGACCGCCGGAGCCTTCGCGCGAGATCCAGCAGATATTGATCACGATCTACCGAACGAACCCCGCGGTCGCTTCGGTGTGCGAGCGCCTGGTGGACTTGGACGAAGGCATCATGGAATGGCGCTATCGTCACGTGAAGATGGTGCAGCGCACCATCGGCACGAAGCCGGGCACGGGTGGATCGGCCGGGGCCGAATACCTCGAGACGACGCTGAACAAACCCGCCTTCCCCGATCTGTGGGCGATCCGGACGGAGCTGTGAGCGCGTGACACCGGAGGCGCTGTACGCGACCCCGAACGCCCTCGCGCCTCATTATCGCCGCTTTCGAGTCGCGGATCGGCTGCTTCTGACGGGCCACTCGCATCAGGCGTGGCCGGACGTCGGCTTCGAGGCCCAGGCGCGCGCCTGGCTCGACGCGGCGGAGCACGTCGACGACAAGTGGGAGCACGCCTTCGCCATGGCCGACCGGGTCCGGCGCGGTTTCGCGCGTCTGCTCGACGACTCGGAGGGCGCCATCGCCCTGGGCGCGAACACGCACGAGCTGCTGGTACGCTGGCTTTCCGCCCTGCCCCTCGCCGCGCGGCCCCGGCTCGTGACGACGACGGGAGAGTTTCACACCATCCGCCGCCAGCTCGACCGCCTGGCCGAGGCCGGTATCACCGTGGTCAAAGTCGCTGCCCTGCCGGCCGGGACGCTCGCCGAGCGACTTGCCGGAGCCGTGGACGACCGCACCGCCGCGGTGCTGGTTTCCGCCGTCCTGTACGAGAACGCCCACCTCGTGCCTGACCTCGGCCGCGTGCTCGCCGCGTGCCGCCAGGTGGGCGCCGAGCTCTTGGTCGATGCCTACCACGCGCTCGGGGTCGTTCCGGTTTCGGTCCACCGCGAAGGGCTCGCGGAAGCGTTCGTGGTCGGCGGCGGTTACAAGTACTGCCAGCTGGGCGAGGGGAACTGCTTCCTGCGGATACCATCCGGCTGCACCCTGCGCCCGGTGATCACCGGCTGGTTCAGCGAGTTCGAGTCACTGGCTCGCGGTGAGCCGGCGACACCGGTCGGCTACGGGGATGGGGCGGCTCGGTTCGCGGGCGCCACATATGACCCCACGAGCCATTACCGGGCAGCGAGCGTGTTCGACTTTTTCGAGGCGCATCGCGTGACCCCAGATCTCCTGCGGCGCGTCAGCCAGCATCAAGTCGGGCTGCTCGCGGCGCGCTTCGACGCGCTCGACCCCGACCCCGCCTTCATCAGACGGGAGCACGCCGTGACCCTCCCGGAGCTCGGGGGCTTCCTCGCGCTCCAGACGCCCCGCGCGGGAGAGCTGTGCCGCGGGCTGCGAGAGCGGGGCGTGTGGGCGGACTACCGGGCGGACATGCTGCGGCTCGGGCCGGCTCCGTACCTATCCGACGCGCAGCTCGGTGATGCGATGGAAGCGTTGGGAAGCCTGGTGGAGGAGCTCGCGGCGCGCTAACGCTGCGCGCGGAAGAACGCCTGCAGGATCTCGCCACACACGGCTGCCTCAATGCCACCGATCACTTCCGGCCGATGGTTCAGCCTCGGGTGGCGCAACAGGTCCTCGACGGAACCCGCCATGCCGGCCTTGGGGTCGTGCGCGCCGAACACCACGCGGCCCACCTTGGCCAGCACGATCGCGCCGGCGCATTGCGCGCACGGCTCGAGGGTGGCGTAGAGCGTACACTCAGTCAGCCGGTCGGTCTCGAGGGCCGCGAGCGCCCGCTGCACGGCGAGCAGCTCCGCGTGCGCGGTGGGGTCAGCGCGGGTGACCGACTCGTTGTGCGCGCGGGCGACGATCACCCCGTCCCTACACAGAACGGCGCCCACCGGGACTTCTCCGGCGGACGCCGCCTCCCGCGCCTCGTCGAGCGCCGCGGCCATGCCTGCGAGGTCATGCGGAGCCAAGGTCGGTGACCGTCTCGTACCGCTCCCCGCTCCCCGCTCCCTGCGGTTAGGCACGCGCGGGCTCTGTGATTCCCCCGGGAACGCGCTCGAACGTCAGGCGACTACCATCTTTCGAACGGTCCACCCGCACACGGTCTCCCTCAGAATACTGCCCCTCGAGGACCGCGAGGGCGAGCGGATTCTGCAGCAATCGCTGGATCGCCCGCTTCAAGGGACGCGCTCCGTACACGGGATCGTACCCGTCCGCGACGATCAACTGCTTGGCGGTGGGCGTGATGTCGAGGCCGAGCTTGCGGTCCGCGAGCAGCCGGCGGAAGCGCTCGAGTTGCAGGTCCACGATCTTCGCGATGTCGTCGCTCGAGAGCGGCCGGAAGATGATCGTGTCGTCCACGCGATTGAGGAACTCGGGCCGGAAGGTCTGGCGCAAGAGCTCGAGCACCTTGGTCTCGACTTGCTCCCAGTTCTCCGTCCCCATTTCGAGGATGTACTGCGACCCGAGGTTCGACGTCATGATCAGCACGGTGTTGCGGAAGTCCACCGTGCGCCCCTGCGAGTCGGTGAGCCGGCCGTCGTCCAGGATCTGCAGCAGCACGTTGAAGACGTCCGGGTGCGCCTTTTCTATCTCGTCGAACAACACGACCGCGTAGGGGCGGCGACGGATCGCCTCCGTGAGCTGACCGCCTTCCTCGTACCCGACGTACCCCGGTGGGGCACCGATCATGCGCGCGACCGCGTGCTTCTCCATGTACTCCGACATGTCGAGCCGGACCATGGCCTTTTCGTCGTCGAACAGGAACTCCGCGAGGGCCCGCGCCGTCTCGGTCTTCCCCACGCCGGTGGGGCCCAAGAAGATGAACGAGCCCGTGGGACGGTTCGGGTCCTGGAGCCCGGCGCGCGCCCGGCGCACCGCGTTCGCGACCGCCGCGAGCGCTTCGGGCTGACCGATGACGCGGCGCCCCAGCTCCTCCTCGAGGCGGGTCAAGCGCTCCCGCTCCGACTCGAGCATCTTCGAGACCGGAATCCCGGTCCACTTCGACACGATTTCCGCGATGTCCTCAGAATCGACCTCTTCCTTTAGGTACTTTCCCTTCTTCTGGATTTCCGCCAGCCGCTTCTCCAGCGTGGCGATCTCTTTCTCGACCGCCGGGATCCGGCCATAGCTGATTTCGGCCGCCTTCTGGAGGTCTCCGCGGCGCGTGGCCTGGTCCGCTTCGCCCCGCAGCTGCTCCAGCTCCGCCTTCTTCCCCTGCAGCTTCGTGATCGCATCCCGCTCGGCCTGCCACTGCGCCTTCATGGCGTTTGACCGCTCGCGCAGCTCCGCCAGCTCTTCTTCCAGCTTGGCACGGCGCTCCTTGGACGCCTTGTCCTTCTCCTTGGCCAACGCCGCGAGCTCGATCTCGAGCTGGACGATCTTGCGCTCGACCTCGTCGATCTCCTGCGGGAGCGAATCGATGGCGATCCGCAGGCGGGCCGCGGCCTCGTCCACGAGGTCGATGGCCTTGTCCGGGAGGAACCGCTCGGTGATGTAACGGTGGGAGAGCGTCGCCGCCGCGACTAGAGCGTTATCCGTTATCCGTACACCGTGGTGTATTTCATAACGCTCTTTCAAGCCGCGCAGAATGGCGATCGTATCCTCGACCGAAGGCTCCCCGACGTACACCGGCTGGAACCGGCGCTCCAGGGCAGCGTCCTTCTCGATGTACTTGCGATACTCGTCCAGCGTGGTCGCGCCGATCACGTGCAGCTCACCCCGGGCCAGCGCCGGCTTGAGCATGTTGGACGCGTCGACCGAGCCCTCCGCCGATCCGGCCCCGACGAGGGTGTGCAGCTCGTCGATGAAGACGATGTACTTGCCTTCGGCCGTGGTGATTTCCTTCAGAACCGCCTTGAGGCGCTCCTCGAATTCGCCGCGATACTTGGTGCCCGCGACCAGCGCCCCCAAGTCGAGCGCCACCAGGTGCTTGTTGCGGAGCGAGTCCGGCACGTCGCCGTTGACGATCCGCTGGGCCAGGCCTTCGACGATCGCCGTCTTGCCGACGCCGGGCTCGCCGATCACAACGGGATTGTTCTTTGTGCGCCGCGAGAGCACCTGCATCACGCGCCGGATCTCCTCGTCCCGGCCGATCACCGGATCGAGCTTCCCCTTGCGTGCCTGCTCGGTGAGATCACGAGCAAAACGCTCGAGCGCCTGGTACTTCTGCTCAGGCTCTTGATCGGTCACCCGATGCGCGCCGCGGACCCCCTGGAGGGCGGCGAGCAAGTCGTCGCGATCCACACCAGCCGCAGAGAGGAGCTGCCGGGCGGTGGTTCCTTTCTCCTGAGCGAGGGCGAGCAGGAGGTGCTCGGTCGACACGTACGCGTCGCCGAGGCCCTTTGCCTCCTCCTCGGCGCGGTCGAGCAGCCTCGACAGCTCACGTGAAAGCGTGGGCTCCGCGGTGCTCCCTGATTGCTTTGGGAACCGCTCGATTTCCCGCTGCGTGTCGGCAGCGAGCTGTGTGACGTTGAGGCCGGCTTTCTGCAGGAGCGGAACGACGATGCCCTCGTCCTGCGACAACAGCGCCAGGAAGAGGTGCGCGTCGTTGATGACGGGGTTGCCCCGCGCGCGGGCCAGCGAGGCTGCTTCCTGCAGGGCCTCGGAGGCCTTCACCGTCAAGCGATCTGGCTTTATCATGGCCGCCGACCCGGGCAACGTCCGTGCCCAGGAAAGGTGCCTTTTTGGCAGAAGTCCTTACTTCACAACGATTTTCTTCGTGACCCGCCTGCCGTCGATAACGAGCTGGTAGATGTAGACGCCGGACGCCGCCGGCTTGCCGGCCACGTAGCCGTCCCAGTACGCGTTATAGCGGCAACCGAGGGTCGTGGGGCAGCTCAAGGCGAGGCTGTCGAGAGGCTTGTCGGTGCCCCGCAGGATCGGGATGGCGACGAGCTGGGCGAGGACGTTGTAAATCCGCAGGGACACGACGGGGCGGTGACCCTTGAGGAACAATTCCCCGCTGACCTTGAAGGGAATCGTGGTCGCTGGATTGAACCGATTCTGCTGGGACTCGAAGGTGGGGGTCTGGGCGACGAGCGACCGCGACCCCCCCTGCACTCCCACCATCAAGAGCCCGAGACCCAGTATGGCCCAGGCGTACCGCATCGTCAGTCACTCCTGTGCGAACAAAAAGAACTGATTCCGGGCAATCTCCTTGTTGCTGATGATACCATGAAGCTAGGGCGCTGATCCAATACTATGATCCGCCTTTCCCGGCTGTCAACCTCGCCAGCACCCGCGCATCGCCGCGCCGGCGCGTCACCCCGCGCCGGTCCGCCCATTCGAGCAGCGGGATCAAGTACTTGCGCGTGAGCCCGAAGCGATCCCGCAGCTCCGCGGGGGTGGCCGAGCCCAGCTCGCCGAGCGCGCCCTCGAGCGCCGCGCGGAACTCCGCGAGGACCCCCCGAGCCGCGTACCGCTCGGCGTCGATCGGCTCCGCGGCGCCCTCTCGCGCGAGATGCGAGAGCAAGGCTCGTACCGGAGAGCCCGGGAATTCCCGTTCGAGCTCGGCGACCGTGGGTATCTGCCAGCGCGCTTGAGCGAGCCGCTCGGCGAGCTTTTGACGGGCATCGGCCGCACGGGAGTCGAGCGCGGGGCGCCAACCGGGGAGGCGCGCGACGCTCGCGGCGATCTCGAACGGACCTCCCGCCCGCGCGCCAAGGTCCAGGACGGCATCGACGACGGCGGGCGGCGCCGGCGCCCCCACCGCTGCCCGGAGGGCTTGCAGCGACATCCCTGGATCGAGCGGATGCTCCTCGTGGTGACGCCGGAGCACGTCCACCAGCCGCGTTGCTTCCGTCGTCACCGCGTGCTGCTGGACGACGGTACCTCCCAACGATAGGAGGTCCCGCCCTGCTTCCGCGATGACCGCCGTCACACGCCGTGGCGGCGCGCCGAGGCGCACGGGCAACGTATCGATGGAGATTCCCTCGAGGCGGCGCTCTCCGACCAGCGCCGACAAGCGCGCCACGGCGGTCTGGCCCGCATCGATTCCGCGGCGCCGTAATCGGGACCGTGCCGGTGGAAACGGATCGAGTACCACGCCGCCGCCGATGGTCGTGACGGGAGAGAAGGAGCGTACCACGAATCGGTCCCCAGCCCGTGCCACCAGCGGGCTTTCGAGGATCAGGCGCGCCAGCCCGCGCTCTCCCGGGACGATCGCCGACGTCTGCGCCACGCGCGCCAGGACCTCGGCGGTCCCGAGGTGCACCCGTATCCGGGTCCGAGACGCGATCGGCCGGCGGCTGGAGGGCAGAAGCTCAACCGCGGTATCGAGCACGGTCGCCGCTTCCCAACCCGGCCCGGTTACCGCCACGTGACCGCGGGCCAGCTCGCTCTTATCGACGCCCACCAGCGCGAGCGCGGTGCGCCGCCCCGGCACGGCGCGCTCGGCGGCCTGGCCGTGGACCTCGATCGAGCGCACGCGCGCCTCGCGTCCAAGCGGCAGGAGTCGCACGGCGTCCCCGACCGCGACGGTGCCACTCCAGGTCGTTCCGGTCACGACCGTGCCCGCCCCCGCCACCGCGAAGACGCGATCGATCGGCAGCCGGAACAGATCGTCGGCCGGGCGCTCGGCGAGGTCGGCGGCGACCCTCCCCAGTGCTTCCCTCAGCTCCTGCAGCCCGGCGCCCGTCGTGACGGAGGTGGCCACGGCGGGCTCCCAGCGGATTCGGCTCGCCGCGAGCCGCTTGGCCACTTCGCCTTCCACGAGCTCGAGCCAGTCCGCGTCCACGAGGTCGCGCTTGGTGACGACGGGAATCCCGCGGCGAATGCCGAGCAGCTCCACGATTGCGAGGTGCTCCTCCGTCTGCGGCATGATGCCCTCGTCCGCGGCAATCACGAGCAGGGCGACATCGATCCCGGTCGCACCGGCAAGCATGTTCCGCACGAACCCTTCGTGGCCGGGCACGTCCACCACGCTCGCCTGGATCTCGTCGCCCAGTGGTAAGGGCGCGAAGCCGAGGTCGATCGTGATGCCGCGACGCTTCTCCTCCTCCCACCGGTCGGTATCGACTCCGGTGAGGGCCTTGACGAGCGCCGTCTTCCCGTGGTCGATGTGACCCGCGGTGCCGATTACGAAGCGACGGACGGGACGGGCGTCGGAGCCCACGAGCGTCGCTCCCAGAAATCCAGGGCCGAGAGGGGGCCGGCCTCGCCGAGGTGATACCGGACGAAGCGGCCGACGAGGCGGCGGTGTGCAGCCGCATGAGGCAGATCGAGCACGGGCAGGGCCGCCGCGGGATCATTCAGCGCGAGGAGATCGCGGTACGCCTGTGGAGGTAGCCGCGTCGGCGGCTGGGCCAGCGTAGACGTGCAGCGGGCGCATAACGCGCCGCCTTCCGACACGCTGAAGGCCACGGGACCGTCTCCCACGGCCTCGATCGCGACGCCGTCCCGCACGCAGGTGATGAGCGAGGGCTCGAACCCGAGTACCGCGACGAGCCGCCAGACGGCGCGAATGGCGGTGGCATCGGTCTGATCGGGGGACGCCGTTTCGAGCGCGTCGAGCGCGGCGAGGAGCGCGTCGTACGCCGCCGGGAGCGCGGCGGGGGGCGCCATCTTGAGCATGACCTGCGCGAGGGCCGCGGCGCCCGCGAAGCGGCCCACGTCGGCGGCGAGGTCGCGACGGAGATTGACGAGATCGAACGCACCGAGGGTGTGCAGCTCACGGGTCTCGCGGAAGTAGAGCTGGGCCACGCCCTCGCTCAGGAGCTCGAGCCCGGCGCCGAAACGGCTGTTGGGTCGCAGCGCGCCCTTGGCGATCGCACTCTGCACACCGAGGTCACGCGTCGCCAACCGGACGACCTTCGACGTCTCGCTGTAGCGGTACGTCTGGAGAACGACCGCAGGGGTGGTGACGAGGGACATGCTAGGGCGTCGCGGCGACCGCGGCCGTCGCCGGACAGACGCCCACCGGGACGGCGTTGATCTCATTATAGCTGGGCGGGGCAGTCAGCACGTGCACCGTCCCCGCCGCGACGCACGCCCCCGCCCCCGTCCCCGGATCGACCGCGTACACGCGCCCGCGGAGATCGATTGCGAGACCCGAGACGCCATGCCCCCCGGGCTTCACGCCGTTCCCCGGACCACGGGTGACGCTCCGGATCGTCGTGTTCACTTCGAGAATTCCCTCGGTCAGCGAGGCGACGAGCAGGCGTCCCCCCGACGGGTGGAATACGGCCGCACCCGGCGATTCCCCAAGACCGTTCAGGACCGCCACCTCGGTGCGGCTGACCGGGTCCACGATCGACAGCTTCCCGTCCGCAGCGCCCGGGTGACCGGCGTCGACGACATACAACAGGCTATCGCCACCGACGACTGCGAAGCGCGCGTTCGTCCCGGTCAGCGGAATGGAGTCGGGTGTGCGGGCACCACAGCAATCGAACGACGTGAGCCAGCTCGGACCCGCCGGCGAGCCACCCACAAGATTGCTATTGACGACGAACACGCGCGTACCGATGATCGCGACCGCCTGGGGGTACACACCAACCGCGACCGTCGCGGTGTCGCTGCTCTGGTAGTTGACGCGTGTCACCCGGTAGGCATTGGGGTTGGCGATCCAGGCGATCGAGTCGTCCTGAATCGCGACCCCCGTTGCGCCTGCTCCCGGGGCGAGCGGGATGACGTAGTCGGGTTGGGGGCATAGGGTGGCGGGGCCGCCGCACGACCCGAGCAGAAGATCGACACCGACCGCGTCCGCGGCGCCGAGGGGGACGACGAACGTGTTGCCGCTCCCGTCGATCGTGGTGGGGCTCGCGCTCCCGCTTTGCCAGGAGCGCGTGGTGACGGTGAAATCGGTGGCGGAAATGAGCGACAGGGTGCGGTCGCTGGAGTTGACGACCCCGATCACCTGGCCCGCCGAGCTCGTCTGCTCGAGCGCGTCGCTGCAGGCCGCCACCAGGACAAGTGCGAAGACGATAACGCGCTTCATGGGGAAGTGGTATCCACAAGATCACAATATACGAACCGATTGTCCCGGAGCACGACCGCCCCGCGCGCGTGCTCAACCGGCCGCCGGAGCCCTGGTCCAGCATACACGAAGGTATGAAACTCGCCGTTTTCGCCGCACGGATCTACGGCTGGCGGGAGGTCGTGCAGCAGCGAGGCATCGAACTCACGGCCCACGAACTCCCGCGAGAGCTGCGTCGTGTCCACGCACACCAGCACGGCGCGGTACCCCATCCGAACGAACTCATGCGCCAGCGCCCGTGTGTCCCGCAGCCACAGCGGGAACAACCCCTGCATCCCGATCTGTCCGAGCATGCGCTCGCGGTACGAGCGGATGTCGCCGAGGAACAGGTCACCAAACACGACCGTATCGAGCCCGGTGATCCGCCCTCGGAGCACCTCGAGTGTGGCGCGCATGGCAGCTTCGTATGCGTCGTTCGAGGCGCCCGGCGAGATCGGCACTTCCTCGAGGGGCAATCCCAGAGATTCGGCCTGCCGGTGCAGCAGCGTGCGGCGAACACCGTGCATGCTGATACGGTCGTATTGGGTGGTCACGGTCGTGACGAGCGCCGCGACGCGGTAGCGTGCGTCGCATTGGATTTCACGCAACGCGAGGGCGCTGTCCTTCCCACCGCTCCACGCGACCACGACGGGCTGCCGTATCTGGGCTACGTCCAGACCGCCGCCCTCCCCGCGAGCGCCGCGGTTGGAAACGCGGCAGGATGGAGGAGCGCGGCGAGGAGCTCCACGCCTTCCGCGACCCGTGGCCCCGGCCGGCTGAAGTGAGCCGAGGCGTCCATGACGAACGCCCCTCCCGCGGCGATCGCTCGTGGTGCCACGGCACGGAGCGCGGCACGGTAGCGGTCGGCGTCGGCAAGGGCTGCCGCGAGACTGAAGCCGCACGGCATGACGATGAGCACATCGGGGTCGAGCCCAGCCAATTCTTCCCACCCGATCGCGAACGAGGGTCGCCCCGCCGTGCCCCGGAGCAGCGATCCGCCGGCCAGCGCCACCATCTCAGGCACCCAATGCCCCGGGATGAACGGGGGATCGAGCCACTCGAGCGCCAGGACTCGCGCTGCCGGTCGACCCGCGACGCGCCCTTGCACCGCCGCGATGCGACGCTCGATGCAGCGCACCGACCGTTCCGCCCGCGCGGGCACGCCGGCGGCTCGCCCAACCGCGCGAATCGAGCTGAGCACGCCACCGAGGTCATGAGCATCGAGGGCAAGGACCGTGGGACAGCAGGCGAGCCGCGCGGCCGCGGCCTGCGCGTCGTGGGTCGGCACCGCGCAAACTTCGCACACGCCCTGGGTCAGTAGCAGGTCAGGGCGTACTCCGGCCAAGCGCTCGGCGTCGATTTCGTACACGCCTCCGAACCGTTGTAGCGCACTGCGCACGGCTGCGTCGACGGCGCCGCTTGAGAGCCCGTCGGCGCTGAAGCGAGGACGGCTGAGAACCGTTTTGGTACACGCA
Source organism: Gemmatimonadales bacterium (assembly GCA_035577025.1). Classification (GTDB taxonomy): domain Bacteria; phylum Gemmatimonadota; class Gemmatimonadetes; order Gemmatimonadales; family GWC2-71-9; genus AG41. The sequence continues at coordinate 51,144 of DATLVU010000025.1, forward strand.
TCCGCCGGATAGTCGCAGCTGTGCGAAACGCCTACCACGCGATCACCCAACCCCAGCGCGTAAACGATCTCGGTCGCGCTGGGGAGGAGGGAAGCGATGCGCCCGACTTCCCTCACGGGCGACCGAAGCGGAGCTCCCCCCCGACAAAGACCGTGCGCCGCCGGGCGGGGAAATTCTTCACTTCCTCGTACGCGTGGTCGAGCAGATTCTCGACACGCACCGAGAGGGCGAGGCCGGGCGTGCCGTGACGCGGCGGCACCACGTCGAGCTGGGCCGCACCGTCCACTCGCACGTAGGACGGGAGCGGGACGCGGACCGGGGGAGCGGGGAAAGGCGGAAAGATCCGGTCCAGCCGCTCACCGACGTAGGTCGCGGCCAGCGAGACCGTACCCCGTCCGGTCAACCCGTACCCCACATCGAGCCGCCCGGAATGTTTGGGCCGACGCACGAACGGTTGCCCCGGGGCAAGCAGGGCGCCCGATGTTGAATCGAAGCCGGGGTTCGTGACATCCGTGTGGAGATACGTGTAGCTCGCGGCGGCCCACACCGACCCGACCGGAGCGTAGCGGGCGTCCAGCTCCACGCCGTTGGCGGTGGCGGCCGCCACGTTGGCGTAGTTGGGCGAACCGGCCGGGACGTTGGGGTTATAGTCGATCATATCGAGGAATCGCTGGTCGAAAAAGGTGGCGGAGAGGCTCGCGCGCCCTGCCGCGAGCGACTGCTCAAGCCCCACTTCCCAACTGCGGGAGTGCTCGGGCTTCAAATCGGGGTTCCCGGTGGTGAAGCCCGTCGAATAGTTCTCGAAGAACGAGGGCTCGCGAAACGCGCTGCCGGCCGTAGCGCGAACGCGGGTACCGCCGGACAGGCGGTAGGCCACGCCAACGCGGTACGTCGCGTAGGTCCCGAACCGCTGATTGTCCTCGAGCCGTACCCCGATGGTCAGGTCCACGCCATCGAGGAGGCCCGTGACCGCCTGGGCGTAGAACGCGCCGTTCCAGCGCGCGGAATCGATCGGCGGAGTGGTGCAGTCGCCGAACGACGAGCTGCACACGTTGAAGCTCCGGTCGCGCTCCTGCTCGAGGGCGGCGCCCGCCGTCAGCACCGTCCCCGACGGCAGGTGCAGGTTGGCTCGCAAATCTGCACTGAGACGCCGCACGTTGTCGAGATTCTGGAACAGCGTGCTGTCCGCCGCACTATCGGGGCGATTGTCGAATCCACCGTCGGTCTCGTTCGCCGCCAGCAACAGCCGCGCGTCGAGCCGAGGTGTGAAGGCATGGCCGATGTCGAACGCGAGCGTAGGGCCACTCTCGAAGCTGAACTGATTATGGTCGACCGGATTGCCGTTACCGTCGGTCGGGAAGTGATAGGTGTTGTCGTGGTAGCGGAGCGAGAGGACCGCGTCGGTGCCATCGCCCGCCGCGACACGCACGAGCCCTGAAAACACGGCATTGCGGTACTCGTTGTTGAACGCGTACATCCCGTCGCTCGTGAAACGGGATACCGACAGCGAGTAGCTCGCGGTCTCGGTTCCGCCCATGGACTCCGCGTCCCACGATGCCGTTCCGTACGTGCCACCGCCTGCGTGCGCGCTCAACTCGGTGCGGGCGACACTGGCGGGGTGGCGTGTGAAGATCTGGACGACACCGGTCACGGCGTCCGAGCCGTACAGCACGCTCACGGGACCGCGCACGACTTCGATGCGCTCGACATTGTCGGTCGTGAGGTTCGCAAAATCGAAACTGCCGCCGGGCTGGTTCACCGGCACGCCGTCCACCAGCACCTTGACGTAGTTGCTCTGCCCTCCGCGCAGAAACAGCGACGCTTGCCCGCCGAACGAGCCGGTCTGCACCACGACCGCCCCGGGGACCTCGCGCAATGCCTCGAACACCGTGTGGATTCCGCTGGCGACGAGGTCACTGCCACGCAGCACCGTGACGGCAACCGGCACCGCGGACGCTGGGGTAGGCACGCGCGTGGCCGTCACGACGACCGGGTTGAGTGCGACAGTGTCGCTCGGTGTCTGGCCGGCGAGCGACCTGGCGAGAGGGAGAACGAGCAGGACTGCGCGCACGCTGAGCTTCATGGAGCGTCCTTTCGCTGCCGTAAGGGAATCATCTGCGGCCGGCCGTCGAACGGCTTGATCGCCACCGGCCATGAGAACACGCGCTCGACCGTGTCCCGCGTGAGCGCCTCGGCGGGTGCGCCGCGGGCGGCGGCGCGCCCATCGGCCAGGATAAGGACCTGGTCCGCGAACCGCGCCGCGAGATTCACGTGGTGGGTGATCATCAACGCGCCCAGGCGCCGCGCGTCCACCAGCTCACGAACCAGCTCGAACAGCTCCATCTCGTGGCGCAGGTCGAGCGACGTGGTCGGCTCGTCGAGCACGAGAAGCCGGGGTTCTTGCGCCAGCGCACGCGCAAGTCGCACGCGCTGGTACTCGCCGCCGGAGAGCGTCCAGAGCCAGCGATCGCTCAGGTCGCGGACATCGCACGCGACGAGCGCCCGCTCGACGGCGGCGCGGTCGGTCTCGCGCACGCTCCCGAAGAGGGAGAGGTGCGGGTACCTGCCGAGCAGCACCGTCTCACGCACGCGTTGGGGGAAGAGATTATCCTCGCGCTGCGGCACGACGCCCACCACGCGCGCCAGATCGCGGCGCGACCACTCGCTGGCCGCGCGGCCCAGGATTTCCGCCCGCCCGCCGGTCGGACGCAGCAGCCCCAGCGCGGCGCGCACCAGGGTGGTTTTCCCGCTGCCGTTGGGCCCGAGCACGGCGTGAAACTCACCGGCGTTGACCTCGAGCGAGACCTCGCGCAGCGCGTCGCGCGGAGCGTCCGCATAGCGGCAGGTGAGGTCGCAGATCGCGACGATCAGCTCACGGTCCATCGGCGGAGCAGGAACGCGAAGAGCGGCACGCCGATGAGGGCCGTGACGATCCCCACCGGGAGCTCGCGGGGCGCCACAGCCGTCCGGGCTAGCGTGTCGGCCGCAGCCAGCAGAATGCCGCCAGTGAGGAACGAGGTCGGGATAAGCGTGCGATGCAGCCGGCCCCAGACCAGGCGGCACACGTGTGGCACGATGAGCCCCACGAACCCGATCACGCCCGAAATGGCAACGGCGGCGGCGGTCAAGAGTGAAGCAGCGAGGTAGACGAGCTGCTTAAGGCGCCGCACGTCCGCGCCGAGGTATTGCGCGGGCTCCTCGCCCAACGCCAGCAGGTCGAGCGGCCGGGCCGCCGCGGCGATCACGGCAAGCGGCAGCGGAGCGTAGACCAGCATCACCAGGACCGTGGTCCAGGACGCGGCCGAGAAGCCGCCCCACAGCCATAAGAAGGCGTTGCGCAGCTCGGTGGCTTCGGCGAGCGACACGAGGGCGGTCGTGATGGCCGCAGCGAACGCACCCACGGCCACGCCACCCAGAAGCAGGATGCGTGGGTCGAGCTCGCCCCCAGCCCCGCCGGTCCCGCCGATGAGACCGAGCCGATAGACCAGCACCATGGCGCCCACCGCCCCGGCGAACGCCGCCAACGGGAGGGCCCACGGACCCGGGAGATGAAGCGCGATCGCGACCACGGCGCCCAGGCCGGCCCCGCCCGACAGGCCGAGCAGGAATGGGTCGGCGAGCGGGTTGCGGACGAGGGCCTGGAGCCCGACGCCCGCGACGCCGAGGGCGCCGCCCACGAGGTAGGCGAGCACCACGCGCGGCAGGCGGAGCTGCCACACGATTGGCGAGCGCAAAAACTCGCCGGCTGGCACGCTCGCGGGACCGAGGAGCAGCCCTGCGGCGACCGTGGCCAGGGCGACGCTGAGGAGCGCCACGTACTTCACGGCGCCCCCCCTTCTCCGTTCAGGCGATTGCGCAACTCACGTATCGCCTGCGCGACGCGGGGGCTCGGGCGCCCGAACAGCTGGCCAGGCAGCAGCAGGAAGTGCCCGCGCCGCACCGCCCGCACGACCCGCCATTCGGGGCGGGCCGCAAAGCTCGGCTGCGTGGCGCTGTCGGAGAGCACCGCGACGAAATCTGGATCGCGTGCCGCGATCGTTTCGATCGAGACCTGGGCGGAGGGCGAGCCGATGTCGTGGAACACGTTGCGGGCGCCGGCGAGCGCGGCAAGGCGGTCGAGGTAACTCCCCGCGCCGATGACGATGGGCGGGTTGTCCCAGACGATGAAGGCGAGGGAATAGGTGCTGGGGGCGGGGGGCTGGGAGGCGACACTGTCCATCGCCTGCCCTAGTGAATCCGCCGACCGCTCCCTGCCGGTCAGCCGGCCCAAGATCCGCGCAACGCGACCGAGATCCGTGAGCTGATTCAAATCGAGGACCACGACATGAATATCCAGGCGCTCGAGCTGCGAGGCGGCGGGCGCGTTCTGCGCGGAGCGATACAGGACGACGAGATCGGGACGGCGCGCGGCGACCGCTTCAATGTTCGGCGGCATCCCGTCGCCGACGTTGGGGACAGCCAGCGCCGCGGGTGGATAGTCGCACCAGGCGGTGCGGCCCACGAGGCGGTCTCCCGCGCCCATGGCGAACAGCAGCTCGGTGAACGACGGAAGCAGCGACACGATGCGGCGGGCGGGACGCGCCAGCGTGACGGCGCGACCGGCGTCATCGGTAACGGTGATGCCGCCGGACGGCAGGGCGCGGTTCCCCGTCCCGCACGCCGCGGCGATGCAGGCGAGGAAACCCGCGAGGTGGGTGCGATGTGCCCAGCGGCGCATAGCAAAAAGGCCCACCCCCGACGGTGCGGAGATGGGCGAGCGCCTGCGCCGAGATGCGCAGCGCCACCATCCCTCCCGCGAGGGATCTGCAGGTGGCGCGAACAGAGAGGTCTCCTGGCTCCGGGCGAGCGGCTCGCCTTCCCGAGAGGGGCAAAGCATGCCTTGCCGCACATCTCAGTGGCGTCGAGCCGCTACACAATGCCCGTTACAGTGGCGGGGCCGCGCCGGATTCGCACCGGCTTCCGTGAATCCCCATTCGCTTGTAACGACGGAGTTCAGTCTATCGAGGTTTACGGCGGAGCGCAACCACGAATCCCAGCGCGAGGACCACGCCCGCCACGCCGACGATGACGGGCACGAGCGATTCGGGCGCGAACCGCCGGTCGCTGAAGGCGATCGCGAGCGGCGCGCCCGCCGCAAGCGCGGTGGACCGATATCGCGCGAAGCGACGGCCCTCGATGTCCTCAATGCCGAGCGAGTCGAGCGTCCTCGTCGTCACGACCGCGGTCGTGTCCTCGAGCAGGAGGTCCATTTCGTCGATAGGCTGGTCGACCGGGACGCTCACGCGACGCACGGTCGCCGGGAGCACGTACGTATAGCTCAGCTGCTTGCGGTCGCGCGGTGGTACGGGACCGAAGATCGCCACCGAGTCCCCGCGTTGCGTGACCGCTTGGGGCGAGATGTCCCCCTGCCCCACCCGGAACTGAATGGCCACCGAGGGAATCACACTGGCCCACGTGGGTCGGAGGGAGTCGGCGGCGATCCGCGTCGCGGTCCCCGGGTTCTCGAGCTCGACGAGCTCGAGCACATCGCGCGTGCGGTCGCCCTTCAGCTTGGCCACCGTGATCAGTCGTCGCGCGACTCGCACGGCCGGTCCGACGGAGCTCGTGTCGTACACGTACAGCGGTGCGAGCCGGACGTTCGGTCCGGTCCGAGCGGTGACCGCCTCCGAGAAATAGGCGATCCCCGCGCGCCAGCTCGAGACGACGTAAATGGAGCCCGAATCCGCTCGAGGAACGGTCAACCGATAAGCGCCGGTGGCGTCGGTGCGCGTCGAATCGATCGGCTGGCCGCCGCCGCCCATCGACACCTGGTGCAGCACCGCCCAGGTGCGCGCCACGGGTCGTCCACCGGTTCCGAACAGGACCCGGCCCGTGACCACGATCCGCTGCGCCTGAAGTCCCCTCCCTGCACCTCCGCCCCCACTCAGGCCGGCGAGAGCGATCAGGAGGGCGGCGCTACGGAGTGAACTTCCCGAAGTCTTCAGGATTGAGGTTCTGTAGGTAAGTCTTCAGCGCTTCCGGATCGAGCGCGCCGCCGCCGGGCGTGCCCGGCGCTCCCCCGCCTGCTTCGGCGCCGGGCTCGCCGGTTTCCACGGAGGTCAGCGCGAGCAGGCTATCGCTCGTGTAAATCGGGGCTTTGAGCCTGAGCGCGACGGCGATCGAATCGGACGGCCGGGCATCGATCTGGATCACCGCGTCACCGCGATAGATGTGGAGCTCCGCGTAATACGTGTTGTCCTTCACCTGCGTGATGATGACCTTCCGCAGGTCGGCGCCGAGGCCGAGGATCACCTGCTTCAAGAGGTCGTGGGTGAGCGGCCGCGCGAACTTGACGCCGGCGAGCTCCATGGCGATGGCGCTCGCTTCGGCCGGCCCGATCCATATCGGGAGCACTCGCTCTCCCTCCTGCTCCTGCAGGATCACGACCGGCGTGTTGGTCGTGCGATCGAGCCCCAGGTGCGCGACCCGAACCTGGATCTGGTTATTCGCGCTCAGGTCCCCATCTCCCACGAAGCGAGATATTTCTGCTGTTCGGGGGTCAGCGTGTCGATCGCGACGCCCATGGCCGCCAGCTTGAGCCGGGCGATCTCCGCATCGAGCTCACGGGGGATACGGTGCACGTCCTTGCCGAGCTGCTTGGCGTGCTGCACGACGTGCTCGGCCGCCAGCGCTTGGTTCGCAAAGGACATGTCCATTACGCTCGCCGGATGACCCTCGGCGGCCGCGAGGTTGATCAGTCGGCCGTCGGCGAGCACAAAGAGCCGCTTACCGCCGAGTCGCCACTCGTCCACGAACTCGCGCACCCGCGTCGGACCCTGGGCCGTCTGTTTCAGACCGTCCAAGTCGATCTCGACGTTGAAATGGCCCGAGTTGGCGAGCACCGCTCCGTCTTTCATGGCTCGCATGTGCTCCACGCGAATCACGTGCGTATTCCCGGTCAGCGTCACGAATACATCGCCCACACGAGCCGCCTCCGCCATCGGGGCGACACGGTAGCCGTCCATCTGCGCTTCGAGCGCCTTGAGCGGGTCGATCTCGGTGACGATGACGTTTGCACCAGCCCCACGCGCCCGAAGCGCGAACCCGCGCCCGCACCACCCATACCCCGCCACAACGACCGTGCTCCCCGCCACGAGCAGGTTCGTCGCGCGCAGGATGCCGTCGAGCGTCGACTGGCCGGTGCCATACCGGTTGTCAAAGAGATGCTTGGTGTCCGAGTCGTTCACGGCAATCACGGGGAACTGCAGGACGCCGTCCCGCGCCATCGCCTTGAGCCGGATCACGCCGGTCGTGGTTTCCTCGGTCGACCCCTCCACACCGGCGACCAGCGCCTGTCGATCGGACCCGGAGAGTGTTTCGACCCATTTGCGGACCGGAGGGGCGAGGTCATCGAGCCGGTTGAGCGCGATCATGTGGAGCGCGCTCACGAGGTCCGCGCCGTCGTCCATCGTGATGTCGGGACGGTGGGCCAGCGCCGCGCTGATGTGCTCGTAATAGGTGGTATGATCCTCGCCCTTGATCGCGAACACCTTGATCCCGTGATCCTTGACGAGATGCGCGGCGACGTCGTCCTGGGTAGAAAGGGGGTTCGACGCGCACAGGGCGACGTCCGCCCCCCCTGCCTGCAACGTGACCGCCAGGTTCGCCGTCTCGGTGGTGACGTGCAGGCACGCTGAGAGGCGCTTACCCGCGAGCGGCCGTTCCCGGGTAAAGCGTTCCCGGAGCAGGCGCAGCACCGGCATGGAGCGCTCCGCCCACTCGGTGCGCCGGCGTCCCTCCGCTGCGAGGGCGAGGTCTTTGATATCGGAGGCGGCGGTACGGGCCGTCGTCGTCATGCGGTCGCTTTCTTGGAGGCGTAGTGCTTTGAGCGCTGGACGGCGAGGCGCAGATCTTCCACGCGGTTGGCGCGCTCCCAGGTGAACAGCTCGATCTCGCGGTCGACATCCTTGTCTACGTAGCGACGGCGCTCCGGCGTGCGGCCGAAGTGACCGTATGCCGCGGTGGCGCGAAAAATCGGTTGCCGGAGGTCCAGGGCTTTGATGAGGGCGAGCGGCTTGAGGTCGAACACTTCGCGAACGGCGTCTTCAATGGCTTCGTCGGGGACGAGTCCGGTCCGGAAGGTGTCGATCATGACCGACACCGGTTCCGCGACGCCGATGGCGTAGGCGACCTGCGCCTCGCAACGCTGGGCGAGCTTCGCGGCGACCACGTTCTTGGCGACCCAGCGCATCGCATACGCCGCGGAGCGATCGACCTTGGACGGGTCCTTGCCGCTGAAGGCGCCGCCGCCGTGGCGAGCCATCCCGCCGTAGGTGTCCACGATGATCTTGCGGCCGGTGAGTCCCGCGTCGCCCTGCGGACCGCCGACGACGAACCGGCCGGTGGGGTTCACGAGAAGATCGACGTCTCGAACCTCGAATCCCGCGTCGCCCAGGACCGGCCGTACGACCAGGGCGGTAACGCCCTCTCGCAGCTCCGCGTTGTCGATCTTGTCGGAATGTTGGGTGGAGACCACGACCTTGCTCACGCCGACCGGGCGGGCCCCTTCATACACCACGCTGACCTGCGTCTTGCCGTCGGGCCGGAGCCAGGGAAGGTCCCCCGCCTTGCGCACGATCGCGAGGCGTTCCGCCAGGCGGTGCGCCAGCACGATCGGCAGCGGCATGAGGGAGGGCGTTTCGTCGGAGGCGTAGCCGAACATCATCCCCTGGTCACCCGCCCCCCCGCGGTCGACGCCGAGGGCGATGTCGCCCGACTGGCGGTCGATGGTGGTCAGGATGGCGCAGGTCTGGGCATCGAAGCCGAAGCTCGCGTCGGTGTAGCCGATGGCGCTGATCGTCCCCCGGACGATATCGGGGATATGCACATACGTGGATGTCGTGATCTCGCCGGCCACAACCGCCATACCGGTGGTGACGAGGGTTTCGCAGGCGACGCGGGCCGCCGGATCCTTGGCGATGATCGCGTCGAGGACAGCATCCGAGATCTGATCGGCGATCTTGTCGGGATGACCTTCCGTCACCGACTCGGAGGTAAACACGTGGCGCAGCGCTGGCATCTCTCGATCCGACCGGAGGTTATGCGTTCAAACTAGCGGCGCGCCGGGCCCTGGGCAACCGTGCGTGGTGGTCGAGCAGCTTCAAGTCGACGGCTTCGGCGAGCGCGAGTCGCAGCACGTCGAGCACATCGTCCGCCGTGCGCGCGGCGAGCGCCTGCTCGGCGGCCGCGCGCGCGCGCGCGGCGCTCACCTGCCGCACCGTCCACTTCACGAGAGGCAACGCCGGCGGCGCCACCGAGAACGTTTCGTATCCGAGTCCGATCAACAGGAACGCCGACAGCGGCTCCGACGCCATTTCGCCGCACACGCTCGCCGGTTTGCCGGCCGCGCGCGCCGCGTCGGCGATCTGCTTGAGGAGTCGCAACACACTCGGATCGTGCGGCGTGAAGCGATCGGCGAGCCGGGCATTCCCCCGATCCACGACGAGCGTGTACTGCGTCAGGTCGTTCGTGCCGACAGACAGGAAGTCCGCCTCGGCGGCGAGCCGGTCCGCGATCACTGCCGCCGCGGGCGTCTCCACCATTACGCCCACCGGCAACGACGTCGCGGCGGGGATGCCCTCACGAGCGAGACGGGCTGCCTCGTCCGCCACGATGGCCCGCGTGCGGTCGAGCTCTTCGAGACGCGTGATGAGGGGCGCCATGAGCCACACGTCGCCGTATTTGGCCGCCCGGAGCACCGCCCGCACTTGCGTCCGAAAGAGCTCCGGCCGATCGAGACACACGCGGATCGCCCGCCAGCCGAGCTGCGGATTCACCTCGGAGGGCGCGCGGAACTGCGCGGGGAGCTTGTCGCCGCCCAGATCGTACGTGCGTATGACCACGGGATTGCCTGGAAACGCTTCCGCCACGCGTCGGTAATAGCCCGCCTGCTCGTCCTCGGTGGGCAGGGTGCTGTGACCCGTGATCAGGAACTCGGTGCGGAGGAGACCGACGCCCTCCGCCCCGTGCTCGCGCGCCGCGACGATCTCGGCCGGCAGGTCCACGTTGCCGCGCAGGACGATCCGCGTCCCGTCGAGGGTGACCGCCGGCAGGTCGACGACCTCTTCGAGCTGCGCGGCCAGCTCGCGGCGGTCCTGCTCGAGCGCTCGTGCCTCGGCGATCTCGTGGGGCGTGGGAGCGAGCAAGACGGTTCCGCGGCTGCCATCCATGACGATTGTCGTACCGGGCTCGATGCGCTCGATCGCCCCGGCGACGCCGAACACCGCGGGGATCCCGATCGAATGGGCGAGGATCGCCGCGTGCGACGTCCGCGTCCCCTCCTCGCTCACGAGCCCCACCACATGCTCGCGATCGAGCTGTACGGTGAGCGCCGGGGACAGCTCCTTCGCCACGACGACGGATGGCTGGGTGATGCCCTCCCACAGCTCATCGGAGCCGCGGTGCATGAGGTGTTCGATCACCCGCATGGCAACACCCGACAGATCGACCAAGCGATCCTTGAGGCGCGGGCTGCCGGTCGCGGCCCACATGTCGCGCACTTCGAGCGCCTTGAACTCGTAGGCCTTCTCGGCCGTGAGGTGGTTTTCGCGAATCAGGTTCGCGACGGCGGTGAGAAACTCCTTGTCCTCGAGCATCAAGATCTGCGCGTCGAAGATCCGAGCCTCGTCGAGACCCGCGCGGTCTTCGGCTTTCACCTTCAGCGCTTGGAGAAAGCGCTTGATGTCGCGCACGGCCGCGCGCAGCCGGCGTACCTCCTTCTCGACCTGCGACCGTGGCACCACGCGGTGGGGCACGTCCGGCATAGCCCAGCGGACGACGACCGCCTGCCCCACCCCGATGCCGGGCGACACGCCGACGCCCTTCAGGTGCCGGTCGCTCATCCGGCGCCCTCGTTCTCGCGCTCCTCCGCATCCCGCAGCTCGGCCTCGCGCAGCTCAGCCGTCAGATGCATCTCGTGGAACCCGTCAGCCACGAGGGCGAGGAGCGCCTCCATGGCCTGCTCCGCGTCCTCGCCGTCCACGACGATGGTCAGGGAGGAGCCACACTCCGCCGCGAGCATCATCACGCCCATGATGCTCTTGCCGTTCACGGTGAGGTCGTCCTTGCGCACCTGGACGGTCGATTTGAACCGGCTCGCGAGCTTCACGAACTCGGCGGCCGGGCGCGCGTGCATCCCGAGCGGGTTCACGATCTGGGCCGAGCGCTCGATCAGTGCCATAGCCAGCCCCCGAGCGTGGCGAGCGCGAGCAGCACCAGCCCGAAGCGCAGGCCCGTCAGCCGGGCGCGCCGCCACCACAGGAGCGCGAAGCCTCCGGCGGCGACCACCGCGAGCGCGGCGCGCGTCCAGCCGACGAATCCACTCGCCAGTGACTGCGCGACGAGCGGGAGGGCGGCTCCCGTGACGAGGGCCATCGCCGGGGCGGAGAGCGCCGTTGCACGCTGCAGGACCGGCTCTCGGAGAGCGGTCGCCACCCGTCCCCCGTATGTCCATCCGGCGCGCAGCGCCCACCACCGCAATGCGACGTGCCCGATGTTGTAGACGATCAGGAATCCGAGCACCGCCCGGACCCCGAGTCCGAGCGCGACGCCGATCAGGGCGAGCCCCGACGTCAGGGGCAGCCAGCCCGCCCACACGAGCCGGTCGCCGAGCGCGCCGAGCGGCCCGCACAGCGCGGTCCTAAGGCGCACGACCTGCTCGGGCGGGACGCCGTCGTGCTCGGCGCGCGCCGTCGCACCGACGGCAAGGCCACACAAGTACGGGTGCGCGTTGAAGAACTGGGCCGCACGCGCCACCGCCGCGCGGTACGCCGTGCCGTTGCCTGCCAGGTCACGGATCAGGGGCTGCTCCGACACGCCCATCCCGATGCCCTGCATCCGCTCGTAGTTCCACGATCCCTGGACGGTAAACAGACGCAGCAGGGCGCGGCCCAGCGACGGGCGGGCGGGAGGAGCGGCAGTGCTCATCGCAGCCACACCGCGGCTGCGCCGCCGACCAGGCCGACGGCAAACCAACGGAGACCCGGCCCGCGCCCGATCAGGCGGAGCGTCCCGGCCGTTCCGGCCGCCAACGCGGCGCCCACCGCCGCGACGTTGAGGAGCACGACGCCGCGGGGCGACAGCGTACCATGGAGAGAATCGCGGGCGAGCTGCGCGAGCCCGAGGCCGATCGCGGTCACGATCGCGGCACGCGCGGCATCGCGAAGGATGCCGGCGACGTGCAGGCGCTCCAACGTACGCGGCTCGCCGCTCTCCAGGGCGGCCGCGGCGCGGTGCACGGCCCGGGTGTTGAGGCGACGCACCGCTTGCAGGCTCGCGCCGCCCGCCATCGCGGTGATCAACCCTACCAGCGCGCCCACTCCCAGACCGAGCGTTCCGGCGGCGGCGTGGGCGGCGCTGACGGCAGCGACCGTCGCGGGTCCGTACTCGGGATACCGCACCGCTCCCACCGGGAGGATGTCGTACTGGAACAGCTCGAACAGGACGCCGAGCTGCAAGCCGGTCACGGCGTCGCCGAGGATGGCGCCCGCGATCGGTCCCGCGACGATGGGGCGCGCGATCATCATCTGCGGCACGCTCACCAGATCGAGACCGACCAGGGTGCCCCACGCGAGGAGGATGAGCTGGACCTCGGGCGAGATGCTCACGTGAAGTCCTCGAGGGGGACGGGGCGCGCGGTCGGGACGTCCTGGGCGGTCACCTCCACGCCCCGCGCCGCGAGGGCTTTGAGCTGCGCCGCTTCGGCGTCGGTGAGATAGACGTAGCGGAGCCGCTCCGAGCGCCCGGGCCGGTGATGCAGGCCGCCAATGTTCACGCGGCTCACCCGGTGGCCGTTGCCGGTGAGCGCGGCGACGGTCGCGATGTCCCCCGAGACCAGGATGCCGACGCGCCGATCGCGCTCCCACTCGGGCAGGCGGTCGCGCGCCTCCGTGGTGGACGCGAACACGACTTCGATCTCGGGCGGCACGCCCATGCGATAGAGTTCCTGCTCCGGCTCGCTCGAGCGGACGCCGTCGTCCACGAGCACGATGAATTGCACGTTGAGCGGCTTCCCCCAGCCCACGACGACCTGGCCGTGGATCAACCGATCGTCGATGCGATACAGGGCGATACTCATGCCGCGGGCGTGCGGATCGCCCGGCTGCCGGCCTCGGCCGCGCGCCGCGCCGCGTCCGCGGGCGAGAGATCGCGATGGAACACGAAGTCCAGCAGCATCGCGAGATTCACCCCGGTGACCACCGCGACGTCGGCCCGGCCCCGCGCGAGCCGCACCGAGCTCGTCAGGCAGGAGCCCCCGGGCAGGTCCACGAAGAGCACGGTGGGCCGGCCCTCGATCGCGCGCGTGAGGCGGTCCGTGAGCGCCCCGCTGTCGCACCCGTCGTTCGACACCGGCACCAGGGCGTCGCTCACACCGGTGATCGCCGCGACGGCGCTGAGCAGCGCCTGCGCCACCGCCGCGTGCGACACGATGACGCCGCGCAGTGGGTCACTCATTGTCTTCCTCGAGGTACTCCTGCAGCTGGCGGCGGTCGGTGAGACGCTTGATCAACCGATCGTTGAACGCGCGCGCCGCATCTACGCCACTGTAGCGCAGGAGGTGATTCATCGCCACGACCTCACAGACTACGGTGAGGTTCTTGCCGGGGTTGAGCGGCACGGTGACCAGGGGCAGGGTCACGTCGAGCACCTGGGTGGTCTGGCCATCGATGCCCGTCCGGTCGTACTCGCGCGACGCCTCCCAGTCCTCGAGCTGGACCACCACCTCGATCCGCTTCTGCTGGCGCACGGCGCGGATGCCGAACAGGGCCCGGATGTCGATCAGTCCCACGCCGCGGATCTCCATGTGATGCTGGGCCAGCTCGTGCCCGCGCCCGATGAGCACGTCGTTCCCGCGCCGGGTGATGTGGACGAGATCGTCCGCCACCAGTCGATGGCCGCGCTCGACCAGATCGAGCACGCACTCGCTCTTGCCGATCCCCGACCGCCCCAGGAACAGCAGGCCCACGCCGAACACATCGGCGAGCGACGCGTGCACCGTCGTGGCCGGCGCGAACGCGTCGTCGAGGAACGGCTTGAGACGGCGATAGAACTCCGCCGTCTTGAGCCGCGTGCGAATCACGGGCACACCTTTCTTGCGCGCGAGCTCGAGCAGCTCGCCGGGCGCGTCCTGCCCCTTGGAGATGACCACGCACGGCAGATCGAACTGGAACAGGGTCTCGATGGCCCGGCGGCGCGCCCCGGCGTCGAGCGACGACAAGTACGTGACTTCCGTCTCGCCGAGGATGTGAATGCGATGCGCCGCGAAACGCGCGGTGTAGCCAGCGAGCACGAGCCCGGGGCTCGATGCCTCCGGCGTGGGAATCTCGTTATCGAGCCCGAGATCCCCCGTCAGGGCCTCGAGCTGCAAGGGATCGCCCTTGCGCTCGAGCAGGTCGCGAACTTTCGGGAGGCTCATCGCGGCTCGCGGGGGGAGGGGCGCGCGCGGCGGCTCGCGCTGGCGCGTCGGCGGATGGGAGACTTGTCGAGCTGCCGCCGGACCTTGGCCACCGCGGCGTCCAGTGCGGTCCGGTGATCGCCGCCACGCGCCTTCCCCACGTGCAGGACGCCGCGCCCCGCGTGCAACCGTACTTCCACCAGCGGGTGGCCGTTGTCGGCGACGAACAGGACCCGCGCGTCGTGCGGGCGGAGCGCGAAGCGTTCGAGCCGGGCGAGCAGGTCCCGGGCTCGCGCCCGGAGCTCGTCGGCAACGTCGCAGTGGCGCGCCGTGATCGTGATCCGCATGCTCAACCGCTCCCCCCGCGCGCGATGACCCGCTGGAGATGCGCTTCCGTCGCCTGGGCCGCGTGGTCCCACGACAACCGCTCGGCGAAGGCCCGGGCGCCCACCCCGAGCCGCGACACCAGCGCCGGATCGCCGGCGAGCGCGAGCATCCGGTCGGCCAGCGCCGCAACGTCGCCATGCGGCACGAGAAACCCCGTCTCGCCGTGCCGTACCGACTCCCGCAGGCCGGGGCTGTCGGAGGCGATCGCGGGCGTACCGCACGCGGCCGCTTCCACGTTCGAAATACCCCACCCCTCCTTGGGACTCGCCAGCACCACGCACCACGAGCGCCGCAGCAGTCGCCGCTTCTCCTCGTCGGACACGAATCCGCGGAAGCGGGCCGCGGTACCGAGCCCGAGCCGAAGCGCCAGGCGCTCGAGGCGCCCCCGGTCGTCCCCCTGACCGGCGATGTCGAGCACCACGTCGGGACGACTTTGCCGCGCGATGGCCAGGGCTCGGAGCGCGATTTCCACTCCTTTATAACGCTTGAGACGCCCCACGTACAAGAACGTCGGCTCGCGGGTCCGCGACACGGCGGCGTCCGGGGTATACCAGGCCGCGTCGACTCCGGGATGAATCACCTCGATCCGCTCGCGCGGCACGCCCCGTCGCGCGAGATCGTCGCGCGTGCTTTCCGAGATCGCGTGAAACCAGGCCCGGCGGTAGGCCCGCGGAATAAGCCGCTCGGCGGCCCAGACGACGGCCGCGACGGGCCAGCTCGCCTCGCGGAAGGCGGTGGCCCCGAACAGATGCGGCACGAGCGCCGAGAACGGCGCCTCCGTGAGCCCGGCGAGGAACAGCGGCAGCTTGTTGATGTCCTCGACCACCACGTCGTACGAGTTCGCTCGCAGCAGGCGCCGCACCGCACCGCGCGCGCGGAGCGCGAAACTGTACCGGCCGCCGTAGCGGCGCACGCGCATGCCGTCGAGCTCCCCTTCGGGCCTCGCGCCGGGCCAGCCGCTCGCCACGAGGTCGACCGAGTGACCGCGACGGGCCAGGCGGCCGAAGATCTCGTGGATGTGGATCTCCGCGCCGCCGGCGTGAGGATTTTCGCGGTCGTTCCAGTTCACGAGCAGAATCTTCACAGCGCGCCCGACGCTCGCGCCACGCTGTCGAGCACGCCGTTCACGAACGCCGGCGCTTTCGCGCCGGCGAACCAATGCGCGAGCTTCACCGCTTCGTCAATCACCACCCGGGACGGCGTGGCGCCCTCGGCGAGCTCCGCCAGCGCGAGTCGGAGGATGTTCCGCTCCACCACGCCGACACGCTCGAAGCGCCAGTGCTCGGAGGCGTCGGCGACGCGGCGATCGAATTCGGGAAGCCCGGCGATGGCCTGGGCCGCGAGATCCGCGCCGCGGTCGAACCCTTCGGGGGCATGCCCGTACGCCGTGGCGAGCCGGGCGACGATGGTCTCGATGGACGGGTGGCCGGACAGGTCCCACGCGTAGAGCAGCTGGAGCGCGCGCGCGCGGGCCTTAGTCTCGGGGCGCTGCACGGGTGAGCCGGGCCAGGACGTCGGCCGTGGTGAGGGCCGCGTCGGTCGCCTCGTAGCCCTTGTTAGGCCCCTTCCCGCCTGCCCGCGCCAGCGCCTGCTCGAGCGTCTCGGTCGTCAAGACGCCGAAGCCCACGGGGAGCCGGTGCGCCAACGCGACGTTCCCCAGCCCGCGCGCCGCTTCGCCCGCGACGTACTCGAAGTGCGGCGTCTCGCCGCGGATGACGCACCCGAGCGCCACGAGCGCCGCGTACCGCCCGCTCGCCGCCGCGGCCTCGGCCGCCACCGGGAGCTCGAACGCGCCCGGGACCCAGATCACGTCCACGCGCGCCTCGGGCACGCCCCTGGCCCGGAGGCACTCCTGCGCGCCCTCGAGCAGGCGCGTGGTGACGACCTCGTTGTAGCGGCTGACGAGTACGGCGACCCGACCTGCTCGCTCGGCCACGGTCAGTGGGTCAGGAGGTGGCCGAGCTTGTCGCGCTTGACGTCGAGATAGGAGCGGTTCTCGTCGGAGGGCGTCATCACGATCGGCACGCGCTCGACGATCTCGAGGCCGTAGCCTTCGAGCCCGACCAGCTTCATCGGGTTGTTGGTGAGCACGCGGATCGAGGAGAGTCCCAGATCCAACAGGATCTGGGCCCCGATGCCGTAGTTGCGGAGATCCGGCTTGAAGCCGAGCTCGCGGTTCGCCTCCACGGTGTCGTGACCGGCATCCTGGAGCTCGTAGGCCTTCAGCTTGTTGAGGAGGCCGATCCCGCGGCCCTCCTGATCGAGATACACCACCACGCCGCGACCCTCGGCGGCGATCATCCGCATCGCGGAATGCAGCTGCCAGCCGCAGTCGCAGCGCCCGGAGCCGAACACGTCGCCCGTCAGGCACTTCGAGTGCATCCGGACCAGCACGTCTTTCCGCTTGCCGAGATCGCCAAAGACGAGGGCCACGTGCTCCGCGGCGTCGACGTCGTTCGAATAGCCGACGATGCGGAACTCGCCGAACGGCGTCGGGAGGCGCGCCTCCGCCACGCGGTGCACCAGCCGCTCGTGGGCGAGCCGGTAGGCGACGAGCTGGGCGACGGTGATGAAGGTGAGCCCGTGCGCCTTGGCGAACGTCTCGAGATCCTCTTGCCGCGCCATCGAGCCGTCCGCGTTCAGGATCTCGCAGATCACCCCTGCGGGATAGAGGCCCGCGAGGCGGGCCAGGTCCATGCTGGCTTCCGTCTGGCCCACGCGCTGGAGCACGCCGCCGGGCCGGGCGCGCAGTGGGAACACGTGACCGGGACGGCGCAGGTCGGTTGGGACCGTCACCGGGTCGATCGCGACACGGATGGTCGCGGCGCGGTCGCCCGCGGAGATGCCGGTGGTGACGCCGAACCGCGTAGCCGCGTCGATCGAGACCGTGAACGCGGTTTCGTGCGCTTCGGTGTTGTGTTCGGCCATCTGGGTGAGCCCCAGGGCCTGGCAGCGCTCCGGCAACAGGGTGAGACAGATCAACCCGCGCCCGTGCGTGGCCATGAAATTGATCATTTCGGGGGTGACCCGCTCGGCCGCGCCGACCAGATCGCCCTCGTTCTCGCGATGCTCGTCGTCGGCCACGATCACCAGCTTGCCGGCGCGGATGTCCGCGATCGCCTGCTCTATTTTGCGATGCTGCATAATTGCCTCACGTACTTTCCGAGAACGTCCCCCTCCACGTGAACCCGATCCCCGGCGCGCAGCGTCGCGAGCGTCGTGTGCTCGCGCGTGAAGGGAATCAACGAGATCTGCACCCGATCACGGCCGGGCAAGTCATTGATCGTCAGGCTCACGCCGTCGACGGTGATCGCGCCGTGCGGAATCGAGATCTCGCGCACGGCGTCCGGCACGCGCAAATCGTACACCCACGCGTCGCCACGCTGTTCCGCTCGCTCGACCACGGCGACGCCATCCACGTGTCCCTGGACGAGGTGACCCCCCAGGCGATCCGTGGCGCGTACGGCGCGCTCCAGGTTCACGCGACGCCCCGTCCCGTACTCGCCGAACAGGGTGCGCCCTTCCGTGGTCTCCACCACGTGCACCGTGAACCCGCCCTTCACCACCCGCTCGACCGTGAGACAGGCGCCGTTCACCGCGATGCTCTCCCCCTTCTTCAGGCCCTTGTACGGCGCACGGATGGTGAGCGCGAGTCCCGTTTCCCGTTTCCCGTTCCCTGGTTCCCGCGTCGCCTTCGCGACCCGCCCCACGGCGCTCACGATTCCGGTAAACATATCCGCCTGTCCAATACCAATAATGTATCAGAGCCCAATACGCGCCGCTCCACGGGCGTCCAGCGCGGCGCGGCCGCGAGTGGCTGCGGCGGAACCCCCGGAAAGGCCGGAACGGCGCCTTCGCCGAGCCACACCGGCGCCTGCACCCAGTAGAGTCGATCGACGAGGCCGTCCGTCAGGAGGCGCGCGCCCAACGCGCCGCCGCCTTCGCACAAGACCGATTCGATGCCGGCGTCACGCAACATGCGGAGTCCGCTGGCGAGCGAGTCGGGGCGGAACACGCGGACGCCGTTCTGCTCGAGCGCAGTGACACTCGAGACAGGCGCTTCGAGCGACGACATGACCCAGGTGGGAACCTCGCGCGCGCCACTCACGAGTAGTGTGCTGGGGTTCAGCATCGCGCGCCGGTCGAACACCACGCGCACGGGCGGCCGGCGCGGGGTCACGGGACCCCGGACGGTGAGCCGCGGATTGTCCTGCAACGCCGTGGTCCCGCCAACCGCGATGGCATCGAACCCCGCGCGCAACCAGTGCACGTACTCGCGCGCCGCCTCGCCCGACACCCATTGCGAGCTTCCCGCGGCATCGGCGATACGCCCATCGATCGAGGTCGCGAGCTTGAGCGCCACCCACGGCCGCTCGCGCTGCTCCCGCGCGAACAGGAACGGGGCGTTCAACGCGGCGGCCGCTTCGGCCAACAACCCGATCGAGACGTTCACGCCCTTGCCGCGCAGCAGGCGGGCCCCGCCCCGCGCCTCGGGGTCCGGGTCGGAGAGCGCCGCCACCACGCGCGTCACGCCTGCTTTCACGATCGCGTCGGTGCACGGGGGTGTCTTGCCGTGGTGGGCGCACGGCTCGAGGTTCACGACCAGCGTCGCGCCGCGCGCCCGTTCGCCTGCCACCTGGAGCGCGACGACCTCGGCATGCGGCCCGCCGTATTCGGCGTGGTAGCCTTCCCCGACTACCGCGTCACCGGACAACACGACGGCCCCCACGAGGGGATTTGGAGCAACGCGCCCCCAACCTCGGCGTGCGAGGTCGAGGGCGCGTTGCATCGCCGCGCGCTCGGAGTCCTTAGAAGCCGAACCGGACGCCGACACCTCCGAAGACATGGGCCGCCTTGGGATCGAAGTCCTGGAACTGCGTGACAAAGGCCTGATCCTTGCCCGCCTGCAGGCCAATCTCGCCCACGAGCTTCACGACCGCGAGGGAGAGGCCGGCGTTCACGAACGCCAAGGCCCGCGTGTTGGTCGGGTTGATCACCACCGTCCGGACGCTCGTCGGGGTCGTCCCGTCGTGGAATTGAATGTTGGTATTGTTCGACTTGTAGCGGTCGACCCCGACACCGGCCGCGAGATCCACGAGGACGAATTTCCAGCCCGCGACGGCGCGATAGCTGTCGCTCGCCAAGTCCATCGTGAATTCGAATTGGTCCCCCGTCCCGAACGTGGGACCCAGCGTGCCGTAGCGGAGTCGGGGTACGGTCCGATGCATGTAGCTCACGGACACGGCGGGAATGGGGAAGCCTCCGTTGAGCACGCCGACGCGAAGACCGTACCCGATCCCGAGGGCCGCGTCGCCGATGTGCGCCGCGTTCGAGTCCACGGTGAGATGGTTGATCCCCGTGGGCAGGATGAGTGCGGAGCCGAGCACGTCGACCGCCAGCAAGCCCCCGCCCACCCCCCTGAACAGCCCCAGCGCCCCTTCGACCATCGGCGCCGGGACGACGCCATTGAAGCTCGTCGGCACGGGCGACTGGTTCGCGGCGGTCGGGTCGGGGAGCGCGGCCTTGATCCCGTTCACCCGCGCGGTGAGCGTGAGGTGTCCGAGTCCGCCGGTGGCGCGGGCGGTGCCGATCACCGGGTTCCCGCCGGTCACGATCATGCCGGCGAGTGGATAGAACGCGCGCACCGCGTCGACGGCGGTGTTGCACGCCGCCGTGGCGTTGGGGATCGGCATGTTGCACTGCGGCTCCTGCGCGACCAGCGGCACCGCGCCGAGCATCATTGTCAGTGAGATCATGATATGACGCATATCGCCTCCTACCGTTCCGCGAATTTGACGGCCGTGGTTCCCGGCCGGATTTCCCCGATGATCCACGCCTCGACGCCGGCGCGCTTGGCGGCCGCGATCACCGCTTCCGTGTCGTCACGCGCAGCGATCGCGATCATGCCAATCCCGAGATTGAACACCCGGCGCATCTCGCCGAGCGACACCTCGCCGGCCCGCATCAAGACCCGGAAGACCGGGGGCCACCGCCACGCGCGGGCGTCCACGACCGCCTCGCAGCCCTGCGGCAACACACGCACGAGGTTCCCGGAGATGCCGCCACCGGTGATGTGCGCGAGGGCGTGGAGGCGCGGGAGCACGGGGCTCACGGCCGCGGCGTAGCTGCGGTGCACGTCCAGCAACACCTGGGCCACGGTCCGACCGGTCTCCGGAAACTCGTCACGCACGTCCAGCCGCAGGCGCTCGAACACGATCCGCCGTGCCAGGGTGTACCCGTTGGTGTGCAGTCCGTTCGACGCGTATCCGATCAACACGTCGCCGGGGCGCACCAGGTCACCGTGCAAGGCGGCCCGCTCCTCCACGACACCGACGATCGTCCCCGCCAGATCGTACTGCCCCGCCTGGTAGAGGTCGGGCATTTGCGCCGTCTCGCCGCCCGCCAGCGTCATCTCGTGGCCCTTGCAGCCGCGGGCCACGCCCGACACGATGGCGGCGGCGGTTTCCGGATCGAGCTCGGCGGTGGCGAGGTAATCGAGGAAGGCGATTGGTCGCGCACCGTGGACGAGGATGTCGTTCACACAGTGGTTCACGAGGTCCTCGCCCACCGTGTCGTGAATGCCCGCGCGCGCGGCAACCAGCACCTTCGTGCCGACGCCATCGGTCGAGAGCACGAGCACCGGCCGTTCGTACCCCGGGGGCACGCGGACCATACCGCCGAACGCGCCGATGTCGCCGACGGCGAGCGCCGTTCGCGTCGTCTTGACGAGGGCGGCAATGCGGCGCTTCGCCTCGTCGGCCGCATCGAGATGGACGCCGGCGGCGGCGTAGCGATCCTTCACCGCGTCCTCCGCGGAGCCTCGTCCTCGATGTCGAAGTGGACGAGGTCCTTGAAGGCGCGGACCCGCGCGTGCACATCGGCCGCCGTGACCTTCTCGAAGCCCTGGACGCCGAAGGCCTCGACGGCGAACGACCCCATCGCCGCCCCGTACACCATGGCGCGGCGCAGGTTCGGTAGCGTCACATCGTCGGTCGATGCCAGATAGGCCATGAAGCCGCCCGCGAACGCGTCCCCCGCGCCGGTGGGATCGAACACTTCCTGCAACGGATAGGCGGGCACCTTGAACGTCGTCTCCTTGCTCACGAGCAAGGCGCCGTGCTCCCCCTGCTTGATAACCGCCATCTTGGGCCCGCGCTCGAGCACCCAGCGGGCCGCCCGATAGATGTTCCAGTCGCTCGAGAGCTCGCGCGCCTCCGAATCGTTCACCATGAGGATGTCGATGTGGCGCAGCAGCTCGAGGAGCAGGTCGCGCTTCGATTGGATCCAATAGTTCATCGTGTCGCAGGCGACGAGCGCCGGATTCGAGACCTGATCCAGCACGCCGAGCTGGAGCTCGGGATCGATGTTGCCGAGGAACGCGTAGCGCGCCTTGCGGAAGGCCGGAGGAATCTTGGGCCGGAATTGCGCGAAGACGCCGAGCCGGGTCTCGAGCGTCTCGCGGCTGGCGAGATCGTAGGAGTAGCGCGCCTTCCAGCGGAACGACTCACCGGCGGCTTGCTCCACGCCGGAGAGATCCACGCCGCGCGCCTCGAGCGACTTCAGGGCCGCGAGGGGATAGTCCGCGCCCACCACACCCACCACCTGCACCGGATGGAGAATGGCCCCGGCGGCGGCGAAGAATACCGCCGAGCCGCCCGGCGCATCGGCGGTCTCACCGAAGGGTGTGTACACGGAGTCGAGCGCGATCGAGCCCACCACGAGCAGACTCACGTCACATCCGATCCGGGGCGCTGATCCCCAAGAGGTGAAGGCCGTTGGCGAGCACCTGCCGGACGGCCGCGGCGAGCACGAGTCGCGCGGCCTCCTCGGGCTCGCCGAGTACCCGGTACTTGTGGTACCACGCGTGGGCGAGGCGCGCGAGCCCATCCAGGTAACCCGTCACGCGATGCGGCTCGAGGGTTTCGGCGGCGCGCGCCACGATGTCCGGAAACGCGGCGAGCTCCTTCAGAAGGTCGGTCTCCTCGGGCTCGACCAGCACGCCCAGGTCCACGCCCGCGGCCTGCACCGACTCGGGCGCCCGCGCACCCACGCGGAAAATGCCGCTCATGCGCGCGTGCGCCATCTGGACGTAGAACACGGGATTCTCGTCCGTCTGGCTCTTGGCGAGGTCGACGTCGAAGAGGAACTGCGAGTCGCCCCGCCGCATCAGGAAGAAGTACCGCGCCGCGTCCACGCCCGTCTCCTCGAACAGCTCGCGCAAGGTGACGAATTCCCCGGAACGCTTCGAAAAGCGCACCTCTTCCCCACCCCGCATGACGCGCACGAGCTGCACGATCTCGGCGTGAAAGAAGCTCGGCGGGTAGCCGAGTGCCTGCATCGCCGCGCGCATCCGCGAGACGTACCCGTGGTGATCCGCCCCCCAGACGTCGATCGCCCGCTCGAATCCGCGCTCGTGCTTGTGGCGATGGTAGGCGATGTCGGGCACGAGGTAGGTATAGGAGCCGTCCGACTTCCGGAGCACGCGGTCCTTATCGTCGCCGAAGTCGGTGGTGCGCAGCCACAGGGCGCCATCCTGTTCGTAGGTGAGCCCGCGAGTCGACAGGTCCTGGAGGGTCCGCTCGATCAGCTGTGGCTCGTACAGCGACGATTCGAAGAAGATTACGTCGAACCGCACGCCGAATTCGGCCAGGTCCCGGTCCTGCTCGGCGCGCTGGGATTCGACGCCGATCGCGCGACAGCGCCGCACGCCCTCCTCCGGCGGCAGATCCGCGAACGCGCGGCCCTCCCGTCCCAGGATCGCCTGGGCCAGCTCCACCAGATACTCGCCGTGATAACCACCCTCTGGAATCTCGCCCGTACGACCGACTGCCTGCTGGACTCGCGCCCAGAGCGAACGGGCGAGCTTATCGATCTGGGCACCGGCGTCGTTGACATAGAACTCCCGGCTGACGCTGTGCCCGGTCCATTCGAGCAAGGCGGCGATGCCATCGCCCAGGGCGGCGCCCCGCCCGTGCCCGACGTGGAGCGGCCCCGTGGGATTAGCCGAAACAAACTCGACGTTGACCTTGCGACCGCGCCCGACTTCACTCCGTCCATACTTCGTGCCCGCCGCAAGCACAACCTGAAGGACTGCGGCGCGCTGCTCGCGCTTCAGAAAGAAATTGATGAACCCCGGACCGGCGATCTCGACGCGCTCGACCAGCCCCTGGGGAAGTTGGAGCGCCTTCACCAGCGCTTCCGCGACCGCCCGGGGCTTCTTGTTCAGGGATTTGGCGAGCACCAACGCGAGATTCGTGGCCAGGTCGCCGTGCGCGGGGTCGCGCGTCGCGACGACTTCCGGAACTCGGTCCCCCGCAGGCGCGCCGATCCGCAGCGCGGCCTCGGCCAGCGCTTGAGGGAGCACCTCGTGCGCGTTCACTTGTCGCCGGATTTGTGCTTCTTCTTGGCGCTATCGGCGGGCTTCGTCTCAGTCGCCGGCTTCGGCTCCGCCGCCGGCTTCGACTCCGAATCCTTTTGGTCCGTCTTTTTCTCGCCCGCCCGCTTGTAGTCGGTGATGTAGAAGCCCGACCCCTTGAACACCAACCCGGTGCCTCCCGAGATCTGCCGCTCCGCCATCTTGCCGCAGACGGGGCACTTCACACGCCGATCGCTGTTCATGGTCGGGGAGAACTTCTCGAACACGTGCCCGTTCGGGCACTTGAACTCGTAGGTGGGCATCGCACAACAACTTAGCGGCTCCCTCCGGGAGGGTCAATGCACCGAGCGGAGCATCAGCCAGGCCGCCACCGTTGCGGTCTTCTCGTCCGCCCGCCACGGTCCGTCCACGGCACGCCCCAGCTCCGCCACAACGCCCTTGATGGCGGTGGCCGGACGCTTGAGTCGCGCCGCCGCGGTGTCATACAACGCGCGCTCGACGTGCGTCGTGCACGGCAGGCGGTCGGCCCGCGCCGCACCCTCGAGGGCCGTCCGGAATAACTGGCCCTCGAGCGCGTGTGCCCGGATGTGGTCGTTGCCGATGGTCGCTGGATCGATCGTGCTCCCGACGACGAGCGCGACGCCGCGAATGCGTCGCGTACGACGGTACTCCCGCAGCAGTGCGGTGAGCGAACGGCGAGTGACCCGCTGTACGATGCCCCGCAGGCGCCGCTCCACCTTGGAAGCCTCGCCGGTCCGGGCGCCCATAACCGCGTGGTAGGGCTGTCGGGAGGTAGGGACAGACGCGTCGGAGAGTTCGATAGTACGCCGATCCACGACGCGTGGCGCGCGGGGCGAGCCCGCCAGCAACACGACCGTGGCCCAGCCAGACTTGACGCGACAGCCGAGGACGGCCCGCTCTAGAACTCGCGCTTCTTCATCTCCGAAAAGAAGTCGCGGAGCTCGACATCTTCCTCTCGCTCTGGCTGCAGCGTGTCGTCATATTGACGGCGCTTGTTGGGTTTGGCCTTGGCCGCCTTCGCGGCATTCTTTCGGGCCAGCGCCTCCAGCTTCTTGTCGTCACCCTTCGCCATCGCTCCGGCTCCTGTCTGAGTGAGGAACTTCTCAGTACCCGTAAGTTAATGCCGGCGCCGCAGGGGCGCTTTCAGCGCCACTCCTGCGCGACGCGCGCGGTCTGGATGTAGTCGAGCCGCGGGTAATTCCGCTCCAGATAGGCGTTTCCGTCCAGCTGGATGGCGTCCTGGGACGGCGCTTCGCCATACTGCCCGTTGAGGGCGTCGATCGCGGGCATGCCGGCGGTGACCGCGCCGATCGGGGGAAAGCCGACGTGGCCGAAGGTATCGAGCCGTGGGTTGTCGGCGAGATTGATGAAGAGCTGCGTGGTCCGGCTGTTCGGCCCCGCGCTCGCGAACACGAGGGTCCCGCGCCGATTGGAGTGCCGAACCGGATCGTCCGGCATGGTGCGCGTGATCCACGCCCGGCCCACCTTCGGGTCGGCCGGCAGGCCGAACTGCACCACGAACCCCTTCACAACGCGAAAGAATCGGGCACCGTCGAAGAAGCCGGCCTGCACCAGGCGATAGAACCGCTCGGCGCCGAGCGGGGCCCAGTCCTTATGCACGAGGACCGTGACAGGTCCGCGGCTCGTCGTCAGCGCGACGACGAAGCTGTCCGGCACGGCGGGGGGGGCGACCGTCGCGGGCTGGCTCGTGTGAGGTGTCGCGTCGCGAGCCTTGCAGCCGAACGCGAGCAGCATGCCGAGCGGGAGCATCAGACGTCGGATCATCCGTAACTCTCGGTTGGGGGGTTCTCAGCTCGCAGGTGACGAATCAGGTACGCCACCACCGCGAGATTCACGATCAGCGTCGCGACGCGTGGCACGCTGATGTGACGGGCCAACGCGTAGACCTCGACCGGTACGAGGAGGGCCGTCGCAATCACCGTCAAAAGGGCCGCCCAGCGCGTACCCAGCCAGAGTCCCACTCCTTCCACCGTGAACAGCACCGCGTACGCGAGGGCGCCGATCGCCACGAGCTCGAGGCCTTGTGGGCTCGCGCCCGTGATCAGCCCCAGCACGTGTTGCAACGCACGCCGGTCGGCGCCGCTCGATGCGAGGGCGTCGACCCACCGCTGGGCGCGGGCCAGCACGTTGGGCTGTAGCAGCTGAAGCACGCCGAGACCAACGATCAGGAGCAGAATGGCTTTGCAGAACTTATAGACGGCGATGATGCGAAGTCCCATCACTAGCGAACCGTCGACGGCGGGCCGACCACAGACCAATGCGCGTCGCGGAACCGCCAGCCCTCCGCCCGATGCTCCGCCAGACCGGTGAAATAGCCCATCTCGTCCACGCGATGTCCCGCGGTGTCCGCGCGCATTTCGGTGTACGAGGCCCCGACCACGGCGAGTCCGGGACCGAGCGGATCCACCCGGACGTCAGCTCCCCACCGTAACTCGATGCGCGCGATCATGTGTGTGAGCTCGTCGATACCCTTGCCTGCGGCGGCCGCGCTCGAGAAGATCAGGCGGCCCTCGGCGGCCATGAAGAACGCGGTATCGTCAGCGAACTGGCGTCGCCACGCCGCGGGACCCTCTCGCGTCACCTCCCGTGCGACCGTTTGCATAAACGCGCGAACGCTATCGGCGACGTTCCCAGCGCCGGCGGCATCGGATCGTGGAACCGATGTGTGCGTGGCCGCAACTCGCCACCCCTGGCGGGGCGTGCGCACGAAGACGACCGTCGCGCGGATCAGCTCGCGGGATTGGACGCCGCCCTCGGTGGCCACCTCGCGCACCAACGCGGACCCAACCGCCAGGTCCCCATCTACCCGGACGGTCATCGAATCGAGCGTCAGGGTATCGATGTGCGCGTGGAGCTCCGCCACGATCTGCAGGCGGTCGGCTTTGGTGCTCAGCCGCCCGGTAGCGCCGTCCGTAAAGAGATATCCGTCGGTCCAGAGCCGAGCGAGCGTCGCGGTGTCCTTGACCCGGAAGGCGTCGAGGAGCCGCTGGTAGAGGTTCGCGAGCGCGCGCTCCTGCGCATCAGCGCGGGACGCAAGAGCGGTCGCCCCGAGCGCTGCCACTACAAGGAACGCACCACCCAGCCGGCGCATAGCGCTCAAGCTGTAGCCCTCGTGGCCGCTGACGCAAGGCACCACGCGAGGGCCTTTCAGACTCCGGGATATCTGCCGAAGAAGAGAAGCACGAACGCGGTCGTGTCCGCTACTCCATGCGCGATGATCGGCGCCCAGAGATTGCGGCCACCAAAGATGTAGAGCACGCCGAACACGAGCCCCGCCAGCGCGGTGTCGATCACGCCCGATGCGCCCTGGTACCCGTGGCCCAGACCGAACAGCACCGTGGTCGCGCCCAGCGCCGCGAGCCATGCGCGGCGCTCACCGCCGAGCAGTTGCGCCACCCGATTGAGCAGGTAGCCGCGATACACGAATTCCTCGCCGAACCCCGCCAGCGTCCAGGAGACTCCAGCGTAGACGAGGAGCAAACGGACATTGCCCTTGAGCACCGCGAACATGCTCACGTCGGGGAGCTTACCGATGAAGCGCGCGGTGAGTGGCTCGACGGCGTACAAGCTCAGGAGCTGATAGCCGAGCCCCACGCTGGCCCCGAGCAGCACCACCCGCCGCCATCCGGGAGGGGGGTCGCGTCGCAACCCGACGCCGCGCACGCCATCCCCACGCAGCCACAGGGAGAGCGCGCCGAGCGCGACCAGGACCGGTGTGCCGCCGAAGGGAATGAGGCCCTGCAGGCCGCCGGCGAGCAGCCCGAGAGCGATCGTTAACTCGAGGAGCAGGAACCGGCCGCCCGCTAGGCGGCCCGGCGCTCCATCGCTTCGCGTGTCGTGCGGTAGCCGAGCCGGATCCAAAGGATCCACAGAGAGGCGTTGAGCGCGAGCCCCAGGACGGGCTGCTTCAGGGCCACCAGCGTCGAAACAGCGTACACGAGCGGACCCGCCACGTAGGCGCGCTGAATCCGCTCGATGGTGGCGGCATCGACATCCGACCGGTACAACCGGCCTCGCACGATGGTCCAGAACAACAGGCCCCACGCGAGCGCGTTGATAATGAATGTGCCGCAGTAGAACGCCGACGCCGCGGGCGCGTCCGGCGTTGCGAGATGCTCGGCGAGGACGGCGGTCGGGAACGGCACGAACGTCACCGTGAGCAGCAACAGCCCGTTGGCAAAGAGGAACGGGTAACCCACCGCCCTCACCAGGCGGATCAACTCGTGGTGGTTG
Source organism: Gemmatimonadales bacterium (assembly GCA_035577025.1). Taxonomy (GTDB): domain Bacteria; phylum Gemmatimonadota; class Gemmatimonadetes; order Gemmatimonadales; family GWC2-71-9; genus AG41. The sequence goes on from DATLVU010000025.1 coordinate 79,613, forward strand.
ACCCACATGATCAGGATGACGAAGAAGCTGAGGACGAACGCCACATAGGACGGCCAGAGCGCCACGAGACCCGCCCACAGGCCATGTTCCGCGCCCGCGTGCGGCACCCGGATCTCGAGGATCAGCAGCGTGATCGCGATGGCAAACACGCCATCGCTGAACGCTTCAACACGGGCCGTCCCTTCCGCCATCAGCGCTCCGCGTTGGCCAGTCCCGTGACCGTCGTGGCCAGCGTGCGCACCTTCGCGGCATCGGCCGCGGTCGATGCATCGCCATTCAGCTGTGTGGCCAGCTGCGTCAACGCGCCGCGCCGATCCGCGCCGGAGAGCTTCTCCGCGCGGGCGAGGGCATCCCGCGCCCCCGCCACGCGAGCCGCGGCCAAGCCGTTCGAGCGGGCGAGCTGATCGAGATAGGCCCGCGCGAGCACGAAGCTCGCCGGCCAGACCAGCTTCGGCTGGTCCTGCACGTTCAAGAAGTCGAAGTGGATCAGCTTGGCCGCATCGATCTCGTTTTGAGAGAGGAAGGCGCTCGGCTGCAATTCGAGGATGTCCAGCCCGCGCGCGATCTCCGAGCTCACGATGTATCCGTTGTACCAGTAGGCCGACCACGAGCCCGCGCCCTCGAGCTTGGTCGAGTCCATGGGGCCCCGGTCGAAGAACGCGATCTCCTTCGGGTGCGCAGGATCGGTCCAGTCGAAGATGGAGATGCCACCCTGATACCAACCCTGGGCCATGATGTCGCGCCCGGGGATCGGGATCAGCGATCCGTTGTGGGCAACGCAATTCTCGTTAGCGGTCTGCGGCGCAGGGAGCTTGTAATAGCTCTGGAACGTCATCTTGTTGTCGACCAGCGTGAACAGCGCGTCGGCCCCCCACTCGTGCTTGTCGGTCACGCGGCAGCGCGGCGCCAATCCCCCGCCCCATTCGTCGGTGAACAGGATCTTGGTCCCGTCGTTATTGAACGTTGCCGAATGCCAATAGGAGAAGTTGGAATCGGACACGGCGGCGATCCGCTTCGGATGGGCCACGTCGCGAATGTCCAAGAGCATCCCGTATCCCTCGCAGGCGCCGCCAGCCAGGCCGATCTGCGGATACACGGTGATGTCATGGCACTGGGTGCCGAGGGGGCCGATCCGCTTGTCCATGATGCCCTGAATGGCGCCGCGGAGCGCGACGCTGTCGGCGGCAGTGGGCGAGCCGGTGCCTTGACGGGCCTTGACGATGCTATCGAGCAGGGGGTTGACCAGGCCGGGGGGCAGTGGGCGCTCGAAGCCGAAGATCTTCGCCGTGAACGCGCCCTTGGCGCGCGCGTCGGCCGCCGCCTTCGCGGCCTGGGCGACGTCCTCTGGAGCTTCACCGTGGCGCGCCGGCGCGATCAGATTGCTGAAGATCCGAGGCGAGCTCACGATGTGTGCCTTTTCCGGGGCCGCCAGCGGCACCTGGATGACCTCGATGCGGAAGAGGGCGGATGCGGAATCCAGGTCCAACAGCGCGCCCGAGCACCCCGCCAGCTCGTTGGGCGAGCGCACCGGAGCGGAGCCGGAGACGTAGATATAAACGTTCGCCGAGTCGTGAGGATCCGTGACGACGGTATGGGTGTGCGAGCCGCGGCACGTCTGCACGATCGTGATCGGCTTGGGATGCGCGATGTCGGAGATCTCGAAGATGCGGATCCCGCGCGCCCGGTCGTGGCTCACCGTGTCCGACACGCCCTGCGTACCGCAGTCCATTCGGCCGTTCGGGGCCTCGTCGGAGACGAACAGCAGGTTGCGGTACACCGACACGTCGCTCTGCGAGCCTGGGCACAGGTACGCGGTGTGCAGCGTCGGTTGGCTCGGGTCGGAGATGTCCCACACCTGGTAGCCCGAAAAATTGCCCTGGATGACGTACTTCCCGTCGAACGAGAGGTCCGAGTTGATGAACCGGAAGTCTCCCGGCGTGCTCGGCATGAAGTCATGGGACGGCGGTGTGGCCGAGACCAGGCGGAGGTTCCAGGCCGCCTGACCCGCGTCCATCCAGCCGGCGCGCAGACCCACGCGCGGGTCGCGGTTGGGGGAAGGCGTGGACGACGCGACACTGCTGCTGTGGGCGCACGCCCCGAGGGCCAACACACTAATCGTGAGGGATACCGACAAACACGAACGCATCAGGGACTCCTTTCACCGGACGACATCGCCGCGAGCATGCGGCCCATCCGGTTGATCTCGGTGGTCTGGTCGACGTTGACGTCGGACGCGTACTTGAAGATGAGGTCGTCCAGGGTGGCGCCGTTGGCGCCGAACAGCTCATTCACCATGGTGATGGCGCCCTGGTGGTGCTGGATCATGAACGTGAGAAACAGACGGTCGAACTCGGGACCCCGCGCCGCGTCCAGCTGGGCGAGCTGGGTGGGCGTCAGCATCCCGGGCATCAGCGCGGTGGGGTGATCCATACCGGGCATGGCGTGGGCGTGACTCGCGTCGCCGTCCGGAACGGGAAGCCCGCGCTCGCGCAGCCAGCGCTGCATGAGCCCGATTTCGTCGCGTTGCCCGACGACGATGCGCTCGCATAGCGCCCTCACGGACGCGCTCGCGCCGTGGCTCGGCGCCCACCCGGCCATCAGGATCGCCTGGGCATGGTGGTCGATCATGCCGGACATGAACCGCACGTCTGCTGCGTTGAAGGGGGGCCGACCGCTGTCGGCGGCGGACGCTTGCGCAGCCCCGACGCCGGGCGCCAGCGCGGCGACGGCGAGCGCGGCCACGATCGATACGTAGCTCATGAGAGTTGCTCCAAACGGACGGCGCATAAGCTGCGGGCGAATCCACCGGCTCCGCAAGGGAACCACACCACCCCACGTGCCAGCGGGAAACGCTGTGCCGCCGCGACGATCGGTCAGCACTGTGCGTGCCGGGCCCGTATTCCACGGTGCCCGCGCCCTGAGATGCGAGTAGTGCCCCTGCGTCTTCGACAGCTCTCGTTGGTCTTCCTGCTCGCCACCGGTGCCACGCCCGGGGCGATGGGCCAGGTGGGCTCCGCCACTGATATCATCACCGGCACCGTCACGGGACCGGACAGCCTCCCACTGGCCGGCGCCCAAGTCCAAGCGATCTCGATCGAAACGCAGGTGTCCCGCCAACGTACCACGGACGCGCGCGGGCGGTTCACGATCGTCTTCCCGGACGGTGGCGGGCAGTATCAGCTGATCGTGCGCTTCATCGGCATGGCGCCCGTCCGGACCACGATCGCGCGGCAGGCGGATGAAGATCGACTGGTCGCGAATATCCGGCTGGGACTCGCCTCCGTTCCACTCGAGCCCGTCACCGTTACCGCTCGCCGCGGCCAGCGCGGACAGGACCGGCCTACCCCGGGGTCCACCGAGCGCGACTTGTCTCCGCAGCTCCTGGCGCGCCTGCCGATCGACGCCTCCGATTTGAATACCCTTGCCACGCTGGCGCCCGGCGTGGTCGGCATCGCGGGCACCGACTCGACGGACGCGGCCTTCTCGGTGGCGGGCCAACGCACCAC
>DATLVU010000026.1:0-107714 GCA_035577025.1 Gemmatimonadales bacterium
CAGCACCACGGCCTTGATGGGCACGAGCAGCGAGCGAAACGCCACGAAGAGCATGATGGCGGTGATCCCGAGGACGAGCCCCACCGTGTCCGGGAAGCGCCTCATGAGCTCCTGCTGCGTATCGACGTTCGACGCGGCGAAACCGGCGACCAGCACCTCCGCCCCGTTGAGTGCCCGCACCCCGTGCGACACGATGGCCCGTACGCGCCGGACGACGTCCATGAGACCGGTGAGCGAGACCGTGTCGGCCGGGATGACGTCGAGGAGCGTGACTCGGTTGTCGGCGCTCAGGTACGCGTCGAAGAACTTCGGGTTCTTGGCCCGTACCTCGTCGGGCTCACTGTAGTAGATGGCGAGCTGCAGCGTGGACATACCAGTCTTGATGGTCGCGACGCCGCGGACCTCTTTTACGCGGGGATCCTTCCGGATCGAGTCGGTGAGCGCCTTGAGGCCGGGGAGGCGGCGGCCCGAAATGGCCGATTCGCCTTCGGGTAGCTGAACCACGACGCGAACGGGTTGGATCACGCCGCTCGCCCCCATTTCGCGCAGCGCCTCGAGCCCCTGGCCCGACTCCGACTCGGGCGGAAACCAGTTGGTGGCGGGGAGGCCCAGGCGGATCTGGCTGAGGGGAAACGTGAGCAATGCGACGGCCATGCCGCCCACCGCCACGGCTCGCCAGGGGCGATGGCCGAGCCAGCGGGCCCACCGCTCCCAGCCGGTCGGCGCGTGGAACCGGGCGAGCGGGCGCGCCAGCCACTTCGGGCGGTCGATGTTCCGCCCCAGCAGTGCGAGGACCGCGGGGAGAAACGTGGTGGCCAGCAGCACGGCGACGGCGACGACCAACAACCCCCCAACACCCACCGAGCGGGTGTCGGAGAGGGGGGTCGTGACGAGCGCGGCGAATCCGACCACCACGGTCAGCCCCGACGTCACCACCGCCGAGCCTGCCGTCTCCACGGTACGGATGGCGGCGTCGGCCGCCGAGAGACCGCGGTTCAATTCCTCGCGAAACCGAGTGACGATCAGCAGCGAGTAGTCGATGCCGACGCCGAGCCCTACCATCGTGGTGATGTTCAGGACAAAGACGGACATCGGTGTGTAATGGGCGGCGATGGTCACGAGGCCGAGCGCGATGGTGATCGCCAAGACGCCCACGATGACCGGGAGCGCCGCCGCCACGAGGGCCCCGAACGCGACGATGAGAACCAGCAGCGTGAGAGGCAGGGCGCGCTGCTCCCCGCGCTCGGTGTCTTCGGCGCTGATGGTGCGAACGTCGTAGTCCAGGGCGGGGAATCCGGTGACCATCACGTCGAACCCGGCGGCGCCGGGGGCCCGGGCCAGCGCGTCGCGGATCACGGCGCGCAGGTCAGGCACGAAGCTCGCACTCAGGTCGCGCGTCGATTCCGGCGTGAGCGCGGCGATGAGAAAGGTGGTGCGCCGGTCCTCGCTCACGAAGGTGGACTCGCCGATGGAGCGAAGCGAGATCACCTGGCCGACATAGGGACGCCGCTCGGCCGCCGCTTTCAAAGTGTCGAGGACCGTTTCGAACCGCGGGTTGGTCCACCGGACGGGGCCGTGTATGACGATCGCCACGTAGTCGGCGAATGGGGTCGGGAAGGCTTTCTTGAGGAGCTCCGTGGCCCGGCTGGCTTCCGTGGTCTCGCTCCCGCTGCCGCGCAGCGCGAGGGCCTGTTGAACATGACACGCGCGCGGCCCGAACAAGAGCGCCAGGGCCGCCCACGCCGCGATGACCCACCCGCGCAGGCGGATAATGGGTGCGGCGGGCAACGTGATCACTTATTGGCCAAGCATAGGCAGGCCACAATCATAGAGACCGCAACGGACCAAAGCTAGCGGCGCAACCGCGCTCGCTCCCATATTGCGCGCATGCTCGAACGACGCATTCTGATTCTCGTGTCCACGCTCGTCGTGTTCCTCGTATCCGCCGCCCTGTGGAACACCTTCGTGCATCATCCCTCGCGTGCCGCCGAGGCGCCCACCGCCGCGGCCGACAGCGTGACGACCTCGCCCGGCGCGCAGCCGTTGACTCCACCCGCCTCCCCAGGTGTCGCCCCGTCGCCGCCGCAGCCGGCCGCGGACGCCGGAGGCCCGAGCTACATCGTCTTGCTCGCGCGCTCCGAGATCCGCCGACGCATCCGCGCCAGCGCGGGCCTCACCTACATGAACGACATCGTCGCCGCGAGCCCGGACTCGGAGATCCATCGGTGGGACGGGCGCGTCGGGTCGCCGGTGCGCGTGCTGCTCGCGCCGTCCACCACCGCGAACTTCCAGCCGGCGTTCCTCGATCAGGTTCGGGCCGCGTTCCAACGCTGGATCGAAGTCGGCGTCCCGGTGCGCTTCACCTTCGACGCGGACACGTCCACGGCCGAGGTACGGTTCCAGTGGCGCATTCAATTCGACGGGGAGAAGTCGGGGCAGACGGAGCTGCAATGGGACGACGAGGGCAAGCTGACCGGCGGGACCGTCACCCTCGCGACCTTCGACCCTAAGGGGCAGCCGCTCGGGCCTGACGATGTGCGGGTGATCGCCCTGCACGAGATCGGACACCTGCTCGGGCTCGACCACTCCCACGACACCGGCGACATCATGTACGCGCAACCGAAGGTTCGGGACCTCTCGCCGCACGACATCGCCACCGTGCAACTGCTGTACGATCTCGCGCCCGGCTCGCTACGCGGGAGCCGCTGAGCGCGCGGGATGGCTCCGCTATATTGAGGAAGGGCGGTAGGGCACCTCATGACGCATCGCAGCATCGTCTCCTTTCTCTCGCACGAAACGCCGGATGGCGGGGCGGCCACTCTCGCCCAGGCGCTGGACGCCCGGGTACGCGAGGGGACGCTCACCGAGAAGCTGGCGGACGGAGCGGTGCGCTGTTTCGCCTGCGGGCATCGCTGTCTCGTAAAACCAGGCCGCCGCGGGATCTGCAAGGTCCGCTTCAATAAGGACGGCACGCTGTACGTTCCGGCCGGTTACGTAGCGGCCCTGCAATGCGATCCCACGGAGAAAAAGCCGTTCTTCCACGCGCTGCCCGGATCGGACACCCTCACGTTCGGCATGCTGGGGTGTGACTTCCATTGCGGCTACTGTCAGAACTGGCTCACCAGCCAGGCGTTGCGCGACGAGGCGGCGGGAGTGCTCCCGACCGACGTGACGCCGGACGGCTTGGTGCGCCTGGCGCTGCGGCGGGGAGCACGCCTGGTGGGCTCGTCCTACAACGAGCCCCTGATCACGGCCGAGTGGGCCGTCGAGGTGTTCAAGGCGGCTCGCGCACAGGGTCTCAAGACCGCGTTCATCTCGAACGGCAACGCCACCGCGGAGGTCCTCGACTTCATCCGCCCCTGGACCGACTGCTACAAGATCGACTTCAAGGCGATGGATGACCGGCGCTACCGGGAGCTCGGCGGCGTCCTGCAGCACGTCCTCGACGCCATCCGCATGGTGTACGAGCGCGGGTTCTGGCTCGAGCTCGTGACACTCGTGGTCCCCGGCTTCAACGACGACGGCGCCCAGCTTCGCCGGGCCGCGGACTACATCGCGTCCGTGAGTCCCGAAATCCCGTGGCACGTCACCGCGTTCCACAAGGATTACCGGATGACCGATCCCGATGACACCTCGGCCGAGACGCTCGTGCGCGCGTGCGAAATCGGGGCCGCGGCCGGCCTGAAGTTCATCTACGCCGGCAACTTGCCCGGTCAGGTGGATCGGTGGGAGCACACGTGGTGTCCGGACTGCGGGGAGCTCTTGATCGAGCGCTACGGCTACACGATTCGCCGGCAGGGGATCGGGAGCGACGGCCGCTGCGGCGCGTGCGGCCGGCAGATCCCGGGCGTCTGGTGCTGACCGCGTTGCTCGTGGTGCTGCAGATGGGAGCGGCCCCCGTGCGGGCGCGCTTCGACGCCGCCACGTTCGACGCCCTCGTGCAGGAAGGAATCCGCGCGGGCGCCTATCCCGGTGCCGCGCTGATCATTGGTCGGCGCGACACCGTGCTGTATGCGAAGGGCTATGGGCATTTGACCTGGGCGGCAGCGAGCCCGGCGGTCGATCCGGAGAGCACACTCTACGATCTGGCGTCGGTCACGAAAGTCATCGCGACGACGACCGCGCTCATGCTCCTGGTGGAGCGCGGGCAGGTGCGGCTCGATGCCCCCGTCGCCACCTACGTCCCGGCCTTCAACGGTGCGGGGACATCGGCCATCACGGTGCGGGAGCTCCTGACGCACACCTCGGGGCTGCGGGCCGATATTCCGGACGCCGAGCTCAAGGCGATCCCCGACAGCGCGAGCCTCATGGCCCGCGTCCTGCGCGAAACACCGCGCGTGGCGCCGGGCTCGCGCGTGATCTACAGTGACCTGAACGCGATCTTGCTCGGTGAGGTCGTGCGCCACGCGAGCCGCGAGCCGCTCGACGTCTTCGCGGCCCGCGAGATCTTCGAGCCGCTCGGGCTCCACGAGACCATGTTCCGGCCGCCGGCGAGTTTGCGGCGGCGCATCGCGCCCACCGGCGTGTGGCACGGGCATGCGATCGCCGGCGTGGTGAACGACGGCAGCGCGTTCAAGTTGCGGGGCGTGTCGGGCAACGCGGGGCTGTTTGCGCCGGCGATGGATGTCGCGCACTTCGCGCAGTTCGTCATGCGCGGTGGGACGCGCACGCCCCCCGACGGCAGGCCGCTGCTGCGTACGGAGACTGTCCGGTCGTTCACCTCCAAGGCGACGGCTTTCGGGCCTCGTAGTGAAGCGCGCGCGCTCGGCTGGCAGGCGTTACCGACGGGAGAAAGCGTCTCGAGCGCGGGCACGCTGTTCGGCCAGCACAGCTACGGGCACACCGGCTGGACCGGAACGTCGCTGTGGATCGATCCCGATCGCGACCTGTTCGTCGTGCTGCTCACGAACCGTGCGTACGCGCCGCGCGCCCGCAAGCCGTTCACGGTTCTCAAACAGGTCCGCGGCGCCGTCGCCGACGCGGCGGCCCGCGCGTCCGATGCCTCCTGAGCGTCCCACCCTCATCTACGACGGCGAGTGCGTGTTGTGTCGGCAGTGTGTCGACGCCGTTCGCCGCTGGGACCGGGAACATCGGCTCGTGACGATCCCGTTCCAGGATCAGGCCCGTGTGGCCGCGTTCGGTATCCCGCTCCCTGCGCTCGCCGCGGCGATGCATTTGGTTCGTCCGGATGGACGGGTGTTCGCGGGCGCCGACGCGGCGCCGGAGATCCTGCGCCTCCTGCCCGGGAAACGGTGGCTGGCGTGGGGATTCTACATTCCGGGCGTATTGCCCGTGGCGCGACGCGTGTACGCTCGCGTCGCGCGCCAGCGCCGGTGCCTGGTGCGGGGGTACGCGGCCAACTAGGTTCGGGGAATGGAGTCGATGGTGAGGAGTGAACGATGACGGCGCCCGTGGCGCTCAATGACGACTCGGTCCGCAAGGCGCTCCGGCAGGTAAAGGATCCGGAGCTGGACATGAGCATCATCGATCTCGGCCTCGTGTACGACGTCGAGATCGTCGACGGCGAGGTACGGGTGAAGATGACGCTCACGTCGCCTGGCTGCCCCGCGGGGCCGATGATCACTAATGACGCCTATCGCGTGCTCCGGGCGCTCGAGGGCGTAAAGGACGTGGACATCGAGATCGTCTGGGAGCCTTACTGGACCCCCGAGCGCATGGATCCGAAGGTGCGCGCGTTGATGGGACTCTAAGCGAGCGCGCCGAGGAGCGCGTCGCCGAGCGCCTCGACTTGCCAGCGCCGGAGCTCGCCGCCACGGGCGAGCCCGGCGCGATCTTTTGCTAGGGGTTGCGCGCGGGCCACGGCTTCGAGGCTCGACCGCGCGGCCAGGATGCCCGGATCGAGCCCGAGCTCGGCGGCGACCCGGTTGCGCGCCGCTTTGAGCCGCTCGACGCGTGCCTCGACCGCCGGATCACGGGGCTGGCGGGGGGCGCGTTCGACCCGGGGCAGCTCGCGCTCGGGCAACGCGAGGGCCCGCTGCACCGCTCCGACCAGGGCGGTGCCGTGCCGGCTCGCCAGGGAGTCGGGAAGCCCCACGATGCCTCGCAGGTCCGGGGCGGCGCGAGGCAGTGCTTTGGCTACGGCGAGGAGCGCGTCATTGCCGATGATCCGGAACGTCGCCCGGTCCTGCTCGGCCGCGACGGACTCCCGCCAGGCGTACAGCTCCCGCAGGGCAGCCAGCTGCCGCGCCGGCAATACCTTTGCCCCTTTGATGCGCAGAAACGCATCCTCCCCTTCGGGAGTGCCGGTCCACCGCAGGTCTTCGAGTCTGGTGAACTCTTCCTCCGCCCAGGCCAGCCGGCCGAGCGCCAGGAGACGCCCCCGCAGCGCCTCGCGTAGCGCGGGCAGGTGCTCCGTGTCGGCCGCGGCGTACGCGAGCATCGGCGCGGGCAGCGGGCGCCGCGACCAGTCGGCTTTCTGGTGCTCCTTGGCGAGCTTCACCCCTACGTACTTCTCGAGCAACGCCGCCAAACCGACGGCCGGCTCCCCCGCGAGCTGCGCCGCGATCCGGGTGTCGAACAGCCGGCGCGCCCGGAATCCGTAATCGCGATCGAGCGTCCGCAGGTCGTAGTCGGCGTCGTGGAAGATTTTCTCGACGGCGGCGTTCCCGAGGAGCGTGCCTACGGGGGAGAGATCCGCCAGCGCGAGCGGATCGATGATCTCGGTACGGGTCGGGCTGGAGAGCTGAATCAGGAAGATCCGATCGCGATAGCGGTGGAAGCTGGCCGCTTCCGTGTCGGCCGCGACGCGCGGCTCCTTGGACAGGGCCGCGATCGCGTCGGCGAGCGCTTGGGCCGTCTTGATGTAATTCACTCTTCCTTGCCGAGCTGTTCGAAACCCGCGGCGATCTCCTCGAGCGCCTTGGCCAGGGTCTTGTAGAATTCAGGGTCGGCCGGCTGGGGTGCGCCTCCCAGCGGATCGCCGGCGCATTTACGGGCAGCGCGCGCGGCATGACGGACATAATCGGTAGAAACCCGCATCGTTTTCCTCGGGATCGGGGTGTCGGTGGCTGATCCAGTGCAGCTGATCCAAAAGATACGCGCGGCGCTCGAGCCCCGGAGCCTGGGCGAGTGGCCCACGCCGCTCGAGCACGCACCGGCGCTCGCCGCCGCGGTGGGAGGAGGCCTGGCGGAGCTCGCGCTCAAGCGTGAAGACCGCTCGTCCGCCCGATACGGCGGGAACAAAGTCCGTGCGCTCGAGTTTCTCTTCGCCGGCATGCCGGCAGGCACCGTGTTCGTCACCGTGGGCGGCACCGGCTCCACGCATTGCCTCGCATCCGCCGTGCATGCCGCCGCGGTGGGGTGTCGCGCGGCGATCGCGCATTTCCCCCAACCCGATACGGCGGAGAGCCGCGCGGTAGCCGCCGCCACTGCCGCGCACGCGGCCTTCGTGGTACAGGCGCGCGCCCGCGTGACGCTGCCCCTGGCGGTGGTCGAAGTGTGGCGCCGGGCGCGCTCGCTCGGGCCCCGTCGCTGGATCCCCGGCGGCGGCGCGCATCCGGGCGCCGTCATGGGTCACCTGATTGCCGGCCTCGAGCTCGCGAATCAGGTGGATCAACCGCCGGACGCGATTGTCCTGCCCTTCGGCACGGGCGGGACCACGGCGGGCCTCACACTCGCCGTGGCGACGCTCGGTTGGCCGACCCGTGTGGTAGCCGTGCGCGTGGCGCCCGCGATCGTGGCGAATCGGTGGCGGTGTATGAGGCTCGCTCTCGGCGCTCAACGCATCCTCGAACGCCACGGGGTACCGATCCCCGCTCCCCGCTCTCCCGAGATCGTAGACGGACTTGGCCGAGGGTACGGCTGGCCGACGCCCGACGGAGAGTCCGCGCGGCTGGTTGCCGCCGAGCACAACATCACACTCGACCCCACATACGGCGCCAAAGCCTTTGCAGTGCTCTTGCGACGTGCCGCGGGTAACGTGCAACGGGCTGTATTCTGGCATACGTTTGCCGTCCCAGGTCCCACGCTGGAGCCCGCGGCTTGACGCCTTTCCCGCCGGTCGAGGTGACGGTCTACCCGTACGACTGTGACGCGTTCGGCCATCTGAATCAAGCGGCCATGCTCACGCTGCTCGAGCGCGCGCGTTGGGATGCGCTGGCGCGCGGGCCCGGGATGGATCTGTTCGACCGCAACGGCGTTTGGCCCGTGGTGCGCAAGACCACCGTCGAATACCAGGGGCCCGCCTACGCGCGTGACGTGCTCCGAGTCGAGACTGTCCTCGTACACCGCGGCACGACCAGCATGACGCTGCGCCACGTAGTACGCCGGATCTCCGATGAGGTGCAGGTGGCGGAGGCCGAGATGGTCTTCGTCTGCGTCGACCGGCTCGGCCGCGCGACGCCCCTCGCGGACGAGATCGCGCGGTATCTCGGTCCTCCTCCGCCTCGACCCGGCGCTGGGCACCAGCCGCTCCGCGTGTCCGTGGGAGACGCCGAGCTGGCCGTGGAGGTCCGCGGCGAGGGCCTGCCGGTGGTGTTCGTGCACGGCTTTCCCTTCGACCGTACCATGTGGCGGCACCAGCTCGCGGCGCTCTCTCGCGTCCGGCGCATCGCGTTTGACCTGCGGGGTGTGGGCGGATCGGGAGCGCCGCCCACGGTCGACGGGTACTCGCTCGGGCGTTACGCGGACGACGTGATCGCCGTGCTGGACGCAGTCGGCGTCCGTGACGCCGTGCTCTGTGGACTGTCCATGGGTGGCTACGTGATCTTCGAGCTGTTGCGACAGCATCCGGATCGGATCAAAGCGCTGATCTTGGCGGATACCAAGGTCGAGCCGGATTCCAGGGAGGGGAAGCGCGACCGGGATCAGCTCATCGCGGCGGTCGAGCAGCAAGGCGCCGATGCCTTGACCGATCGGCTGCTCCCTCGCCTGCTCGCCCCGGCGACTCAGGCCACCCAGCCCGAGGTCGCGGAGCAGGTTCGGGAGATGGCGCGGCGCTGGTCCGTGCCCGCCCTCGTCGGTGCGCTACGTACGCTGCGGGATCGGCCCGACTCGTCAGACACGCTGCGGTCGGTGCGTGTGCGCACGCTGGTGTTGGTTGGCGACGACGACGCGATCGCGCCCCCGGCCACGGCGCTGTCGATGGCGAAGCTCGTTCCGAACGCTCAATACCATATCGTGCCGGCGGCCGGTCACCTGGCGCCACTCGAGCAACCGCTCGCCACCAGCCGCCTGGTGGCGGATTTCCTCCGCGCGATCCCCTGAACACAAGCACCCCCGGTGAGCGGAGGGCGTCAGTTATGATCCCTTACGCTGGGGTTTGCCGGGTGGGGTCGCACTCTGAAAGACGTCCCGATTCTTGGCGATGAACGACTTCCACTGAGGCGGTGTGTCTTCCTCGGGGAAGATCGCGGTGACCGGGCACTCCGGCTCGCAGGCACCGCAATCGATGCACTCATCCGGGTGGATGTAGAGCTGGTCCTCTCCTTCGTAGATGCAGTCCACGGGACAGACATCCACGCAGGAGCGATCCTTCAGGTTGATGCACGGCTCGGCGATGATGTACGTCATGTAATCGCAAACATAGAATCGGTGACACGCGAGTCAAGTCCTGCACCCGGCGCCACTTGTCTTCATTGAATCGCGCCCGGGACAGCGATCCTGGTCAGCGCCGCCAGCACTACGACGAGCGAAAGATGCTCGAGGAGCATGGGCTGGTCGGCTTCATCGGGCGCCGTGCTGAAGCCGGCGCTCGCCGCAGCGGCGAGCGCGATCAGAAGCAGCAGGCCCTCGTGGGTCACGACGTAAATCGACGCCGCGACCGCGGCGGCGAGCCAGCGATGGACGCGAGTCAGCGCGCGGAAGCCACGGCCCCCGTCGAGCTGCCACACGGGAAGCAGGTTGAACAGGTTCACCCACGCGCCGAAATGTCCGATCGCTCCCCACACGCCGATGCGCGTCGCAAAGTAGACGCCGTACGCCGCAGCCGCAGCGCCCAGTCCCCAGAGCGGTCCGGCAAGGCCGACCCGCGCGTCTTCACGAGGCGTCGCCGGATATTGCTTGAGACGGATTACGGCGCCGAGGCCGGGGATGAACATCGGCGCCGTCGCCTTGATGCCGTAGCGCTGGAGCGCCTGCACGTGCCCCATCTCGTGCACATAAATGGAAAGCACGATGCCGATCGCGAACTTCCAACCCCACAAGGTCCAATACACGCCGGCGGACAGGAGCATGCTGAACAGCGTGCCGGCTTTGGTGAGTCCGAACAGCAGCAACTTGGCTTTCGTGAGGAGGAACACGATCGCGAACTTGAATTTCGCGAGCAGCGCGCCGAGCGCGCCGAGTCCGGCCGCACCCTTACCCCACCGCGAGGTCGGCTTGGCACCGGCCGGCTGGTTTTCGACGGCCCGGCTCAGCGTAACGATGCGGGCCGCGACCGCCTGGTGCTGGGTCGAGTCTCTGGGAAGCAGATCGAGCGCCTGGCGCCAGGCGCCCAGGGCGGCGCTCGCCTCTCCAGCGTGGCCGCTACGTTCCGCTTCGGCAGCCAGGCGCTTGAGCTCGTCCGCATGGACGAGGCGCTGGCAGGACGGGCACGCGAGGAGGGCCGACGCTATCTCGGTGCCGCACTGCGGGCAGGCGGTCGTCGTCTGCCCGCGCGACGCGTCACTCATGACCGGGCGTTTACGCCGCGGCGGGCGACGCGGAGGCCTGGTACGGTCCGTTGACCCGCAGCGCCCCGCCCCGGTTCAGCTTCCATGCCTCGTAGAGGGCGATACCCGCGATGACGAAATGGAGCGGGCTGGATACGCCGATCAGGATCGGAGCGGCATAGGCGAGCGCCAACAGCACGGTGAACCCGAGAGCGAACGCGAGGGGACCGGGATGGGCGCTCTTCGGTCCGCCCGTGCTGTCGGGGACGACGCTCCCGGCAGTCACCCCGGCGGTGGCAGCGGACGGAGCGGCGCTGGCCTGCAGGGAGTCTGCTCGGGCACGGAACTGCTTGGTCATTTCGCGCGCGATCAGTGACGAATCCGTGGCGACGACCGCGCTATAGGTCAGGAACATCGCGAGCAGCTGGTAACGCCACCCGCCACGACCGTTCGATCCCTTGCGCACGGCGCCGCCAACGAGGAGCCCGACCACGATCGCCACGAGCCCGAATTCGTATCCGGTCAGCGCCTCGATTCCGAAGTAGAGGCCGGCCCCGACGGCTGCGGCGGCTGCGCCGAGCCCGAGCGCTTTGGCGAATCGTGAGCCCGGCGATCCCTTGTTCCACGTCGCCAGGAGCTGCCCGCGACACCGCTGGCAGGTCACGTGCCCGTTGATCTCGTAATAGGTCGAGGCAATCGGCTGCTTGCAGAGCGCGCAGCTTGTGCCCCCGCCCGGGGCAGCGCGCTCGGCTCGGTCGAACTGCAGACCGGAGTCGCTCACGGGGTCCTCCTCACGAACCAGATGGGCTAGGGCGCGGCCCTATGGTTAGGAGTCCCGCGCCGCTGCGCAATGAAACGCGACACACGAAGGCCCGCGGCAAGGCTCACGATGGCAATTTGGGATACTGATCGGTATCTCAACTCGACTCCGGTATGCGTTTCTTGCGCCGTAAGATTCTATAGAGTATCGTAGATACTAATGGGTATCATTCGGCAGAGGCGAAAGGCAGAAACAAGAGCCATGCTCCTTGGGGCCGGTTTAGCGGTCTTCGCGGAGCGGGGAATAGAGCTGGCAACGCTGGATGAAGTCGCCGAGGCCGCTGGCTTTACGAAGGGCGCCATATATCGGCAATTCCCGTCGAAGGGAGCCTTTCTCCTGGCTCTCTTCGAGCAGTACGCCGCCGTCGCCAGGGCGGGTGCGGGGGCGCGGCAGGCCTCCTGGTTCATCCCGCTGACCCTGCAATTCGCTGCGCACGCTATGCGCGATCCGCTCCTCAAGCGCCGGTTCGCCGTCGTGCTCACGGAGGCGCCTGATGGCAGCGCAGCCGACGGGCAGCTCTTGAAGGCCCTCGCCCGCGTGCTGCCTCCCCTGCCCCTACCCCCGGCGCCCGCACCTGCGGGCAAGCGTTCCGAAGCGCCGTGAAAGCCCTCGCGTTCTGGCTGCCGGTCCTGCTTCTCCCCTATTGGCTCGGCCCCATCGTGGTGTGGTTGACCCAGCGGTGGAGCGTGCGCCCCGACTTCGAGCGGTTCGACCCCATCCGTCACCGGTTCGACGCGGATCTCATCACGGGGTTTGAGCGGAGTCGGGACGCCCTGGTGGCGGACGGCTTCGCCAGCGTGGCGGACTTCGTGTTTCCGCAGCGCCGCGTGCGCACCCGCGTGGGACTGTTCGTCGATCGCGCCAAGGGCGATCTCGCGCTCGCGGTCGCGATGCAGTCCACAGCTTCGGCCAGGATAGCGGCCTGCTACGTGGAGTTCCCGGCAAGATTCCGGGATGGTCGCAGCGTGTCGGTGAAGAACAGCTCCCAGGTCGGAGCGTTTCGCTCCCCGTCGCTCCGCACGGTCGTACAGTTTCCCGACGTTCGCGATCCGGTCCGCCTGCGCCGGGTGCAGGCCGCTTTCCTGCAACGCTATTTCACGACTGCGGAGCGCGTGCCGTTCGAGCACGAGGACGACCCGGCGCGGTTTCTCGTTGAGGGGATGGTGCGGGAGCTGGCCGAGCAAGTCGAGGCCGGGACGTGGTGGCGTGACGACGTCGCACAGGTGTTCCGCCCGACGCTTCGCGGGGCGTGGGTCGCCACCTGGAGGCTGCTGCCTCCCTTCGTCACCATTCGGCGCGTGCGTATCCGTCGCCGCGCGGCGGCGCTCCTCAAGGAGCTGGGGCTGGACGGCGTCGACGCGCACCCGATTCCCTCGCCTCGCCGGCGTCCTTCACTCGCGTGGTCTGCATTCATCCTCGCCGCTGCGCTGCTTTTCTACGTCGGAGGTCCGCTGCTCACGTCGTGCCCGCCGTTACCGTCGAGCGATCGAGTCACGATTCCCGCCGACTTCGTGGTCCCTGTGGATTTTCTCGGTGCGGTGCGCGCGCTCGAGCGTCTCGCGGGCTCGGCGGCTTCCCCGCTGACCGGCATCGACACACTCGGCCAGGTAGTTCCGACTCCCGGATTCGTCGTCGGCGTGCGCGCGGCTCAGGCGGAGGGATTGGTCGCCGGGGCACAGCAACGATTTCTCGATCGTGGGTTCTATCTGTTCCGCTCCGAGCAGCACTTCGGAATCAGAAACGCGCCCGATCGGGTCGCGCTGTTCCCACGCGCCGATCCGTTCGAGATCCTGCGACTCATGGGAACCAACGGCGCGAACTACGGCATCGGGTCCGACAGCATCGTCGCGTGGTTGCGGGCGCTGGGGCGCGACCAGCCGTTCGTCTTGACCGGGATCGGCTTCGATTGGGTCGAGGGTCGGTTCACGACAGACCTTCGCGACCCGGCGGCGCTGGCCCGCCGCTTTTACTCGTTCTGTCCCGACATCGTGGACCAGGGTACCGAGACCATCGCGGCGCTCGTAGACGAACTGCGGCGCTCGCGCCACCTCTACTGCTGGTGGGACTGATGCCGAGACTTTTGGTTGACCTAAGTCACGAGATCGAGCACGGCATGGTCACCTACCCCGGCCTTCCGGCGCCCGCGATCAGCGACTGGCTCGCACGCAGCGCCTCCACCACGAGGTACGCGCCCGGCACGACGTTCCAGATGGGCAAGATCGACATGCTCGCGAACACGGGTACGTACATCGACGCTCCGTTCCATCGGTACGAGGGCGGAGCCGATATCGCCGGGTACGCGCTTGCGGCAGTCGCCGCGCTTCCGGGCGTCGTCGTGCGCGCTACGCAGCGCGAGGGCCGGGGGCTCGATGCCGATGTCTTCAGCGGCCCCGATGTCCGAGGTAACGCCGTGCTGATACACACCGGATGGGATGCGCATTGGCGCACCGACCGCTACGGGACCGGTCATCCGTTCATCACCCGCGCCGCCGCGGAGCTGCTCGTGACGGCCCGCGCGGGGCTCGTCGGGATCGATTCGCTCAACATCGACGACTCGGCGGACGGCACCCGGCCCGCGCACTCCCTCCTGCTTGGTGCCGGAATCCCGATCGTCGAGCACCTGTGCCACCTCGGAGACCTGCCGGACCAGGGGTTCCGATTTTTCGCCGTTCCACCGCGGGTGCGCGGCATCGGTAGCTTCCCGGTGCGCGCCTTTGCCCTGATGGACGAATTGACACCAAGCGTACAGTAATACGACAGTCGTATGGACGTAACACGAGGGCCCGGCATTACCGGGCCCTCGAACTGTCACTACTCGCTGCGACCTACGGGAAGTTCGGGTTGTTCTGCTTCTCCACGTCCGGCAGCGGAAGGCATACCTGCGTGCCGTAGGTTCCCCCCCCTGGGTATGCCGTGCCCGCTGGCGGGTTCAGCGCCGCCTTGAACCGAATGGCATCCCCCAGGTGCTGCCCTTCCAGGAAGAATTCGCGGCGTCGCTGGTCGTACAGCGCGGCCGCCACCGTCGCGGAATCGACGCTGGTGATGGCCGTGTCGCCGCCTCGAGCGCGGAAGTTGCTGATGATGCTGTCGGCCCCCGTGAAGTCAGCGACCGCGAGATCCGCCTCGGCGATGATGAGGCGGGCCTCGTCACGCGACGCGAGTCGGATCGCGCTCGAGGCGCTCTGGTACTTCAATTGCTCGTACAGGGGCACTCCCGTGACGCTCACGCTGTCCGGCCGCCGAAAGACGAACGCGACCCTCGGATCCGTCATGGTAATGTAGGGCGCACCAAGCGACGTGTTGGTGCTGGTGACGCTGTTCTCCTGCCAGACCCGATTGTTGCGCCGCGAGTTGATCGACGACGCCGTCACGAACTTCGAGAACGCGGGGGTGACGAGCTGCGCGTCCGTCTTGGCGGCCGCCAAGAGCCCCAAGCCGACGTAAGCCCGCGCCCGGCCGACCAGCGCCATGTTGAGCACGCCCGTCTGGCCCGTCGCGGTCGCCGAGGTGATGGCATCACTGAAAGTCGCAACGGCGAGCTTGAACACGCTGTCGCGCTGGATCTCGCCGCCGAAGACGGTCTGGCGGTTGGCGTCCAGCGTCGAAATCACCATCGTGCAGAAACCCTCACCCAGCATCACGAGGCTGTAGCCTTCATACGCCTGCAGCGTCGCGATCAGCGTATCTCGGCCGGGCACCTGCGCGGTGGTCCATCCCTGCAAGAGGGAGAGCACGTTCAAAGCCGAAAACCGTGCTGATTGTAGCGGTGTGTAGACCCCGAGGCCGATGCACGTGTTCACCGCATAGCGGCGGTCACTCGACGCCATCGTCCGACGGTCATACGGGAACCGATCGGCGGTCTGGGTCGCGTCCAGCAGCTCATCGGTGATCAGCCCGCCCATCACGGCGTACGACCCGGCGGCACATTCGAAGTCGGCAATCGCGCCGTTCACGAGGAGCTGCGCGTTCGCGGGGACTTCCAAGATGCTCGCCGGCACGGTGCTCGGGTTCTGGACCTCCAGGGCGTTGTCGAACAGGCCGCACGCCGTCGTCGAGAGCAGCCCGAGGATTAGCATCGCGGAATATTTCATCGGTCGCTCTCCTCAGTAGCTCAGGTTGACGGTGAAAATCCATTGCTCGAGCTGCGGCAGATCGGCCTGTTCCCACGCGCTGAAGTTCCCGCCGCGGGTGCCGCCGAGGAACATCGCCTCGGGCTCGAGACCCGGATAACTCGTCCACGTGAAGAGGTTGCGGCCTGTGAGGGACACGATCGCCCGGCTCGCCCCGATCTTCTCCACCCACTCCTCCGGCAGGGTGTAGGAGGCGGTCAGTTGACGTAGCTTCATGAACTTCGCGTCGTTGATGTAGAAGTCGGGTATGCCGCCGGTCTGAATCTCGGCGACGGTGATCGGGTTGCCTTGAAGCGGCCGGAAGTTCTCGAGGCACCGGATGAAAATGGTGCAGCGCACCCGAGTGTTGCCGTCGAGCTTCTTGTAGCCGGTCTTGAAGTCGAAGAGGCCGTCCACCCGCAGCCGGTTCCACAGGGTGACGGACGGGCTGAACGCACCTTCCACGTTCGGGATCGTGCGGCCGAGGTACACGACTGGCGCGCTGCTGCAGGCCACGCCACCGCCGTTCCCGTCGTCGCACAGCACGTTGATAGCGTTCCCCGCGCCGTCCAGCTGGGCGCTCACCACACGCTTCGCGAACCACGACCCGACCGGGTACCCAACCTTGTGGAGCAGGAACGTTCCGGGCGACACCGATGTCACGCCGGGCAGGAGGCTCTCGATCTTGTTGTTGTTCGTGGCCAGGTTGAACGTCAGGTCGACGGTGACCGGGCCCCGCGAATACGGCCGCCCGTGCGCCAGGAGCTCGATCCCTTGGTTCAGCACTGCCCCGGCGTTGAAGTACTGTTGGCCCGAAAAACCGATGGACGGCGCTATGTCGCGCTGTAGGATCTCGTCCGTGGTCCGCTTGCGGTAGTACGTGAATTCCAGGCCGACGCGGTCGTTCCAGAGCCCGACGTCGAATCCCAGCTCGAACTCCTTGCCGCGCTCCGGTCCGAGGGCCGCATTCCCGATGTTCTGGGGCGTCACCGCGGTGACGTCGCCCGGGCCGGTCGCGGGTGCGTAGGTGCGAACCGCCGCATTGTAGGGTGGCGCCCGCCCTGACTCGCCGTACGCCGCGCGCAGGCGCAGCTGGTTCACGAACGACCACGACCAGAACGACTCGTCGCTCATCACCCAGCTCACGCTCGCCTTCGGGTAGTAGACGCGATTGAAGTTCACGCCGAACGTGCTCTGATCGTCCGAACGGAGGCCCGCCGTGACGAACACCCGGTCCCGCCAGGCGATCTGCTCCTGCCCATAGGCGCCGATGCTCTTCGTCTCCTCGAGCCCGCCGGCGTTACTGCGCGGCCCCGTGGTCGCATCGATCGACGACAACCCCGGCGCCGGAAAGAACTGCCCGTCGGCGAAGGCCGTGTCGATGAGGGTGTGGTAGAACTGGAGCCCCGCGGAGGAGCTCGACCTGAGCGTGGGGGACAGGTCGAAGGTAGCCGTCGCGGCGTAGTCGACCGTCGTATTGTCCACCGCGCGGTTGGTCCGGGCGATGTACCCCAGCGCGTCCGAGCCGAAGAAAATCTGCAACGAGTCGATGAGCGGCTGGTACAGCTGGTTCAGCTCACGCGTGCGATCCACGCCAAACGTGAGCCGGTGCGTGAACCACTTGACCGGGCGATGCTGCAGCTGCACGCTGCCGGTGAAGCGGTCCAGGCTTTGGGAGAAGTGGTACTCCTCGTCGTAGGCGACCGGGAGGCCACTGTGGAATCCCTTGCGGAACGTGCCCAGGTTGAGCGGGTTCATGAACACCGTAGTGAACATCCGACCGCCACAGCCCGCTTCGCAGCTCAGGTCGGTTGGCCCGCTGATATAGCCCATGTTCGCCGAGATCGTCACCTTGTCGCTGGGCGTGACGGTGACGTTGGCGCGGCCGTTCGTATGGCGGAAATCGTTGCTCGGCTCAGCGCCGCCCTGCAGCTCGGTGCCCCCCGCCACGAAATACTTCACCGTATTCGACCCGCCGCTCACGCTCGCCTGGTACTCCGAGATGTGGCCGGTCCGGAAAATGTCTCCCACCTGAGCTTCCAGGTCCCTGAGGTTGATCGAGAGGAGGTTCCCCGCGGTGTCCACCTGGTAATTGGTGGGGAAGCGTCCTTCGGGATTCGCGAAGTAGTCCAGGCCCTGACGCATGATGAAGTTCCAGCGCGCGGGGCCGGAATCACCGTGCTTGGTGATGATTTGAATCACGCCGTTCGACGCCTCGGTGCCGTACAGCGTTGCGGCCGCCGGACCCTTCACGACTTCGATGCTCTCGATCTCGTCCGGGTTGAAGTCGTTGAACCGGGAAATGGAGCTCGACCCGAAGTCCTGATTGGTCGGTCCGGAGGCGAAGTCGGCGTCCACGCGCACGCCGTCCACATACACGAGCGGTTGGCTCGTCAGGGAGAAGCTCGACGCGCCGCGGATCCGGATCCGGGAGCCGGAGCCGACGGCGCCCGTCGCGGGCTGGATCAGCACGCCTGCCGCGCGGCCGTTCAGCAGGCTCTGGACGTCGTTCACCGGGGTGGTCTGAGTGATGCTGGCAGCGTCAATGAGGGAGACCGCGTTCCCGATCTGGCGCCGCTCGGTAGCGGCGGGCGTGCCCGTCACGACGATCCGCGACAGGTCGAGCGCTCGCTGCTCCAGCGTGACCCTGACGTTGGTGTCGCCCACCGTGACCGTGTCCTCGGCGGGCCGGTACCCGATGGTGCGGACCTGGAGGACCGCGCTCGTTCCTGGGACGTCCACGAAACGAAAGCGACCCGCGGGGTCGGTGACCACGCGGAGCGCCGTACCGGCGACGGTGACCACCGCGCTCGGAACGGCCTCACCTGTCGTGCGGTTGGTGACGGTGCCGGCGATCGGGCCGGCCTGTGCCGCGACCCACCGCGGCGGGACAGCAAGGACGAAGAAAAGACCGGCCACGACTGGAGAGAATCGCATGCCGCCTCCGTGATGTGAGGAGGCAGCCTATTCTACCGGCGCACCTCGCCGGCGCAAGTAGAAATTTCCCTAGTCCGCGGGGACCGCGTCCCGCGTGCCGAGCTTCCGCTCGATCTCCCGCGTGATGTGCATCGAGCAGAACTTCGGCCCGCACATCGCGCAGAACTCCGCGCTCTTGAAGTATTCGGCCGGCAGCGACTCGTCGTGCAGCTCGCGCGCCCGGGCGGGATCGAGCGACAAGCGGAACTGCTCGTTCCAGTCGAACGCGTAGCGCGCGCGCGACAGGGCGTCGTCACGGTCGCGGGCTCCCGACCGCCCGCGCGCCACGTCGGCCGCGTGCGCGGCGATCTTGTAGGCGATCACGCCCTCCCGCACTTCCTCGGCGTTCGGCAGACCCAAGTGCTCCTTGCGCGTCACGTAGCACAGCATGTCCGCCCCGTACCATCCGATCATGGCCGCGCCGATCGCCGATGTGATGTGGTCGTAACCGGGTGCGATATCCGTCACGAGCGGCCCGAGCGTGTAGAAGGGTGCTTCATGACAGATCTGTTTCTCCTTCTGGACATTCTCCTCGATCAGGTGCATCGGGATGTGGCCCGGCCCCTCGATCATCACCTGCACGTCCTGCGCCCACGCCCGCGTCGTGAGGTCGCCGAGCGTCTCGAGCTCGGCGAATTGCGCGCGGTCGTTCGCGTCGGCGAGCGAGCCGGGCCGGAGCGCGTCGCCGAGGGAGAGCGTGACGTCGTACTTTCGGGCGATCTCGAGGATGCGAT
Organism: Gemmatimonadales bacterium; assembly: GCA_035577025.1. GTDB lineage: Bacteria > Gemmatimonadota > Gemmatimonadetes > Gemmatimonadales > GWC2-71-9 > AG41. Next base: position 19,250 of record DATLVU010000026.1, read on the forward strand.
CGAAATGCGTGTAGAACGGGTTCTGCTGGTTGTGGTGCATCATCCAGTACGCGTGCAGCGAGCCACCCCGCGATACGATCCCGGTCACGCGACCGAGTGCGAGTCCGACGTACTCGCGGAGAATCCCGCAATGCACCGTCACGTAGTCGACTCCCTGCTGCGCCTGGTGCTCGACCATGTCGAGCAGGTCGTCGGCGGTCAGGTCTTCGACCCGTTTCACATCCGTCACGGCCTGATAGATGGGCACGGTGCCGATCGGCACCGGAGAGGCATCGAGGATCGCCTGGCGGATCGCGTCGATGTCGCCCCCGGTGGAGAGGTCCATCACCGTGTCCGCGCCGTAGTGGACGGCGTGATGCAGCTTCTCGAGCTCCTCGTCGATGTTCGACTCGACCGCCGAGTTGCCGATGTTGGCGTTGATCTTGACGCGCGACACCTTGCCGATCGCCATCGGATCGAGGCGCTTCGCGAGGTGATTCACGTTTGCCGGAATGATGAGTCGCCCCCGGGCGACCTCGGCGCGAATCGTCTCTACCGGGAGCTCTTCCCGGTCGGCGACGCGGCGCATCTGATCGGTGACGGTACCCTGGCGGGCGAAATGCATCTGGGTAAGACAGTTCATGAACGAGTCTCCTTGACCGAAACGGGAGCGGGGAGCGGGGAGCGGTACCCGACGGTGCAAACCGCGCTGTGGCTGCGCACCGGAGTGAACGGCTCCCTGCTCCCCGCTCCCTGCATACCGTCAATCTAACTTAACCGCGCGCGCCCCTCTCACACCTCTCGCGGCTTGGGCTTCTCGTAACGGTCCTCCGGCTGGTGCAGCTTCTCCCATTCCACGCGAAACGCGAACGGGTCCACCCCGCTCGGGCGATCGAGCGCGAGAATACCGTCCAAATGGTCGATCTCGTGCTGCAACAGCTCGGCCATCGGTCCGTCCGCTTCCATTGTATGCTGCTTGCCCTTCAGGTCCGTGTAGCTCACGGTCACTTTGTGAGCCCGCGTGACCCGGACCAGCAGCTCCGGGAAAGAGAAGCAATCGTCCCAGACCAGAAAATCATCCGGCCCGACATCCGTGATCTCGGGGTTGATCATGGTCCAGCGCTGCTTGTCCATCTGGACGAACACGATCCGGACCGGAGCGCCGATCTGGGGTGCCGCGAGCGCCCGGCCCATTTTGTACTTCTTCCTCGCGACGGCGAGCGAATCCCGCAAATCGTCCGCGACGAGGCGCGTCGCGGCCGACTTCGGGTTCTGGACCCGCTCGCAGCGGACCCGCAGGATCGGATCGCCCAGCTGGCGAATGTGACGTACGGCCATGGGCCGCCAATTTGGGGGTTTGGCGGCGGCGTGCAACTCGCGGTAACGTAGCGGTATGAGTGTCGCCGGCGTGGTGCTCGCGGCGGGGGCCTCCGAGCGGATGGGTAGGTCCAAGGCGCTGCTGGACTTCCGCGGGGTGCCCTTCGTGGTCCGGATCCTCGAAGCCCTGGAAGCGCTCGACATGAAACCCCGCCTGGTCGTGCTCGGCCCCGACGCCCCCCGCATCCGGCCGTCCCTGGCCACCCACGAGTGCGTGATCGTCGAGCAGGCCGATGTCGGCGCGGGCGAGATTGGCTCGCTCCGAGCCGCGCTCGCCACGCTCGAGCCGGTCCGCCCCTCTGCCGTCCTGGCGTGGCCGGTGGACCTCCCCCACGTCCGGGTCGGCACCATCGAACGTCTCCTCGAGCGCTATCGCCTCTCTCCCGCCCCAGCCGTGGTCCCTTCCTTCGCGGAGCGGCGCGGCCATCCGGTGCTCTGGGACCGGACCCTCTTCGCCGAGCTGTCCGAGAGCCCTGCCGCAACCCGCCACGGGCCGCGGGCGGTGCTGTTGGCGCACGAGTCGGAGCTCGCCACGGTGCCCGTAGACGATCCGGCTGTGATCGACGATCTGAACACGCCGGAGGACTACGAGAGGCTGGTGAGAGAGGTGAATCGGGATATTTACTGAAAAGGTGTCCGGTGTCCGGTGTCCGGTGTCCGGTGAATACCGTGCCCGGACACCGCACACCGGACACCGAACACCGGATTTGACAATCCCGAGTAATTCCCTTAGGATTCGGTTTCGCCATGGTAACTTCATTGCAACTTCAGACGCACAAAGGACTTCGGGACTCTCAATGAGCAGCGGCATCGAAGCCCAGGTCCTCCAGCCGTACAAATACGGCTTCGTCACCGACATCGAGGCGGAAGTCGTTCCGCCCGGGTTGAACGAAGACGTCATCCGGCTCATTTCGGAGAAGAAGGGCGAGCCGGCCTGGATGCTCGAATGGCGCCTCCGGGCCTATCGCAACTGGCTGAAAATGCCCGAGCCGCACTGGGCGAACGTGCGGTATGGACCGGTCGACTACCAAGCGATCAGCTATTACGCGGCTCCCAAGCGGCTGCCCAAGCTGGACAGCCTCGATCAGGTGGACCCCAAGCTGCTCGAGACGTTCGAGAAGCTCGGCATCCCGATCGAGGAGCGGAAGCGGCTGGCGGGCGTGGCGGTCGATGCCGTGTTCGACTCCGTGTCGGTCGCCACCACGTTCCGGGAAGAGCTCAAGAAGCACGGCGTGATCTTCTGCGCCATCTCGGAGGCGATCCGCGAATACCCCGAGCTGGTACAGGAGTACCTCGGCTCCGTGGTGCCCTACAACGACAACTTTTTCGCCGCGCTCAACTCAGCGGTGTTCACGGACGGCTCGTTCGTCTATGTGCCGAAGGGGGTGCGCTGCCCGCTCGAGCTGTCGACCTACTTCCGGATCAACGCCGAATCGACCGGGCAGTTCGAGCGCACCCTGATCATCGCCGAAGAGGGGAGCTACGTGAGCTACCTCGAGGGGTGCTCGGCCCCGGTGCGCGACCAAAACCAGCTTCACGCGGCGGTAGTAGAGCTCGTGGCGCTGGACCACGCGACCATCAAGTACTCGACCATCCAGAACTGGTACCCGGGCGACGAGGAAGGCCGTGGCGGGATCTACAACTTCGTCACAAAGCGCGGCGCGTGTCGCGGCCGGGCGTCGAAGATCTCCTGGACACAGGTCGAGACCGGCTCGGCCATCACCTGGAAGTATCCGGGCTGCATCCTCCAGGGTGACGATTCGATCGGCGAGTTCTACTCGGTGGCGGTGACGAATAATCGGCAGCAGGCGGACACCGGCACCAAGATGATCCACATGGGCAAGAACACCCGCTCCACCATCGTGTCGAAGGGCATCTCGGCGGGTCGCGGTCAGAACACGTATCGCGGCCTCGTGAAGATCCTCAAGGGCGCGGAGTCCGCCCGGAACTACTCGCAGTGCGATTCGATGTTGATCGGCGACAAGTGCGGCGCGCACACGTTCCCCTACATCGACGTGCGCAACAGCACCGCCATCATGGAGCACGAGGCGTCCACGTCGAAGATCGGAGAGGATCAGATCTTCTACGCGAAGCAGCGTGGGATCTCCGCGGAGGATGCCGTGTCGATGATCGTGAACGGTTTCTGTAAGGAAGTCTTCAAAGAGCTCCCGATGGAGTTCGCGGTCGAGGCGCAACGGCTGCTTGGCATCAGTCTCGAAGGGAGTGTCGGGTGACAGGACGCGGGAAACGGGAAACGGGAAAGGTGCTCCTCGAGGTCAAGGACCTTCACGCAACCGTCGAAGGCAAAGAGATCCTCAAGGGCGTCCACCTGACGGTGCGCGCCGGTGAGGTGCATGCGATCATGGGGCCGAACGGATCCGGGAAGAGCACCCTGGCGCAGGTGCTCGCCGGGCATCCGGCCTATACCGTCACCGCGGGCCAGGCGCTGTACGAGGGCAAGGACCTGCTCTCGATGGCTCCCGAGGCGCGCGCGCGCGAGGGGGTGTTCCTCGCGTTCCAGTACCCCGTGGCGATCCGCGGCATCACGAACGCCTACTTCCTGCGCGCCGCGGTGAACGCGATGCGGAAGCATAAGGGCGTCGAGGAGCTGGGGCCGGTCGAATTCATGGACGCGCTCGAGGAGAAGCTAAAGGTGATCGGCTGGGACTCGAGCTACCTGAGCCGGCCGGTGAACGAAGGCTTCTCGGGAGGAGAGAAGAAGCGCAACGAGATTCTCCAGCTCGCGGTGCTCGACCCCAAGCTCGCGATCCTGGATGAGACCGATTCCGGGCTCGACATCGACGCGGTCAAGACGGTGGCGCAGACCGTCGACAAGCTGCGCCGGCCCGACAATGCCACCGTCCTCGTCACGCATTACTACCGGATCCTCACGCACATCCAGCCCGATGTGGTGCACGTCCTGGCGGGCGGTCGAATCGTCAAGTCCGGCGGCAAGGAGTTGGCGCTCGAGCTCGAGGAAAAGGGCTACGACTGGCTGCGCGAAGAGGTGGCCGTGGGATGACCGCCGTCGCCGACCGCTATCTCGCGGAGTTCAGGGCGTTCTCGGGTAACGGCGCCGGATCCGCGCCGGCGTGGCTCAAGGAGATCCGCGAAGGCGCGATCGCGCGGTTCGCCGAGCTGGGCTTCCCCACCATGAAGCAGGAGGAGTGGCGCTTCACCAGCGTCGCGCCGATCGCGGACGCCGCGTTCACGCTCGCGCATACGCCCCGCTCCCCGCTCCCTGCTGCCGCAGACATCGAGCAGTTGTGCGTCGGTGCGGGTCCGCGCGTGGTCTTCGTGGACGGCCGCTACGTTGCCGAGCTGTCCACAGCAACGACCTTACCTCGAGGGGTCCGAATCGGGAGTCTCGCCGCTGCGCTGGAGTCGGGGTCGGGCTCCGCGGGAGATGCGGTGCGAGCCCACCTCGCACGTCATGCGCCCTGGCAGCAGAGTGCGTTCACGGCGCTCAATACCGCCTTCCTCGCGGATGGAGCGTTCGTGCACGTATCCGCCGGTGTGGTGCTCGATCGGCCACTCGAGGTGGTCTACGTGGCGACGGGCGGGGTGGGCACCGGCGGGCCCGGCCCGACCGTCTCACACCCGCGAACCTTGATCGTTCTCGACTCCAACGCGCAGGCCACCGTCGTCGAGAGCTACGCCGCCTTCGCCGGCGGCGTGTACTGGACGAACGCCGTCACAGAAGCCGTCGTGGGAAACGGAGCGCGTCTCGAGCTGTTCCGGGTGCAGCGCGAAGGTCCGAAGGGCATCCAGGTCGCGACGACACATTCACGACAGGAACGCGACAGTTATCTAGCACTCCATCTCGTTTCGCTGGGTGCGGCGCTCGCCCGGCATGACGTCACCAACGTCCTCGACGGCGCCGGCGCCGAGCTGATTCTCAACGGCCTGTACCTCTTGGGCGGCGCGCAGCACACGGATCACCACACCGTGATCGACCACGCGCAGCCGCACTGCGTCAGCCACGAGTTCTTCAACGGCGTGCTGGCTGAGCGCGCGCACGGCGTCTTCAACGGACGCATCATCGTGCGCCCGGGTGCCCAGCGAACGGACTCGAAGCAGACCAATAACAACCTCCTGCTGTCGACCGAAGCGCGCGCCGACAGCCAGCCGCAGCTCGAGATCTACGCAGACGACGTGAAGTGCACGCACGGATCCACGGTCGGTCCGATCGACCAGACCCAGTTGTACTACCTCCGGAGCCGCGGGCTCTCGCCAGAGGCGGCGCGCAGCATCCTCACGTATGGATTCGGTGCGGAGATCCTGGACCGCATGCGGCATCCGGATGTGCGGGCCCGGCTCGATCGGCTGGTGCGAGAGCGGCTGACCTGATGCTCGACTTCGTTCGGATCCGCGCGGACTTCCCGCTTCTGGCACTGCGGGAGAACGGCCACCGGCTGGTCTATCTCGACAACGCAGCGACCACGCAGAAGCCGCAGGCGGTGCTCGACGCAATTATCGAGTACTACCGCACCACCAACGCGAATGTCCATCGCGGGGCCTATGGCCTCGCCATCCGTGCCACCGAGGCGTACGAGGCGGCGCGCGAAACGGTCGCGGCGTTCGTCAACGCCTGGAGCCCGGAGGGTGTGGTGTTCACCCGGGGCACGACGGAGGCGATCAACCTGGTGGCCGGGTCCTACGGGCGCGCCACGCTGGCGGCCGGGGACTCGGTGGTCGTCACCGGGATGGACCATCATTCGAACCTGGTGCCCTGGCAGATCCTGTGTCAGGAGAAGGGCGCCACGCTGCGCATGGTCGACATCACCGAGGATGGACGGATCGACCTCTCCGATTTCGGGCGGGCGCTCGAGCGCCGGCCGAAGATCGTCGCGTTCCCCTACGTGTCGAACGCCCTCGGCACCGTGAATCCGGCGGCGCAGATCGCGAAGCTCGCGCACGCCGTCGGCGCGGTGGTGGTCGTGGATGGCGCACAGTCGACGCCACACGTGAAAGTCGACCTGCAGGCGCTCGATTGCGACTTCTACGCGCTGTCGGGGCACAAGATGCTCGGGCCGATGGGTTCGGGCGCGCTGGTCGCCAAGCCCGACCTGCTCGACGCGATGCCACCGTATCACGGCGGCGGCGAGATGATCTCGCGCGTCTGGGACGACCACTCTACCTACAACAAGATCCCGCACAAGTTCGAGGCGGGCACGCCGAACGTGGAGGGGGCGGTGGGGCTCGCCGCGGCGATCGGCTATCTCGAGCGCATCGGACTCGATCGGATCGCCGAGCACGAGCAGGCGCTCGCGGCGACGGCGATCGAACGCCTCACCCAGATCGAGGGCGTGACCGTGTATGGCCCCCGCCCGGGCGCGGGAAGCCACCGCGCCGGCGTCGTCTCGTTCACGTACGGCGACATCCACCCTCACGACATCGCCACGATTCTTGACCAGGACGGGATCTGCATCCGCGCGGGACACCATTGTACGCAGCCATTGATGCGACGGTTGAACGTCGCCGCGACGGCGCGCGCGTCGTTCTATGTGTACAACGGACCGGACGATGTCGACGCCCTCGCCGGTGCGCTGGTCAAGGCCGGAGCCCTCTTTGGATACGTCCCGGCCTGAGCCGCAGCTCACCGCCCTCTACCAGGAGCTGATCCTCGACCACTACCGGCGCCCTCGGAACAAGGGGACGCTCGACGATGCGACCCACTCTGTTTCGCTGAACAATCCCCTCTGCGGGGACGAAATCGACCTGCAGCTCCGTGTCGACCACGACGTCATAAAGGAAGCGCGGTTCGTTGGGCGTGGCTGCTCCATCAGTCAGGCGTCCGCGTCGATGATGACGCAGCTGCTGAAGGAGCGCACGGTCCCTCAGGCGATCGCCCTCGCCGAGCGGATGAGCGCCATGATGCAGGGCGACGACGGTGCCGCCCGTGACAAGGCGCTGGGAGATCTGCGCGCGCTGGCGGGCGTCTCCAAGTTCCCGGTGCGCATCAAGTGCGCGCTCCTTCCGTGGAACGCCTTGACGGACGCGATGAAGGCCGGACGGGGCTAGATTAGCCTCGTCCTGATGACGTCCCCTACCCCGCTCGTCCTCGACCGCGTCAGCAAGCGCTTCGCCGGCCACACCGCCGTCGACCAGCTCTCGCTCTCCGTCCCCACGGGCGTCGTGTACGGCCTGCTCGGCCCGAACGGCGCCGGCAAGACGACCACGATCCGTATGATCATGGATATCCTGCAGCCGGACGACGGCACGGTGCGGTTGTTCGGGCAGCCCTCGGGAGGCCGCGCACATGCCGAGCGGATCGGTTACCTGCCGGAGGAGCGTGGCCTCTACCGCAAGATGCGGGTGCTCGACGTGCTCGTGTTCTTAGCCGAAATGAAGGGGATGGACCGGCGCCAGGCCCGAGATCGCGCCGGTGAATGGCTCGAGCGCCTGGGCCTCGCGCAGTGGGCGCCCCGCCCCATCGACGAGCTGTCCAAGGGCATGCAGCAGAAGGTGCAGTTCATCTCGACCATCCTGCACGACCCGGACCTGGTCGTCCTCGACGAGCCCTTCTCGGGGCTCGATCCTGTGAACACCCAGACGATGAAGGACATCGTGCTCGACCTGCACCGGCGCGGCAAGACGATCCTGTTTTCGACCCACATCATGGAGCAGGCCGAAAAGCTGTGCGACCAGCTCTGCATCATCGCCCACGGACGCAAGCTAGTGGACGGCCCGCTCGGCGAGATCAAGCGTACGCATGGCGGACACCACCTGGTGATCGGGTTTGACGGCAACGCGGGCGGGGCCGCCCGGGTGTTCGCCGACGAGACGCTCGTGAACAAGGTCGACAACTACGGGCAGTACGCGGAGCTCGAGCTCGCGCCGGGCGCCGACGCGCAGCGGATTCTCTCCGAGCTGGTGGCTTCGGGCGCCCGTCTCTCGCGCTTCGAGCTTCAGGAAGCGTCGCTCCACAAGATCTTCATCGACCTGGTCGGTCCGGATGCCCGCAATGCGGAGGGTCGAGAGCCCCGTGCGTAAGATCTGGGCGGTGGTGCGGCGAGAGTTCGTCGAGCGCGTGCGGCGCCGCTGGTTCTGGATCATGGCGCTCGTGGGGCCCCTGTTCTTCGGCGCGGTGTTCGTGCTTCCCAGCGTGCTCGCGCGGGGGGGCGGGGTGAGGCAAATCGTGGTGGTGGATGGCACCGCCGGTCCGTTGGGCCGCCGGATCACCGACTCGCTCAACGCGACCCGCGCCTTTGATGCGGTGGTCGTGCGAGCCGGCGGTCGCGTCCTGGATTCGCTCACAACGGAAGTGGAAGAGAAGCGGCTCAGCGGATTCCTGATCCTGACCGACGCGACGGTCGACTCGGGGAAGGCCGAATACCGCGGGTCGAACGTCTCGGGACTCGCGACCGTCGGAACGCTCCGGCACGTCGTCGGGGATGCGGTGAGCGCCGCGCGGCTCGAGCGCGCCGGTGTGGATCCCAGGATCGTGGCGGCGGCCCGCGTCCCCTTGCACCTCGCGACCCATCCGATCGCGCGCGGCGGCGCCACCGCCCAGACCGGCGAGCAATCGTTCTCGCTGGCCTATTTCATGGGAATCATTCTGTACACGGCGATCCTCCTCTACGGCATCAACGTCATGAGCTCGGTGCTCGAGGAGAAGACGACGCGGATCGTCGAGGTGCTGGTCTCTTCCGTACGGCCGTTCGAGCTGATGGTGGGCAAAGTTGTGGGCGTGGGTGCGGTCTCGATCCTCCAGTTCCTGATCTGGGGCGTGGGTGGGCGGCTGCTCCTCGCGCGTCACGGGAGCCCGCTCGCGGGAGGCGACGCCAGCAACGGCGAGGAGATCTTCCAGGTCCCGCACGTGAGCGGCGGGACGCTCGCGATCTTCATGGCGTACTTCCTTGGCGGCTTTTTCCTCTACTCGGCCATGTTCGCCGCCGTTGGCGCCATCTCGTCCACGGAGCAGGAGGCGCGGCAGGCCCAGCAGCCGGTGGCGTGGCTGCTCGTGCTGTCGTTCGTCAGCATGTTCGCGCTCCTGAACGATCCGAACTCGACCCTGGCCATCACCCTCTCGCTCGTGCCGCTCAGCGCACCGATCGCGATGCCAGTGCGATGGGCGGCGGGGAATATACCGGGGTACGAGATCGCATTGTCGCTCGCGATCCTGGTCGTGTCGATCGTGGGAGTCACATGGATTGCGGCGAGGATATACAGGGTCGGAATACTGATGACAGGGAAGAGGCCGAGCATTCGGGAGCTCGCTCGATGGGTGAGGGCGTAGAGGCCGAGTCAGACGCCTAGTCAGACGCCTAGACGCCGAGACGCCTAGCGGTGATCAGGAAGTAGCAGCAGGCAGTAGAACAACACTCCCCGCAATCTTTCGATGACGCATCGGGTGTTCCGCCTCCCTAGACTCCGTCCATGGCACTCTATCGGACTTTGAAAGCCTGGCAGCATGCTCAACGACTCGCGGTGGAGTGCGCGAAAGCCGCTTTGCGGTTCCCCGACTACGAGCAAGCCGGACTCGCGGATCAGCTCCGGCGCGCCGCGTATGGTGTCGTGTTGAACATCGCAGAGGGCAGTTCTCGACGAGGGACCAGAGAGTACCGCAGGTTCCTCGACACCGCCAACGCATCGCTCGCAGAGGTGGAAACGGCTTTGGGTCTCGCCCGAGAGCTGGGGTACCTCGAGCCAGCTGAGTTTGGGCGCCTCGAAGCCGTGGCCACGGAAACGGGTAAGACGTTGTTCGGCTTGCTGCGAAAAATCAGCGCTAGCGCTGGGAGACCCCTCCAACCTAGCCGCTAGAGCCCGCTAGGCGTCTCGGCGCCTAGGCGTCTATTATTGTCGCATGTCTTTCGACCATGACGTCGTTGTCGTAGGCGCGGGGCACGCAGGGACTGAGGCCGCCGTCATGTCCGCTCGGCTCGGCGCGACCACGCTCTTGCTGACCTCTAACCTCGACACCATCGGCCAGATGTCCTGCAATCCCGCGATCGGCGGGATCGCGAAGGGCACCGTAGTCCGCGAGATCGACGCGCTCGGCGGCATCATGGGGCGGGCGACCGATCGCGCGACGATTCAGTTTCGGATGCTCAACCGGTCGAAGGGCCCGGCGGTCTGGGCCCCCCGCGCGCAGTGCGACCGCACGCTGTACCGCCGCGCGGTGCGCGGGCTGCTCGAGACATCTCCCAACATCGAGCTGACGCAGGGCATGGTCACGAGGCTGCTTGTCGACGCGGGAGGCACGCGCGCCGCCGGCGTCGTCACCAGCGACGGCCGGACGTTCCGCTCACGCGCCGTCGTCATCACCGCGGGAACGTTCTTGCGCGGCCGCATTCATGTCGGCACAGACACGCAGATCCCGGCGGGGCGCGCCGGCGATCAGCCCGCCGTCGATATAGCGCAACACATTGAATCACTTGGACTTATCTCATCGCGCTTCAAGACCGGGACGCCTCCGCGGGTGGATGGGCGGAGCGTTGATTGGTCGAAGGTGGAGCGTCAGGATGGGGACCGCGACGACTACCGGTTCTCGTCCTACGAGCGAGTCGAGCGCCCACGACAAGTGCCCTGCTGGATCACGTGGGCCGGCGAGGAGGTCAAGGAGATCATCCGGGCTCACCTCAACGAGTCCGCGCTGTACGGCGGCATGATTAGCGGTCGGGGACCGCGTTACTGCCCGTCGGTCGAGGACAAGATCGTCAAGTTCCCGCACGCCAAGCGCCACCAGGTTTTTCTCGAACCGGAGGGGCTCGACACCTCGGAGCTGTACGTGAACGGGCTGTCCACTTCCCTGCCCGTCTCGGTTCAGCTCGCTTTTCTGCGCGCGGTACCCGGTCTGGAGCGGGCCCGCATGACCCGCCCCGGCTATGCCATCGAGTACGACTATTATCCGCCGACGCAGCTCACGCCCTGGCTAGAGACGAAGCCGGTCGAGCATCTCTTCTTCGCGGGCCAGATCAACGGGACGACCGGATACGAAGAGGCGGCCGGTCAGGGGGCGGTGGCTGGGCTCAACGCGGTTCGCCGCATCCGCGGCGCCGAGCCGGTAGTCCTCGGGCGCGATGACGCCTACATCGGCGTGCTGGTAGATGACCTCGTGACGCGGGGCGTGGACGAGCCGTATCGTCTGTTCACGTCGCGCTCGGAATTCCGGCTCCTGCTCCGACAGGACAACGCCCTGCGCCGGCTCGTGCCCCTGGCGGAGCGACTGGGCCTCCTCTCGGCAGCCGAGTTGCGCGTAGCGGAGCGACGGCTACGAGACGAGGAGGACGTGCTCGCGCTCGCTCGGGCGACGACGATCACCCCGGATGCGGCTGAGTCTGTCCTCGCGGCTACCGGCACCCGGCTGCGGGAGCCCGAACGAGTGGCTGCAGTGGCGCGGCGGCCCGGCGTCTCGCTTCGAGCGGCGCTCGAGGCGGCTGGCGTGAGCGTCACGGCCGACGAAGCCGCCATCGCGAGCGCCGGCATCGAGCTCAAGTACGATGGCTACCTCGCGCGCGAACGGGAGGCTGCGGCGCGGCTCGCGGAGCTGGCATCGTTCGCGTTGCCCACAGATCTGCCCTACCTCGACTTCAAGAGTCTAGCGACCGAGGCCCGTCAGAAGCTCGAGCAGGTGCGTCCCGGTTCCCTGGCCCAGGCGGCGCGCATTCCCGGCGTGTCGCCCAGCGATCTCCACAACCTCGTGGTCGAGACGATGCGCTGGCGCCGGCGCGTCGCATAACTCTTCGTCGTCCAGCAGCCTTGGAATCGGCTGTTTCACGTGAAACTGTCCATCGGTTTCACGTGAAACTTAGGCTTTACGTCGAGTGTACCAAACCCTATATTGTGGCTTGGTATACGTAGTAGCAATATAACATATTGTAATACAATATCTTACGAGATGTCTCGCATAATCGCCATCGCCAATCAAAAGGGCGGCGTCGGAAAAACGACGACCGCGGTGAATCTCGCGGCGTCCCTTGCGACCGCCGAGCGCAAGACCTTGCTGGTCGACGCCGACCCGCAGGGAAACTCCACGAGCGGCGTCGGCATCGAACGTGATCGCATTCGCTACTCGCTCTACGACGCGCTGCTCGACGGCCGCGCGCTCGAGGACGCGCGCTTCGCGCACGTGCACTTCCCGTATCTCGACGTCATCGCCGCCACACAGGATCTCGTCGGGGCTGAACTGGAGCTCGTGAACAAGCAGGGGCGCGAAACGATGATGCGGCGCGCCCTGAGAGACGTGCGCGACCAATACCAATACATCGTGATCGACTGCCCGCCCTCGCTTGGCCTGCTCACCCTGAACATGCTCACCGCGGCGGACAGCCTCCTGATCCCGATCCAATGCGAGTACTACGCCCTGGAGGGACTGTCCCAGCTTCTCAACACCGTGAAGCTGGTGCAGCGAAACTTCAACGCCGCGCTCGCGATCGATGGCGTGCTCCTCACGATGTACGACGCGCGGCTGAATCTCTCGAAGCAGGTGGCGGACGAGGCCAAGGAGTACTTCGGGCCGCAGATGTTCAGCATGACGATTCCGCGGAACGTCCGCCTGGCCGAGGCGCCGAGCTTCGGGAAACCGATTTTGCTGTACGACGTGCAGTCGGTCGGGGCGAAGAGCTATCTGGCCGTCGCGCAGGAGCTGATCCGCCGCGTCGAACGCGGCGGCTCGGCCCCCGCCTCCCCTACCCCACCCGCCGCTGAACCGCTGCCGGAGGTGCCCGCATGACGGAAACGCTTGCTGGTCGCCGTCGTCTCGGCCGGGGCCTCGAAGCCCTGCTGGGACCCACTCGCGAAGAAGCCGAGCGCGAGGGCAGTCTGGTCGAGCTCGCCATCGCCGACATTCGCCCCAATCCCTATCAGCCGCGCCGCGACGTTGATCCGGCCGCGCTCGAGGAGCTCAAGGCATCGATTCGCAAGGCCGGTCTGCTGCAGCCGGTGGTCGTGCGTCCTGTTCCCTCGCCGACGGGCAATGGGGGGGGCGCCTTCGAGCTGATCGCCGGCGAGCGTCGGCTGCGCGCGTGTCAGGCTCTCGGCTGGGAAAAAATCCCCGCCGTCAAGCGCGAGGTCGACGACCGGACGGTGCTCACGCTCGCGCTGGTCGAAAATCTGCAACGCGACGACCTGTCACCCGTGGACGAGGCCCGCGGCTACGAGCGCTTGATCGCCGAGTTCAGTCTCACCCAGCAGGACGTCGCGGACGCCGTCGGGCGCGACCGCTCGACGGTCGCGAACGCGCTTCGGCTGCTCAAGCTCCCGGGCGCCGTGCTCGCGCTGTTGCATGAAGCCCGGCTCTCAGTCGGACACGCGCGGGCGTTGCTGGCGATCGAGGACCCGCGGCTCGCGACGGCGCTCGCCAAGGAGGCGGTCGACCTCGGGCTCTCGGTGCGCGACGTCGAGGACCGGGTGCGCGGTGGCCGAGCACCAGTCCGTCGCCCCCGTTTGAAAAAAGGAGTCGGGCAGGCCCCCGAGGTTCGCCGCATCGAGGACGCCCTCCGTCGCCGGTTGGGCACCGATGTGCGCGTCACGCTCCGCGCGAAGGGCAAGGGACAGATCCACGTCAACTTTTACTCGAACGACGACCTCGCACGCCTCCTGGAGCTCATCCTCGGCACGCCGTTCGACGGATGAAGAAGAAGCTCAAGGATCGCCGCGTCACGATCGTCGTGCACACCGATGGGGAGCTCGCCTCTCGACAGTACCGCGTCCCCCTGTGGGCGTTCGAGGCAGGGAAGTGGAGCGCGCTCGTCGTAGGACTCCTGGTCGTGCTCTTCTTCGCGTTCGCGGGTCCGATCAGTCGCGCGGCGGCGCGCGTTCCCGGGCTCGAGCGCGAAGTGGCGCGACTCGAGGAGGAGAATGCGCGCGTGCAACAGCTCGCGGCGGCGCTGAATCGAGCGGAGGTGAACTACCAGGAGCTCCGCTCGATGCTCGGCGTGAAGCCCGAGCGCGACAAGGTCGCCCCGGCGTCGACCGACTTGATGCGCGCCACCCCGGTTCGCGGACGACCGCCGTCGGCTCCGCCGCGCTATCTCCCCGGACCATCGGAGCCGGTCCACTGGCCGCTCGGCGAAACCCAGGGGTTCGTCACGCGGGGGCAGGTGCGACCCGGCGATCCGGCGGAGTCACATCCGGGTATCGATATCGCGGTGCCCCCGGGCACGCCGGTGCGTGCCTCGGGGGGGGGCGTCGTCGAGGCGGCCGGCACGGATCCGGCCTATGGCCTGTTTGTCCTCTTGCGCCATTTGAGCGGATATGAAAGCATGTATGGCCACGCGTCGCGGGTCCTGGTGCGCGAAGGGGACTCGATTCAAGCGGGGCAGGTGATCGCCCTCTCGGGGAATTCCGGGCGATCCACGGCCCCGCACCTCCATTTCGAAATCCGCCGCGAGGGGAAGTCAATCGATCCCCTCACGGTCGTCCGACAGGAGAACTGACATGGCGATGTTCACCGAAAAGGGAAATGGCGGGCCCGAGTCCGAAGCCGGACTTTCTATCATCGGCACCGGCATGCGGGTGGTAGGTGACATTACCGCTGATGGCGTCGTGAAGATTGAGGGCACCGTCGTGGGGACGGTCAGAGCGGCGCGGCAGGTGCCGGTGGGGAAGGGGGGCGAGGTCGAAGGAGATGTGATCTCCCGCGAAGCGATCATCGGTGGGGAAGTCCGCGGCAGCATCCGCGCCGACGAGCGGATCGAGATCCAGTCCACCAGCGTCGTGCATGGCGACGTCATTGCCAAGCGGCTGCTCGTCCAGGAAGGCGGCGAGATCAACGGCGTCGTTCGTATGGGGGAAAACGCCCTCGAAAATGAAGCCGTGCCGACGGTCGTCAGCGAGCAGCGCCCGTACCAAGCCACGCATTAAGCCACGCTAGATATCCACACAACCAGGCCGGCCGGTGTGGATTCTTTATCCATATGGCGAGCATGGCGTTAAGCCAGCTAGCGATGTGGGAATCTCCCTTCAGTGTCGATAATCTGGTGAAATAATGTCGCCTTACTGTCGGCGATGAAGGGGCCTGTTCGCCTCGCCGAGGTGGTCTCGTACCTCGACGGCTACCTACAGATCGCTGACATCCCGGACGCGCCGAACGCGCTCAACGGGCTCCAAGTAGCCAACGCTGGCGAGGTCACCCGAGTGGCGGCCGCCGTCGACCTGTGTGAGGCCACGATACGGTTAGCGGCGGAGCAGGGGGCCGATTTGATGCTGGTGCACCACGGACTCTTTTGGGGCGGGCTCGAGCCCCTCACGGGGCGGCGCTACCGGCGGGTGGCGGGCCTCCTGAAAAGCAACGTGGCGCTCTACAGCGCGCACCTGCCACTCGACCTTCACCCGGAAGTAGGCAACAATGCGGTCCTCGCCAGCCAGCTCGGGGTCACGGTGCGCGGGACGTTCGGCGAGGAATACGGCATCGCCATCGGCGTCTGGGGTGAGCTCGATGACCGGCGCACGTCGATCGCGCAACGGCTCGCCGACCTCCTGGGTGCCGCACCTCGGCTGCTCCCCTTCGGCCCCGAGCGCGCGCACCGAGTAGGGATCGTCACCGGCGCGGGCGGCTCCTTGATTCGACAAGCCGCGGATGCGGGGCTCGACACGTACATCACGGGCGAGGGCCCCCACCACACGTTTTTCGACGCGGAGGAGCTTGGCCTCAACGTGTTTTACGCTGGACACTACGCCACGGAGACTGTTGGCGTGAAGGCGCTCGCCGCACATCTGGAGGAGCGCTTCGACCTACCCTGGACATTTCTGGACCACCCCACCGGCCTGTGAGCCCTCGTCGTGTGCTGACTATCCTCGCCAGCGCGGAGCTGCTCGCGATGGCACCGTGGTTCTCCGCCTCAGCGGTGGCGCCTGCAGTGTCGAGAGTGTGGCGGCTTGATGTCGCCGGTGCGGCGTGGTTGACGATCTCGGTTCAGCTGGGGTTCGTCGCGGGTGCTTTGCTCTCCGCCGTGTTGACCCTGTCCGACCGCTGGTCCGCGCGACGGCTCGTCGCTGGGTGCGCGACCCTCGCGAGCGTCGCCAGCCTCGGCGTCGCATGGGCACCATCCGCGAGCGCCGGGATCGCCCTTCGCATGCTGACGGGTGCGGCGCTGGCCGGCGTCTATCCACCTGGCATGAAGCTCGTGGCGGGTTGGTACAAGGAAGGACGGGGGCTCGCGATTGGGGTGCTGGTGGGCGCGTTGACGATCGGATCAGCGCTGCCTCACCTCGTCCGGTGGGCCGTTCCGACCGACCATTGGAGGACGGTCCTTGAGGTCGCGGCGGGGACGGCTTTCGCGGGCGGCCTGCTTGTGCTGCTCGTTCCCCATGACGGACCGTTCGCGGCGCCGGCTGCCGCGTTCACTTGGCGCGCGGCGCCCCGCCTGTTCGCCGACCGCGCTGTTTCGCTGGCGAACCTCGGGTATCTCGGTCACATGTGGGAACTGTACGCGATGTGGACCTGGCTCGCGGTGTTTGTGGCGGCCAGTGAGCGCGCACGAGTCGGCGCCGATCCGAGTGCGGGAGCGGTGCCCGCACTCGTGACGTTCGCCGTGGTTGCCAGCGGTGCCGTGGGGTGTTGGCTCGGCGGGAAATACGCCGATCGCTGGGGTCGAACGTTGGTGACGAGCGCTGCCATGACGGTGTCGGGATGCTGCGCGCTGGCGGTGGGCCTGGTCTTCGCCCAACCCCTCGTCCTCCTGGTCCCGCTGCTTCTGGTCTGGGGTGTCGCCGTGGTCGCGGACTCCGCGCAATTCTCCGCTGCGGTGAGCGAGCTCGCCCCCCGCGAGCTCGTGGGGACCGCGCTCACCTTGCAGACGAGCCTCGGCTTCTTGCTCACCTGCCTCACGATCTATCTCCTGCCGTCGCTCGCGGCGCGCATCGGCTGGAGATGGAGCATGAGCCTGCTGGCCCTGGGGCCGGTGGCCGGCGTGTGGGCGATGATGGCGCTGCGGCGTCGCCCCGAAGCGGTGGCGCTCGCCGCCGGCCGTCGTTAGGGCACAGCGACGATCCCGACCTCGCTACCGAACTCGTCGGCAGAGCGCGTCGTGCCCGCCGGAGCGATCCATTTCCCGCCGTCGATCCGCACGTTGAGACGGTGTAACCCGCTCGCGACCGGCAGGAGGAGCTGCCAGGCACCTTCCTCCAGGACTCGCTCCAGCACGATCGGGTGCCAGTCTGTGAAATCGGCCGCAAGCTCGACGCTGGACGCTCCCGGTGCGTGTACCAGGAGGCGCACGCCGCGGTCACCGGCGGGCCGGATTTCGATTTGCGGTGCAAGGGTTGCCTCGCCATCTGCAGCGGCGGGCGGGCGGCCCCTTTGCACGGGATCCCAGGTGGGCGCGCGGCGCGATGTTGGGCTTCGGATGCGTACGCCCACGGTCAGGTATCGCCCTGCCACGCTCCCGCTGACGGGGTCGGTGGGATAACGGCCACCCGACACGAACAGCGCGATGCGCTGGCTCAGGGCGCGCGTGGCCTCGCCCGCACCATACACCCCATGCCCACCGCCGCGACTCGAGACTCGGGCACCCACGGAACCGTGCAGGCCCCAGGCGCCGGCGCTGACGTCGGCGGTTGACTCGACATCGGTGTAGGCCGTGTCTCCTATAAAGGATCGGCTAGCAGACGCGGTGAGCATCAACCATCCGCGTCGCGCCCATCCCCCAATCCCCGCGACGGCGACGGGGCGGGCCGCGCTCCCGTAGGAGGTGCGACCGGCCGTGGCGCCCATCCAGGCGCCGCGACCCGGCCCTACGAAGTGCAACCGGGCTTCACCCGTCGCATGCCAGAAGCTCGCGAAGTCGGCGTAGCTGCTCCCGCCCCCGGAGACGGTGACCTCGCCGCGCCAACTGTCCGGCAAGAGGGCCGGGGGCGTGAACAACGAGGCGGCGATGAGCCCCTGGAGGCTTCGATGACTGCTTTCGAACCGGAGGTAACTGCCACGCGCGATGAGGGTGGCCCCCGGCCGCGTCCACGTCGCGGCAGGCGTCACCGACGCCGCTCCAGAAGCGAGGAAGCCGTCGTACCGCACCGTCGATGCGCCCACGTCCACGGTGCCGGTCGTCTGCGCAGCGATCCATCGCGCCGCGAGGAGCGACCAGGCGGCGGTGTACAGTGCAGCCCGGGAGCTCGTCCCGAGCGTCACCGGACGAGCACTACGGGCGACCCGGGCGCATTTCTCGCGCCGCAGCGTTGACGCGAACGGAGGCCGCGGCGGCCGGGGGCGCGCCGATCGCGATGTCGCGCTCCACCGCACGGCGGAAATCCACGAGATCCTCGTCGCGTGCCTTCGCCGCGAGGGTGAGCACCGCCTTAGCCGCGGTGTCGATCGGAACGCCGCGCGCGACCAGGTCCGTCAGCACGGCGAGGGCCATAGTCACCGGTCGGTGACCGCGCGCGCGCTGTAGCAGCGTCAGGACGTCCGGACCGGCGCCGGCGCGCAGCGCCGCCGCGCCGGCGTCCAGCTCGGCCGGGGATGCGCCGGACCCGAGCGCATCACGGGCCCGACCGAGATCCGCGGCCAGCCGGCGGACGGCGGTCGCGATCGTCGCGCCCGGCGCTCCCTTGATCGCTCCCTCGAGGGCGCGCTCCACGAGGGGGTTGACCGCGAGTCCGACCGCGCGGGCGGAGTCTATCAGCGCCACGACGATCGGTCGCGTCGCCTCGTCGAGCCGCTCGAGGCGCGGATCGCCCTGGGCCGCGGCGCGCGCGAATGGCGCCACCAGGCAGAGCGACAGGAGGATGGCATACCCACGCGCGCGCATCATAGGCCTCCCACGGTGAGCACCGAGCTCGGAGCGCCGAAGTCGTCGTCGCGGGTCGTCGGCGCCGTGGGGTCGGCGACCCACAGGCGACCGTCGATGAGGAAGGCATAGCGGTAGCGGCCGGGCTCGAGCGGGACGACCGCGCTCCACAACCCGTCGCCCGCCGTCCGATGCATGGGTGTCCGTGTCGCATCCCAATCGTTGAAGTCGCCGACCAATGACACATTCGCGGCGTGAGGCTCGACGAGCACGAACTGGAACCCGCGCACGGCAGGCTCCCGAGTGTCAGACGCCGAGCGGACGCGCCACACGCCCATGACGGCGACCACGAACGCAGCGGCCAGGCCTAACGCACCCAAGGGCGTGAGGGTCAGGCGACGCGCGGTCAGCCAGCGCCAGACGCCGCCCGCCGGCACGGCGGGCTCCCCCGGTAACGCCGCGATCTCCTCCATCACTCGACGGTCGAGGGCGGGATCGATCCGTACCGAACGACGGAGATATCGCACGACCCGCTCGACGACATCATCGTCAAACATGCTCAGCCTCCCTGAGGATTGCCTGGAGCTGCTCGCGGGCGCGTTTCACGCGCATTTTCAGGGCTGAAATCCCCGCGCCCGTGAGCTGGGCGATGTCCTCGTATTCGAGCTCCTCGACGTGCTTGAGGAGAAATGCCTCGCGTGCCTCGGGTGCCAGCCGCGCCAGCGCCCACCGCACGATATCATCCCACTCGGTCTGCTCCGCCGGTCCCGGGAGTGGCGTCGTCTTGAGGGCCGTGGGATCGGATACGAAGCGGCGTGCGCGCCGGGCCACGCGCGCACCCGTCGTGCGGCACCGGTTGACCAGGATGCCGTACAGCCACGCGCCGAACCGCTCCGGGTCGTCGCACCGCGCGAGCGAGCGGTACGCGCGGACGAACGCGTCCTGCAACGCCTCCTCCGCGTCCTCGCGATTCCCGAGCATGTGCAGCGCGTACCGGCCCAGGCGGTCGCGGTACCGCGCGACGAGATCGGCGTAGGCGGCGGTGTCGCCGGTCTGTACCCGGCTCACCAGCGCGGCGTCGCTCGTCCCCACGCCCCTTATACCCTCACGTCCGCGGGCCGCGTCACACTGCCCCTTCGGCGTGTGACGCGGTGGGGGATATCCGAGGTATCCTTTTGCGAACGGGTGTCACGCTATCCGTATGGGGGTCCTCAGATGCTCAAACGCGTATTGTCAGCGCTCATGGTCGCAGGTCTCCTGGCCCCTGGCGCCTGCTATCAAGATGACACGTCGACCACCGGCAACCGCAAGCCGGTCGCCCAGGTGCTGCTGACGGATGCTCCGTTCCCGTACGACTCCGTGCAGCACGTCAACATCTACGTGGATCGGATCGAGGCCAACACCTCACCGGACACGAGCGGCGGCGGCCAGTGGGTATTGATCGCGCAGCCGCGCAAGGTGTTCGATCTGCTCACGTTGCAGCAGGGCGGCACGGCCTTCCTGGGCCAGAATGAGCTGGCGGCGGGCCAGTACAGCTCGATCCGCATGGTGATCCGCGCCGATCTGTCCGCCATCCTGCGGAGCGACGGTTCGAGCGCCCAGATCCAGTGGCCCTCTCCAGGCACGGGCGAGATCACACTGTACGCCCTCGTCGAGCAGCCTCTCGCCGTTTCGAGCTCGGGTGCCGTGATCGTGATCGACTTCGACCTGGGCCGGAGCTTTCTCTACAACTACTATGGCACGAAGGAGTTCACGCTCGTGCCGTGGCTACGGGCGGTGAACTCTGCTGTGACGGGGACCCTCAGGGGCACCGTGACCAGCAGCTATAGCGGCCAGAGCCAGCCCATCCCGAACGCGAACGTGACGCTCTTCGTCGGCGATCCAAACGCCTCCCCGTCCTCGTGGTACGTAGCCGTGACGGGCCGCAGCGACGCGACCGGCTTCTATAAGGTCGCCTACGTGCCCGGCGGCACCTACATCGTGCGGGTCGAGCAGCCGGACTATCCGTTCCTGGCGGCCTCGGTCACCCCCGCCGTCACGATCACGGCGAGCGACACCACCACTTTACCCGTATCGCTGGTGCAGGCGGGCGGCGGCGGCGCCTACGTGCACATCTCCGGTCCCACGACGGTCGGCGTCGGCGGGAGCATCGTGCTGTTCGCCGCGGTCGGGGACAATAGCGGGAACCCCGTGCCGAACCCGTCCGTGTCGTGGACGAGCCGCAGTCCGGCCGTCGCGGATGTGGCCGGCGCGGGCGACACGGCGAGGGTCACGGGCAACGCGGTCGGCTCCGCCACCATCGTCGCCACGAGCGGCACCTTGGCGGACTCGATCACGATCCAGGTGACCGGCGCACCGGCGTCCGTGGCGAGTGTGACGGTGCAGCCCGCAAGCGCAAGCCTCGCCGTCGGCGATACGCTGGGCTTCAGTGCCGTGCTCCGTGACTCCGCGGGCAATGTGTTGACCGGCCACGCGGTCTCCTGGTTCTCCACGGACTCGAGCGTCGCTATCATCAACAACTTCGGGACGGCGATCATCGGGAAGGGGATGCGGGTCGGCAGCGCGTTGCTGCAGGCGACGAGCGAAGGGAAGACCGGTCAGGCGACAATCACCGTGCATTGAGCTTTCGGGCGGGGGCCGGTAGTTTGCCGGTTCCCGTTCCCGTCCGGAGGCGCGCGTGCGCGTGGTGTCGGTGTTGGCGCTGGTCGTCTGCATCGGGTGCGCGCGGCCTCCCCGTAGCGCGGTCCCTCCCCAACCGGGTCTCGTCGGCCCGTCCTCTCGACCCGTGCTCATTCCTCCGGCCGAAGTCATCCGCGAGGTTCCGCGCACCGATGCACAGTGGGCCGTGGTGGGACGGGAAGCGGCTGGGTTGCTGTCGCAATACATCGCGATCAACACCACGAACCCGCCGGGGAACGAGCTCCGGACTGCGACATGGTTGAAGGCCGTTCTCGCCGGTGAGGGAATCGAGTCGCAGATCTTCGAGCCCAAGCCGGGGAAAGCCAACCTGTATGCTCGCCTCCGGGGCGTCGGAAGCGCGCGACCGTTGATCCTGCTCAATCATATGGACGTGGTGCTCGCGAGTCCCGAGTACTGGAAGGTCGATCCCTTCCGCGGGCTGATCCAGGACGGCTACGTCTGGGGTCGCGGGGCACTCGACATGAAGGGCGAGGCGATCACGCAGCTGATGACACTCCTCACCCTCAAGCGCGCGGGCGTCCCCCTGAAGCGCGACGTGATCTTCCTGGCCACCGCGGACGAGGAGATCGGGGGCGGGGTGGGGGCGGGCTGGTTCGTCGAGAACCATCCGGACTTGGTACAGGATGCGGAGTTCCTCCTCAACGAGGGAGGCGTCATCCGCGCGGATCAAGCCGGGCGGATCGAGTACTACGGTGTGGGGACGACGGAAAAGTCGCCCTTCTGGCTCGACGTCACGGCGCGCGGGACGGCGGGCCACGGCTCGCGACCCACCCCCGACAATCCAGTGCACCGGCTGGTCCGGGCACTGAACCGGATCGCGGCGTACCAGACTCCTTTCATCCCGACGCCCGCGGTCGAGCGGTACCTGCGCGACCTCTCGACCATCGAGACCGATCCCGCCCGGCGCGCCTGGCTCGCCGACGTGAGGACCGCGCTGCATGACAGCGCGGGAGTACGCTTTCTCACCGGCGACCTCACGTATAACGCCCTCCTCCGGAACACGATTTCGATCACGGGTCTCGCCGGTAGTGACAAGACGAACGTGATCCCGCCGGTCGCCCGCGCGGCGCTCGATGTGCGGCTCCTTCCCGGTCAGGACCCGCAGGCGTTCCTCGCGGACCTCGTGCGCGTCGTCAATGACTCGGGGATCGCCATCACGCCGCAAGGCCCGAATTGGCCTGCGACCGAGAGCCCGGTCGAGACGGATTTGTTCCGTGCAATCGTCGGGGCGGCCCACGAGCGGACGCCCAATGCGCTCGTCACGACGCCACCTCTGCCGGGCTTCACCGACAGCCACTACTTCCGGCGGCTCGGGATCGTGAGCTACGGCCTGTCGCCCTTCCCGCTCAACGAAGTCGAGTCCCGGGGTGTGCACGGCAACGACGAGCGGGTGAGCCTCGAGGATCTCACCTTCGGCGTGCATTTCGTGTACGACGTGGTGTCTCGCGTCGTCGCGAAGTGATCGGGCCGTTCTTCTATCCGCGTCGCCGGCCGCCATCGCGCGATCGGCGGTCGCCGCGCTGGGAACGGGTCACCAAAGGCACGCTGGGGTGGTTGGTAGAGCGCCTCACGGCGCCCTTCCAACGGTGGGACGAGGCCCGACTGCTCACCCCCGATGTGCCGGTGCCCGTCCGGCAGCTCGCCCCCGAGCTGATCGGCTATCGCATCGCGCTCGTCACCGATCTCCATCACGGTCCGGCGGTTCCAGCCTGGTGGCTTGCGTACGTGGCCCGTCGTGTGGCGGAGCTCGAGCCGGACGTTGTGGTGTTGGGCGGCGACTTCGTGAGCCACGCGCGGAGCGACCTGATCGGGTTGGAGGACGTCATCGCGCGGTTCACGGCGAAAGACGGCGTCACGGCGGTCCTCGGGAATCATGATCACTGGGTCGACCCGGACGCGGTGGCGGCGGCCCTTCAGCGAGGCGGGGCGACGGTCCTCACGAACCGGCATCGGTTGATCCGGCGCGGAGGGGCGACGCTGGCGCTGGCCGGCGTGGACGATTTCACGCACGGCGCCGTGCGACTGGACGAAGCCTTCGCGGGCGTCGCCCCCGACGTTCCCCGCGTCCTCGCGTCACACAACCCCGACCTGATCGAGTATCTGCCCGCGGGTCTCCGAGTGGACGTGATGCTTGCGGGGCACACCCACAACGGGCAGGCGCAGCTGCCGTTGATCGGTCCCGTCACGGTCCCCTCGCAGTTCGGCGGACGGTACCTGCACGGCTTGAAGCAGGTGGGGGATACGTGGCTCTACGTTTCCGCGGGCGTCGGGACGGCGGCGATTCCGCGCTGGCGCAATCCGCCCGAGCTGCCGGTGATCCGTCTCGTCGGCGACTAGGCGCCTGCTTCGAGCGGGACGACGAACCGCACGGTCACGGTTTCCGCCGTTTGGGGCGCGACCGTGCAGAAGCACTCCGCGCCGATCAGGCGCTTCACGCCGAGTACCTCCGCTTCGGCGATGCCTGGCACGTCTCGATAGGTGATCTCGAGCGTCGTACCATCCACGATGTGGTACACCACCGGGCGTCCCACGAGGCGATGGTGCGGGTCGATCTTGCCGAGGCCCTCTGAGAGGCGGTGCTGGATCGCGCCGGCCTTCGCGCTTCGAGATGCCGCCGCGTCGGTCATCACCGGCGGGCCTGGAGGTTCGCGAGAACGGCGGCCGCGTTGCGCCGCATCCCCGAGGCGCCTGGCCGCTCGAACGGCGTCTCGCCGAAGCGCCGGTCGAACGCGCCGGCGTCGCTGTCGAGGAATTGCGCGAGCTCGGGTTCCGCCATCTCGGCGCGAACGCCCCATTCTGCGTCCGTCGTGGGGCGCGCGAACTTGACGTTCCACGGGCACACATCCTGACAGACGTCGCACCCGAACAACCAGTTGCCCACGAGCGCCCGTTCGCCTGCGGTGAACTCCCCGCGGCGCTCGATCGTCAAGTAGGAGATGCAGCGGCGGGCATCGAGGACATGCGGCGCCACGAACGCGGCGGTGGGACACGCGTCCAGACAGGCTCGGCAGCTGCCGCAGCGATCCGCTTCGAAGGGGAGGTCGGGGTCGAGCGGGGCGTCGGTGAGGACGACACCGATGAACGTAAACGAGCCGATGTCGGGGCGAATGAGCATGGTATTCTTGCCGATCCAGCCGAGCCCCGCTCGTTGCGCGAGCTCCCGCTCGGGGACCGGCCCTGCGTCCACGTAGCAGCGGGTGGTCGCGCCGGGCACGATCTCGTGCACAGCGCCGGCGAGTTGCTCGAGACGACGGCCCAAGACGATGTGATAGTCGGTGGACCAGGCGTACTGGGCGATCTTGGCGTCCCCGCTTTCCCCGGGCTTGCGCCCGGGGTCAGTGTACCCATGGAAATAGTTTGTCAACGTCACTATCGCGACGCGCGCGTCCGGGAGAATGCGGGCCGGGTAGTTCCGTCGCTCGGCCTGACGCTCGAGATAGGTCATGTCGCCCGCGTACCCCGCGGCCAGCCAGCGCGCTAGCGCCCCAGCGTGGGCGCTGGGCTCGAGCGTCGCGATGCCCACGGCGTCGAACCCCAGCTCCAGCGCGCGCCGCTTCACCTCCATGGTGTTTCTTGACGTCTCTGCCTGACGTTGTTGTTCAACGTCTCTTGTCATAAGTGCATCGTCTCGCGTCGCCATCTGGCGAAGCGTACCACGTCCTCGAGCGGCGGCACGGCATGTTCATCGCCGTAGGCGGTGAACATCCGCCATCGGAGGTAGTCGGCCGGCGGCACCGGCAGAAAGGGCGCGCGGCGGTACCAGTCGCGCGCCCGAAAGCTCCAGGCGAGGCGGAGGAGATCGAGGGCGAGCCGCGGGTTCACGACCGCCCGCACGGCGAGCCGCGTGACGAGTGCCGGCCAGCCGGTGGATGGCTCCATGGCACGGAATGTAGTCGCGAGGTGTGCCGGGTGCGCGCGTCGGCCTGTATATTGACGGCCTATGACGCTTGCCAGTGAGCTCGACGTCGGCGCGGGCGCAGGTGCGCAGCCGCTCGCCCATTATCGCGCCGAGTTTCCCATTTTTCGGGACACGATCTATCTCAACACGTGCTCGCTGGGTGCGCTGGGCAATCGCACGCGCCGTCGCATGGAGCAGTTCCTCGATCTGTGGCAGGCGCGCGGGGCTTCGGCCTGGTACGACGTGTGGTGGGCCGCGCTGGGTGAGTTGCGCGCGCGGTATGCGCGCACCATCGCGGCGGGTCCCGATGAGGTCGCCCTAGCTCCCAGCATCTCGGTGGCCATCTCGACCGTTGCGGAAGCACTGGACTATCGCGCGCGCCCCCGGGTGGTCGTCACGTCGCTCGATTTTCCGACCGTCGCCTACCAGTGGCTCGCGAAGCGGGCGCGCGGCGTCGAGCTGGTGGTGGTCGAGAGCCCGGATCGGATCTCGGTGCCGGTCGAGGCGATCGCCCGCGCGGTGGACGAGCGGACCGCGCTCGTCGCGACGTCGCACGTCTATTTCACGAGCGGCGCGATCCAGGACATCCGCGCGGTCGCGGCCGCGGCGCACGCGAAAGGCGCGCTCTGCCTGATCGACGCGTACCAATCGGTCGGGCAGGTTCCGGTGGATGCGGCGGCGAGCGGGGTCGATTTTCTCACTGCGGGCGGCCTCAAATGGCTGCTCGGCGGGCCGGGCGTGGTCTTTCTGTACGTGCGGGCGGAGCTCGCGCGTCGCCTCACGCCGGCCATCGCCGGGTGGTTCGGTCACCGGAATCAATTCGCGTTCGACGCGCGCTCCCTCGAGCTGCACGAGGACGCCCGACGGTTCGAGCTGGGCACCCCATCGGTGGCGGCGGTGTACGCTCAGCTCGGTGGGCTCGACTACATCGACGAGATCGGCATCCCCGCGATCCGCCGGGTGACCGCGGCGCTCACCGAGGACTTGATCGACAAGGCGCGGGCGCGCGGCTTCCGGCCACACATCGCCTCCCGTCCCGACGAGCGCTCGGCTATCGTCATGCTGCCCGCAACCGACCCGGCCGCGGCAGTTCGGCATCTCGCTGCCGGCGGCATCATCGGCGACGCGCGGCCCGGTCACGTTCGCCTCTCTCCTTTCTTCTATAACCTGCAGGACGACTATGTCGCAGCGCTCGAGCGGCTCGCCACACACGTCGATCACTGAGGACGAACAACTCCTCGCGCAGGGTCCTCGCGAGCGACGGTCGTTCGTCAAGACGGACTCCTGGCGCGTGCTGCGCATCATGGGAGAGTTCGTCGAGGGATTCGACACGCTGTCGGATGTGTACAACGCCGTCACGGTGTTCGGCTCGGCCCGCACCACGTCCGACGACCCGTACTATGAGAAGGCGGTCGAAACGGCCCGGATGCTCGCGAAGGAAGGGTTTCCCATCATCACGGGCGGCGGGCCCGGGATCATGGAGGCCTCCAATCGGGGCGCCCAGGAGGGCAACGGCCTCTCGATCGGTTGCAACATCGAGCTGCCGTTCGAGCAGGGGCTCAACCCCTACGTGGAGCGCGCGATCAACTTCCGCTACTTTTTCGTGCGCAAGACGATGTTCGTGAAGTACTCGACGGCGTTCGTGGTATTCCCGGGCGGCTACGGCACCATGGACGAGCTGTTCGAAGCGCTCACGCTCATCCAGACCGGGAAGGTCAAGCACTTTCCCGTCATCTTGTTCGGGGAGACCTACTGGCAAGGCCTGACGGACTGGCTGCGCGACCGGGTCGCCGGCGAAGGCAAGATCGCCACCACCGATCTCACGCTGTTCTCGATCACGGACAGTCCGCGGGAGGCCGTCGCGATCATTCGCAAGGCTCGCGAGCAACGCACCAAGGCCTACCCGCTCGAGGCCCAGCGCGACTAGGGAAGGGAGGGGGCCATGACGACTCGAAAAGACCTGCTGCGCGGCGCGCGCATTGACCCCATGCCCGTCACCGGCCGGGAGTCCGTCGCCGACCTGGTGGACAATGCGTTCCTCGCCTACAACGCCGGCCGCCTGGCCGAAGGGTGTCGCCTGTTCGCCGAGCGCATGCTCGCGGACGACGTCACCGTCGGGATGAGCCTCACCGGTGCGATGACGCCGGCCGGGTTGGGCATGTCCACGATCATTCCGCTCATCGAGGCGGGCTTTGTCGATTGGATCGTGTCGACCGGCGCCAACATGTATCACGACGCCCACTTCGGTCTCGGGCTCGCCATGCATCGCGGCACGCCGTTCGCCGACGACGTCGAGCTGCGCGAGGAGGGCATCGTCCGCATCTACGACATCTTCTTCGACTACGAGGTGCTGCTCTCGACCGACGCCTACATTCGCCAGGTGTCCGCGGGCCCGGAGTTCCAGCGGCCGATGAGCACGGCGGAGTACCACTACCTGCTCGGCGGCTACATCCTCGGGCGGGAGCAAGCGCTCGGCATCTCCCGCAAGTCGGTGCTCGGCGTCGCGCAACAGTGCGGCGTGCCAATCTATACGTCCTCCCCCGGAGACTCCTCCATCGGCATGAACGTGGCCGAACAGGCGCTCACCGGCTCGCGACTGCGGTTCGACACCAGCGCGGACGTCAACGAGACGTCGGCGATCGTGTTCGACGCCAAGACGCACGGCGGGAAGAGCGGTGTGCTCATCATCGGCGGTGGGAGCCCCAAGAACTTCGTGCTGCAGACCGAGCCGCAGATCCAGGAGGTCCTCGGGATCAGCGAGAAGGGTCACGACTATTACCTGCAGCTCACGGACGCGCGTCCCGACACGGGCGGCCTCTCGGGCGCCACGCCCGCCGAGGCGGTGAGCTGGGGGAAGGTGGACCCGGACCAACTCCCGGGCACCGTGGTATGCTATCTCGACAATACGGTCGGTTTCCCTATCCTGGCGGCGTACGCGCTCGCCAAGCGGAAGAAGCGGCCGCTCAAACGTCTGTACGACCGGCGTGATGACATGATGCGCCAGCTCACCGAGGCGTACCGGGAGGCGAAGGCGGACCGCGACGCGCGCGCGGAGGCGACGACTGTCGGACGCCGGCCCTAACGGCGCCGCTCCGGCGGGCGCCCCTCCGTCCAGAGCCTACGCGGCGTACGCCCTGGGCCTGCTCACGCTCATCAATCTCCTCAACTACATCGACCGCAACGTCGTCTTCGCGCTGTTCGAGCCGATCAAGCGGGCGCTCGCCCTTTCGGATCAACAACTCGGCTGGCTCGGCTCATCGTATGTCATCGTGCTGTCGCTCGCGGCGCTGCCCTTGGGCGTGATCGGTGACCTCAAGTCCCGGCGCGCGGTCATCGGGTTCGGTGTCGCCCTCTGGAGCACCTTCACCGCGCTGGGGTCGACGGTCAGTCGGTTCTGGCAATTGCTCGTCTGTCGCTCGATGGTCGGGGTGGGGGAAGCGGGTTACGGGCCGGCCGCCCAGGCGCTCATCGCGGAGTTCTTCCATGGGCGCCGTCGTGCCTTTGCACTCGGCGTATACTCGGTCGGCATGGCCTTCGGCGGCGTGCTCGGGATCTGGCTGGGCGGCGTGCTCGGCGAGCGGTACGGATGGCGCGCCGCGTTCGTCGCCCTTGGAATCCCTGGCTTCGCGCTCGCGCTGCTCGCGTCGCGGCTCAGGGAGCCCCGCCGCCGTCCTCCGCCGCCGATCCGGGCCGCGGTGGCAGGATGGTACGCGCGCGGGCGCAACCGGGTGCGGCAGGCGTGGGCGCTCGGTGCGCCCCTGGTCTGGCTGACGCTCGCCGGAGCCGCGTTGGCAAGTGCCCTTCAGGAGCTGTCGGGGCTACCCGAAGGGATCGGCGCAGCGGTATTCGCCGTGTGTGTGAGCATCGGGATCATCTGGACCGTAGTGCGGCTGGTGCCGGTGGCGCTCCGCGGCACGACCGAGGCCGGAGAGGTCGCGGCCAGCGCGTACGGCGACTTCCTGCAGGCGGCGCGGACCGTGCTGCGCACGCCCACCCTCATCTGGATGTTCGTGGGCGGTGCCCTCGTCACATTCGCCGTCAATGGTCTGATCGCCTGGGCGCCGACCTTCATGCAGCGCACGCACGGCTTGTCGGTCGCCACCGTGGGACGGGAATTCGGCCTGTGGGGACTGGCCGGCGGCGCGCTCGGCGCGCTCTTCGGCGGCCGGACGGGGGATTGGCTGCTGGCGCGCTGGAGCGGGGGGCGCGTGGTCGTGTCCGGCGCGGGATTCGTGCTGGGCGGCCCCGTGTGCGCGGCGCTCCTGCTCATCGATGAGCTGCGCTTGTTCGTTCCGCTCCTGTTCGCGACGTTCTTTCTCTACTCGTGGTACAACGGCCCACTCTCAGCGGTGATCCTCGATGTGGTGCCGCCCGCCGTGCGGGCCTCGGTCCTGGGCGCCTTCGTGCTGTATTCGCATCTCGCCGGTGACGCCATCGCACCGCCGCTGATCGGCTATCTCTCCGACCGCTTCGGGCTGCGCCCGGCGATGCTGCTCCTCCCCACGGCGGGGGCGGTCGGCGGGCTGGTCATCCTCATCGCGCTCACGACGGTCGCCAGGGACATGCAGAGAGTGAAAGCATGATTGCGGATTTCGGATTGCGGATTGCGAATTGGCAAACTGGGCCTCGCTCGTCGATCGAGCTTCCATTGAGATTCCGCAATCCGCAATCGGCATTCCGCAATGGGGGGGGAGGGTTGGGGAGGTGAAAGTCGCCGTCGTCTTCGATACGCTGCACCCCGAGTGGGAGGACGCCGACTACAAGAAGGAAGTCGAGGCCAAGGTCGAGGAGGCCGAGTACGACGTGGCACGCGCCCTGGTCGGCAAGGGGCACGAGGTGCTCCTGGTCGGCGTGGCCGAGCAGCTCGGGTGGATGCTCGACCGGCTCGCCGCGTTTGGGCCCAAGCTCGTCTTCAACGGGTGCGAGTCGTTCCGCGGCCATGCGCGGCACGAGTATGCGATCGCCACGGTGCTCGAAATGCACGGCTATCGGTACACGGGCTCCTCGCCAACCGGCCTGCTGGTCGCCCGCAACAAGTCCCTGACCAAAAAGATCCTCGCGCACCACGGCATCCGGGTGCCCGCGTTCGCCGAGTTCCGGCCCGGCGACAAGCCGGTGCGTCCATCGGAGCTGCGGTACCCGCTGATCGTCAAGCCGTTGCTCGAGGACGCCTCGGTCGGGATCTCGCAGGCGTCGGTGGTGGAGAACGACGAGGACTTCGGCGCGCGCGTGAAATTCATCCACGAGAAGTACCGGCAGGCCGCGATCGTCGAGGAGCTGATCGAGGGCCGAGAGCTGTACGTCGGCCTCATCGGGAACGATCCGGTGCAGGTGCTCCCCATCGTGGAGCTGACGTTCGGCGATGCCGATGGCGATCACCGCATCGCGACCTACAAGGCGAAATGGGACGAAGAGTACCGCAAGCGCAAAAAGATCCGGAACACATTCGCGAAGGGGCTGTCTGAAGATGTCGCCGCCAGGATCGCGGATACGTGCAGTACGGCGTTTCACGCGCTCTGGCTGCAGGATTACGGGCGCGTGGACCTGCGCCTGGCGCACGACGAGGAAGTGTACGTCCTCGAGGTCAATCCCAACCCGTTCGTGGCGCGCGAGAACGAGATGGCGGACGCAGCGGAGAAGGCGGGGATGAGCTACCCGGATTTCATCGAGCGAATCCTGGACGAGGCCCTGGCGCGTGACCCGGCGTAAGCGCGAGACCCCGACGCCCGAGCTGCGCTGCCCGACGTGTGCGGCGGAGGTTGAGCGGTTCTGGGCGCACTGCTCGAACTGCGGCCGCCGCCTCGAGTGGCGCGACGCGACCAAGGAGACCGGAGCCGAGTGCTATTACTGCGGCTGGGTAGTCTCCGACAGCTTTTCCTTCTGTCCCTGGTGCGGGCGCGATATCGCCGACCGTGATTCGAGTCCCGAGCCGCTCAAGGCGCCCAAAGGCTTTCGCTACGACCGCCGGTGCCGCTGGGGCTGCGGGGGGGGCGTCATGTATCCGATGCGCCACTGCCCCTGGTGCGGTCGCGGCCAGAAGTGGCGGTACGACGACTTCCAGAATATCTGCCCGCACTGCAGCAAAGGTGTGAACGACTGGATGGAGGTGTGCCCGTGGTGCGGGGAGGACGCGACCGGCCGCGACCTGATCCGCCAGGCGTTGCGCCGGGTCCGGCAGCTGCTGGTCGTGTCGCGCCTGAAGGGCTGGAACTACCGCGTGCTGCTGCGACCCGGCGTCTCGGGCGTGACGCACCGCTCGCCCAAGGTGATCGAGATCGAGCGCCGGTATGTGACCGGGAAACGGAATCGCGACGAGATTTCGTGGAACATGCTCACGGGCCTGATCCTCCACGAGCTGGGCCACTCGTTTCTGTATCACAACTGGTCGTTGACGCGCACGGGCCGGTTCCGTCGTGCGTTCGGCGAGGTTCGCAAGGCGTACCGGGTGTCGGACTCGAAGTGGGTGGACTTCGAGCGCCGGGGAGTCACGACGACGCTGGCGAACTACGTGACGGCGTATGCCGCTACGCATCCCCAGGAGGATTTCGCTGAGACGTTCCGGTTTTACGTGACGCGCCGGGGGCGCCTCCGTGAGCTGTTTGCCGAGTTCGGCCGTAAGCGCAAAGGCGTGCCGGTGTTCGAGAAATTCCTCGTGCTGGGCGACTTCATCCGCAGTCTGAGGGGATGGAGATGATCCGCGGGATCGATTACATCGGCGTCGGCGTGGGCGCGCTCATTGTGGACGACCAGGGTCGGCTTTTCCTCGCGCGCCGCGGGCCGAAGGCCAAAAACGAGCGTGGCCTGTGGGAGTTCCCGGGCGGCGCGGTCGAGCGGGGCGAGCGGCTGGCCGACGCCCTGCGCCGCGAGATTCGCGAAGAGTACGGCATCGAGATCGCGGTAGGGGACCTGCTTGATGTCGTGGACCACATCCTGCCGGAGGAGGGCCAGCACTGGGTGTCCCCCGCGTATCTTTGTCGAATTGTGTCGGGCACGCCGACGATCCTGGAGCCGGACAAGTGTGCCGAGATCGGCTGGTTCGCGCCGGCGGACGTACCGCGAGACCTGACCGTGATCAGTCGAGAGAATCTCGAGAACTACATTACATTGATGGCTCGTACTTCACTGAAGGTGGAACCATGGCGCTGATGCGTACATCGAATCCGGCACTCAACCCGAAAACGTTCGCCGACGTGCGGCATGATCCCAACGCGTCGCCGATGACAATTGAAGGGACAGTCAACAAGACGGCGCTGCTCCTGTTTCTCGTCGTCGTGCCGGCGGCCTGGGTCTGGACGCAAGTCCGGGCCGCCGCCGATACCGCGGTGGCGGGACCGTGGATTCTGCTCGGAGCCCTGGGAGGATTCGCGGTCGCCGTGGCCACGATCATCAAGAAGGAGTGGTCGCCGGTCACCGCCCCGATCTACGCCGCCCTCGAAGGTCTCGCCTTGGGGGGTGTCTCGGTCATGCTCGAGGCCAAGTATCCGGGCATCGCAATGCAGTCGGTCGGTCTCACGTTTGCGACCCTGGCGGCGATGCTCGTGGCCTATCGCACCGGGCTCATCAAGGCGACCGAGAAGTTCAAGCTTGGCGTGGTCGCGGCTACAGGAGCGATCGTGATCTATTACGCGGTCGGGCTCATCATGTCCTTCTTCGGCGCCACTATGCCCTTCCTGCAGGGGAATAGCACGGCGAGCATCGTCGTGAGCGGTGTCATCGTCGTGGTCGCCGCGCTGAACCTGATCCTCGACTTCGATTTCATCGAGACCGGCGTGCAGAGCGGTGCCCCGAAATACTTCGAATGGTACGGGGCGTTCGGTCTCATGGTCACGCTCGTCTGGTTGTACCTCGAGATTCTCAGGCTGCTTGCCAAGACGCGTAGCCGCCGGTAGTAAGCGCAAGAGTCGAGCAGGGGGCCGACGCCGAGCGCCGGCGCCCTGCAACCTTTCCAACCCCCTCGAGCATCCCAGCAGTATCCCCATCCTCGAGGCACGCATGCGCCGCTGGTGCATTCTGATGGTCGGGACGGTCGCGCTCGCCGTGACCCCCCGGGTGACCGCGTCGCAGGCGCGGCTCGACTCGGCTCAGACTGCCCGTCTCCTCACGGCCCTCGAGCGGTCCGACTCCACGGTATGCCAGCTCGCCGGCCAGACTCTGGCCAACAACCTCGGCTGGGGATGGGAGCCCAGGCTCTTCCCGATGCCCATGCCGATGCCCACGCCCATGCCGATGCCGATGATCGAGCGTCCGGACCTCGACCGAAACCACCTCGTCCCACGAATTCACGTCCACGGAAGCGGAGCATGGCACGGCCACGAGCTGGACGCCGCGACGCTCGGCGCTTTCCGTGCGGTGCTCCGCGACGACAACGAGTGCGTCCGCGACATCGCGGCGCGCGTACTGGGCCGGGCTAACCCGCCCGGCACCTACGAGCTGTTCGCCAATCTCCTCAAGGATCAGAACCCCGGTCTGCGGGAGACGGGAATCTTGGGACTAGGCCAGCTCGAAGACCCTCGCGCCATCGAGCCCCTCATCACGGCCTTGCGTGACCGAGCCCCGGACGTGCGCGGGGCAGCCGCCTGGGCCCTTGGCGAGCTGGAGAGCCCGCGCTCGGTCGCGCCGCTCCACGCCGCTCTGGGAGACGCGGTTCCAGGGGTCCGGCGCGCCGCCGCGTGGGCCCTGGGCCAGATCGAAGACTCGGCCGCGGTCGACGCCTTGCTGCCGCTCCTCCGCGACGGTGACCCCGCGACGCGGGCCGCTGCGGCGCATGCACTCGGCGAGGTCGGCCGCCCCGGCGCCGTCGCAGGACTCGGCGCCCTCGCGACCGACGGCGCAACCGAAGTGCGAGAGGCGGCTATCTGGGCGTTGGGCGAGCTCGAGAGCCCGACGGCGATCGAGCCGCTGGGCCAGGCGCTCAAGCATGCTGACCCCCATACTCGCCGACTCGCGGCGTGGGCGCTGGGCGAGATCGAGAATCCGGGCGCCGTCGACGTGCTGTTGCCGGTCCTGAAAGACCGCGAGCCCTCGGTGCGCGTCGCGGTCGCCTGGGCGCTGGGCGAGATCGAGAGCCCACGAGCGGCCGACGCGCTCAAGGCCGCGCAGGACGACGAGTCGAGCGACGTGCGGTACGCCGTACGCTGGGCCCTCCAGCAGCTCGATGAAAACGAACCGCGGCCGCACGCGAAGGCGCGGCCGCGGGTGAGGAACAGGATCTAGGAGCGCTCAGCCAGCGAAGCAGTAGGCGCAGCCCTTCTCCTGCGTGCGGTTCACGGCGATGACGCCCGACGGCACAACCGTGACGCCGGGGAGCAGGTTGGCGACCCAATCCTTTTTGATGGTCTCTGCCGGTGTGCCGATGTCCTTCGCCATGATCATGCTGTAGAAGGTCAGCGCAACGTTGCACACGCCGACCAGGACACCCTTCGAGATCAGCTCGTCGGTGCCCATTCCGGGAATCGGCGCATCACCCGGCTTCAACCCGATGAGCGGGTGGCGGACCGACGGGCCCTTGGTCGCGGGATCGTCGATTTTGAAGGTTTGGCCGAGCTTGTACTTCGCCCACATCGAGCTTTGCATCGCGAACGGAATGCCCGCGTGGCGGAGCACGATCACGACCGAGTTGTCGGCGTCGCTGGTCCCGTAGTTCTCGTTCGTCGTGTTGAGGAACACGCGGGCCCACGCGAACACAAAGCCGCCGTTCGGCTCGGGCACGTCAAAGATCATCTTGTGCTTGCCCGTGATCTTGTTGAGCCAGGTCTCGAACTCCGGATTGGCGGTGACGCGCGGCATCCGAGCCGGCTGCGCCACGCCCTCGGTGGGCACGACGAGACCTCCCAGACCCATTGCGGCGGCGCCCGCGGCGAGGCGTCCCAAGAATCCGCGGCGACCGCTCATGAGCTCTGACATACTGATCCTCCTGTCGGGTGTGGAATCGATGGTCATCGAGAGTGCCCGGTGCGTGGCTTGGCCTGCGTCGGATAGGCGACGTCGGGCGGCGCGTCGCCGTTGGGCCAGTCGTGAACCTTCTCAGGGAAATCGGGGCGCGGCTGCGCGTTGACGAATGCGGCCACATCGATCGCCTGCTGGTCGGCGAGCGTGCCGGGCTGGTCGAACGGCATGTTGTCACTGATGAACGCCGCCGCCGTGCGGATGCGGCTCATCCCGGCACCGATGTTGTACGATTGCGGTCCCCACAGCGGTGGCGCCGCCACTGTCCCCTCACCAGCCGGCCCGTGGCACTTGGCGCAGGTCGCCGTATATACACCAGCGCCTCGCGACGTATCGGGCACGAACGTGGCCCACTTAGCCAGTCGGTTCGCGGTGGAAACCGGAGCGACCGGCACGTCGCGCGCCAGGAACCAGAAGTATGTGACGATGTCGCGCATGTCAGGCCCGTCGCTCGCGAGCGCGACGCCGTTCATGCTCCGCCGGAAGCAATCGTTCACACGGTACTCGATCGTTTCCACGGTGGCGCTGCGCGAGCGGTACTGCGGGTAGCGGACGTAGACACCCACCCAGGAGCCGTTCTGGCGTCGGCCGTCATCCAGGTGACAGCTCACACACCGGAGCCGGTTGCCCACATGCGCGGGCAAGCTGTCACGCGTGGCGGCGAGGAGTGCCCGACCGCGGCGAATCGAGGCGCCGAGCGGGCCATCGGGAATGAGGGAATCAGCGGGACCGTGGAGCACGATCCTCCGCTCCGCGGCCGGGCTCGCCGCAGGACGACCACATGCCAGGGCGAGCAGAGCTGCCGTCGCTCCCACCACGCACGCGAGAGCACGAGAGTGACGAGTCAAGGCTGGCAAAAGTATTAGGGTTTCTCGATCGTCGCCACTTCCCGCGCAAACGCGCGGGATCGTTTCACGAGCTGCAGGTAGGCCGCGAGCTCCTCCGCGCGCCGCGACCCATCCCACCCCAATGCGCCAGCCATCCGATCGGCGAGCGCGCTCGTGGCGGGGACGGCCTGGTCCCGCGTCTTGTAGAAGAGATGCAGCCGCCGCACCAGGACGTCCGACAGCCGGACCGCCATCTCGCGCTCGATCGCGTGCACCACCTCGGCCCAGAGCTCGGGTCGCCCTGCCACGATGCGCCCACCGAGCGCGCGGTCCCGATCCACCAGATTGAGCACGGCGGCGGCCTCGCTCCCGTATCTGCCGACCAGGTGCCGGGCGGTGGTCTCGGAGGCACCGCGTTCGACGGCTGCCTTGGCGAGGCCGTCCAGATCCGCTGTCTCACCGCCGGGGAGCGGCAGTCGGTGCGTCGGCGGGTGGGGTGCGCGCGGCCGCCCGTCCAGCGCCCCCAGGCGGGCGGCGACCCGATCGACGAGCTCCTGGGCCATGACGCGATGCGTGGTGAGCTTCCCGCCCGCGATCGTCAGCAGGCCGCTCGCGCTCTCGATGATGCGATGCTCACGCGACACCTGCGAGGGAGCGAGGTGCCCGTCGGGGCGGAGCAGCGCACGGAGCCCCGCCCAGGTCGCGACCACGTCGTGCGGCGAGAGCCGGGCCTGGGGAAAAAACGCGTTCGCCGAGCGCAGGAGGTAAACCACGTCCTCCGCCGTCGCGCGGACGTCGTCAGGGGAGACGTCCTCGTCCGTGTCCGTGGTGCCGATGTAGCTCTGCTCGGCGTCCTCCCACGGGAGCACGAACATCACGCGGCCATCGATCGGTGAGGTCAGGGTGATCCCATGGGTATTGCCGAGCCGTTGCCGTGGGACGGCGACGTGCGCTCCCTTAGTGAGCCGCAACACGGGGGGTGCGTCGGGCTCGTCCAGCCGCCGCAGCTGATCCACCCACGGGCCGCACGCGTTCACGACGATCAGGGAGCGTACGGTCCGAATGTCCCCGCTCAATAGATCGCGCACCGTCGCGCCCCGCGCGCGGCCGTCCGGCTTGACGAGCGAGACGACCTCCGCGTAGTTGGCGACGTGCGCACCGGCCTGCGCCGCGCTCCGCATGGTGGCGAGCACCAGGCGGGCATCGTCGGTCTGCGCGTCGTAGTAGAGTCCCGCCGCCCGCAGGTCCTTGTCGCGCAACCCCGGCTCGAGACCCAGGGTCGCCTTCCGCCCGAGCCACCGGTGAACCCGGACGTTTCGAAAAGCGGCGAGCAGGTCGTACAGCCACAGGCCGCATCGGAGTTTCCACGACGGGACACGGGCCCCCCGGTACACCGGGAACACGAAGGGGAGGGGACGAACCAGGTGGGGTGCGATCCGGAGCAGCACACGACGCTCGCGGCTCGCTTCGAGCACCAGGTGGAGGTCGTACTGCTCGAGGTATCGCAGGCCGCCGTGAATCAGTCGCGAGGAGACCGAAGATGTTCCGCTCCCGAAGTCGCCTTTCTCGACGAGGGCCGTGCGAAAGCCCCGCAGCGCCGCGTCGCGTGCGATCGCCGCGCCGGTAATCCCGCCGCCGATGACGAGCACGTCGACCGGCTCGTGCGCCATCGCTACGAGTGCGGCGGCGCGCGTGCGATGAGAAAATGGCGCTTCGCTCGTCGGCGTTCTCCCGCTTGGCCCAGCGGCCGGCCCCGTGGTAGGTTTCGTGTCTGACTGACGGGAGGGGAATGTAATGCCGGTTGGTAATGGACGGCGCGTCGCGATCGTCGCCGGCTATCGCACGCCGTTCTGCAAGTCGGGCACGTCGCTCAAAGACGCGCGGGCCGTGGACTTGGCGCGGTTCGTGACCCGCGAGCTGCTCGAGCGGACCAACCTCGAGGGCGCCGACGTCAACGCCGTGATCTTCGGGCAAGTCGTCGCGTCCGCGCTCGTTCCCAACGTCGCCCGCGAAGTGAGCCTCCTGCCCCAGTTTCCCAGGGAAATCCCCGCGTACTCGCTCAACCGGGCGTGCGCGTCCTCTGGACAGGCCGTGGCCAATGCGTACGACGAGATCACGCTCGGGAGTGCCGACGTCGTGATCGCGGGAGGCGTCGAGTCGCTCTCGGATATTCCGATCCTCGCTTCCCGACGGCTCGCGGACATCCTGGTCGAGGCCAGTAAGGCAAAGTCGCTCGGCGCGCGGCTCAAGACCTTCAGCCGGATCCGACCCCGTGACCTTGTCCCCGTCTCGCCCGCCATCGCCGAGCCGTCCACCGGCGAGTCCATGGGCCAGTCGGCTGAAAAGATGGCCAAGGAAAACCACATCACCCGCGAAGCGCAGGACCGCTGGGCCCTCCGGAGCCACACGCTCGCCGCCAAGGGAGCAGATGATGGCCGTATCACGGCCGAGGTGGTCCCCTGGCTGCCCGAGCGGAGCGGAGAGACCGTGGTGACGGCGGACAACGGTATCCGGCGCGATACGTCGCTCGAGCAGATGGCGAAGCTCAAGCCGGTGTTCGACCGGCGCTACGGCAGCGTCACGGCGGCGAATTCGTCGCCCCTCACGGATGGCGCGTCCGCCGTGCTCCTCATGAGCGACGCGGCCGCCCGCACCCTCGGCTACACGCCGCTCACCTACATCCGCTCGTACGCGGTCGCCGCCGTGGATCCCGGGTGGCAGCTCTTGCAGGCCCCCATCTTCGCGGTCCCGAAGGCGCTCGAACGGGCCGGGATCGAGTGGAAAGACCTGGGCGTCATCGAAGTGCACGAAGCCTTCGCCGCGCAGGTGCTTTCGAACCTCAAAGGCTGGGCCGCCAAAGGCTGGGAGATCAACGAAGACATCATCAACGTGATGGGCGGGTCGATTGCGATCGGCCATCCGTTCGGCGCCACCGGCACCCGTCTGGTCACCACGCTCTCGCACGAGATGGTGCGTCGCGACGCGAAGTTCGGCCTACTCTCGATCTGCGCACAAGGGGGAATGGGGTTCGCCATGGTGCTGGAGCGCAATTGATGGCTCCTCCGCCCGGCGCCGCCCTGACCTGGGAGCTGGTCGACGGGGGCGTCGCCGTCGTCACGTTCGATCTCAAAGGCGAGCCGGTCAACAAGATCTCGCGCGCGGTCAAGCAGGACGTGCAGGCGACGTTCGAGGCCCTCGAGCAAGACCCCTCAGTCAAGGCGATCGCGTTCTTCTCCGGCAAACCCGACACGTTCATCGCGGGCGCCGACATCGAGGAGTTCGTGGCCCTCGCCACTGCGGCCGAGGCGGAGCGGCTCTCGGCGGAAGGGCAGGCGCTGCTGGAGCGCGTAGCGCGGTTCCCGAAACCAGTGGCGGCTGGCATTCACGGCGCCTGCCTCGGCGGCGGACTCGAGTTCGCCCTCGCTTGCCGGTACCGCGTCGCGTCCGATCACCCGCGCACCCAGCTCGGGCTTCCGGAGGTGCAGCTCGGCATCCTCCCCGGGGCGGGCGGGTGCCAGCGCCTGCCGCGCCTCATCGGCGCTCGGGCGGCACTCGACATCATCCTCGCGGGAAAAGTCGAGCGCGCCCAGAAGGCGTTTCGCCTGGGGGTCGTCGACGAGCTGGTGCCGCACGCCATCCTCAAGGACATCACGATCGCGGCGGCACAACGCATGGCGGGCGGCTGGCAGCCGCGGCGCCGGCGCCCCGGCGGTTTCACCGGCTGGCTGCTCGACGGCAACCCGCTTGGCCGGCGGCTGGTGTTCCGCGCGGCCCGGAAGCAGGTGCTCGCGCAGACACGGGGCAACTATCCCGCGCCGCTCGCTGCGCTCGAAGCCGTCGAGTTCGGACTCAAGCACGGCATGGCCGCGGGCCTGAAGCGTGAAGCGGAGTTGTTCGGGCAGCTCGCGGTCACCGACGTTTCGCGCAAGCTGGTGCAGATCTTTTTCGCGACGACCGCGCTGAAAAAGGACTTTGGCATCCCGAATCCGCCACCACCCGCGACCGTGCATCGCTTGGGCGTCGTCGGAGCCGGCTTCATGGGCGCAGGGATAGCGGGCACCGCCATCGCGCAGGGCGGCGTCGACGTGCGGATGAAGGACGCGGACCTGCCACGCGTGACCAAAGGACTGGCGACCGCCCGCGAGATCCTCGACGACCGCCTCAAACGCCGCCGCATCACGAAATACGAGCACGCGCGGCTCGTTGCCCTGCTGTCGGGGAGCGATACCTACACGGGGTTCGGGCGGGCCGAGCTCGTCATCGAAGCCGTGTTCGAGGAGCTGCAGGTCAAGCAACAGGTCTTGCGCGAGGTGGAAAGCGCGTCGGGCCCGGAGACCGTGTTCGCATCGAATACGTCGACCATCCCGATCCGTCGGATCGCGGAAGCCGGCGGCCGGCCCGAGCACGTGATCGGCATGCATTTCTTCTCCCCGGTCGCTCGCATGCCGCTCGTCGAGGTGATCCCGTCCACCCGCACGCTGCCGGCGGTGGTGAGCACCACCGTCGCCTTTGGCCGCCGGATGGGCAAGACGCCGATCGTCGTCAAGGACAGCCCGGGGTTCTGGATCAACCGGATTCTCACGCCCTACATGAACGAGGCCGGCCAGCTTCTGGTGGAAGGCGTAGCGATCGAGGAGCTCGACCGCCTCATGGTGGAGTTCGGGTTCCCCGTCGGCCCCATCACGTTGATGGACGAGGTCGGACTGGACGTCGGCGAGAAGGTGATCGGCGTGATGCACGAGGCGTACGGCGAGCGTTTTGCTCCCGTACCGGCGTTTGCCGGCATGGTCAAGAGCGGCCGGTTCGGCCGCAAGGCTGGCAAGGGGTTCTATAAGTACGCGGGCGGTAAGAAGGGCGGCGTGGACCCGGCCGTCTACGAGGTGATCGGCGCGCAGCCCAATGGTGGGCCGCGGCCCGCCGAGATCATCCAGCGCCTGGTGCTCGTGATGTTGAACGAGGCGGCGCGCGCCGCGGGTGAGGGCATCGTTCGGTCGCCGCGGGACGGGGACGTCGGCGCGATCTTCGGCTTCGGATTCCCGCCGTTCCGCGGAGGCCCGCTCCGGCACGCCGACGATTTGGGCGCGGCGCGGATCGTCGGAGAGCTCGAGCGGCTCGCCGACCGCTACGGCGCGCGGTTCGCACCGAGCGACGCGCTGCGCGACCTGGCGCAGCGGAACACGAAGTTCTATCCCTGACGCCGGCCCCCGGCTCCCGACCCCGGACCCCGGTCTCTAATGCTCCGCGCCGGCCTGCTGTGGCTCAGCGAACAACCTCGCATCTTCCGGTTCATCCGTGGCAACGGGCTGGCCCGGCGGTTCGCGGCGCGCTTTGTCGCCGGGGAGACGGTCGATTCCGGCGTTGCCGCGCTGAAGGCGCTGAACGCGGCCGGCATCACCGCGAGCCTGGACGTGCTCGGCGAGTCGGTGCACAACGCCGACGAAGCCCACGCCGCGCGCGATACCTACCTCGAAACCCTCGATCGCATCAAGGCAGCCCGGGCGGATGCCAACGTGTCCGTCAAGCTCACCCAGATCGGTCTCGATATCGACGAGACGCTGTGCGTCGAGAACATGCGCGCCATCATCGCCCGGGCCAAAGCGCACGACTCGTTTGTCCGCATCGACATGGAACAATCCGACTACACCGAGCGCACGCTGCAACTCTTCAAGCGGAGGTTTCAGCCTGAGTTCGGGAACGGCGTCGGCGTCGTATTACAGTCGTATCTGCGGCGCACCGAGCAGGACGTCGACCAGGTGATCGCCCTCGGCGCCCGGGTGCGGCTGTGCAAGGGCGCGTATCAGGAGCCCGCCACGGTCGCATTTCCCGACAAGCGCGACGTGGATGCCACGTACGTCCGCTGCATGGAGCAGCTCATGCTGCGCGGCAACTACCCGGGCATCGCAACGCACGATGCGCGCATCATTGACCATGCCAAGGCATTCGCGCGTGACAAGGGGATCCTCCCGGCGCGCTTCGAGTTCCAGATGCTGTACGGTGTGCGGCGCGACCTGCAGCTCGGGCTACGCCGCGAAGGATACAACGTGCGCGTGTACGTGCCGTTCGGCACGCAGTGGTACCCCTACCTCATGCGCCGCCTCGCCGAGCGGCCCGCGAACGTTGCCTTCTTGCTCGGCAATGTCCTGCGGGAGTCTCTACGGAGAACCTGACCGACGGCACGCTCGGCGGCTATCAGCGCCTGCACGAGCGCGCTCCGGCGTTCACCGGGAGCGATGGCCAGGCATACTCGGTGGGAACGTTCGTGGACGAGGCGCCGGATCCCCAGGGACGCTACGGAGCGGCGCTGCTGTTCGTTCGCTGGTCCGCAGCAGGTGATCGGCCGGTGGGCCACGTGGAAACGGAGTACCTCGCCTGGGGAGCGACGCCGGCGGACGCGCTCGCACCCGTTCTGGCTTTGACCCTCGAGGCGGTGAAACGGGAGCTCGATCGCTGCCTCGCGCGGCAGGGGCACGCGTGACGACCGGCGTGGTGCTGGCCCGTACGGGCTCGACCTACCGCGTCCACACGGACACTGGCGAGGTGACCGCCGTGCTGCGGGGGAAGCTCAAGTATCGCGATGACGACCGCGTCGTGGCCGGTGACGTGGTCGACCTCGAGCTGCAGTCGGACGGCCACGCCACTATTTCGGGAGTGCGGCGGAGGAAGAGTGTGCTCGCGAGGCGCGCCGCGGGGGAGCGACGCCCGCGGGCCCAGCCCATCGCCGCGAACGTGGACCAGGTGGTCGTGGTCGCATCGGTGCGGAGTCCGGAGCCCAGTCCCAGGTTCCTCGATCGGTTTCTCGTGATCGCGGCGGCGAATCGCATTCCCGCCGTGATCGTCCTCAACAAGGTCGACCTCGACCGGACGGCGCTCGATCGATTATTGGAACGGTATACGCCGGCGGGATATCAGGTCCTGGCTACCTCGGTCCGGTTGCCGGAAGGCCTGGCGGCGTTCCGCGACCTGCTGCGGGGTCGGGAATCAGTTCTCGCGGGTCAATCGGGCGTCGGGAAATCGAGCCTCCTCAACGCCCTCGACCCGGGGTTGAACCTCCGTATCGGCGAGATCAGCGCGAAATGGGACACGGGTAAGCACACGACACGCGCGGCGCTCGTGGTGCCCCTCGCGGGCGGCGGCTACGTCGTGGACACCCCCGGGCTGCGTGAGGTCGGCACCTGGGGCATTGACCCGGAGCTCCTGGCGGTCTGCTTTCCCGAGTTCCGCCGGTTCCTCGATCAGTGCCGTTTCGACAACTGCAGGCATCTGGCGGAGCCGGGTTGCGCCGTGCGGGACGCGGCGGAGCAGGGCGCGTTCGACGCGGACCGCCTGGTGTCCTACCAGCGCCTCTATGAGGAAGTCAGCGTGCCTTCCTGGTCCAGCGATCGGCGTCGCGGGAGGTGACCTTCTGCATCATTTGCGCGAACGCCTGATCCAAATCGATCCCCTGTGAGTTCGCGAGGCAGATGACGACGAACAGGATGTCGGCGAGCTCCATCGCGACCGAGCCCTCCGCCTCTCCGGGCTTCTTGGTTTTCTCGCCGAACCGGTGGTTCAATTCGCGCGCGAGCTCGCCGACCTCTTCCGTCAGTCGCGCCAGGTTCGTGAGCGGTGGGAAGTACCCTTCTTTATATTGGCCGATCCAGCGGTCGACCACCTGCTGGTTCTCGCGCAGAGACACAGGAGACTCCGGGCAAACGTGAACGCCGAGCTGCCGCCGCTGGTCGCGCCGTTTCGCGGCGAGCGCTATGCGCCCCAAGCCGGGGGCCAGTGGAGCGCGCTCCTCGCGCCCCCGTACGACGTGATATCCCGCGAGGAGCGCGCTTCCTACGCGGCGCGTGATCCCCACAATATCGTGCACCTCATCCTGCCGGAAGCGTCGGCGCCTGGTGAGGGGGGGGACCGCTACGCCCATGCTGCGACGCTCCTCGCCACATGGCGGGAGCAGGGTGTGCTGCGGCCCGACCCCGGGGAATCGGTCTACGCGCTGGCCCAGGACTATGCGCTCGCGTCGGGAGAGCGGCGCACGCGCATCGGGATGCTCGCGGCGGTTCGTGCCGAGCCGTTCGCCTCTCGGCGCGTGCGACCGCACGAGCGGACCCATTCCGCCCCCAAGGCGGATCGGCTGGCGCTCCTGCGGCAGACCCGGGCGAACCTGGAGTCGATCTTTCTCCTCGCGCCGGACCCGGACCGCGCGCTGGCGCGAGCGGTTGCGAAGGCGGCGTCCGGCGTGCCCGCGGCCCGCGCCGAGCTGGACGGCGTCGGGCTTCGCTTGTGGGTCGTGTCGGGTGGACCAGCGGCGGAGCTCGCGAGGCTCGCGGGTCGCGCGCAGCTGTACATCGCGGATGGCCATCACCGGTACGAGACGGCGGTGGCGTATGCGCAGGAGCA
The DNA here is from genome assembly GCA_035577025.1 of Gemmatimonadales bacterium. Classification (GTDB taxonomy): domain Bacteria; phylum Gemmatimonadota; class Gemmatimonadetes; order Gemmatimonadales; family GWC2-71-9; genus AG41. The sequence continues at coordinate 64,033 of DATLVU010000026.1, forward strand.
TCCGGAGGCGGATCGCGTGCTGTCGTTCATCGTGTCGGCCGCCGATCCGGGGCTCACGATTCTCCCCACGCACCGCATCATCTTCGGCCAGGGGAGCGAGCCGGCCAAGCTCTTCGCCGGGTGGCGCGAGTGGTTCGAGGTGGGGCGCGTGGCCCCGTGCATGGATCGCATCGAGCGCTTGGCCGAGCTCGGGCGCGACCGAACCGCTTGTATCGTCGCGTTCCCCGACACGTACGACGTCAGCCTGGTGCTCAAACCCGACGCGCCGCTCGACGCAGTCCCGGGCCTCGGTCGGACGCCGGCCGTCCGTTCGCTGGACGTTGCGCGCGTCGAGGCGCTGGTCGTGCAGCATATCTTCGGTGCCGGCACCGCCACGCCGTCGCTCGCCTACACGCCGGATCCGTACGCCGCCTTCGAGGCCGTGCGGGGCGGGCGGGCGGCCGCGGCGGTCCTCCTCAACCCGACGAAGGTCGAGCAGGTATTTGCCGTGGCGGATGCGGGCGATGTCATGCCGCCCAAGTCGACGTACTTCGTGCCGAAGGTGCCGAGTGGGCTGGTGATACGGCAGGTGGAGTAAGACGACGGAACGACGGAACGACGGAAAGAGATGACGTTCAAGGCTCCGGTCCTCGCGGCCCTGCTCGAGCCCGCTTCGCTATGGTTGCATACAGACCCCACGTGAGCTTACCGGTCTCCACACGGAGAGGTTCTAAGTCGTCAAAAGCCTTCGGTGGGAGAACACCCACATCGCGCGAGAACAACAGCGCGTAGGATACCTCCGCAAACGACCCGACCGCGATATCAAGGAACCGCCGAAACTCCGCAGGGCCCCGCTTCGCCGATCCTTCGGCGATATTGGCGGGAATCGAAAACACCGCTCTGCGCAGTTGTGATGTTAGCCCATATAACTCGCTCTTTGGAAATGATTGCGTGGTTTGGTACACGGCGACCGCCAACCGATGCGCTGACCGCCATGCCCGATCATCACCGTTCCGTCGTTCCGTCCTTCCGTCGCCTTTCTTGTCGAGCGGCCCTATCTTTTCTGAGCCATGAGTCCGCGCCCCCGCGACCGCATCCTCGCCAACCTCGAGTCCATTTACCGCGAAGCGTACGATCGAGCCAAGGCCGCCAACGATCACGCCCGCATGGCCGACCTCGACGCCGTCTACCAGCGGGAGCAGCTGCTCCTCGAAGTCCTGCTCGACATCCGTGACACGCTCTCCTCGCAGCCGGGCGCGGCCGCCGTCTCCACAGACAAGAGCCCGAGCTCCGATCCCATCTCGGCGCTCGAGACGATCCACCGCATCACCAAACTCCGTTGAGCGACCGATGAGCCGACGCCTTTTCGCGGGAGCGCTGTGCTTTCTCTTCACCGCCTGCGGGCAAAAGGCGGATCTCGTCATCCGCGGAGGCATGGTGTGGACCGGGCTCTCCACCGGCGCCCCGCACGCCGGCAACGTGGCGATCGCCGCAGGCAAGATTCTGGCGATCGGGGACGACGCGGCGGTCGCGCCCTACGTCGGCGCGCAGACACAGACCATACAGGCCGAGGGCGGCCTGGTCTTGCCCGGGTTCACCGACGGGCACACTCATTTCGTCGACGGCGGCTTCCAGCTCGCGTCGGTCGATCTTCGGAACGCCGCCACCCCCGCCGAGTTCGTACGGCGAATCAAACAATACGCCACTACCTTGAGGCCCGGTGAGTGGATCCTGGGAGGGGACTGGGATCACACCCTGTGGCCCGGACAGCCGCTGCCACACCACGAGTGGATCGATTCGGTGACGCCGAACAATCCCGTGTTCGTGAATCGCGTCGATGGTCATGAGGCGCTGGCCAACGCGTTGGCGTTGCGGGCCGCCGGCGTCACGAAGGACACGCCGGCACCTCCCGGCGGCGAGATACCCCGCGATCCCCGGACCGGGGAGCCGATCGGGATCTTCAAGGATCAGGCGCTCGACGTGATCGGCCGGGCGGTGCCCGGACCGTCGCCCGAACGGCGAGACTCCGCTCTCGCACGCGCCCTTGCCTACGCCGCATCGCTTGGCGTGACCGCCACGGCGCATATGTCAGCGTCGTGGGCCGACTTGGCGAGTTACCGGCGGCTGGAGCGGGCGGGCCGGCTCACCCTGCGCGCCGCTCTCTACCTGCCGCTCGACGACTGGCGCACCGTCGCGGACAGCGTGCACCGCGAAGGCTCGACCGACCCCTGGCTGAAGATCGGGGGCCTGAAGGGGTTCATGGACGGCTCAGCCGGCTCGCGCACGGCCTATTTCTTCGAGCCCTACAGCGATTCCGCGAGTTACCGCGGGCTGCTCCAGCATCCCGAGACGGACATGCGCCGGTGGATCGGGAACGCGGACTCGGCCGGGTTGCAGGTGACCGTTCACGCGATCGGTGATCGCGCCAACGCCATCCTCCTGTCGATCTACGACAGTGTGACCCGGGCCCACGGCCCGCGCGACCGCCGGTTCCGCGTCGAGCACGCTCAGCACCTCCGCCCCGAGGACATCCCGTCGTTCGGCAGGCTCGGCGTGATCCCATCGATGCAACCCTATCACGCCATCGACGACGGTCGTTGGGTCGAGCGGCGAATCGGCCCCGTGCGAATCAAGACGACGTACGCATTCCGCACGCTGCTCGATACCGGCGCCAACCTCGCCTTCGGCTCCGACTGGACCGTGGCGCCGCTCGATCCGATCCTCGGCGTGTACGCCGCGGTCGCCCGTCGGACGCTCGACGGCAAGAATCCTGACGGCTGGGTTCCCGAGCAGAAAATCTCCGTGGGAGAGGCGCTCAGGGCTTACACGGCGGGGAACGCGTACGCGACCTTCGACGAGGCGACGCGAGGGGCACTCGCCCCCGGCTACGACGCCGACGTCGTCGTCTTGGATCGGAATCTCTTCGCGATGGCCCCCGATTCCCTGGACCGGGCGCGCGTCCGCTACACGATCGTGGGCGGCAAGGTGGTGTTCCGGCGCTAGCCGGAGTACGTGAACCCGGCACCGTCGAGCGTAAGCGGCTTGGCGCCGTCGCGCTCGACCCCTGCCTCGAGGACCTCGCCCAGGACGATCGTGTGGTCTCCACCGGGAAGTGTCGCTACGACGCGACACTCCACCCAGCCGATGGCGTCCGCCAGGACCGGGACGCCGGAAGCCGGTGCCGGCTTGGTCTTGATCCCCTTGAGCTTCTGCGAAGCGGCGGCCGACGGCCGCCCGAGCTTTTCGGCGACCTCTCGCTGCCCCTCGTGCAAGCAGCTGATGGCGAAATGGTGCGCGTCGCGAACCATGGCGATGGTCTTGGAGGTGTTTTCGATCGCCACGGCCACCATCGGGGGATGGAACGAAGCCTGCATCACCCACGATGCCGTGCTGGCGTGCTCGTCGCCCTCGTGCTTGACGGTGATGGCGTACAGGCCGTAGGGGAACAGGCGGAGCGCGGCACGTGCGGTGGCTGAGTCCATGCAGGAATATGCCGCAAAAACGCCCTTCCCGGACAGCGGCGCGGGGGCCAAGTTAGCCGGGTCCGTCTGCTGGAGATGTCGATGCTTCGGACTTCTGCACCACCGGCCTCCGTCATCGGGCTGGCGCTCGTCGCGGTGTTCTCGGGTCGAGCTCGTGGTCAGGATGTGGACTTTCCTCCGTCGGGCAAGCAGCTCTCGCAGATCGAAGCGATGGCGCACGCCGACTCGAATGAGGCGTCGCTGCACTATTACCGCGGGCTCGGCTACTGGGGAAAGCACAAGTTCGACGAGGCGGACAGCGCCTTGCGACTCGCGATCCAGCTCGATCCACGCTATGCCGACGCGTACCTCGCGCTCGCCTACCTGCCCTACGTTCGCCGCGACCAGCTGTTCGACGAGGAGATCCGGGATCGCGTCCCCGACGCATGGAAGCCGAGGCTCGAAGAGTCGAATCGCTTTTACCAGCGTGCCTTCATGATCGACCCACTCGTGAGCTTGCGCATCATCTCGCTCGTCTGGTCCGTGGACGAGCGGGGGTTCCGTGACTACACGAGCGAGGAGTCACAACTCTACCAGCTCTATTTCGAGGGGTTCGTCGATCTGAGCAAGGGTCGTTACGGGCTGGCCTACGATCGCTTTGTGCGGCTTGCGCGCAGGGTGTACGACGAGGAGAAGCACCCGGAGAAGGTGCCGAACTTTCTTCTCTGGCACCGCGGGCTCGCCGCGGCGCACAGCCTGAAGTACGATGCCGCGATCGCCGACTTTCAGCTGCTGCTCGATCGCGCGGAACGCAAGGAGCGTCAGGACGCGCTGATGCGGGTCCCGCTCAGGACGAACGAGTACCGCTTCATGCTCGCTGCCCTCGAGCGCGCCGCGGGCCACCTCGACAAGGCCGAGGCTCGCTTCAAAGAGGCGGCCGCGAATGATCTTGGCCTGTACATGGCGCACGTGTACCTCGCGGACATCTACGAGCAGCAAAAGCGGTGGCCCGAAGCGGTGACCGAGCATCGGCGCGCGGTGGAAGCCAACCCGGACGACTACTCACTCGAGCTCGATCTCGGAATGCTCCTGTTCAACCTGGAGCAGACCAAAGAGGCCCAGGGACCGATCGAGAAAGCGGTAGCGCAGTATCCTCGTGCGGCGCTGGGGCACTATCTACTCGGCCGCATCGGTGAGGAGCTCGGCCGTCCGGCGGACGCGAAGACTCACTTCGCGCAGTTCGTGGCGCTGGCCCCACATCGCCTCGACGACCTGGTGAGCGATGCGAAACAGCGCCTCGCCAAACTCCCATAACGATTGGCGACCATGACCCGGCTCTCCCTCATTGCCCTCGCCCTCCTCGCCGTACCGGTGGCAAGGTCGGACGCCCAACAACCTCCCTCGCAGGGACGCTCGGCGTACGAGGAGTTGCAGACCTTTTCCGGCGTGCTGAACCACATCCGCGTGAATTACGTCGATTCGGTGACCTACGCGCAGCTCGTGCGGGCCGCGATCGACGGCGTCCTGCATTCGCTCGACCCGCACAGCCGCTTCGAGTCGTACGCCGAGCATGACAAGGCGGGCAAGCTCGCACGGGGCGAGCTGGCCGTCACCGGCCTGGTCCTCGAAGACGTGGACGGATCCGCCAGCGTGCTGGCCGTGCTCGTGAAGAGTCCTGCGGACAAGGCCGGCATTCAACCCGGTGACCGCCTCACACTCGTCGACGATACCACGATTGCCGGTCTCGATCCGCGCGCCGTGGAGCTCCGGCTCGCCGGTGACAAGGGATCGAAAGTGCGCCTGCGGTTCGAGCGCGGCTCGCGCCTGGAGCCCGACACCTTCTCCGTTACCCTGAAGCGGGACTTCATCAAGGAGTTGTCGGTGTCGAGCGTTCGGCTCGCCGATGCCCAAACCGGCTACGTGCGCTTGGACGAGTTCGGCGAGAAAGCGGCCTCCGAGGTGCACGACGCGATTCGGAAACTCCGGAGTCAGGGAGCCGCTCGGATCATTCTGGACCTTCGTCGGAATCCCGGCGGTGTGGTCACCGCGGCCGTGCAGCTCGCCTCCGAGTTCTTCCCGAAGAACACCGTCGTGTTCAAGACTCGCGGGCGCAAGAAGGACGTGGATACGACGTACACCACGAAGCACGATGGCGATTTCGCCGACGTGCCGCTGATCGTGCTGATCGATGGGGGAAGCGCCAGCGCCGCCGAGGCGCTGGCAGCATCCCTCCAGGATCACGACCGGGCGCTGCTCATGGGACGGCGCAGTTTCGGGAAGGCCCTCATTCAGACGGGCTTCATCACCCCCCAGGGAGACGTTGTCTGGCTCACCATTGGCCGCGTGATCACGCCCAGCGGCCGCTTCATTCAGCGGCGGTATCGCGGCCTGCGGTACGAGGAATACCGTGAGTTCAGCGGGGCAGGGGGCGCCGGAGAGGACACGCTCGAGGTCTTCCACACCGACCACGGCCGACCGGTGCGCGGCGGCGGCGGCATCGCGCCCGACGTCGAGCTTCCCAGACCGGCCGCCGTTCCCGTGTGGTGGAGCGCCGCGTCGGACTCCGGGTTCGATGCGAGCGTGGCCGATAGCTTTGCACCGACGCTCCCGCCCACGCCCGCGGCCCGCGCCGCCTGGATGACCGCCCGAGCCGAGTGGCAAGCCAAGCTCGTCGTGCCGTTCGTGGAGCGCGTCCGCAGCCGCTTCCACGTCACGGCGCAGCCCGACTCGATGCTCGCGGCACGGATCGGACGGAACCTGGCGATCCGCGTCGCCGAGGTGCGTTGGGGAGCGGACGCGCGCGACGAGTTCCTCGTCCGCAACGATCCCGATATCCGCGCGGCGCTCGACTCCTTTCCCCGGATCGAGCGGCTTCTGAGCGCGCCGAAGTAGGACTATCTTTGTATCCATGGCGACGCGCGCTCAACCCCGGCCCCCGCCCCGGCCCCGGGCGAAGGCCCTGTCCAAGGGCGACCTGCTCGACATGTACCGGATCATGCTCCTGTCGCGGCGGCTCGACGATAAGGAGATCCAGCTCAAGGGGCAGAACAAGATCTACTTCCAGATCTCCGGCGCCGGCCACGAAGCCGTGCTCGTCGCCGCCGGCAAGGTCCTGCGTCCCGCCTACGATTGGTTCTATCCTTACTATCGCGACCGCGCGCTCTGTCTCGCCCTCGGGATGACCCCGACCGAGATGCTTCTGGCTGCCGTCGGAGCGGCCGACGACCCCAACTCCGGTGGGCGTCAAATGCCCTCGCACTGGGGGCACAAGGCCCTGAACATCGTGAGCCAGTCCAGCCCGACCGGCACCCAGCTGCTGCAGGCCGTGGGCTGCGCCGAGGCCCGCCTCAAATACGAGCGGATTGAGGGCCTGCCCGAGCGCCCGATCCACGACGACGAGCTGGTCTACGTGTCCGCCGGGGACGGGACCACGAGCGAAGGCGAGTTCTGGGAGGCGCTCAACAGCGCCTGCAACCTGAAGCTGCCCGTCCTCTTCCTCATCGAAGACAACGGGTACGCGATTTCGGTCCCCATCGAAGTCCAAACCGCGGGCGGCTCCGTGTCGAAGCTGGTCCGCAACTTCCCCGGCCTGCTGGTCGAGGAGGTAGACGGCCGCGATCCTGTGGCGTCCTACGAGGTGCTCCTGCGCGCGTCCGAGTACGTACGCCAGGGCAAGGGACCGGCCCTCGTGCACGCCAAGGTGCACCGGCCGTACTCGCACTCGCTTTCCGACGATGAGCGGCTGTACCGCCCACCCAAGGAGCGCGACGAGGAGGCGCGGAGCGACTGCCTGGCGGTGTTTCCGAAGCGGCTCGTGTCCGAAGGGTTCGCGACCGAGGCCGAAATCGAAGCCGTGAAGCGACAGGTGGAAGACGAGGTCACCGTCGCGGCCGACATGGCCCTCGCGTCTCCGCAACCGGAGCCCGAGACCGCCCTCCTGTACGTGTACTCGCCGGACGTGGACCCCACGTCGGAGCAATTCGACACCGAGGACGATCCGCAATTCGCGGGTGACCCGACGACCATGGTGGACCTCCTCAACGCCTGCATGAAGGACGAGATGGCGCGGGATCCCAGAATCTTGGTGTTCGGGGAGGACGTGGCCGATGTGAGCCGCGAGCAGTATCTGGAGCTGGTCAAGGGGAAGGGTGGCGTGTTCACCGTCACCCGCGGGCTGCAGCGTCGATTCGGGGGCGAGCGCGTCTATAACTCACCGCTCGCGGAGGCGAACATCGTGGGCCGCGCCATCGGGCTCGCGACCCGCGGCTTGAAGCCGGTAGTCGAGATTCAGTTCTTCGACTACATCTGGCCCGCGTATCACCAGCTCCGGAACGAGCTCGCGACCATGCGCTGGCGCTCGAACAATGCCTTCTCGAGCCCGGTGGTCGTGCGGGTCACCTACGGGGGGTATCTCAAGGGCGGGTCCATCTATCACTCGCAGACCGGTGCGGTCGTCTTCACCTCCGTTCCGGGACTCCGTGTGGTGTGTCCGAGCACGGCGCTCGACGCGAACGGGCTGCTGCGCACCGCCATCCGCTGCGACGATCCCGTCCTGTTCCTCGAGCACAAGCACCTCTATCGCCAGACTTACAACAAAGCGCCGAACCCAGGGCCGAATTTCCTGATTCCGTTCGGCAAGGCAAAAGTGGCGCGCGAGGGCCGGCACCTGACCGTCGTCACGTACGGGGCGGTGGTGCAACGCTCGCTCGTCGCCGCGAAGCAGCTGGAGGAGCAGGACGGCGTCAGCGTGGAGGTCATCGACCTCCGGACGCTCTCGCCGGTGGATTGGGAGACGGTGGTCGGGTCCGTGCAGAAAACCAACAAGGTACTCGTCGCCTACGAGGACTCGCTGTCCTGGGGCTACGGGGCCGAAATCGCCGCAAGAATGGCGGACGAATGCTTCCCGTGGCTCGATGCGCCGGTGAAGCGCGTCGCGGCGACCGATACCTTCGTCGGGTACGCCCCCCAGCTCGAAGATTTCATCCTGCCGCAAGTGGAGGATCTCGCGCGCGCAATGCGCGACCTGCATGCGTTCTAGCGCCGCCCGCGCGTACGCCCTGCTGTTCTTTCTGTCCGGGGCAACGGGTCTGGTCTACGAGCTGTTGTGGGTACGCGTCCTTTATCAGACGTTCGGTTCCACCCTCCAATCGGTGACGACAGTCGTGGCCGCCTACATGGGCGGCTTGGGGCTCGGCGCGTGGCTGCTCGGACGCCGGGCCGACCGGAGTCTCCGACCGGCTGCACTGTACGGATGGCTGGAGATCGCGATCGGCGCGTTCGGCGCGATCTCACCGTTCGCCCTCGCGCTGGTGCACCGTGCCTACATCGGATTGGCGAGTGGATTCCACCTGAGCGGCGGGGCGAGCGTCGCGCTGCGGTTCGGGCTCGCGGCCCTCGTGCTACTCGTCCCGACCACACTGATGGGCGGCACCCTGCCGGTGCTCACGCGCGCCTTTACCGGCGCCGAGCGCGGCGAGCTGCAACGCTCGCTCGGCCTCTTGTATGGCCTGAATACACTCGGGGCGGTCGTGGGCACGGCCCTCGCAGGATTGTTCCTGATCGAGCACGTCGGCATCCGCGCGAGCCTGTGGGCGACCGCCGTCGTGAACGTTGCGCTCGGCATGGGCGCGCTTGCGCTCGCCCAACCGATCGCGCCGTCATCGCCCGCCGCTCCGGTGCCGTCCCCCCCTCCGGAACCCAGGGCCGGCCCGGCCCCGCTGCTGCGCGCGGTGGCGCTGGTCCTGCTCGCCGCGACGGCATTCGCGTCCCTGCTCGACGAGATCGCGTGGACCCGGGTCCTGGTCATGATCGTCGGGGGGTCGACCTACGCATTCACGCTCGTGCTGCTCGTCTTCCTGCTCGGCATCGGCATCGGCAGCCGTATCGTGGCCCGCGCGAGCCTCCCTCCAGCCCGAACCGCCGCCTACGCGGCCCTCGCGCAGGCCGTCACGGCGGCCGGTGCAAGCCTCCTGTTTGTCGTGTTCGCCGAGCTGCCCCGCTACATCATCGCGGTCTTCCAGGTGCCCACCTTCGGTGCCACTGAGCGCCTCCTGGCCATGGGGCTGCTCGTGGGCGGCGTGGTGCTGATCCCCGCGGTCGGCATGGGCATGACCTTTCCGCTTCTCACCGAGCTGGTCGCGCCCGCGGATACGGCGGGCGGCGCGGCCGTCGGTCGGGCATACGCGCTCAACACGCTGGGCAGCATCGCCGGCGCGGTGCTCACCGGGTTCGTCCTGGTGGTGACCCTCGGGACGGACGTCACCCTACGAGTCGGCGTGGGCGTGAACGTGTGCGCGGCGCTGGCACTTGCCTGGCTGGCGGCGCGGGGCGTATCGGAAGGATCCCCTGAGCACGCCGCCCTGCGATTCCGCGTCCTGACGGCGGGTGGGCTGGCGACGCTCGCCTTCGTTACCGCGCTCGCGACTCCGCGCTGGAGCACGCGGCTCATCGACCTGGGGCCGAGCATCTACGCCCGAGGACCGATGAATGCGCACATGGTGTCGGAGTTCCTGAAACACCGGGGGTCCCGCCAGTTGATGTACGAGGAAGGGTGGAATGCCACCGTCTCCGTGTGGGAGGGCATCACGGGTCGCGCGCTCAAAGTGAATGGCAAGGCGGACGCGTCGGACTACGGCGACATGGACACGCAGATCATGGCCGGGCTGGCGCCCGTCGCCGCGCACCCGAACACGCGCTCCGCGTTCGTGGTGGGATACGGCAGCGGTGTCACCGCCCGGGTGCTGTCGGACGTTCCGGGGATGCAACGCGTTCGCGTAGCGGAGATCGAGCCGGCCGTGCTCGACGCCGGCCGATACTTTGTCCACGTGAACGACCACGTCCGTACCCGGCCGAACGTCTCCGTCGCGGTGGACGACGCGCGGAGTGCGCTCCAGCTCGACTCGACCCGGTATGATGTCATCGTCTCCGAGCCGAGCAACCCGTGGCTCGCGGGCGTGGCCACACTCTACACCACCGAATTCTTTCAGGTGGTGCGCGACCGGCTCGCGGACGACGGCGTGTTCTGCCAGTGGGTGCAGCTCTACCAGCTCCCGCTACCCGTCGTGACGGGCATCGTGCAGAACGTGCACGCGGTTTTTCCCTACGTGCACATCTGGTTCGGTGCCCCCGGAGACGTGATCGTCCTCGGTTCGGGGCGGCCGCTCAGGTATGACCGGGCCTGGCTCGCGCGGCTCATCGGGCCCGGTGCCCCCTTTGCGACGCTGAGCAGAGAGTACCTCGGCGTGGACCAGCCGGAAGACTATTTCGGCCACTGGCTGCTTGGCGACATGGGCGTGGCGCGCTTGCTCGAGCAGACCGGAATCGTTCATCGGGACGACCGGCCCGGGCTCGAGTTCGTGGCCGCCCGCCGCTTCATCGACGGCCGGGGGACGGTGGGCGTCTTCGATTCGTTGGCGAACATCCGTGCGGCCACCGAGTCGCGCGACAGCCTGTCGCCAATGTCTTTCGGGCGCGTGCTGACAGTCCGGCGCGGCGATCCCCTCAGCCTCCGGTATCTCGATGCATTACGCAGGACGCGGAAGGAGCCCCTGTGGACCGCCTATACAGCGGCGGTGTTCCTCGCCGTGGGCGACACGAGTTTTGCCGATTCGGCGCTCACGCGGTTACACGTCCCGGGGCGGAACCCCGAGGCCTGGCTGTTGAGCGGCCTGGTGGCCGCGAAACGAAACCAGGAAGTGGCTGCGCGAGCCTTGCTCGCGGGCGCGCTCGCCGCCGGGGCGGACAGTGCGGAAGCCGGTGCCGCGCTGGCCGCGCTGGACGCGCGCCACCAGCGCTGGGCCCAGGCGGCCGGCGAAGCGCGAGCGGTGCTCCTCACTGCTCGGGGAACTCTGCGACATCCGTTTCCGCGCGACTGGCTCGCGGACGCCTTGACGCCGTTCGTTTTGAGCGGGCCGACCGGTACGGCCGATAGTCTTCTCGCCGTGGCGGTGACCGCGCGGCCCGGGTGGTACAAGCTGCACGAGCTCCACGCGGTAGCGGCGTTGCGCGCCGGTCGCTGCGATACGGCGGCCGATGAGTTCATTTTGCTGGTGGACTTCGGAATCGAGCTGGTGGACGCGCCGCTGTGGGTGGAGCGTTGCCGCCAGGCGCTGCGGCGCTAGGCGCCCGTTTGCTCGCCCAACACCGCCTTCACCTCGCTCGCCGCCGCGATCGCGTGGTCGACGTCGCGTGACAGCGCGCGCGCCTGCTGCGTGGCGCGCGTGAGATCGTCGAGCGCCACGGCGACGCCCGCGGAACGGAGCCGGAGCAGGTCGAACCGCACGTTCTGCATCGCTAGCACGCACGATTCGAGCTGGTCGGCCACCAGTTGGCGGCGCGTCAGGAGATCCGTGAGCGCTTGGCGCTGGCGCGCGAGCAGCCCGACTTGCCGCTCCCGCTCCGCACTTTCGGTCTGCCGCTTGGTCGCGTCGATCTTCTCCTCGAGGCGAGCGAGCGCGCCCGCGTCCACCGTCCCGCTCATGGCGTGCAGCGTCCGGGCGAGCTCCTCGGCACGACCGAGCAATCCGTCCGCCGTCGCCACGACGTCTGGGAGCAGGTTCCGCTCCGACTTGGGGAGACGGTCGACGATCCGCAGGATCGCCTTGCGGTCGCTGCGGGCCTGCTGAATCGGCTCTACCTGGCGTCCGAACTCGTCGGTGGTCGGGCGCGGCAGATCGATGGGGCGACTCCCGGCCGCTGCCAGTCGGGCCTCGATGGCGTCCGGCGCGGGCGGTCGCGCGAACACATCTCGCCACGAGTAGCCGGCATGCCACAGGCGTACGAAGCGGGGGACGAGGGACACGCCGCCCCAGATGCCGGCCGCCACGAGCGACCACCCGGGAACGTGACTGCCGCTAGCGACGTCGATGACGAAGAATGCACCGCACCATGCCGCCCAGGTGACGAACCGGTTCCGCAGCTCCCGCACGATCTCGGGCTCACCGCTGGGTGCGAGGACCGGGCGGTCGCGCGTCCGGTCGCCGCGCCGCGGCGCGCGGTCCAAGGGACGCGCGGGACTGGAGCGCGGCGGCGACTTCGGTGCTGGGCGAAGCTCGCGTGAGGCAGGGGGAGCGCTCGGGCGTCGCGACTGATATGCGGTCGCGCTCCGTGCCTCGAGAGCTCGCCGCAGGGCGTCGGCGGTGGGCCAGCGGTCTTCGGGGTCCTTTTCGAGCGACCGCATCACGCAGGCTGAGAGCTCGTCGGGCACGTCCCGGCGCTTATCCGTGATTAGCGGTGCCTGCTCAGTGATGTGCTTCAACAGGATGCCGGGGACCGTCGGCGCGTGGAACGGTAGCTCACCCGTGAGCATCTGATAGGAGACCACGCCGAGGCTGTAGATGTCCGAGCGACCGTCGATCTCGCGATCGCCCGCCGCCTGCTCCGGACTCATGTAATGCGGAGTCCCGATCGCCACGCCCGTGCCCGTGAGCGTAGCGCCAGCGGTGGTCGACGAGAGCGCCTTCGCGATCCCGAAGTCCGTCACCACCACGCGACCGCGGCTGCCCTCTAGGAGAATGTTGTCCGGCTTCACGTCGCGGTGAATGATCCCGAGGGCGTGCGCGGCCCCGAGGGCGTCGGCTGTCTCTATCATGATGCGGCGGGCTTCATCAGGCGGAAGTCGACCGCGCCGTTTGAGCTTCGCCCCGAGTGACTCTCCGTCTACGTAGGCCATGACGAAGTACACCAGACCGTCGGGTCCCTCGCCGACGGAGTGGATGGGAACGATGTGCGGGTGGGAAAGGCTCGCCGCGGTCTCGGCCTCGCGCAGGAAGCGCAGCCGGATCTCTTCCCGGAACGCGAGCTCCGGGGGCAGGACTTTGACGGCGACCTGACGCTTCAAGCGCTCGTCGCGGGCGGTGAACACCACGCCCATGCCGCCCCGGCCGATTTCCCCTTCGAGCGTGTAGGCGCTGCCAAGCGCCTGGGTCAGGCGGGCGGTGAGTGACTTGTCTGCGTTGTTCATCCGGGTTCGTGTGAAGGCCGCGGGGATAGATTAGCCGGGCGACGCCGACCCTGCAACCGGCTAGCGGCTTTCGACTTACGCTTCGCCGCCGCGATGGCGCGCCGTACGGTGGCTAATAGGCAGCCCCTGCCTTATTGGCCGCTGGCGGGTGGAACGGGCGTGCTCAGCGCGGTGTTTTTGGGTGGCACAGACGATGCTTGGTGGCTGCCGATCGATGCTGACAACACTCTCACACGAGTTGAACACCCATGTCTGAACGACTGACGCTTCCGGTGCTCCCGCTCCGGGAGGTCGTGCTGTTTCCGGGCGTCTCGATGCCGATCGGCGCGGGACGTCCAGCCACGTTGCGCGCCGTCGAAGCCGCGCTGAAAAGCGATTCGCGACTGATCTTCGCCGTCGCGCAGCGCGAGAACGTCGATACGGTCACGCCAAGTATCCTGTACCCGACGGGGACGCTCGCCAAGATCAGCCAGATCCAGCGCGGGCTCGGCGGGGTGCAGCTTCTGCTGCACGGCGAGCACCGCGGTATGGCCCTGCATTACAACGACAACGGACGCTACCTCGAGGCGGTGGTCCGAGAGGTGGAGGATCTCGCGCCCCTGAGTCTCGAGGATCCCGCGTTCGTCGCGCTCCATCGCGAGGCCAGGGAGCGGGCCGCGGAGCTGGGCGAAAAGTCGGGACTCCCGGAAGAGGTCGTCCGTCAAGTGCTCGAGGGCGTGACCGACCCAGGGCGGTTGGCGGACCTGGTGGCGGGTTACCTCGAGATCAAGCCGGCGGATCGGCAGGGATTGCTCGAGACGCTGTCCGTGGAGGACCGCCTGCGCCGGGTGCTCGTGCACGTGCAACGCCAGATCGGCGTGCTCGACGCACAGGAGCACATCAAGTCCCAGGTCCAGGAAGAGCTCGGCGAGCGTCAGCGCGAGATGTTTCTGCGCGAGCAGATGAAGGCCATCCGCAAAGAGCTCGGGGAAGAGGACGAGACCACGGAAGGCGAGCAGCTGCGCAAGCGGCTCGAAGCGCTCGAGCTGCCCGAGGCGGCCAAGAAGGAGGTCGCTCGAGAGCTGGAGCGTCTGGAGCGGGCGAACCGCGACTCCATGGAGGCGCAGGTCATCCGTACCTACCTCGAGACGGTGGCCGAGCTGCCGTGGAACAAGCGCGCCGAGGAATCCCTCGACCTGAAGCGCGCGGCGGAAATCCTGGAGCAGGATCACTACGGGCTCCAGGATGTGAAGGATCAGGTCCTCGAGTTCCTGGCGGTGCGGCAGCTGCGGCAGCGCTCCCCCCAGAGTGTGCCGCAGAGCAAGCCCGACGAGGAGCAGACACGGGGGTCGATCTTGCTGTTCGTGGGTCCGCCTGGCGTCGGCAAGACGTCGATTGCCAAGTCGATCGCGCGCGCCATGGGAAGGCCGTACGTCCGGATCTCCCTCGGCGGTGCTCGCGATGAGGCGGACATTCGGGGTCACCGGCGGACCTACGTCGGAGCGATGCCCGGCCGGATCATCCAGGGCATGAAGCAGGCGGGGGCCAAGAACCCCGTGTTCTTGCTCGATGAGGTCGACAAGCTCGGCGTGTCCTTCCAGGGCGACCCTGCGGCCGCCTTGCTCGAGGTGCTCGATCCCGCGCAGAACGATTCGTTCACGGACCACTACCTCGGCGTGCCGTTCGACCTGTCGGAAGTGCTGTTCGTCGCGACCGCCAACTTCCTGCAGAGCATTCCGGGGCCGCTGCTCGATCGACTCGAGACCGTGAACTTCGCGGGGTACACCGAGCGCGAAAAGCTCGAGATCGCGAAGCGGTATCTCGTGCCCCGCCAGGTGCGGGAGAACGGGCTCACAACCGAGCAGTTCGCCGTGACCGACGCGGCATTGAGCCAGATCGTCTCGAGCTACACGCGCGAGGCGGGTGTCCGCCAGCTGGAGCGGGAGATCGGCAAGCTCGGTCGCAAGGTCGCTCGACGCATCGCCGGCGGCGACGTGGAGAGGGTGACGGTCGACGCACCGGATGTCGACGATCTGCTGGGCCGGCCCAAGGTCCATCCCGAGCGCAAGGCGGGCGAGGACCAGGTTGGCGTGGCCACCGGCATGTACTACACGCCGGTCGGCGGTGACATCATGTTCGTCGAAGCGAGTGTGATGCGCGGCAAGGGCGAGCTGGTCCTGACGGGCCAGCTGGGTGACGTCATGAAGGAATCCGCCCGCGCGGCGCTCACCTATGCCAAGTCACATGCCGACCAGCTCGGCATTCCGGAAGGGGCGTTCGGCGCCACGGATGTCCACATTCACGTTCCGGCGGGCGCGATCCCGAAGGACGGCCCGTCGGCGGGTGTGACCATGGCGACCGCGCTCGTCTCCGCTTTGTCGCGGCGGCCCGCGCGGCACGATCTCGCGATGACGGGGGAGATCACGCTTCGGGGTCGCGTGCTGCCCATCGGTGGTGTGAAAGAGAAGGTGCTCGGTGCCGTGCGTGCGGGGATCCGGACCATCGTGCTGCCGAAGGAGAATGGCGCGGACTTGGAGGACCTCCCCGAAGAAGTGCGGCGGTCGCTCGAGGTGCACCTGGTGGAGGACCTTGACGAAGTCCTGACACTGGCCCTCCGCGGCGCCCGCTTCGAGGCCGGCCACCTGGTCTTCGACGGCGACGTGCCGGTGGAGCCGAGCCTCGTCGCGAAGCACAACTGAAGGTCGACGTCGCGCTTCCCGAGCCCCCGGGGGATATCCCCGGGGGCTTTTGGTTTTCTGGTCCGGAACCCGTCCAACCCTTTTCGCGTACGGCCTGTCTAATCAGCCGACCCGTCTCGGGGCTGCCATAGTGCCGATCGCTGCCTTCGTCGTTCTCGCCGTCCAAGCTATCACCCCGCCGCTCACCGGTGGGGGCGTTCCTCCTGCAACAGCCACCACCGCCACGGCGGTCCGCGCGGCGCATGGCGTGGTGATCGACGGTCGTGACGACGACGACGTGTGGCGCACGGCCCCGGCCATCACCCAGTTTCGCGAGTTTCAGCCGCGTGAGAACGGCGATCCACGGTTTGCGACCGAAGCGAAGGTCGCTTACGACGACCGCAACCTGTACGTCTTCGTCCGCGCGTTCGACCCGCATCCGGACAGCATTCTCAAGCTGCTCGCCCGGCGGGACGTCCGGGCTGCGACCGATCAGCTGAAGATCATGATCGACTCCTATCACGACCGTCGGTCGGGCTTCGAGTTTGCCGTGAACCCGGCCGGTGTGAAGCGTGACTATGCGGTCTACAACGACACCCAGGAGGACGACGCCTGGGACGCGGTGTGGGACGTGGCGACACGTGTCGATTCGTTGGGATGGACCGCCGAGTTCCGCATTCCGCTCTCGCAGCTGCGATATGTGCCGCGGGACTCGAACACGTTTGGGTTCGGGATTTGGCGCGACATCCAGCGCTATACCGAGCGGGTGAGCTGGCCGCTGTATCGCAATTCCCAGATCGGCATATCGTCCCAGCTGGGGGAGCTGAGGGGTTTGGTAGGTCTGCCATCGCCCCGGCGGCCCGAGATCTCACCGTACGTCGTGACGAAAAATCTTTCCGTCCCGACCGGAACCGAGTTCGATCGCTCCCAGAAGGTAACCGCGGGCGCGGACCTGAAGTACGGCATCACATCCAACCTTACGCTCGACGCCACGGTGAACCCCGATTTCGGCCAGGTGGAAGCGGATCCGGCCGTGCTGAACCTCACCGTGTTCGAGACCTTCTTCCAAGAGCGGCGGCCGTTCTTCGTGCAGGGGGCCGGGATCTTTCGCTTCGATGTGAACTGCAACCAGGTGAACTGCAACAACGAGGGCCTGTTTTACTCGCGGCGCATCGGGCGGTCTCCCCAGCTCCTCGACCTCTACGGCGACGCCGCCTCGCCCTCGGCAACCACGATCTTCGGCGCGGCCAAGCTGACCGGTCGCCTCCCCGGTGGGCAGACCATCGGCTTGCTCGACGCGGTTACCCAGCGAGCCACCGGGACCCTGGACCGCACGATAGAGCCTACAACCAACTACGCGGTGATGCGGGCCCAGCAGGACTTCCGCAATGGCGAGAGCGGCATCGGGCTGATGTTCACCGGCGTCAACCGTAGCCTCGATCTATGGTCGCAGGACTCCCTGCGTCGGAACGCCTACGTGGGCGCCATCGACTTCCGACACCGCTTCCTTCAAGGGCACTATCAGATCTCCGGGTCGCTCGATTTCAGTCGCGTCGCGGGGACGGACTCGGCGATCGCGCTCACGCAGCGTGACCCGGTCCACTACTACCAGAGGCCGGATGCGGGCGTGTCGTACGATCCGACGCGCACGAGCCTCTCGGGCAACGCCCAGGAGCTGTTCTTCTCGAAGCTGGGCGGTGGGTTCACTCGGTTCGAGACTAGTTACCAGCGCCGCTCCCAGGGGTTCGAAGCCAACGACCTCGGTTTCCTCTTGCAGGCGGACCAGCAGAGCTGGAACACCTGGTTTGGCGTCATGGCCCTTCATCCCACGTCGCTCTACCAACAGGCGTGGTGGAACTTCAACTGGTGGCAGTATTGGACCGCCGCCGGTACGCCGGTCGAACGTGCCGCCAACACGAACGGTCACGTGCAGTTGAACAACAGATACTTCGTGATGGGCGGCGTGACGTTGGGCCAGCTCGGAACCACGTTCTGCGACCGCAACTGTTCCCGCGGCGGACCGGCGGTGCGGGTCGATCCGTACGTCTCCGCATGGGGGGAGATCGACGGCGACTCGCGCCCCGCGTTCGTGCCATACGCGTGGTTCAACTTCTGGCGCGGCGACGTCGGCCGGTCCCAGAGCTTCAATGGCAATACGCAGGTCACGTTCCGCGTGGCATCCCAGCTCAACACGTCGTTGACGCTGAGCGCCACGCATAACGTCAAGGACGTGCAGGCGCTCGGGCCGGACTCGACCGGCACCCACTACCTGTTCGCCCATCTCGATCAGAAAACCGTTTCCCTCACGGGTCGGGTGGACTACACGCTCACGACCACGCTCACGCTGCAGCTCTACGCTCAACCCTTCGTCAGCAAGGGCACGTACTCGAACCCCCGCGAGCTTGCCGACCCGAACGCCGCCAGCTACGACGCTCGCTACAAGCCCTACTCGTTCACGCCAGGGGGGTTCAACGACAAGGAATTCAACTCGACCGCGGTGCTGCGCTGGGAATACCGGCCGGGCTCCACATTGTTCGTCGTGTGGACACAAGGACGCTCCGACTATGTGGGGCTCGAGGGACCACGCTCGCTGCCGGGCAATTTTCAAGACCTCTTCCGCCTGCATCCGAACAACACCTTTCTCGTGAAGGCGTCGTACTGGATCAGCTGGTAGCGCTACCGAGCTGCCACTCCCTCCAACACGAGTCGCACGGCGGCGTCCTTCCACCGCTCGCGGAGCGCCGGCTCGTCGGCGCCGAGCGGTGGCGCGCTCACGGCGATCAGCGACTCCAACCCCAGGTAAGCGACCATCAGGACCAATGCCTGCGCGGCCGCCAAGTGAGGGTCGAGATCGTCACGCACGAGGCCCCGACCCTGCCCCTCAGCGAGAAGCACCACGAGCCGCTTGATTGCCGGCGCGAAGGGTCGCGCCTCGGATCGGCCAGCCTGCGTGAGGAGCGCCACGAGCTCGGGGTGTTCGGCCAGGTAATCGAACTGCGTGGCTAGGGCGGTCTTGATGCGGTCGAGGGGATGCGGATCGGCCGAGCCGGGCGCGAGCGGCAGAGCGGTCAAAGCCTGCTCCAGCTGGGAAGCGCCCTTTGCTAAGACGGCGTTGAACAGGCCGCGCTTCGAGTGGAAGTAGTAGAAGAGCAGCTGCTTGTTCACGCCTGCTTTCCGGGCGATCTGATCGACGCGGGCGCCGTCAAAGCCGCGCCGGGAGAACTCCTCTCGGGCTGCGGCGATGATTCGTAAGGCTCTGGAATTGCTTAGCTTAGGCTTCACGTAGCGATTTCATCAACCGGATGGTTGACGAATTATACGCCTAATCTGGCCACACCGCCAGGTCGCGGGGAACGCGCGGGAGCCCCTCGCGCAGGAACTTGACGATCAGGCGGTTCACCTCGTCGGGCGCCTCTTCCTGCACCGAGTGCCCTGCGTGGGCGACCGAGAGGAACGCCGCTTTGGGAATGCCCAGGGCGAAGGCGCGGCCCAGGCCCATCGGCACAACTCGGTCCTCCTCTCCCCAGAGGACCAGCGTGGGAGCGGCGACGTGCTCGAGCTGTCCCCGCAGCCCGTCGAAGCGAAACTCGCGCAGCACACTGCGCAGGGCATGGGCGTAGCCCGGTTCCACGGTGGGCGCGTAGTACTGGTCCACGTCGGCCTCGGTCACCTTAGTGGGGTCGGCATACGTCGCCTTGAGGATCCTGGCGGTGAGACCACGTCCTCTCAGTGCGAGCGCGACAGGCCCCACGAACGGCCAGCGGGCGACGCGGAGCACCAGGGGCTCGCGAACGCCCAGGCCTGCGGAGCCGATCAGGACGAGCCCTCGCACGCGGTCGGGGTGCTCGATCGCGACCTGAGCCGCAACCGCTCCGCCCATGGAATGACCGACGAGCACCGCGTCGGCGATCCGCAGGGAGTCGAGGAGCGCCAGGGTCACCCGCGCGTAGCTCTCGTTGTCGTAGCCGGAGGCGGGCTTGTCGGAGAAGCCAAACCCTGGGAGGTCGAGAGCGATCACTCGGTACCCCACGGCCGCGATCGGAGCCAGGTTCTTGCGCCATGCGTACAGCGACGCGCCCAGTCCGTGAATCAGTACCACGGGGAGTCCCTGACCCGCCTCCACGTACCGGATCCGAGTCCGCTCGACCTGGATCTCGCGTGCCGCGAACGCGGTCCCGGCGGGAAATCGTCGACTCTCAGGGATCGCGGGGGCACGACAGCCGAAGCCGGCAACGAGCAGCAGTCCGAGCCACCTCATGGTCGGTTCTTCAAAGCCGCCCGCACGAGCGCGAGGATGGCTGGGTGCGAGCTCCACAGTCCGATCGCGAGCTCACCGGTGCCGCTGACGGCCACTGCCTGAGCATCGTCGATCAAGAGGACGGTGGGGGCGTCGGCGCGCACTGAGCCGCTGACGAGGGCTTCCATCTCGGCGGGCACGTCACCCGCGACGTGCAGGTCGATCGCCGCGCGCTCCTTGGCCCGCCGCCATGCCGGCAGCGTGGGCCGCAAGAGTTCTACCGCGAGGACCCCCTCCGCCCGGCGCTCCGCGCGGGCGACGAGCTGGAGGATGAGATTGGCGACGGCCCGCGCACCGAGGACGCTTCGGGTGTCGGGCTCGACCGAGGCGGACGCGGCAGTGAGCGCGGCGCTCAGACGATCGAGTGCCTCGCCCTGCTGCGCCGCAAGTTGGGCGATCAGTGCCCGTGGGTCGGTCGCTCGGAATCGGGTGGGACGCCCGGCCTGGCGGATCGCCGCGGTACGACCCACCAAACCTTCCAAGGCACCGTACGCGTTCGCGCGCGCGATCCGGGCGGCGTGCGCGACCGCATAACCGGTCGCCGGCCCGAGCCGCAGAAGCGTCCGGTACACGTGCGACTCCGTTGGCGTGAAGCCGAACGGCGTCAGGTCGAGTGGGGTAGGCATAGTAGCGTAGTAGCGTTTACTACTACGCCACTCACTGTCAGAACGCAAGAGGAGTCAAACGATTTCGATCGGGAGTCCCATCAGCCGGGCGATGAGCGCCAGGCGGAACGTCGCGTCGGTTTGCCGTTGCGCCGGACTCTTTCCCGGCCCCTCGAGCGGGAAATAGTGGGCCGTGAGGGGGCTCGTCGCCTTCGGCATCGCGCGCAGGCTCTTCGGGCTCCAGATCCCCTGGTCATCGCACTCGCTGAACAGGCGTGCCAGTACACGGTTGGCGCTCGGGATCTGGCGCACCAGGCCGAGCCGGGTCATCAGCTCGAGCCAATACAGTGCGAAGGGAACGTCCGTAACATGCCCCTGCGCGTCCGACCGGAGCGGGTCGCCCAAGAGCTCGAACAACGGCTTCAGGAGCTTCTTGCCTGCGAGGATGAAAAATGCCCGGCGTGGGGCCGGAGACGAGAAGTAGTTCCCCAGGCGGTCGATGAAACCGGCCCGCTCGCGCTGGACAGGGGGGAGGAATGCCAGCATCTCCACGGCAAAGATGGTCGGGGGGCACGCGAGGGGCTCGAGCACCGTCTTGCCCTGCGCCTTCTTGAACGGCTTCGCGGCGAGGTCACTTCGCAAGTATTGGGAAATGTTGCTCGCGATCGTGTGAGCGGTGCCGCGTACGCGCGGGTCGTCGCTGTGCCCGCCCCGGGCGAGCGTGCACGCCGCCGCCTCGCGGCCGACCCGGCGGGCCCAGCGCCCCACCCCCGAATCTCCCTTGGCCGGCTTTTGAAACTCGACGAGCAGCTCCTGCGCCCGCTGAGCCACCGCGCGGTCGGGGTCGTCGGGCTCGATGCGCGACAGCAGCTGGAATAGGAAGCGGTCCGCGTCGCGGAACGGGCGGTCGCCCGAGGGCCACCCCAGCTCGATCAGGCGGCGATACTGGTAGACGGTGCCCGCCTCGCCCCACCCATACGACTTCGACGCCGCGGGCGCCAGGAGATTGGCATCCCACAGGCCGTTCGCCTTTTGGCGGCGGGCGATCGCCTGGGCGACCTTGTACCCGAGTACTTGCTGGCGTAGCGCCGCCAGTCGTTCCGGATCTCGTTGCGTCTCCGGGACGATTTCGGCGTAGGCGCGATAGACGAGCGGCGGACTCGCCGCTTCACCCAACCAGCTTAGAGGAAGTCGATGCGACGCGGGGAGTTCCAGGTGCGCGCTCCGAAGTGCGGGAAACCGCGACCTCAAAAACGGGCGCAAACTTACCCGGCTCCCCCCAAATAGGCCAGAGGCCTACTCGCGCCATCTGCCAAGCATGGCCTATGCCATTTGACCACAGTATGTTACATGTAATGCAAATTCTTGCACCCTTACGGCGATGCGGACCCTGTGGGCCGGTGAAACTCGGACCTCGGCAGCCATTCCGGCATCGTCGGAGCGTTGGCGATGGCCACCGCTAGGCGGAGCGCGACCTGCGCCTCCTGTGCCATGCCTCGGTACGTGAACGTCGACTTGTACTCGTCGCTCGGCTGATGGTACCGGGTTCGGTTGTACAGATCGGCCTGTTCGCGCCCCCACCCCGCCGGCTTGCCGATGAAGTTCAGGCCTGGCTCGATCGAGACGGCGGGTACACCCGCCTTGGCGAATGGGAAGTGGTCAGACCGGTAGAACGAGCCCCGGACGTCCGGCTCGTGAACGACCGCCAACGATTCGGTGCGGGCCGCAGCCTCGAACATCGGCCCGATGGTCGACCGGTCGACGCCTAGGGCATCGATGTCTCGGGTGGCTCCCCGCACGTTCGTGACGTCCAGGTTGATCACGGCGGCGGTCTGCGCCAGGGGCATGAGGGGGTCGCGCACGTAGGCTTCGCTCCCCAGGAGTCCGCTCTCCTCCGCCGTAGTCGAAACGAACAGCAGGGACCGACGGGGCCGAGGCTGGAGTTGAACCGCGGCCTGCGCGATGGCCAGCACCGTGGCGACGCCCGACGCGTTGTCTTCGGCCCCGTTGTAGATCGAGTCTCCGTTCACGGCGGGGCCGATCCCCTTGTGATCCCAGTGAGCCGTGAACAAGACCGCCTGGCGCGCCAACGTAGGATCGCTGCCGGGGAGCCGTGCCACGACGTTGGCCGAGTGCACGTGCCGCAGCTCGCTCTTCACGTCGACGCTTACGCGCACGCCGGTAGTGACAGGACGAAAGTCGCGGCGCGCGGCGGCCCGCGTGAGCGAGTCGAGGTTCAGACCGGCCTGCGCGAGCGCCGCCTGGGCGGCGTCGTGCGTGACCCACGCCGCGAAGGCGATGCTCGGCGTCGCCGGGCGGTCGAGCTTGAACTGTTCGACGGACCACGAGCCCCGGACCACGTCCCAGCCATAGGTGGCGCTTTCGGTCGTGTGAACGAGGATGGCGCCCAACGCTCCGCGTCGCGCGGCCTCCTCGAGTTTGTACGTCCAGCGGCCGTAATAGGTGAGCGCGCGGCCATTGAAGATGGTCGTGTCCTGGATTCCGGGGTCATTGACCAACATGAGGAGCACTTTGCCCCGGAGGTCCTGGTCCTTGTAATCGTCCCAGCGCCACTCCGCCGCCTGAATGCCGTAGCCCACGAACACGAGGTCGCCGTCGGCCACGATGTGACTCTCGGGCCGCTCGGCCCACGCGACGAAGTCGTCCCGATAGGTGAGCGAGCGCGCCGCGCCGGGCTTGCCCCAGGAGAGGGAGGGATGCGGAACCATCCCGACGAGCGCCACCGGCTGGAAATACGATCCGTCCGGGCCTGCGGGCTCGAGCCCCAGCGCCTCGAACTGGGCCGCGATGTAATCGGCGGCCAGGGCTCCACCGCGTGTGGCGGGGGCGCGACCCTCGAGTAGATCGTCGGCGAGGTACTTCAGGTGCGCGTCCATGGCGGCGGTACTCACCGCCGGGAGCTGCCCTGACGGAGAGGCTGGCGTAGGCAGCGAGGGAGCGGCCGGTGCCGTCGCGCGACCGCATGCCGCGACGCCTGCAAGAAGGAGGGTGACGATGCGCATGGAATGCGTTCCTCTCATGGTGAAATCCGATATCTTTCGCGCATGCTTCAGGCGCTGCGTGCCCGTCGCGTAGAGAAACTGCCCGCGCAGGTCGTACTCAAAGGGCGCATGCTCTTCCTCACCGAGGATGCGGGCCTCGTGCGCCGGCAGCTCGACGGGGAGGACCTGAACTGGCGTCCCGGGACCGCGTTACGCGACAACATCTCCACCGACGAAATCACTCCCGCCTACATCTGCTACTACTACGACGAAACGCTGGGCGACTTCCCCTACCTGGGACTCAAGTGCGGGGAGGAATTTCCCATCACCCGGGGATCCGTCAAGCGCGGGGGTTTCGTCGCCTCGGTCAGCGGCAAGCGCCGGGGGAAAGGCTCCTCCCGCGAGCAGTCGCCGTATGCCGAGATGTGCGCGGGGATCAAGCTCGTCATCGCCGAGAATATCGAGCGCATCTACCGTGAGAACTGTCAGAATCTGGGCGTGCTCGCCACGACCGACTTCTCGATGATCGACAAGGTACGCCGCGGCGAGGCGATTCCGCTCAGCGCCTTCACCGCCGGGGAAGGCGAGATCACCCGGGGCATCATCGAGTACGGAGGACTGTTCAACTTCAACGTCGCCAGGCTCCAGGGCAAAGTCGTGCTCACACCGCCCGGCACGGCGCCGCGGCCGATGACCCTGGGCGAGAAGATCATCGCCCGCCACTGGGTCGTGGACCCCGCGAAGGGGCAAGTCGGGGTTCCCGCCGTCAAGCCGGGCGACGAGGGCTTCGTC
Source organism: Gemmatimonadales bacterium (assembly GCA_035577025.1). Taxonomy (GTDB): domain Bacteria; phylum Gemmatimonadota; class Gemmatimonadetes; order Gemmatimonadales; family GWC2-71-9; genus AG41. The sequence goes on from DATLVU010000026.1 coordinate 88,787, forward strand.
GTCACGGACATCCGGTTCAGCCATGAATACGTCACGCCCATGGCGGCGATCTTTTTCGAGCAGCTTGTGGGCGCCGACGAGAAGGTCTACGACCCGGGCTCGATCCTGATGTTCCGGGATCACCTCACGTTCCTGGATGAGGCCATGACCCCGGAGCGTGTGAAGGAAGGCTTGCTCGACGTGGCGCTCGAGCTCGAGAAGAAGCAACGCGCCTTCGCCGAGAAGCAGGGCATCAAGCTGTACGGCGAGCTGCGCCTCGGCCACCACGGCTCCGAGGCGATCTGCCACTCGAAGATCCTCGAGGGTCACGCCGAGCCGGGGATGGTCATCATCGGCAGCGACTCTCACACGCCGCACGCGGGCGCCGTCGGCTGCGTGGCCTTCGGCGTCGGCACGACAGCCATCTTCAATTCCTGGATCACGAAGGACGTCCGCCTCACGGTTCCCGAAACCGTGAAGGTCGTGGTGCGCGGCGCCAAGCCCCGGAACGTGACCGCCAAGGATTTCATGCTCGAGATCCTGCGGCATCCGTACGTGAAGAGCGGCCAGGCCATCGGCAAGCTGGTCGAATACTGTGGCGACGCGGTCGAGTCGCTGTCCGTCGACGAACGGGCTACGATGACCAACATGACCGCCGAAGTCGGCGGCTTCACGGGGTACGTGGCACCCGACGAGAAGACGGCCGCCTACCTCATGGAGTACCGCGGCATGTCACGCGCGGCCGCTGCGCGGTTGTGTCACGACCTGGCGAGCGACCCGGGCGCCGAGTATTGCGAGGTGATCGAGATCGACGCGGCGGCGATCCGGCCGATGGTCGCGCTGCCGGGGGATCCGGGGAACGGGCAATACATCGAGGACGCGCCGGCGCGCGTGAAGGTGGATATCGCGTACGCCGGCTCGTGCACTGCAGGGAAGAAAGCAGACATGGACATGTACGCCCGTGTGCTCGCGGAGGCCGCCGAGCGCGGCGAGCGCGTGGCTCCGTGGGTGCGGTTTTACATCCAGTCAGGGTCGCAGGACGTGAAGCGCTACTGCGAGGAGCGCGGATATCTCGACTTGTTCAAGAAGGTCGGTGCGACGTTCCTCGAGCCGTCGTGCGGCGCGTGCATCAATGCCGGTCCCGGAGTATCGAAGACGCGCGAAGAAGTGACGATCAGCGCGATCAACCGCAACTTCCCGGGCCGCTCGGGGCCCGGGCAGCTCTACCTCGCCAATCCATACACGGTCGCGGCGTCGGCCATCGCCGGGTACATCACGACCTGGGAGCCCGGGAGGGTTCTGGCGGGATCGTAGTCAGGACGCCTGCGCCATGTCCGCGATCAGGCCGAGCAAGACCCGCGGGTGCTCGGCCTTCGTCACATGCCGGTCGAATCCCGCGGCGAGGGCGCGCGCCTTGTCGGCGGGCTGCCCGTACCCACTCAACGCGATGAGCGAGGGCGTCCCGTAGGAGGCCGGGTCGCGGCGGACGGCGGTGGCAATCGCATGTCCGTCCATGCCGCCCGGCAGGCCGATGTCGCACACGACGATGTCGGGATGGAAGGTCATCGCCTTCGCGAGCGCGCTCTTCCCGTCCGGCGCCACCTGCACGTCGTGACCGGCGAGCCCCAGGATACTCCGCAGGCTCTCCGCGGTATCCCAATTGTCCTCGACGATCAGGATTTTCCGTGTGCCGGGACCCGTTCGCGTCGCGGAGAGGCGCCCGGATTCAGCGGATGTCTGCGGGTTCCGGTCCAGAAGCGGGAGGCGCACGATGAACTCCGCGCCGCGACCTCGACCCTCGCTTCGTGCCTCCACCGTGCCGCCGTGGGCTGTGACAAGGGCGTGCACCAGCGCCAGGCCCAAGCCCAGACCTCCTCTCATCTGGACGCGCTCGCCGAGAGAATCTGCCTGGCTGTAGGGCTGGAAGAGCCTGCCGAGCATGTGGGGTTCGATGCCCACGCCGTCGTCCTGCACGGTCAACACCGCCGTCCTCGCATCGTCGTCCCGTCGCAGCGACAGCGTCACGAGGCCACGCCGGTCGGTGAACTTCGACGCGTTGCCGAGCAGGTTGACGACGACCTGAGAGAGGCGCAGCGGGTCGACGCTCGCCCACAGCGGGGTGTTGGGTAGACTCACGTCGAGCCGCACCCCGGCGGCTTCGAACGTCGGTCGCTGGTCTTCCGCGCTCGTCCGCACGAGGTCGACGAGGTTCCGATCCACGCGATTGAGCGCGATCTTGCCGCTGGCGATCCGCGACGAATCGAGCAGTTGATCCACGAGCGCCGCGAGGTGTTCCAGCTGACGGTCCGCCATCCCCAGGGCATCGTGCGAGCGCGAAGCGTCCAGGCCGTGTTTCTGGAGGAGGTCCAGGCAGATGCGGAGCGTGGCCAGCGGGCCGCGCAACTCGTGGCTCAGGGTCGAGAGGAACTGATCCTTCCGCCGGCCCTCGAGCTCGATGTTGTGCGCCCGCTTGAGCGCGGTCAGGTCGCTGAAGATTGCCGAGGAGCCGATCAGGTTGCCGCTCGCGTCCTTCACGGTCGAGATCGCCACCCGCACCGCCACGCGTCGGCCGTCTTTGGTGATCCGCACGGACTCGTACGGCGGAACGTGCTCGCCCCGGGCGAGCCTCGCCTCCGTCTGCTCGATCTCCTCCCGATGGTCGGGAGGGATGATGAGATCGAACATCGACTTGCCCAGGGCTTCCCGTTCTGACCAGCCGAACAGCCGCGTGGCGGCATCGTTCCAGCTGGTGATCACGCCGTTCAGCGTCCGGCTCAGGATCGCATCGTGGGCGTTTTCCACGATGCTCGCGAGTCTCCCCCGCTGCTCCAGGGCCTGGTCGAGCTGTGTCACGTCCGAGAACGTGATGACGAGCCCATCGATCACGTTGTCGCCCCGTCGGTAGCTGCGGATACGCATGATGTAGCTCGACGCGCCGTCTCCGATGCGGACCTGCCGGGCCTTGGGGACGAGCGTACGCAGGACCTCGGTCATTTCGGGGATCAGGTTCTCGGAGAATCGCGCCGCGATGTCCGTAATGGGCCGACCGACGTCGCTGTCGATCAGACGAAACAGCTCGGTGGCAGCGGCAGTGAATCGCTTGATGCGGAGCTCATTATCGAGGAACAGCGTGGGAATCTGCGTGGCTTCGAAGAGGTTTTGGAGATCGCTATTGGCGGTGTCCAACTCTTCGACCTTCTTCTGCAGCTCGACGTTGATGGTCTCCAGCTCCTCGTTGACCGACTGCAATTCCTCTTTGGACGTCTGCAGCTCCTCATTGGACGACTGCAGCTCCTCGTTGGTCGCGAGCAGCTCTTCGTTCGAGGACTTGAGCTCCTCGTTGGAGGTCTCCACCTCCTCGACGCTCGCTTGGAGGTGGTCCTTCGTCGTGCGCAGCTCGCTCTCGAGCTGCTGGACGAGATCGTTGTCTCTCGCCTGCGCGGATGCAACGGAGGCGTCGCCCGTCCCGAGACCTCGGCTCTTGGGGGGACCGAGCTCCTGAAAGACCACCAGGAACAACCCCGAATCCGCTCCCAACTCCGGCAGCGGCCGCACGAGCAGGTTGATCCGCTGGGTCTCCCCGCTCGCCTCGACCACGATGTCGGGGTGCACGATCGGCTCGCCGGTCCGAACCGCCTTGTGAATCGCCGTGCGAAGGTCCAGGCGTAGTCCGAGGCGTGCCATCCCGATGACGTCATTGCTCGGGGCTCCCGGCGCTGGCTCCAGATAGCGGCCGACGCGCGGCGAGAAGTACAGTGCGTTGGCCTGTGCGTTGACGACGACCCAGGCAGGAGCGTACTGGTCGAGGAGCACGCGCTCGAGTGCGGCAACCAGCTCTTCCTGTCGCGAGCGCGGGGCGGCCGGCGCGACGCGCTGGGCGGCCCCCCGAGGCCCGGTCCACCCGCCACGAAGAAGCGGCGCGACTTCGAGCGGCCGCGCGATGGTGTCGCCGCGCTGAAAGATCCGGTGCTTTCGGTCGATCGTCCGAAACAGCTCGGGCGGACCGGCCACACTTTCCGAAGGCCCCAGAAATAGGTAGCCGCCCTGGTGGAGCGCGTAATGAAACAGTTCCGCCACGTACCGCTGCAGGTCCGCCTCGAGGTAGATGAGCACGTTACGGCACGCAATCAGGTCGAGCCGGGAGAACGGGGGATCCTTGATGAGATTGTGCGTGGAGAAGATGCACATCTCCCGAATGTCCTTGCTGACCTGGTACCCGTGATCCTGCCGGATGAAAAACCGCTCCAGGCGCTCCGGCAGGACGTGTTGCGCGATGCCTTCCGGGTAGCGTGCCTGACGAGCGAACTCGAGCGCCTCGTCGTCGATGTCGCCCGCGAAGATCTGCACCCTCGGCATCGAGTCTTGCTTGACGATCGCTTCCTTGAGCAGGATGGCGATCGAGTACGTCTCTTCGCCGGTGGCGCACCCGGGCGTCCATAAGCGAAGCGTGCCATCGACTGAGGCCAGCTCGACCAGCCGGGGCATCACCTCCCGGGCGAGCACAGCAAATGCTTCGGGGTCGCGGAAGAAGTGCGTCACACCGATCAGCAGGTCGCGGAACAGCTGCTCCGCCTCCTTCGGATCCTCGCGCAGGCGGTCGATGTAGTGCGCGACGGACCGCACCTGCAGCACCTGCATGCGCCGCTGGAGGCGCCGAAGCAGCGTGGCCGTCTTGTAGCGACGGAAGTCATGCCCCGTCTTGTGCAGCAGAATCGTCGAGATGCGGACGAGCTCGTCCTCGCCCACCGTGACCAGTGGCTCGGTGCCCTGCTCCACCCGCAGGTGTCGCAGGTAGGTGGCATACTCCATCAACTTCACCGCGAGCTCTTCCGGCGGGAGCACGTGATCCACGAGGCCCGTGGAGATCGCGCTCCGCAGGATGCCGTCGTGCTGGGCGGACTCGGGCGACTGCGCCATGGCCATCCCACCGTGCTCCTTCACGGCGCGCAGGCCGAGCGTGCCGTCGGATCCCGATCCCGAGAGGAGGATGCAGACGGCGTTATGGGCTTGATCTTGCGCGAGGGAGTCGAACAGCCGGTCGATCGGCGAGTAGCGGCTCTGCGGATCCACGGGCGTCAGCACGCGCAGGATCCCGCCTTCGATGGTGAGGATGGCGTTGGGCGGGATGACATAGACGTGATCGGGCTCGAGGGGGGTCTCTTCCCTCGCCAAATCCACGCTCATGCGCGTCGATTTGCGGAGCAGCTCTGGAAGGAGCGTCTCGTGGCGGGGGTCGATATGCTGGACGACCACGAACGCCATGCCGCTGTCGGGCGGGAGGCGTCCGAAAAACCGCTGCATGGCCTCGAGACCGCCGGCCGACGCACCTATTCCTACAACCGGGCAAAGTGCCGTCTTCGAGGGCTCTCTTTGAGCTGCTTTGCGCACCGCACGGGGGCGCCCCTTGGGACGTCGCGCCACCAAGCCTCCCCTATAGGAAGGATACTCTACCGCCCTAACGGGGGCGCGGCAAATTGCCTCTTACATGATTGGTGAGGGGCGGTTTAGCGGCCGCCGCTCGCGTTCGAGGCGGTACGCTCCACCGGCGAGGCTCCGCCGCCCTTCGGGCGCAGGGCACCACGCTGGTAGACGCTGCGGGGATTCCATAGGACCCACGAAGTGATGCCGACGTCTTCCGCGGCGCGGATCTGCTCGCGGATCTCGAACGGCGTGTAGCGGGGCAGGCGGCGCCCGAGCGTGAAAGCCTGCAGGAACGGCCTGATCTCGGCCGAGCCGGGCAGGGGGCGGGACCGCTGCAACGCGTCCTTCAGCGCTGAACGCACGATGTGGTACGGTTGGCCGTTCGGCCACGCGTACCCGAACGCGCCCCGGTAGTAGTGACTGGGATACACCATCGGGAGCACGACGTCGGCGACGCTCACGAAGTCTTCCCACACCTGGCCGATGCCGAGATCGCCCGAAGTCGTCGAGGCCGTGAGCCCGAAGATGTCGAACGTGACCGGGATGCCGTACGGCCGCAGGCGCTCCTTCATGAGCCCCACGTGCTCGCGGACCGCCTCGCGTTGGCTCTGGCCCCCTTTGTGCGCGGGAAAGATCGCCGTGGCCATGCGCTCGCGCGGCTCGTCAGGAAAGCGCACGTAGTCGAACTGGACTTCTTGAAATCCCATGCGGACCGCCTCTGCCGCCAGCTGGGCCGAGTAAATCCACACCGAATCGTTGTAGGCATCGACCCACGCAATGTTGATCCGGTCGCGCCACAACCCACCGGTGTTGCGGTCCTTCACCGACCACTGCGGCTTGCGCTCGGCGAGGCGCGGGTCCTTCGCGACCACGATGCGCGCGATCGCGTAGATGCCGTGCGCGGCGAGCGTGTCGAGACGCGCTTTGGCGTCCTTCGCCCGCACGCAGGTGTTCGCGCCGATTTGTTCCGCCGTCGGCACCTCGGACGGATAGAGCAGGCACCCCGTGTCGTCCTTCACGTCGATCACGAACGCGTTGATCTCGGTCTCGTCGGCGAGGCGCACCAACTGCCAGAGTTTCGGCGAGCCGAACGCCCAGGCGTTGACGTACAGCCCCTTGATGTTCGCGCTCGGCGGCAGCAGGACGGACTCCTGCTGCACGTAGCGGATCTCCGTGGGGCGCAGCAGAACCTTCAACTGATCGACGGGGGCGGTCTCGATCGCCTCGGCGGCGGGAATCGACGTATCTGCCGGCGGCGTCGAGTCGACGGGCTCTTGTGCAAAAAGGCCGCGACTCGTAAGGAGCGCGGCCAGCAAGAGGGCGACTACCTGCCGGACCACAGCCATAAAGGGGTTACACGATAGGAATCACCAGCAAATCGGACAAGAGACGGGAATCACACTACTTCGCGGTTAGCTGTAAGCTATTAAATAGCAACGGGTAAGTTGCGATGCTCTGACCCCGGTACTGTGGCCTGAAGCCGAACAGGATCACCCGCCCCGTCCCTAGCTTTACTTCGACGAGCGCGGCCCGGCCCGCCACACGCTCGGGATGCAACACCCACCCCGACAGGAGCACCTTGTCCGCCTCCGCGGGATAGCGCCCCACGACGCGCACGGCACTCGAGTCCAGCACCTCGAACGCGGGTCCGCTCTCGTACCAGGCGATGCTCTGCGTGGGCATGCCGCGCGCGATCGGGTCGTTGGCGTCGAGCTCCATTCGGAAAATCGATCCGGGGGCATAGAACTCGTCGTCGGCCACGCCCTCCAGGACGTTGCGCACGGGGAGCAGCAGCTGTTCGACGGCGAAGCGGCTGGCGTCGTTCAACGCGATCAGCGTGCCGCCGTCGGTGACGAACTGGCGCAGCGCCTTCACCCCGTCGGCCCCCAGGCCGCCGGCATACGGCGCCGGATACTCCTTCGGGAGGCCATCGAGGAGCTCGTGCGGCGACTCGTCGGGCAGGAGAATGACGTCGAACTTGTCGCGCAGCTTCCCGGCGCGCATCACCGAATCGACGACGGAGACGTAGGGCACTTTCCAGGTGTCGAACAGCCAGCGCGTCCACCCCTCGTCCATGGGCGCCACGTACGACCGGTACAAACCGATGCGCGGGACATCCGGCCCGGCGAAGCCCGGATAGGTCAGGTTCGCAACCGGCGGCTCGACCGGAGGTGAGAGTCCGATACGCAGCGAGTCGCGCGACGGTACCGCCGTTACACCCATCAAGAGCGGAAGCGTTTGGGCGGTGACGTCGTACGGCGGGAGGGGCGGGCCACCGGGGTACAGTCGCAGATCCGGATACCGCTGCGGCTCGAGCAGCGCCTTGGCGAAACCGGCGTAGGGTTGCCGCAGTACCACCACGTAGCTTCCCGCTGCGAAGCGCTGCGCACCGAGCGTGATCGGGTGGAGCGCTGTACGGACTTCGACCTGGCCCCGGTGCAGAATGCCCAGCAGCGTGGCGAGCCCCCCCCCCGAGTCTTGATGCTGCCGGGGAATCACATAGGCGTACGGCCAGCCCTTCCATCCACGAACGGCGCGTCCCTCGACCGTGAGGAAGTTCGCAAGCCAGCGATCTCGGTACCGCGCCGCGTTCTCGAGCAGGGCGTACGCGCCGTCGGTCTGGTAGGTCACGATGTCGCGCAGCGTCCACCGGCCACCGGGCCACGGGTTGGTGAAGTTCCACGATCGCTCGCGCGGGTTGAAGCCGCGGCCGCGGGTCGCGAGCTGGTCGAACGGGATGTCGACCGGCGAGGCGAGGTTCGCGCTCGCGGCCTCGGAGAGGATGCGCACCCCCCCGTGGTAATGCTGGTACGCGCGCGCGGGTGTCCAGGCGTCGTACACCGCGTTGATCGCGATGCCGGTCTTGCCCTGGCCGGCCAGCGTCCAGGCCATATCCGTGCCCAGGGCGTTCACGCCGTCGATCAGCAAGGGATCGACGTTGGGCTCGACCGGATCGAGGTACGGCGGGAGAAAGAGTCGGGATCCATCCGTATCCTGCTGGTGGATGTCGTGCACGATCTGCGGATGCCACACGTTGTGGATCGAGTCGACCACGAGCTGCGTCTCGACCTGGGTGAACGCGTACCAATCGCGGTTGTTGTCGTGCCCGGTGTAGTGGTGGTAGAGCTCCGGGGGGTCCGTGCCTTCCGCGGGAGTTCCCAACGTCCGGTTGTACCAGCGGGTAACGATCGAGACGCCATCAGGATTGAGCGACGGCACGAGCCACAGGATCACGTTGTCGAGAATGGCCCGGGTGTCGGCGCTGGTATCCGTTGCTAGTCGGTACGCAAGGATCGCCGGCGTGAGGTGGCCGCCCACCTCGTTCGAATGGATCCCCGACGTGATCAGCACGACGGTCTTGGCTTCTTTCAGCGCCGTGGTCGCGTCCTTCGGGGTCCGGAGCCCGCGCGGGTCGGCGAGGCGGGCGTTCAGCTCTCGGTAGTAATCGAGGCGCCGGAGGTTTTGTGGGCTGGAAACCACCAGGGCCACGAACGGTGCTCCGAGCGTGGAGTGCCCGAGCTCGCGGTACCGCATGCGATCGCTCGCGCCGGCGAGCGCCTGGTAGTACCGGACCAACGTCGGCCAGTCGGCGAGCTTCCGGTCGTCACCGGGCTCGAAGCCGAGGACCGATCGGGGGGTCGGGATGCGCTGGGCGGAGCTGCGCGGAGCGGGCGCCGGGGCAGGGCGACGGGCGCGGGCCGGCCGCCGGGTAGGCGGCTGCTGCCCCGACAGGAGAGGGGGGAGGGGCGGCGCGGCGACGAGGGTGGCCGCGAGGAGCAACGTGAGCGCGCGGGGCACGGGCACGGGAAAATATCGAGCCCGGCCCCCGGGCGCGACTACGGGAGCTTGTGCAGCTCGACGCGCCGGTTCTGGGCGCGGCCCGCGGCGGTGCTGTTCGGCGCGATGTACCCCGATGCACCGTAGCCCTTCGCGATCATCCGGGCCGGGGGCACACCCTTACGCGCGAGGTAGAAGCGCACCGCGACGGCACGCGCCTGCGAGAGCCTGTAATTGATGTATTTCCGGCCCGTGCTGTCGGTGTATCCGGCCACTTCGATCCGGATGTCGGGGTTCGCGAGCAGCGATGCCGCGACCGCGTCGAGCACCACGTAGGAGTCTCGCGTCAGGACCGACCGGCCGGTCTCGAAGTTGACGCCCGTCAAGATCAGTGTCGGCCGCGGGGGTGCGCCGGGAGTCGGGGACCGCGCGGCTTCGGGCGCGAACAGAATCATGCACCCATTCGCATCCACCTTGCTCCCTGGCGGTGCCGGCGGGCACTTACCTGGTGCCGGGGCCGTCGGGGCGGCCGGAGGCGCCGGGGGCGCCGGGGTCGGGGTCACCGCTTCGACCGGCAGCGGGCAACCAGTGGCGTCGACCTTGGTGCCCGGCGGCGTGTTGGGGCACTTATCGATCCCGTCCGGGACGCCGTCGAGGTCTGAGTCGAGCGGGCAACCCTTGGCGTCGACGATGGCTCCCTTCGGCGTGTCGGGACACTGGTCGATGCCGTCAGGCACCCCGTCGCCGTCGGAATCCATGGGGCAGCCCTTGGCATCGACGGTCTGGCCGGGCGGCGTGTTGGGGCACTGATCGATGCCGTCAGGTACGCCATCGCCATCCGAATCGATGGGGCATCCCTTCGCATCCACCTTCGCGCCCTGGGGTGTGTTCGGGCACTGGTCGATTCCATCCGGCACACCGTCGCCATCCGAATCGATGGGGCAGCCGGTCGCGTCGACGTGCGCGCCCAGCGGGGTGTTGGGACACTTGTCGAGGCCATCCGGTACGCCGTCCTGATCGGAGTCCACGGGGCAGCCGCGCTTGTCGAGGACGGCGCCGGCGGGGGGGTTGGGGCAGGCGCTTTGTTCCTTGGCCCGACCGCCGAGGTGGAACACGGAGAGCCCGAGGGTGCCGACGTAATGTCTGGGATTTCCAGTGATGAGCGTGTAGTGGGTACTGGGCGTGAAAATCGCGCGCCCTTCCGCCCGGATTGCGATGCGATTCGTCAGGAACAACCGCACGCCGGCGCCGGCATGCGCGGCGTTATCGGTGAACTTGTACGGCGAGCGCGTGCCGAAGTCGAGCACCGTGTAGCCGCCCAACACGTAGACCATGAGGCGTTGGGCGTGCAGCGCGTTCACCACGAGCGAAGCGCTGCCGATCAACGGTTGCAGCGACTGCGGCGTCCCGCTCGGCGGCACGACGTTGTACTCGGGCTGAAAGAGGAGATCTCCTTCCACGCCGAGCATGCTGCTGAAGAGGTATCCCAGGCGGGCGCCCCCGCCGATCTTCTCGGAGAGCCCGAAGGTGGGGTCGTACCGCGTGTAGGAGCCGAATGCCCCGACCTCGAATTGACCCGCGTGCTGGGCGACGAGCCGACCGGCACCGAGGGCCAGGGCGGCGGCCAATAACCCGACGCGCCCGGGGTGGGCTCCCACGCGCTGCAACGTCACGGCAGCTGGTGCAGCTCTACACGCCGGTTCTGCTGACGACCCGCGGCGTTCGTGTTCGTCGCGATCGGATTCGCGGCACCGTAGCCTTTGGCGATCATCCGGTCCGGCGCCACTCCCTTACTCGCGAGGTAGGAGCGGACCGCGCTCGCGCGCGCCTGGGACAGCCTGATGTTCGTCGTGGCCGCGCCCGTGTTATCGGTGTAGCCCGCGACTTCGATCCGGATGTCCGAGTTCGCGTTGAGCGACTGCGCCACGATGTCCAGGACCGTGAACGACTCGGGTTTGAGCGCCGACTTGCCGGTCTCGAAGATGACGCCGCGCAAGATGACGGGCGTGCGCTCGGGGGTGAACAGGATCGGGCAGCCGACTGCGTCCACCCGTGTGCCGGGCGCCGTTCCGGGGCACTTGTCCTTCGAATCGTCCACGCCATCGCCGTCGGAGTCCTTGAAGCGCTGGCAGCCGACGTCGTCGACTTCCACTCCAGGCGGTGTGTTGGGGCACTTGTCGATGCCGTCCGGCACACCGTCCTTATCCGAGTCCAGCGGGCAGCCGGTCGCATCGACCATTGCGCCGACCGGCGTGTTCGGGCACTGGTCGATCCCGTCCGGCACGCCATCGCGATCGGAATCGATGGGGCACCCCTTCGCGTCCACGTGGGCGCCCGCGGGCGTGTCCGGGCACTGGTCGATGCCGTCGAACACCCCGTCGTGATCGGCGTCGGTGGGACAGCCGGTGGCGTCTACCCTTGCGCCGGCGGGCGTACCGGGACAGCGGTCGATGCCGTCATACACGCCGTCGTGGTCGGAGTCGGTGGGGCAGCCGCGCGCGTCGACCGCGGCGCCTAGGGGAGTGCCAGGACAGGCGTCCTTCTTGTCGGGTACGCCGTCGTGATCGGAGTCGATGACGGTACCGCCCCCGGTGAACACGGAGAGGCCGAGCGAACCGACGACATGTCCGGCCCAGTCGGTGCCGGCGAAGCCGGTACTGGGGGCGTAAACGCCCCTGACTTCCATGCGGATCGCGCCCCAGTTGCCGAGGAACACGCGATCGCCGATGCCCCCGTGGACGGCGTTATCGGTGAAGCGGTACGGCGGGTTCTTTTCGAAGTCGAGGCGCGAGTAGCCGCCCAACAGATAGAAGAGATTCCTGGCGCCCCCGAAGTTCAGGACCAGGCTGGCGCTGCCGGACGCGAGAGTAGGGGAGGCGCTGCCGATTGTGGGGTTGGGGCTCTGATAGCTCCCCTCGAGCTCGGCGCTGACCACGTCGGTGAAGAAATACCCGAGCCGTCCGCCGCCGCCGACCTGATTGTCCAAGGCGAACGTGCGATCGTACCGTGTGTACGTGCCGAAGGCACCGAGCTCGAACTGGTGCGCGCGCTGCGCGCAGAGGCTCGAGGTCCCCCACGCGAGCGCGACTCCCAACGTCACCAGTGTTCGCACCGGTCGGCCTCTCAGGTCCAAGTTGTGGCCCTACGGTAATAATTCGGCCGCCGGTTAGAAACCCCGGCGGCCGCGATGGTGACGGAGATCACGTCTCCTTACTGTCGCCCGTTTTCCCCCCGAACGAATCGGACGGCCCGGGCGAGGTTGTCGGCGAGCGCCGCCAGCTCTGTGGCGCCGCGGGCGAGCCCCTGGATCGCCTGCAGCTGCTCGGCCGCGGCGGCGGCCACCGCCTCCGCCTCCTGGCTCGAGGCATGCGCACCGGCCTTCGCCTGGTCGAGCGACTGGCTGATGGTGCCGGCACGTTCCGAGATGCCACGCGCCAGGTCCGCGACGCGCTTGCCCGCCCGGGCCGTGCCGCCGGCGGTGTCCGCGATGCGGGCGAGGTCCTGAACCCAATCGGTCGAGCTCTGAACGACGTCGGCCAGGTCGCCGCGGACCCGCTCGAGCAGTTGGGCCGCCCGATCCAGGGCCCGCCTCGTGTCCTGCGCCGACCGGCCCACGTTGCGGGCCTCCCGCCCGCTCTCCTCCGCGAGCTTGTGGACCTCGTCCGCCACCACGCCAAAGCCCCGGCCGTGCACGCCGGCACGGGCCGCTTCGATCGTCGCATTGAGCGCGAGCAGGTTGGTCTGGTTCGCGATGAACCCGATGGCCTCCGAGAACTTCTCGACCTGCTCGGCCACGTCTCGCAGGCGACGGACCTCGCGGGCGCTCTCTTCCGTGGTGGCGCCAAGATCGTTGAGCCGCCGCACGGCGCTCTGCGTCGCGAGCTTGATCTTCTCGGTAGTCTTCTCCATTTCGGCGCCCGAGTCACGCGTTTGTTCCCCCGCGGCGGCGACCTCGCCCGCGTGCTGCGTGAGCTGCGCCGAATCGCGGCTCAAGGCGCTCACCAGCGTGGCGGCCTGCGCGGCACCCTGGCTCGCGCGACGCGCGGAGGCGGCCACCTGCGCGCTCGAGGCATTGATCTGGCTGGTTGCTGCCGTGATGGTCTGGATGTATGCGGTGGTGCGGTCCGACGCACCTACCACGGGCTGGACCGAGCCCTCGATCGCGAGCATCAGCGCGAGCTGCGGCGCGAGCAGCGCCAGCATCTCGCCGTCCGAGTCGCGATACATGGACGGATCGGAGTGCCGCACGCTCCAGAGGCCGACAAGGTGCCCCGCATGGTACAGCGGCACCAGCACCTCCGAGCCGGGTCGCTCTCGACCGGGGACAACGACCTGCTCCGCTGTCAGGGCCCGCGCCACCACGGGACGCCGCAGCTGGACCGCCTCGCCCGTCAACCCGGCGTTGGCGTCGAATCGGAAGGCCCCGCTCGTACCCGTGGCCGTGTCCGCCACGAGCTCCATCTCGTTGGTCGCCGGATCGAAGCGCGCGAAGCCCATGTGCTCCCACGGCACGAGCCGCCGCGCCAGCTCCTGGATCCGGGGAAAACTTCTGGCGAGACTGATGTCGCCTGCGATCGCCTGCGAGAGGCCTTGGACCAGCGCCAGCTCGTCGGCGCGCACGCCCCGGCGGATCACCGACAGGCTCGCGACGGTGGCACCCGCCAGCACCGCGCCGATCGCCACGAGCGCCGTGATCTCGATGCCCGAGTGAGCGATCGCGAGCCATCCGAGGGCGAGCGCCGCGGAGCACGCGTAGACCGCCGCCTCCCACCGGGCCGTGAGGCGGGCGTCGACCCAGGCCAGTCCCCGCCCGAGCGCAAGCTCGAGGTAAAACGTCCCGTTCACGATGCCGGGGAGGGCGACGAGGAAGACCGCGAGCTGGGAGAGGTTGGCGGTCGCCAGCGCTCCGGCACCCGTCACGCCGCCGACGCGCTCGTACACCAATCCCGCCGCCGCTCCCCCCGCCGTGAGGTGCGCCGCGTTGTCGAGCGCCACGGCGACCGGAATCCGGCGCAGCGCCACATCGCCCGCGAGCATTGCCAGGGGCGCGACCAGCACGCCGAACGGCCAACCCCGGTCGAGGGTTGCGTACGCCATGACGCCGAGGATGTACGAGGAGAAGCCGTTGCCGGGGAGCGCGATGCCGTAGCGGCGGGCGAGGGCGCCCACGACGGCGAGCGTAAGGGCTTCCTCGACGCCCTCGACCCCGAACGGCGCCTGACCGGAGGCGAACGCCGCGACCGCTCCCACGATGGCGGCGATGGCGCCGAGCGCGACGAGGCTCCGCACCACGAGGCGCGGCGTCGCTTTGAAACCGGAAAGGGAACTCATCAGGAAGCCAGGAGCAAAGTCGGACCCTTGGCACGACGTGTCAAGCGCGACTATCGTTTACGACATGCGCGTCACGATCGAATACTGCGTCGTCTGAAACTACGAGCCTCGGGCCGCCGGTCTGGCGGCCGAGATTCGGAAAACGTACCCGCACGCCGACGTGAAGCTGATCCAGTCATCCGGCGGCGTGTTCGAGGTCGAGGTGGACGGGCGTCGGGTCTTCTCCAAGAAAGCCGTCGGGCGCCACGCCGAGCCCGGAGAAGTGCTGCGGCTGATGCAGGGCAACCCTCCCTCGTCGCCTGCGCGCTGACTGCCGACCTCCGTGACTGACGAACGGCCGGTACAGTGTGACCGCCGTGAGTGACACTCCTTCCCCCCGAGCCGCACTGCGGTACTCGTCGTAACCCGCTCGCGCATCGCTGGTTGGCGAGCCGTTTCCCTCCATGGCACGGTCTTTCCAAGGTGTCCCCGCCGGAGGTGACCTATGAAACACGTGATCATGGCAGTTGGACTCGCTCTCGCACTCGCGACGCGACCGGCCGGTGCACAGACCCGCGTCAGCGTCGCAATCGGCTTCCCCGCGCCGCGTGCGTACGTCAGCGGCGTCGTGGTCGTTGGCAGGTCATACGGTTTCTATCGCACCCGGCCGCGGTTCTACCGGCCGGCGCCGCTCTTTGTAGAGCGCGTGTACGTGAACCGGCGTCATCACCGCCACCACTGCCGGTACGACCGGGACTATGACGACGAGTAATGCGCACCGACCGTACCTCCGGAGAACGGCGTGCAACGGGATGTTCCGGATGCGGCGGCTGGCGCCCTAGGCAGTGCCGCAGGTACGGTCGAAAAGCGGGAGGCATGCACGCACGCCTCCCGCTTTTCTCTTGCGGCTGCGGAACTACGGTTTCGCAACGACGTCGGCGGGCTTGCGGCGGAACAGCTTCCGCAAGTACGCCGATACCCCGACGACCGCGACGACGATGAGCTTCTTGAGCGCGAGGATCCCGGCGAGGAGCACTTTGAACAGCCCCGCCTTCGCCGCAAGGCTTCCTGCTATCAGCGCCGCGATGCCATACTCGGCGACTTTATCCGTTCCAGGGATGAAGTCGGCGTACCGGTGCCCGCCGTTGAAGTCGACGACGCCGATCACCTTCGCCATGTCGCGCTTCACGGGCGCGAGCTGATCCATCGACGCGACGGCGTTGAGCACCAGGACGCCGCGCCGCCCGAGCACCCGGATGTTGTAATTGAGAGTGTGGGCTTCGTGGTCTTTGAACTTGAGGTCCTTGGCCCAGTAGAGCTTGTGGGCCACGCTGTCGTAATACGGAGGCTCAGCCCAGCCGACGAGCTCGACCGCCGGGTATCCGGCCTTGGTGCGCTCGACGTTATCCTCCCGCGTCGCCTGTTGCATGTTCGTCAGCAGCTCGCGGTAATCGATTTTCGCGGCATCGTCGTCCTTGACGTAGCCGTCTTCGGCATACGTAATGATGACGCCCCACCCCTCCGGCGTCAGCACATCGAGCGCGGCGGGTACGAGCATCCCGAGCGTCTCTGAGCCGGGCGGATTACCCCAGGCGCGCAGCACGATGTCGGTTCCGCGGGGGTCGAGATACCGGAAGTCGGAGGGCAGATCGAGCGTCGCGAGACCACCGCGTACCGCGATCTTGCCCGTCTGGTAGTGGAGCTGGGCTTCGATCTGCTCCCGCGTGGGGTGATCGGGAGTGCGCTCAAAGCGCTGAGCGGGAGCCGCGGCCGGCGACGCGGCGAGAGCCGGCACAGTCAGCAGAAGGAGCCACGGTCGATGCAGCATGCCTTCACCCTCCTGGCCTGATCCAGGCCCATTCTATATTGCGACGGTGCGAATCTCCCGCGACCACGCCCTCCCCCTCGATCCCAACGCGTTCCTTGCCGCCGAGCCGGCGACCGGGCGGGTGGTCGTGATCGCCCCTACGCGCGCGGCGTGCGAGACCATCGAGCTGGCCATGGGCCTGGACATCGACACCCTGCTCGCGCGGGAGCACGGGGCCGACATCCGCCGGCTCGCGGCGTCGGGGCGAGGGTTCGGGATCATGGCCGGGACGGGCACCGGGAAGACGCTCGCCATCCGACCGATCGCCGAGACCATCCTGCAGACGCTCCTCAAGGTCGGCGTCGTCAATCGCGAACGCGAAGCTACACCCGAGACGCCCACCTGGAATGTGGTCATCATCACAACGGGGATCGCCCGGCGCTGGTTCGAAGACGGGCTGATCACGGCACACGATACCTTGGTCGTCGACGAGATCCACCAGACTTCCGCCGAGCTCGAGCTGTGCCTGGCCCTCGGGAAACGGGCCGGCTGTCGCTTCATCTGGTTGTCGGCGACGGTCGATCCGTCGTTCTATGCCCGCTACCTGGGCTCGGTGGAGGTGCTCGAGACCAGGGCATTCGATCCGGCGCGCGCCGCCGATGTGCGCGTGCTGCCGCAGCAGCCGCTGGAATTCCTCGACGCCCGCTTCATGAAGCGAGTGTTGCGGGAGCGGCGCGGCGTAGCGGTGTTCGTGCCCACTCGGGCTGAGGTCGAGCAGATCGCCAAGGAGCTGGGTGACCGGTGGCAGGGCCTGCCCACCGCGTTCTACCACGGCGGCGAACCGATCCGCGTCATCCGGCCGTTTCTCGACGGCCAGGTGCGACGGCCGTTTCTCCTCGCCATGACCGCCGCGGGTCAGTCGGCGTTGAATATCCGCGGCCTGGACACGGTGGTGATCTACGACGCGCGGTACGCCAACGTCGTCCAGCGAGGCCGCAACGTCCTCACGCGTCTGTACCTGGGCGCGAATGAAATCCTGCAGATGGCGGGCCGCGTCCACGGACGGGTGGAGAACGGCGAAGTGTACATCCTGAGTGACCGCGACCTCGTGTTCGACCAGCTGGTGCCTACGCCCCCCGAGTTTCAGCTCGCGGGAGACGCGGAGCGCGTGGCGATCACGTGCGCGGCGCTGGGCGTGGACGCTCGGGACCTCGACCTGCCGGTGCCCCTCGATCGCAAAGCGTATCGGGAGGCCGTCGAGCTCTTGAGCGAGCGCGGCCTCATCGAGCGCGGTCGCCTGACACGCTACGGGCGCGACGTGGAGGCCATGCCGGTGGAGCGTCCGTGGGGCGAGTTGCTCGTCCACGCCGACGGCGACCTGGTCCCGGTGGTGGCGGTTGCCGCGAACATCGATTCGCTGCATCGGATGACGCGCGAGGAGCGAGACCTGCGCGGGCTGATCGCGCCGGGGAGCGACCACCTCACGGCGTACAACGTGTACGCGGAGGCCGTGAACAAGCACGCGTATCTCGGAGAGGTGTATGGACTGCCGCGACATCTGTTCCGCGAGACCATCGATCGCTGGGCCGAGGGTCGGGGCGTGCTCGTGAAGGCGATCGAGGATGTAGCGCTCGGACTCGCGTCGGTCTACCGGCAGCTCGAGCTCCCCCTCCTTGAACGGCTCCCGCATGCGGGCGACAAGACCGTGGCCGCGTTCGCGGACCTCGTGGCGAAGATCATGCCCTTCGATCTGGTGATCGACGAGGCGACGGCCGACGGGCGGGAGGCTCGGGTCAGCCGCACCTCGGTGTGCGGTAGCTGGGGCGCCGTCGCGGGAACCCTGCGCTACTTCGCGGACCGCTTCGGTGTGCCGCGCGCCAGCATCGAGGGGACGCAGCTTTCGGAGCGTGCCATCCGACGGTACGCGCGGCGCGGCTCCGCGACGGTGGTGTTCGAGCGCCAGCGACGGCGCGAGGGCTTGATGCGCGAGCACACGGTGAGCTACTTCGGCTTCCTCCTGGAGCGCGAAGTCGAGCCCCTTCCAAATCCATTTCCCCCGGAGCTTGCCGACGCGGCGCGCGACGCGCTCGTGCAGGCGATCGTGGCCGGCGAGACGCCGCATCCGGATCAGGGGCGCGTGCGGCGCGCGCTGGAGCGATTCGGCTTCTACTGGCGCCGGAGCGGCGGGCGGCTGACGCAGGCATCCACCGACCGGGTAACCGAGGTCCTCAAGGAGCAGCTCGCTCGCGTGACCTCCTGGGAAGACTTCATCAATACTCGGCTCGTTCTCGACGTCGAAGGAGCCATTCTCGAAGGCGAGCGACGCGCCTTGGATGCTTTGCCGGACTCCGTGCACATCTACGGTGACCGCGTGCCCGTCGACTACGAAATCGAGTCGGGGGCAGGGGTGGCCCGGTTGCGACTCAAGGAAGGGCAGGCGCGGCGCCTGCAGCCGCGTGACCTGCCCCCGCTCGACCGGCCGATCCGGTTCACGGTACTCCGCGGCAAGCGCGAGGCGGTTCGCGCCGATTCCATCGACGACCTGCGGCGACAGCTGAGCGGTCTATCGCGCGTCGAGCGGCAACGGTTGGCGCGGGCCGGTGGGGGGCGCGGGGGACGCGGCGGACGCGGGGG
>DATLVU010000027.1:0-93667 GCA_035577025.1 Gemmatimonadales bacterium
CTCCTCCCCAGCCTTTTCCCGCTCTTCGAGGGCGGTCACCTGTTCGTCGATGCTGGGCCCCGCCTGTGCAGCGACCCGCGGTGCGTGCTTCTTGTACCACTCCATCAGCTTCTCCGTCTCGTCCGTCGAGATGAACGCGCCCTGCACGCGCAGCAGCTCGCTCTTGCCGGGCGGCAAGAACAGCATGTCGCCGTTGCCGAGCAGCGTCTCGGCCCCGTTCTGATCGAGGATGGTGCGGCTGTCGACCTTCGCGGACACCCGGAAAGCGACCCGGCACGGGAAGTTCGCCTTGATGAGGCCGGTGATCACATTCACCGAGGGTCGCTGCGTGGCGAGTACCAGATGAATCCCGATGGCGCGCGCCTTCTGCGCCAGCGTGGCGAGCGGCGTCTCGATCTCGCCCTGTACCGTCAGCATCAAGTCCGCGAGCTCGTCCACGATCAGCACGATGTACGGAACGATGCCGTCGCTGTACTCCCCGTCGAGCGGCAGCTCCTTCTGGATGCCCGCCTGCGTGGCCAGGGTCTCGCGCGGCCCCTTGAGCGGTTTTTTCTCCTCAACCTTCCTGTTGAAGTCCGCGATGTTGCGTGCGTGGTTGGCATGCAGCAGTCGGTAGCGCCGCTCCATCTCCCACACCGCCCATTTGAGAACGCTCGCGGCCTTGTGGTGGTTGGTCACCACGGGCAGGCCGAGGTGCGGCAGCGCCGCATACATCGAGAGCTCGACCATTTTGGGGTCGATCATCAGGAGCTTGAGCTTCTCGGGCGGATGCGTGTAGATCAGGCTCGTGATGACGGTGTTGATGCAGACCGACTTCCCCGACCCGGTCACCCCGGCGATCAGGAGGTGGGGCATCTTGGCGAGATCGGCCACCACGGGATCGCCTTCGAGGTTCTTCCCGAGGGCGATGGGCAGCGCCCGGGTGCCGCGATGGTACTCGACGCCCTCGATCAACTCCCGCACGTGGACCATCCGCGGCATCGGGTTCGGTACCTCGATGCCCACCGCTGCCTTCCCGGGGATCGGCGCCACGATGCGGAGCGACGGGGCGCGCATCGCGAGCGCCAGGTCGTCGGCGAGGGCCGCGATGCGACCGACCTTCACCCCGGGGCCGGGCGCGACTTCGTATTGTGTGACGACCGGCCCCACTGTCCGACCAGCGATGGCGCCTTCCACCCGGAATGTCTGCAGCGTCTCGATGAGCTTTTGACCCATCTGCTCGATTTGCGCGAGCCCCGCGTCGCCGTCTTCGGGGGGAGCGGGGTTGAGCAAATCGATGGGGGGGATCAGGACGCCGGCCGGCACCGTTACGAGTCTTGGTGCCGGAGGAGGCTTCTGCTTTCGCTCCTTCGGGAAACGGGAAACGGGAAACGTGGTATTCGGCTCTGCCGGCGGGGCCTCTGTGAGCGCGGCCTTCTGCTTAGGTGGCTTTTCCGTTGCCCGTTTCCCGATTTCCGTTTCCCGGGTTCTCAGGACGACGAGCGGATGCCATCCGATGGTGAGCAATCCCAGCGCCGATAACGCGAACAGGCCGATGAGGGTCCCGCCGGCGGTGCCCACAGCCTGGTGGACGCCGTGTGCGAGCCACCCGGGCACGGTGCCGATGAGCTTTTGCGTGGAGCTCCAGGTCGAGTAGTCCGCGGGGAAACTCGCCCCCGTCACCGTCCCGATGCCGAAGGGCAGGAGCACGACCAAGCCGGCGCCGAGCGCCGCCGCCCGGCCGGCGGAGAGGCTCCCCAATCGCTCGAACGCGGCGAGGGCCCATCCGATGCCGAGCACCGGCAGGAGGACGGAGCCGGCGCCGAGCAGCCGCCACAGGAGCGATCCGATGTGCTCGCCCCAGCTACCCGTGATCGAGAGCCGGAGCAGGGTCAGTCCGAGAAACAGGCCGACGACCAGCGCGCCGATGCCGATCAGCTCGCGGCGCACCTTCGCGTTCATGTGATGCGGCGGTCCGCGTAGACGGGGACAACGGCGAACCGATCGGCACGGGCGGCGAATCCGACGTCGGCGGCGAGATCGACTTCGGCGAGCTGGCGCGCGGCTTCGGAGTCCTCGAGCGCTTCCTCCCAGTTCTCGAATTCGGCGGTGAGCGCCACCGCCGCCCGCGCCGCGTCGTTCAGCGCGAGTTTCCGGATACCTCTCTTCACCGCCTTGATCAGGCGTCCGGCGGTATAGGCGTCTTCGATCGCGAATTGCTTGTCACGTCCGGCACACACGATGACCAGGTCACCGCGCCGGGCCAGTGCCGCCCGCGCTCGCTCCACGAGGGCCTTGAAGTTGACCGGCGCTCCCACCAGGACAGGGTCGCCACCCTGGGCCGCGACCAGCGCCGGCGTCCCGTTGGTCGTCGCGAGCACGATGGTCTTCCCGCCCACCGCGGCCGCGGTCATTTCGCGCGGAGAGTTCCCCAGCGCGAACCCTTCGATCTTCACACTCTTCCGTTCGCCGGCGAGCACCACGCCGTCTTTTTCGAGGTTTGACGCGAGGCGCACGGCCTCCTCGGAGGACGCCGCGGGAATCACCGCCTTCGCCCCGTTGGCGAGCGCGGTGATCACGGTAGTGGTGGCGCGGAGCGCGTCGATGACGACCACGCCCCGGCCGGCGAGATCTCCCGCGACGAGGCCGGCTGGCGTGAAATGAACGTCGATCGTCATGTGGGCGACTGCAGCAGTTGAGGCTCGCGCTCGAGAAACTTCGTGTCCACCCGGCCGGCGACGAAGTCGGGGTGGCGCATGACCCGACCCAGGAAGGGAATCGTCGTGGTCACGCCCTCTATGATAAACGAGTCGAGCGCCTGCCGCATGCGGGCGAGGGCCTCCGTCCGCGTATTGCCGTGCACGATGAGCTTGGCGAGCAACGAGTCATAGTACGGAGGCACCGTGTATCCGGCGTAGATGTGCGTATCGACCCGTACGCCCGGCCCGCCCGGCGGGTGGTACACGGTGATCGTCCCGGGGCTGGGCTGAAAGTTGCGGGCCGGATCCTCGGCGTTGACCCGGCATTCGATGGCGTGCCCCCGCAACCGATGTCCGTTCATGACGAACGAGAGAGGCTCCCCGGCCGCGACCCGAATCTGTTCCTTCACCAAGTCGAAGTTCGTCGTCATCTCGGTCACGGGGTGCTCCACCTGGATGCGGGTGTTCATCTCCATGAAGTAGAAGGCCCCGTCCTCATCGAGCAGGAACTCGATGGTTCCGGCACCGACGTAGCCGATGGCCTCCGCGAGTTTCACCGCGGAATCCCCCATGTCCTGCCGGAGCGTCTGGTCCACCACCGGGCTCGGTGCCTCTTCGATGAGCTTTTGATGGCGCCGCTGCACCGAGCAATCGCGCTCGCACAGATGCATCACCCGCCCGTGCGTGTCGCCCATGAGCTGGATCTCGATATGGCGCGGCCGGGCCAGGTACTTCTCGATGTAGACCTCGTCCGAGCCGAACGCCGCGAGCGCCTCCTGCTTGGCGAGCGAGAAGGCTTGCGGGTATTGCTCCTCGTCCTGGGCCACCCGCATGCCCTTCCCTCCTCCCCCTGCGGCGGCCTTGATGATGACCGGGAAGCCGATCTTCTGGGCGACCTTGAGCCCGGCGTCCGCGTCCTCGACGGGGCCGGGCGAGCCGGGCACGGTCGGCACCTTCAACTTCTGCGCGAGCTTCCGCGCCGCCGCCTTGTCGCCCATCTGGCGGATCTGATCTCCCGTGGGGCCCACGAACGTGATGTTCGAGGTCCGCACGATGTCCGCGAACTCCGCGTTCTCGGCCAGGAAACCGTAGCCCGGATGAATCGCGTCGGCGCCGGTGATTTCCGCGGCGGCGATGATCCGCGGAATATTGAGGTAACTGTCGCGCGAAGGCGCGCGACCGATGCAGACATCGTCGTCGGCGAAACGCGTGTGCAGGCTGTCGCGATCGGCCTCGGAGTAGACCGCGACCGTGGCGATGCCGAGCTCCTTGCACGCACGGATCACCCGCAGGGCGATCTCCCCGCGGTTGGCGATCAGCACCTTCTTGAACATTTACGGGGTAATGTCGCCGCGCAGCCCAGCCGCAGCCGTGGCGCCGCCGAACGACTGGCTCTCGCCCGAGTCCACGCCCGATACCTTGAGCGCGAACTCGCTCGGGTTCGTGGCGTAGAAGATCGCGCTCTCGTAGCTGACCATGCCCTGCTGGTACCACTGCAGGAGCGACTGGTCGAAGCTCTGCATCCCGTACTGGACCGAGCCCTGCGCGATCAGGTCGGGAATGCTGAGCGATTTCGACAGGTCGCGCATGTTCTCCTGGACCGCCGCCGTGTTCACGAGGATTTCAGCGGCCGGTACGCGGCCCTTCCCATCCTTCCGCGGCACGAGGCGGAGCGACACGATCCCGTGAAGGGCGGTCGAGAGCAGGTGCCGCACCTCGTCGTGCTGATGCGGCGGAAAGAACGAGATCACGCGGTTGATCGTCTGCGTGGCGTCCGTGGTGTGCAGCGTCGAGAACACCAGGTGGCCCGTGTCCGCCGCCTTCAGCGCCGTGTCGAGCGTCTCCATGTCCCGGATCTCGCCGATCAGAATCACGTCGGGTGCCTGGCGCAGCACGTGACGCAGCGCCGCGTTGAACGAGAGGGTGTCGTTCCCCACCTCGCGCTGCGAGATGTTGGAGAGGTTGTCGCGGTGCAGGAACTCGATCGGGTCTTCGATCGTGATGATGTTCACCCGACGGTTGGTGTTGATGTGATTGATCATCGCCGCGAGCGCGGTCGACTTCCCCGACCCCGTCACCCCCGTGACCAGCACCAAGCCCCGAGGCCGCAGAGAGATTTCTTCGAGCACCTGCGGCAGGTTCAGGTCGCGGATCGTCTTCACCTCGTACGGAATCGCCCGGAAGGCGAAGGCCACCGTCCCGCGCTGCTGGTAGACGTTCGTCCGGAACCGCCCCACGCCCGGGACCCCGATGGCGAAGTCCGCCTCCTTGTGCTCGGCGAACTCCTTCACCTGCCGCGGGGTCATGATCTGCTCGGCCAGCGACTTCAACTCCTCCGGCTTCAATGGGGTGCTGTCGAGCGGCACCAGCTCCCCGTTCACGCGGATCGTCGCCGGGCGGCCCACCTTGAGCAGCAGGTCCGAGGCGTTACGCTGGACCATCTGCGTGATGGCCCCTTTGAAGTTGAAGGTCGCTTGGCCGGACGGCGCTTCAGGCATGGGGATCCACTCGGAAAAGGGGCTGTCCGAACTCGACGGGCTGGGCGTTCTCCACCAGCACCTCCCGCACCACGCCGGCGACCTCGGACTCGATTTCGTTCATGATCTTCATCGCTTCGATGATGCAGACCACCTGCCCGGCCGCCACCCGGCTGCCGGCTTTCGCGTACGGCTCGCCGCCCGGCTCGGGCGCGGAATAGAACGTCCCCACCATCGGGGACTTGATCTCCACGAGATGCGAGGGCGCCACGGCCGCTGGCGCCCCTGCCCCTCCCCCGCCTACGCCCCCCGTCGGGGACCCGCCTGCCACCGCACCGCCAGGCGTCGCTCCGGACGCGGGTGCCTGCGCGACCACGACATGACCACTTGCGCCGCCCGCGTTCGTGAACACACCCGCCTTGGACACGCGGACCGACGACCACGCCCCGAACAAACCCCGGCGGACCTCGATGGCGCCGAGCTCCGGCGCGTCCTTCAGGATCTTCACGAGCTGCGCGATGATGTCGAGGTTCATGGCGTCCTAAGTTACACGAGCTCCACAAGGTCCGTCAGCCCGTCCGAGAGCAGCTCCGCCGCCTGGGCCTCGGGCAAATGCACGTCGTCTTCGATGCGCACACCGCCGATGCCCGCGAGATACACCCCCGGCTCGACGGTGACGACCGCACCCGGCGGTAAGGCATCCCCATTGGTCTTCGAGAGTCGCGGCGCCTCGTGCACTTCGAGCCCGAGCCCGTGTCCGAGCGAATGCCCGAATGCCTCCTCGAATCCGCGCGCGGCGATCGGCTCTCGCGCGAGCGCGTCCGCCTCGCGTCCGCTCATCCCCGCGCGCACTCCAGTCCGCGCGCGACGCTGCGCGTCGCGAACGAGCTCGTACAGCACGCGCTGCGGCTCGCTCGCCCGCGCGCCCACGACCACCGTGCGCGTGATATCCGCGCAGTAGCCGTCCACTTGGGCGCCGAAGTCTAGCAGCAGCCATTCGCCGGCCGCGACGGCGCGGCGACTCGAACGTGCGTGCGGCAGCGCGCTGCGGGGTCCGGACGCGACGATGGTCGCGAACGGGTGGCCCTCGCTCCCCCGTCGCCGCAACGCCTCCTCCAGGAGGCCGGCGATCGCGAGCTCCGTCATGCCGGGCCGCACGTGCGAGAGCGTCTCCCGGAGGGCTTCGCCGGCGAGCGCCGCCGCGCTCCGAATCGCGGCGACCTCCGATTCGTCCTTCGTCGCCCGTAG
Organism: Gemmatimonadales bacterium; assembly: GCA_035577025.1. Classification (GTDB taxonomy): domain Bacteria; phylum Gemmatimonadota; class Gemmatimonadetes; order Gemmatimonadales; family GWC2-71-9; genus AG41. The sequence goes on from DATLVU010000027.1 coordinate 6,404, forward strand.
GCGTTCGACCAAGTCGGTCGTGGCTTGCCAGCGCCACGCACTGCCCGCCTGCGTGAAGCGCTCCGCGTCGTGAACGGTCAGCGCGTGCCCCTCGAACCCCAGCCGCTCGAGCGGCCCCAGCGTGGCGAGCTCCTTGAAGAAGCGATCCCACACGCTGGTGCCGTCGACCTCGATGCGGGCCACGGCGCCCGCTTCGGCACGAGCCTGCTCATCGTAACGAAAGTCCGTGACGAGCAAGACGTCCGCCCGTGTGATCGCCACCAGGGCCGCCGAGCCCGAAAAGCCCGTGAGGTAGCGGACGTTGGCGTGGGACGACACGAGGAGGCCATCCAGCCCTTCCGGGTCCAGCAACCGGATCAGCGCGTCCTGCCGCGCGCGCCGGCGGTCAGCCGCCATGGCGGGCCTGGAGATAACCGACCAAGCCCTCGAGTCCCAGCCGATAACTCTCCGCGCCGAATCCCGTCACCACGCCCACCGCCGCGTCGGCCAGCAGCGAGCGCCGGCGCTCCGGCTCGCGGCCGAAAATGTTGGACAGGTGCACCTCGACGAAGGGCACCCGCACCGCGAGCAACGCATCCCGTACCGCGAGACTCGTGTGGGTGAAGGCGGCCGCATTGATGACCAGCCCGTCCGCCTCGCCCTTGAGCCGTTGGATGGCCTCCACGAGCTCGCCCTCGTGATTCGTCTGCGTCCACGACACCTCGACGCCGAGCGTCTGCGCTTGCGCTCGGGTCCGTGTCTCGATCTCCGCCAGGCTCGTGCGCCCGTACAACTCCGGCTCGCGCTCGCCCAGCAGATTCAGGTTCGGGCCGTTCAGCACGGCGATGTGCACTATGACTTGAGGCCCCGGAGCCAAGCCTGGAACTGATCGAGATCGCTTTCGTCCTCGACCGGGGGCATGGCCCTGCCGCCGGAGGGCCGAGGCGGCGCGTCCGGCGACCCGCTCGCCGCGGGCGACGCCCCTGGGCCGGGGCCGGGGCCGGGGACGGGGGCGGAGGCGGGGGCGGGGGCGGGGGCGGGGCTGAAAAACTGATCGAAAGAAAACCCTCCGCTCGGCGCGGCCGGAGGTGGGGTGGGCTCGGCCGCCAACGGTGGCGAGGCGGCAGGCGCCGCCGGTATCGAGCTCCGGGGGCCTTCGTCCCCGAAGACCTCGTCGAGCGAGATGCCCTCCGACGCCGGTCGCGTCGCTTCGCCCGGCGCGGCGGCGCCCGGATCCGTTTCGACCTCGGGCGGCACGACCGCAAACGCGCGCTCGAGTGGGGATCGGCCGCCGGACGGCCGCGCATCCGTGGACGCCGCGGGCCCTTCCCCGGGGCGGGCAGCCAAGATGCGTCTTAAGAACGCCTGGACGTTTTCTCCGCCGGCCCGGCCCGCGTCGGCACGCGCCTGCTTTCGCCCCCCGGGGGTGAGCGACTCGACTCGCGAGCGCAACCGCGCGTCCCCGGGACGTTGTGCCAGCAACGCCTGGTACACGCGCAACGCGTCATCTTGGTGCCCCTGTCGCAGGTACAGCTCGGCCATCGTCTCGGTCAGCACCGGCTCAGCCCGGGAGAGCGCCGCCGCATCCGCCGCTCCATCGTCGTCGGACAGCGCGACTGCCGCCGGCGGCTGAGGAGTCGGCGCTGGCGGCCGGGGCGTCGGCGGGGACCGAGGCGCCGGGGGCGACGGCAGCGGCGGGACCGGCGGGGGTGTCGGCGCCGCGTCGGCGACTCGGGCGGGCGTGGCCGGCACCGCTTCCGGCACGTCGTCCGGCATGATGAGCGGGAGATCGATCTTGGGGAATCCCCCTCCGTCGTCAAGCTCCACCTCCAGTGGCTTGGCAAAGATCCCGCTCTCGTACTGTGTATGTGCGAGCCCCTCGACCACGAGGTCTTGCGGCGTGAGCTGCACTTCCTCCTGGACCTCGATGCCATCCGCCTTGGCCGCATCGCGCGCGGCCGCATTGAAATCGATCGTGCCATCGAAGGTCTCGATGTCGGCCGGCGCGCCCTTCACGTCGAGGGTCGGAGACGTGGGACCGTCAGACGCGTGTTCGATCACGAAGTCCGGCTGCGCTGCGGCCGGGGGAGCCGGGGAAGCGGCGGGAGCCGGGGTCGAGACCGCCCGTTGCGGCCCCGAGGGTTGGCGGGCCGCGGGTGGTCGGGGCGCGGGCCGGGCCGCTGTCTGCAGCGTCTCGGGCACGATCCTCGCCACGGGCTCCGGGCTCTTGGGCGCCGAAGGCTGCGCGGCTTTCGCTTTGGCGCGTGCGAGATGCTCGGCGGCCTCGCCGTTCATTGGGTCGGCGGCGAGCAAGCGTCCCAGCCACACGACTGCCTGGTCGAAACGCCCGCTCCGCTCGGCGATCTCCGCCAGCATCTTCAGGGCGAGCACATTTTCGGGGTCGAGCGCCAGCACCCTTTGGAACACTTCGGAGGCGCCCGCGTCGTTTTTCTGGTCGATCAGGCAGCGCGCGTGCACGATGTGCGCGCTGACATAATCGGGGTGGAGCTGGAGACCGGCGGTACACAGCTCGAGGGCCCTATCTAGTTCTCCCGCTTTACGATAGGCGTCGGCGAGGGGTGCGAAGTTCCGCCCCTTGGGATTCTCGGCCCACCGCTTTTCGAGCTTTTCTATTTCGCTGGTGTAGGCCACGGCCTAAGTAGTTGGGAGAATTGAACGAAGATAGTGTTTGCTCGGTCGCGCTGTCAATCGGATTTTGTGCGGGCCGCTTGAGTTTGCGCGTTGTCGCACTTAGACTTATGCCCCTCCTCACCCGTATCCGCTGGAGTTCTGGTAGATGATCCGCGCGATGAAGTCGATTACCAAGCCCGTCTTCTGGGTTGTCGCCATCTCGTTCATCGGTTGGATGGCCTACGGTCAGGTGCAGGACTTCGTTCAGGGCGGCAAGGACGTGGTCCTCAAGGTCGACGGCAGAGTCGTGCGCCAACAGCCGTTCCAGCAGCAGTACCAGTCGACGCTCGACCAATACCGCCGCCAGCAGGGTGGCGGTCGCCTGTCGCGCGAGGACGAGCAGCAGGTTCAAAATCGCGTCGCCGACCAGTTCATCCAAAATATCCTGCTCGACCGCGCGTACCAACGTCTCGGGATCGGCATTTCCGACGAGGAAATCCGGGAAGCGGCCCGGAGCTCGCCGCCGCCGCAGATTCTCGATCAGGTCATGCGGGACGCGACGTTCCAAACGGACGGCCGGTTCGATATCACCAAGTGGCAGCGCTACCTCTCGACCGCCGGAGCGGATTTCCAGGTGCAGGTGGAGCAGCTGTACCGTGAATACCTGCCCCAGCGCAAGCTCGAGGACTATCTCACCGCGGACGTCTACGTCTCCGACGCGAAGTTGTGGCGCATCTGGCGTGACCAGCACGAATCCGTGACGGTCGCGTTGCTCGCGATCCGTCCGGAGGACATTCCGGACTCGCTGGCGCCGGTCTCGGAAGGCGAGCTGCAGCGTTACTACGGCGCGCACGAGACGGGGCTCAAGCGCCCGGGGGCGGCGTGGCTCAGCTATCTGATGGTCCCGCGGATCCCGGACAGCGCCGACAGCGCGGCCGCGCGGACGCATGTCCACGCGCTCCGCGCGGACATCGCGGCGGGGAAGACGAAGTTCGAGGACGCGGCCAAGCGGGAATCGGCAGACTCGGGGAGCGCGGCACGCGGCGGGGACCTCGGCTGGGTGAAGCGTGACGCGCCCGGATTCGTGCCGCCGTTCGCCGCCGCCCTGCGCCGCCTCTCTCCGGGCGTGCTCAGCGAGCCTGTGCTCACGGAGTTCGGCTATCATCTGATTCGCGTCGACGCCGCGAAGGGCGATTCGGTGCACGTCCGTCACATCCTCATCCCGATTGCGCTGCTCGCCAAGCACCTCGACGCCGTCGATGCGCGCACCGACTCCCTCGACCGGCTGGCGGCGGAGCAAACCGCGGGCTCGCGGCTCGACAGCGCCGCGCGCGCGCTTCATCTGTCGGTCGCCTCGACCCCGAAGCTTGTTCAGGGCGAAGGGTTGTCGCTCAACGGCCGCGCCGTCCCCGACGTGAGCATCTGGGCGTTCGAAGGGCGCGCGCCGGGTGAAACGAGTCCCGTGATCGACGGAGACCACGCGAGTTACGTGTTCCGGCTCGACTCGGTTCAGGCGGAGGGTGTGCCGCCCTTGGACCAGGTCCGAGCCCGTGTCGTGGCGGCAGTGCGGTACGAAAAGAAGAAAGCCCTCGCCCGAACACGAGCGGAACAGGTTGCAGAGAAGCTTCGGAACGCGAGCGATCTCCTCACGGCGGGTCGGGCGATGGGATACCCCGTCGAGCGGCTGGGTCCCTTCACTCGGGTGACGGCGCCGTCCCACTTCGTGCGCAACCCGATGGCGCTCGGCGCGGCGTTCGGTCTTCGGCCGGGGGAAAAGAGTGGCGTGGTCACCGGCGATGCCGGCAGCTTCCTGCTCCAGGTGCTGGCGCACCAGAACGCGGACTCGAGCGCTTGGTTCAAGCAGCGGACGCAACAACGTGAGACCCTGATGCGCCCGCTGGTGCAGGCACGCGTGCAACAGTACCTGGCCGCGCTGCGCGCGGACGCCAAGATCGTGGACCGGCGGAGCGAGATCTACCGCTCGACGGCGAACAGCGGCGGCAGCTAGTCGCTCAGGCGCTTCGGATCACCGCTCGAGGAGAGCGGCCCGGATCCCGATCCGCTCGTAGGAGGCTGGACGTTGCGCGGCGGGGAGGGTGGATCGTCGCTCGTGGCGTCCTTCAGGCTGCGCTTGAACTCCTTGATCCCCTGCCCCAACGAGGACCCGATCTCCGGGATCCGCTTCGCGCCGAACACCAGCACCAGCACGAGCAGCAGGATGAGGATGTGGCTGAAGGACAGGTCCCCGAACATAACGCGCCTCGCTTCAAAAGATCGATCGGGCGACGTAATACGCGATCGCCACGCCTACGAGCGCCAGCAGCGACACGTCGAATCCGATCGGCCCCAGCGTGATCGACACGACTAGGAGGTCCATGTGGACGGGCCCGAGTGTGGGGGTCACCGCCCAGGTAAAGATCTCCTTGGCCGGCCCCTGCGGTAGGAAGCGCCGCAACAGCGAGTGGACGAACCCGCCGAGCACGAAGCCCGCCGCCAGCACTCCGAGGTAAAATAGCGGCCTGCGCGGGCCTTGCGCCATTGGCTAGCTGCGCCGCTCCACGGCGTACGCGATGCTGTCGCGCAGGGCGTCGCGCGCGCCGGATGGGGCCAGGATGTCCAGCTCCGCTTCGGCCTGTTGGGCCAGCTCGAGCGCCCGGCGGCGGGCGTACTCCAGGCCGCCGCGTGCCGCCACGAGCCGGACCACCTCGGTCACCAGGCCGTCGCCGGGCGCCGGCTCCGCCATCAAGTCCCCCACGACGCGCCGCTCGGCGGGGCTCATGGCGTCGAGCGCCGCGATGAGTGGGAGCGTCACCTTGTGCTCCCGCAGGTCGAGGCCCGAGGGCTTGCCCGTCACGGCTTGGGCTTCGGTGTAGTCCAGGAGGTCGTCAGCGATCTGGAATGCCATGCCGAGCCGCATGCCGAAGCGCGCGAGCGCCGCGCGCGGCGCGGGCGCGGCGCGCAACGCGCCCACTTCGCAGGCCCCCGACAGGAGCGACGCGGTCTTCGCGCGGATCAGCTGATCGTACTCGGCCTCGCCGAACGCCAGCTTGTCGTGCGCCTCCAGCTGGCGCATCTCGCCGATCGTCATTTCGTTCGTGACGCGGGCGAACACCCGCAGCGGCTCGAGGTCGTCGAGCTCGACCAGCTCGATGATCGCGCGCGAGTAGAGATAGTCGCCCATGATCACGGCGATCTGATGCGAGAAGAGCGCGTTGATGGTCGGGAGTCCCCGCCGGAGCGTCGAATGGTCCACCGAATCGTCGTGGACGAGTGTCGCGAGATGGATCAGCTCCACGATCGCGGCGAGGGTGACGGCGCGAGCATCGTCCGACCCACTCGCGTGATTCGACAGCAAGAGCAGCGTGGGGCGAAACAATTTCCCCTTCATGTGCAGCAAATGCTCGTTCACTTCGGCGATGAGCGGGAAATCAGCCGCGATGATGCGCTGCAGCTCCGTCGCCACCTGCGCGAGCTCGGCCGCGACAGGGCGTTGCAGCTCCCGCAGGGCGATCGGCGCGACCTGTTGGCTCATCTCACTTCGCCTTGGCCAACGCCTTGGTCCGCTCCCCGACGTCCCGGAACCGGATGTCGACGGCGAACACACGGCCATACAGCTCGCGGGCGTCGACCCGCTTGCCTTGCTCCTCTAAGGCCCGGCCGAGCCAATACAGAATACCGAGGCGCTCCTGATCACCCGAGGCCGGCAGCTCGAGCGCGCGTCGCAGGATCGACTCCGCGACGACATAGGCGCCCTTTTCGATGAAGCACACGCCGAGCGCTTCCGAGCTGCGCAGCTTCCCCTCAGGCGCCCGCAGCGCCTTTTGCAGCTCCGCGATGGCCTCGTCCAACAAGCCCATTTCCTTGAAGGCCACGCCCAGATCGTAGTGTGATTGGAAGTCGGCCTCGTCGATGTTCTCGTCGATCCCCTGCTTGAAGCGCGCCAGCATCTCCTGGAAGTCCTTCTCCTCGTCGCCGGTCGGCTCCTCGTCCGCGACCTTCATGCGGGTATCGCGCTCAGGCATGTCGTCGGAGAGAATCATGGCGCTCAGGTCCACGAACTCACCGTCATCCGATGCGTCGTCCCGTACCTTCAGTTTCGCGTCCCGCGGCGCCGTCCGCGCCTCCGTGTCTCGCGCCTTGGTCTTGGGCCGCCCCGCGGGCGCGGGCGGCGGGGGCGCCACGACCGGCGCGAGCATCGCCAGCGCCGCCTGCGCACGCGTGTTGCCGGCGTCGTGCTCCGCCACGCGTTGGTAGACGGACCGCGCCTTGTCCGGCAGATCGCTTCGCAGCAGGGTGTCGGCCAGCTCCAGATACGCGTCGATGAGCTTCGCCTTGTCACCCAGTTTGAAGGCGAACTCCACCTGTTTCTGGCGGTGGCGCACGCTGTTCGGGTCGAGACGCAGAATCTCGTCCACCAGGTCGCACGCGTGGGCCAGGTTGCCTCGGTTCTCGAACCCCGCCGTGGCCAAATCCAGCTCCTGCACCCCGCGTTCGCGGTCTCCGGATTCGACCAACGCCTCCCCCAGCGCCTGATGACTCTCGGGATCGTCTGGGTCGTCGGCGACGCGCGCCTCGAGATCCTCGATCGCGGGCTTCGGGGGCGCCACGTCCATGCTGTCGAACACGATCGATCCCGCTTCGTCGCCTTGATTCACGACTCCGTCCAGGCCTAGGTCGATCGCCGCCGACCGCCGGCCGGACGTGGTGATCGACGTGTCCTCCTCGGTCTGAATGAAGTCCGACCGCGGGCCCGACACGGCTACGTCGTCCAGCGCGAGCGGCTCATCGTCGATGTCGTGGCCGGCGGGAGCGGCGGGGGGGGCGGGGGGGGCGGGGGCTTCATCCTCCGCGGTGTCGAAGTCCGGTTCGAGCTCGAGCGGTGGCACCTCCACCACGGTCTTGCGCCGTGGAGGCTCGGCGGCAGGCGGGGGAGATGGCGCGGCACCCGGACGCTTTGGGACCACCGGCTTGAGTTTTGTGGGTTCCGGGGGGCGCGGCGCAGGCGTGGGCGCCCGCGGAGTCACCACCTTCGGCGGTGTCGCAGGTGGTGCCGCGCCGGGCCGTCTTGGGACGACCGGGGCGACCCGGCCTCCAGCCGACGGCGCCACGGCCTTCGGCGGCTCGATTTCGATGTCATCGGCGAGCAGCGGCTCCGGCTCTGCTTCCTCTGTTGCGGTCGGCTCGAATTCCGCCGGCGGCGGGATCTCGTCTGGACTGATCTCCTCCTGCAGGGGCGCGACGTCGCCTGCGGCGAGGCGGACATCGCCGAATTCGGCACTGGTCGTCTCGAACCCCTCGAGCATGCCGGCCGCGCCCGCCGGTTCGAGCCCCTCCCCCAGACTGGTGGACTCGATCTCGAGGGACGTGTCCGGCTCGGCCGTCACCGGCTCCACCAGGCTCTCCGAAATCGGCGCTGGTTCGAGAGGCGGGGGCGAGGGAAGGGGCGCGGCTTTCGGTGGTGGTGGCACCGGCTTCGAGACGGGCGCGCCGCGCCCAGTCCCCACCCCGGGACGGTCCTTGACGGTCGGGGGAGAATCGACGTCCAGGAACACCAGACTCGACGTCTTGCGCTTGCCGGACTTCGAGAGATCCGGCGCGCCGGACGCCGGCGGCTTGGCGCTGGGAGCGGGCGCGGGAGCACCGGCGACCGAGCGCCGCTCCGGCGCACCGTACATGCGCAGGTGTTCTTCCAAGGTCTCTCGAAGGTGTGCGCCCTCGGGAGAGAGGTCCGCAAGCTCTTTCAGCGCGGCGAAGGCTTGCTGGATTTTTCCGGCCTTGTGCATCCGATCGGCGTACTCGGCGAAATTCTGCTTCGCCTCCCCCATGAACCCCTTGGAGGCATACAGCTTCGCGAGTTTCAGATACGTCGTCTGTCGCCCCGGCGCGTTGCGGAGCACCTTGTTGCACATCGCGATCGCATTGTTGTGGAACCCGAGCTCCGCGTATTTGTCCACGGCACGGTCGTAATAATCGGCCGCGAGGGCGGGATCCTTGACCTTCAGGTAGAGGTCGCCAATGCGATTGAAGACGGAGAGGTCGGGGTTGGGATCCCCATCTTGTTCCTGCCCCTTGAGGACCTCCAGCCACGCTTCGATCGCCCCCTTGGGGTCCTTCCCCTCGAGGCTACGGGCCCGTTCTTTGAGCTTCTCAAGCTTCGACATGGGGCCCTAAAGATACCGGCGCCGTGGGGAGCGGACAAGCGGAACCTCCTGTCCAGACGGCGGTTACGAGGTTCTCGCCCATCCAGTACGCCACTTCGCGCCAATCCGACACGCCATACGTCACCAGATCCGCGCGGAATCCCGGAGCGATTTGTCCCCGGTCCTGCGCGAGCCCCAGGGCCGCCGCGGCGTTGACCGTGACTGCGGTCACGACTTCCCCGTGGCGCAACCCCAGCTGCGAGACACCGAAGGCCATCGCGAGCGGCAGACTGACGGTCGGAGACGAGCCCGGGTTGAAATCCGTGGCGAGTGCCACCGCCGCGCCGGCTTCTACCAGCCGTCGGGCGGGTGCGTGCTGGCGCTTGCCGAGGAATACCATCGTCGCGGGAAGGAGGACGGCCAGCGTCTCGCTGCCGGCGAGGGCGCGGATGCCGGCGTCGGAGACCCCGGCCAGGTGGTCCGCGGAAAGCGCCTTGAGACTCACCGCGAGCTCGGCGCCGCCGCAGCCATCCAGCTCATCCGCGTGGAGCTTCAACGCGAGACCGTGTCGCCGCGCAGCCGTGAGGATCGTACGAGCCTCGGTCACGTCGAATACACCAGGCTCACAAAATACGTCGCACGCGACGGCGAGCTTTTCGCGCGCGACGGTCGGGATCATGTCGTCGCACAACAGTTGCACGTAGTCGGCGCGCCGGTCGCGGAATTCCGGCGGCACCTCATGAGCGCCGAGGAACGTGGGCACCAGCGCGGGGCGCTCCGTCGACGAGAGGTCGCGGACCACACGGAGTTGCTTCAGCTCGGTCGCGGGGTCGAGCCCGTATCCCGACTTCACCTCGATGGTCGTGGTGCCGTGCGCGAGGAGGGCGCGTACTCGCGCACGTGTGAGCTCCACGAGCTCGCGCTCGCTTCGCGCCCGGACGTCTCGCACCGATTGAAGGATGCCGCCGCCCCGAGCGGCGATCGTCTTGTAATCCTCGCCCAGGGCACGACGCTCGTGGTCCTCGAGCCGCGGTCCGCCGAACACCGCGTGCGTATGACAGTCGACGAAGCCGGGGAACAGCACCCCCCGGACTTCCTCGACCACGGCGCCCGCGTGGTCGTCTCGGAGGTCCGCGTACGACCCGACCGCCCGAATTCGCCCGCCCTCCACCAGGACGGCGGCGTCGTGCAACACCTCGACGGCCCCGAGCTCGTGGCCACGGCGCGCCCGCGCGGGGCCGCGACACGTGACGATCTGCCGTGCCCCGACGAGAAGGGTGCTCAGTCGCCGGTCTCCCGCATGGGGAGACGAATCCCATGCCGGCGTGCGGTGGCGAGCGCCTCGGGATAGCCCGCATCGGCATGGCGTGCCACGCCGATACCGGGATCGTTCGTCAGCACGCGCTCGAGACGTCGCCCGGCCGAGGCCGACCCGTCGGCCACGCTCACTTGACCCGCGTGCAAGGAGTTGCCGATCCCCACGCCACCCCCGTGGTGGAAGGAGACCCACGCCGCGCCCGAGGCCGTGTTGAGCAACGCGTTCAGAATCGCCCAATCGGCGATGGCGTCGGAGCCGTCCTTCATCGATTCCGTCTCCCGAAATGGCGAGGCGACCGAGCCCGTGTCCAGATGATCCCGTCCGATCACTACCGGTGCGCTCACGTCACCCCGCTTCACCAGATCGTTCAACGCGCACCCGAAACGTGCCCGCTCCCCCTGCCCCAGCCAGCAGATCCTCGCGGGTAAGCCCTGGAATGCCACGCGCTCCTGCGCGAGCTCGATCCAGCGACGCAGGTGCTCGTCGTCGGGAAAGAGCTCCGAGACCAACCGATCGGTCCGATGCAGGTCCTTCGGCTCTCCGGAAAGCGTCACCCAGCGGAACGGGCCCTTCCCTTCGCAGAACAGCGGTCGGATGTACTCGGGCACAAAGCCCGGAATCTCGAACGCGTCCGCGAGGCCCCCATCCCGAGCCTGGGTCCGGATATTGTTGCCGTAATCGAACGTCACCGCACCCTTCCGCTTGAGCGCCAGCATCGCCTCGACATGGGCGACCATGCTCGCCACTGCGCGTCGCACGTATTCATCGGGTGCCGTGCGCCGCAGGGCGGCAGCCTGCTCGAGGTCGAGACCCGTGGGAACGTACCCGTTCAGCGGATCGTGCGCCGAGGTCTGATCGGTGAGCACGTCGGGGACGAATCCGCGTCGCGCGAGCGAGGGGAGGACGTCGGCGCAGTTGCCCGTCAGGCCGACGGATAGCGGCGTACCGGCGCGCTTCGCTTCCTCGCACCAGGCGAGCGCTTCGTCGAGCGATCCCGTGGCTCGATCGAGATAGCGGGTCTCGAGCCGGCGTTTCACTCGGGCCGGGTCCACCTCGACGGCGAGGCACACCGCATCGTTCATCGTCGCGGCGAGCGGCTGTGCGCCGCCCATACCGCCGAGCCCGCCTGTGATCACGATCCGCCCGCGCAGCGACCCCCCGAAATGGCGTCGCGCCACGGCGCCGAACGTCTCGTACGTGCCCTGCAGAATGCCCTGGCTCCCGATGTAAATCCACGACCCCGCCGTCATCTGGCCGTACATGATCAAGCCCTGACGCTCGAGATCGCGAAACACCTCCCACGTCGCCCAGCGTGGCACCAGGTTCGCGTTCGCGATCAGCACGCGCGGGGCCTCCGGGTGCGTCGCGAACACGCCCACCGGCTTCCCGGACTGCACGAGCAGCGTCTCGTCATCGCCGAGTGCGCGGAGCGTCCGACAGATCGCGTCGAACGACGCCCAGTTTCGGGCCGCCTTCCCCGTGCCGCCGTACACGACCAGGTCCTGCGGACGCTCGGCGACCTCGGGATCGAGATTGTTCATGAGCATCCGCAGCGCCGCTTCCTGAACCCAACCCTTACAGGATTTCGTCGTCCCGCGCGGGGCACGCACAACCCGCACGTCGCTCATGGCATTCCCGGGTCGAAGGCGCCCTCACGCACGCCCGCCGCCACTCGCTCGATATCCCCAGTGAAGGGCCGGTCGCCGTCGAGGGCAGGCACCACTGCGCGGATCGACGCGAAGGTCTTCGCCACGCCGCGCCCCGGTGTCAGCGGCTTGAGAAACTCGAGCCCTTGCGCCCCGGCCAGGAGCTCCACCGCCACGATCCGCGCCGCATTGGCGAGCGCCCGCTCGGCCTTCCACGCCGCCGTCATCCCCATCGGCACGATGTCCTCCTGGTTGCCCTCGGTCGGCACCGATTGGACGCTCGCGGGTGTGGCGAGGATCCGGCATTCCGCCGCGAGCGCGGCGGCCACGATCTGGGGAGTCATGAATCCGGACTCGACCCCGGGATGGAGGGCTAAAAACGGCGGCAGGCCCGAAGACAGGTCCGGGTTGACGATCCGCTCGAGCCGTCGCTCCGCAAGGCCGGCCAGCGTCGCGAGCGCGATCGCCATCACGTCGAGCGCCAGCGCGATCGGCTGTCCGTGGAAGTTCCCTCCCGAAATCACCTCGCTGTCGAACACCAGCGGATTATCGGTGGCGGCGTTCAGCTCGGTGGCCACCAACCGCTCGGCGAACCCGAACGCCTCGCCCACGGCGCCGAGCACCTGAGGCGTGCAGCGGAGCGAATAGGCATCCTGCACCCGCGGATCGCCCTCGCGGTGCGACTCGCGGATCGCGGAGTCCTCGAGCAGCCTGCGCAGCAATGCCGCGGAGCGCTGTTGGAAGGGATAGGGACGGGCGTCGTGGATGCGGGGGTCGAATGGCGCTGGCGTGCCCCGCACCGCCTCCAGGCTCATCGCGGCTGCCGCGTGCGCCGTGCGCCAGAGGATCCACGCGTCATGCACGAGGAGGGCCGCGATGCCCGTCTGCGCCTGCGTCCCGTTCACGAACGCCAGGCCCTCTTTGGCCTCGAGCGTTATGGGCTGCAACCCCTTCGCCCGAAGTGTGGCGCCTTCTTCCTCCTCGCCGATCATGGCGAGCGCCAGGTGCGCGAGGGGCGCCAGATCCCCCGACGCGCCGACGCTGCCCTGCGACGGCACACGGGGATGCGCCTGCGCGTTCAACATCGCCACGATCAGGGCGGCAAGATCGGGACGTACCCCACTCGTCCCCCGGACCAGGACGTTCGCCCGCAGGAGCATCATGGCCCGTACTGCGTCGCGAGGCAGCGGGTCGCCGACGCCGGACGCGTGGCTGCGAATCAGGTTGCGTTGCAGCTCCCGCGCCTGCTCGGGCTTGATGCGGACGTGTGCCAGCTTCCCGAAGCCCGTGTTGACGCCGTAGATCGTGTCGCCACGGGCCACGGCCGCTTCGACGGCCCGGCGGGACGCCTGCACGGCCGCGAGCGATTGGGGAGCAATGGTGACGGAGGCATCATGACGAGCGACGGCGACGACGTCCGGGATGGACAGCGAATGGCCGTCGAGCGTGATCGTGGGCGGCATGACGGCATAAGATAGACGCCTGAACGCATGGACGCCTAGCGGTACGAGAGGGGCGAGCGATCAGGAATGTCTCCCTGACCCCTCGCCCCTCACCGCCGCTAGGCGTCTCGGCGTCTAGGCGTCTATCTGGATGCTACTTGATGCCCCGTTGGAGCCGGCCCTCGGGGCGGCACGAGCTCGGGGTTCCCCGGGTCCGTCTGCACGCTCCAGTCGAAAATCACGTACTGCCGGGTGACCGCCGTGACCCGGAGCGCCGCATAGTGCAGCTGGCCGTTGTCCACCATTTGGAAGACGTACCCGTACCCAGGCACCGCCTGGATCATGTTTCGCGTGTAGCCCGTCGCCGGTGCGAAATCGATGGATGTGAGATCGGCCACCGGCGAATTCTGGTAGAGCTGGATCGAGTCACCGGTGAATTCGGGCACGAGCCACAGACTGGAATCGCTCGGCTGCACGTACACCCAGAAGTCGATGTCGGTACGGTTCCCATCCTGGATCAGTCCCAGCTCGCCCGGGTCACCGTAGCCGTTCCCGTTGACGTCGTCCCAGAACCGGAACCCGGACTGGGGCGTGTTCACACCGAACGCCCAGACGAGCACGTTCCGAGCGTCCGGCCGCGGCGTATCCTGCCGCAGGGGGGACCAATCACTCTCTACGCCATCGACACTGATAGCGGACGTGGCGAAGCAGCGGGGAATGCCGTTCGTGAGCTGCGCCGCGAGAAACACATGCGAAACCGTCGTGCCCTCTACGGCCCAGTTGGTCCCGCACAGCCCCTGATCGAGGTTGTAGCTCGTGCTGTACACGCGATAAACGGCGAACAGGTTGGGGTCGTGCTGGAATGCATTGTCGGCCCAGTCGAGATAGATAGCGCTGTCGAGCGAGACCGACGTCAGAGTGGCCGGCGCTTCGAGCGGCTGCGTCGGATTGCTGATCGTGTTTTGCTGGCACGCCGCAACCACGACGCTGCCGGCGACCAGGAGTGTGCGAGCCAGGAACCGCATGGGATCCTCGAGGCTTCGGGGGTCGCCCCGGGGCAAAGCACGCGGCGTGCCGGGGCGCAACGTGCTCATAGTCGGCCACTTGCGATTGCCGAGCGGTGTCGGGTGTCACCTGCAAAGGACGGAAGCCGCTACTGCGCGAAGGACTGTTGCTGGTAATTGAACTTGATGTCCGGCTGGTCCAACAAAGAAACATAGAAGCTGAAAGCGAAATTTCCGTTCGGGCTCTTTGAGAACGAGAAGCTCGCGTGCCAGCGATGCAGGTCTCGCTGCAAGCTGATCACATGCGCCGCGAACTGGCGCGCCACGAAATCGTATTGCGACGTCCAGTTCGCCGACCACTTAGTGGTGGGCTGGAACGAGAGGTTCAGGCCCGCCTGGCGCTGCGTCGCCGCGCTGATCCCCGCGAGCACGGTACTGCCCGGCAGCGGAGCAACGGGCCGGCTCCGCGACTCAGTGTACTGGACCGACAGGTTGAAGCCCTGGCCGCCCGTCGGCGCTCCCGGCGGGAGGAACGACTTCGTGCCGTACGGATCCGGCGGCATGCCCGGCGCCGGGCCGGTGGGCTGCGTGGGCGTCGGGGTCTGGGTAGTGCCCGGCTTCCCGAGGCCGAACAGGCTTCCGATCCCGTGGATCGTCGCGGGCGTGATGGAGAAATTGGCCGTGACGCTCGTGAGGAACGGATCGAACTTCGCCGTATCGAGGCCGACCTGCCCCTTCCACAGGTCGTGGGTGATCGTGAGGCTGAACCCCGGGAGGAGGTCCGAGCCGAAGCTGTTGCTGAGCGTCTGCGTCTGCCAGCCGGTGTGACCGGGCTGTTTCGCCTGCTCGAAATTGTACTGAATCGAGCTGGTGTTGATCGACAACAGCCGAAGCTTCCGGGCCGCCGCCTGGGCGGTGGTGTCGCCCGCGGGCGGCTTCAACTTGGCTTCGAAGTTCTGCGAGAGCCCGAGGCTGATCGTCTGCTGCGGGTCGCTGCCCGAATTGAGGAGCTGGTGGGTCGGGTCGATGGCGTTCCGGTACGCCTCGGACACCGTCGCGCCCGGCGCGAAGGCGTAGCTGATGATCGGAGAAATCGAGTGCCGTATCCGCGCGATCGGCCCGAACCCGGGAAAGAAGCCGAAAAACGTCGGCGTGGTGCCCACGCTGAACTGCAGCCGCTTCCCCTGCTGAACGAAATTCCCGTTGGTGTACTGGTTCCGAATCATGTAGGGACCCGCCGACGTCTGATTCACGATCGCGATACCGGGTTGCAGCTTCCAGGTGCTGGGAAAGAACGACGGCAGGTTGATCCCGGTGTTCCAGTCGACTGTCGTGCTGAACGTCTGGTTGAACAGCACGCGCCGGAACCCGCCCGGAGCGGTCGAGTCGGGAATGTCGACCTCCTGCCGGGCGTTGCTGATGACGTCGTTCACGGAGAAGCTGTTGCTCCAGTTCCAGGACCCGATGCGCAGTGGGGTCTGAAAGCTGAGCTGGGTCGTCCGGTTGTCGGCAAACAGCGCCAGCGTGTCGAGCGCGCCGCCCGTCCCCGGCACCACGAACGGTGTCGGGCCCTGGTGGAAGCTCTGGTTGTTCGTGAATGAGAACCCCGGGGACCAGGTGATCGCCGAGCCGATGTTCACGGGTGATGGCGTGAGGCTCACGGAGGGGAACGTTTGCGAGATGAGGCCGCTCCCGATCTCCTGGCTCCGATTGCCACCGATGTTCAGCGTGCCCCAGTCGAACTGCTTGATGAACGTCAACGCCGAGTGCAGGCTCGCGGCGGCGAGGTACGGGTTGACGGTGTTCGTCTGAATGACGCTGGTGTTGCTCGAGTAATCGATATTCGCGTTGAAGCGGGTCCGCGAGGAGAAGCTCTGCTGGTGCTGCCAGCCGAGGCGGATCGAGTTGGAGGATGCGTCGAGCTCCGAGTAGCGCTCGAACGAGAGGCCCCCATCGATGAAGCGGTCGAGCCACTTGTAGCGCGTTTGGGCCCGGTACGCGAAGTAGCGGCCGGCGTACCAGTCACCGGACAGCAGGAAGTCGACGTAGTCGTTGACGACGAAATAGTAGCCGAAGTTCGAGAGGTGCCGCTGGTAGCTCCGAACCGGTCGTACGATGTCGTTCAGGCCGAACCGCGGCACGAGGATCCCGCTCCGCCGTCCCTTGCGGACGTCCTGGAAGATGAACGGCAGCCACATAATCGGCACATCACGGACATAGAGGACGGCCGGACGGGCCACCATCACGTTCTTGTTGAGCCACTTCATCTCACCGGTCCCGAAGTGGTAATCCGGAACTGGATTGTCGTCCGACGTGACCTC
The DNA here is from genome assembly GCA_035577025.1 of Gemmatimonadales bacterium. Lineage (GTDB taxonomy): Bacteria > Gemmatimonadota > Gemmatimonadetes > Gemmatimonadales > GWC2-71-9 > AG41. The sequence continues at coordinate 22,885 of DATLVU010000027.1, forward strand.
GCTGTGCGCGCCGTACAGGCGGGTGGAACCCGAGTCGACAGCGAGATCGCCCCGGATGAGCCAATTGGCGGAGCCCTGCTGGAACGAGGTGAGCGCTTTGGTGACGGTCCCGCGCTTCACACACGTGTCGTACTTCATTCCCTCCCCCACCATCACCGTGGCCTTATCGAACAGCTGCGGATCCCCCATGGCGTCGAGCCGGCAGCTGCGTTGGCGATAGCGGATCGTGTCGGCTTGCAGCCTCGTGCCTTCACGGTCCACGAACCCTTCGCCGCGCAAGTGAATCGTTTGCGTGTCGCCTCCCTGCACGACGAGCGTGTCCGCCACATACTGCGTGAGGCGGAATCCCGGGAGCTTCATTAGGGAGTCCATCACGGCATCGGTCGGCGGGAAGCTTCGTGTGGGCCCGGTCGGCAGACCCAGCTTGCGGGCCTTCGCGGTATCGAGGGCTTGGCCCTGGACGGAGTCCGCCGGGGGGCGGGCTTTGGTCGTGTCGGTTCGGAATGGGGGTCGTGAGAACGGGGGCGTTTGCGCGCCGAGCGACCCCGCGATCACGAGCAGTACGACAGTAAGTCCCGTGGCGCCCGCCGCGCTGGCGCCCCCCTCCCCCTCTTTCTCGCGCCGGGCGCGCCGTCTGGTCACGACCCATGAGCACCAGATGCTCACCTCGTACAGGAGCATGAGCAGGACGATGCCGACGAGCATCGAGAGGGCGTCCGGGGGCGCGAGCAGCGCGGCCGCGACGGCGGCGATGCCCAGGGCATAGCGGCGATTGCGACCGAGGAATTGCGGCGTCACGAGCCGGAGGGCGGTGAGGATCACGATGACGAGCGGCAGCTCCATCGCGAGCCCGATGGCGATCAGGAACTGCGACGCGAACCCAAAGTAGCCGTCCGCGGTAATGATCGGCGAGAACACCTGCGGCTGGAAGCTGAACAGCATGCGGAGGATATGCGGCAGCACCCACTGGAAAGCGATCGCGGCGCCGCTCAAGAACAGCAGCACCCCGACCGAGAGCGCCGGCACGATCAGCCGCTTCTCGCGAGGGTACAGCGCCGGCGCCAGGAACGCCCACGCCTGGTAGATGAGCACCGGTGACGCCATCACGAGCCCCAGGACGAAGGCGAACTTGAGCGTGATGAGGAACGGCTCGGTGGGACTGGTGAACCGGAGCTTGCCGTCCGGCAAGAGCGGGATGATGGGACGCATCAGAAGGCCGATCACGTCCACGCGGTCCACGATCAGCCAGCCCACCAGGCTCGCGAGCAGGACGGCCACGAGGCTCTTGAGAATGCGCCAACGCAGCTCCTCGAGGTGATCGAGGAACGGCATTTCGGCCCGGTTGTCCCGCGCCCCGGAATCGGCCACGCCGGCTCCCCCCCTCAACCTCCGGACCTGGAGCGGCTAGCGCCCCAGGCGTTGGAGCTTGTCGCGCGCGAGATTCGCCTCTTGGGAGCGCGGGTAGCTGCCGATCACCCGGGAGAAGTACTGCCGGGCGGCCGCCTTTTCCCCCCGCTGCTCGGCGAGGAGGCCCAACTTGTAGAGGGCGGACGGCGCCCGCGACGAAGTGGGATAGGTCTTCACGACCAGTTGATACACCGCGGCCGCCGAATCCGCGTTCTCTCCGGCGAAGGATTCGCCGATGAAATAGAGCGCATCGGGAGCGCGCTCGTTGGTGGGGAACATCCTGAGGAACTCCCGGAAGCCCAGGCGGGCCGTCGAGTAGCGGCTGGCCCGATACTGCTGATACGCCAGGTCGTACATCTGGTCCGGCCCGGGGCCCGCTGGGTTGCCCGACGGTCCGACCGGTACGCCCGGGCCGGCCTTCGTGGTGTCGAGCACCGGCACGGGTTGGCGCGCCTGCTCCTCCAGGCGGCCCCGCAGCTCGGTGAGCCGCTGCTGGCTCTGGCCCGTGAGCTCCTGGACCGACACGAGCTGCTGCTGCACCGCGAGGAGATCGGTCTTCATGTCGCCGCGCACCTGGACCAGGTACGCTTGCTGGGCCACGACCTTGTCCTGGACCGCGGCGAGGAGGGCACGGACCGTGTCAATCTGCGCCGCGTGGAGGCTGTCGGCGCGGGCACGCTCCACGCGCAACGCCTCGACCTGGAGCTCGACCTTCCGGACGTCGCCTTTCAGCGCGCATCCGGCGGTGAGCCCCAGGCCGAGGAGCAACGGGAACGGTCGGTTCACCGGTGAGCCGCCGTTACGGCTGCTTCAGGGCGTCCCCGCCGGCGAGAATCTCGGTCTCGTCGCGACGGTTCTTGGCCCAAGCCTCTTCATTGTGAGCGGGGTCGAGGGGCCGCTCCTCGCCGTACGACGCGGTCTCGATGCGACCGGCGTCGATGCCGTGGCTCACCAGGTACTGTTTGGCCGCGGTCGCCCGGCGGTTGCCGAGCGCGAGGTTGTACTCGTCGGACCCGCGCTCGTCACAGTGCCCGCTGATGCGGATCCGCAACCCCGGGTTGGCCTGCAGGATCGAGACCTTCTGGTCGAGGATGGCAGCGTCGCCGCCGCGGATGATCGACTTGTCGAAGTCGAAGTGAATCAACGTGGCGAGCAGCGTCTTCACCGCGTCGGTCGAGCGCCCCATGGCGGCCAGCGAATCGGCGATCCGCTGCCGGCGCTCGGCCTCCTCCTTGGCCCTACGGTCTGCTTCAGCCTGTGCCCGCGCGGCGGAATCCGCCCGCTCCTTCTCGGCCTGCGCGATCGAGTCCGCGTTGGGCCCGGCCGGGGCAGGCGTCGTCTCCGGCTTTTTCCCGCCGCACGCGGCGACTGCCATGATTGCGAGACCGCCCAGCAGCAGCAAGGATAGGCGTTTCATCGGTTCCTTGTCCTCTCAGATATCAAGGGGTCGACGAAGCGGTCTCCGGCAAGCGCGGAGACCAGGCCGGCAAGCGCGCGCCGCTCTTTTGCAGCAGCGGGCGAATGCGGCCGGTTTCCAAATCGATGATCCAGAGCTGCCGATACCCCGAACGATCCGACACAAACGCCATATGACGACTGTCGGGTGCCCAGGTTGGATCTTCGTTCCGCCCGACCGAGGTGAGCTGTCGCACCGCGCGCGTCCGGACGTCCAGCACGAACACCTGCAAGGTACCGCCGACGTCGCGGTGGAAGGCGACGGATTGTCCGTCGGGCGACCACTCCGGCGCGTTGGACGAACCGGTGGCGCCATAATCGAACGGCGCGAGTAGCTGTTGGTCCGTCCCGTCCGCCGCCATCGCATAGATTTGCGGCAGCCCGGCTCGCGTCGACACGAACGCGATCCGCTGGCCGTCGGGACTGTAGGTCGGTGACAAGTTGTCGTAAAAGCGGCCTACGGTCAAGCGTTGCAAGCAACAGCCATCCTTGATGTTGACCGTGTACAAGTCGGTCCCTTCCTCCGTCGCACGGCTGAATGCCAGCGTCTTGCCGTCCGGCGAGAACGCCGGGGTGAAGTCCAGCGCCTGGCCGCTCGTCGCAGCCGCCGTGCGCTTCCCGCTCGCCACGTCTTGTATGAACAACCGGCCGTGTCCCTCCCAGAACTCCATGTACGCGAACCGCCGCCCGTCCGCCGCCCACGAGGGTGACATCGCCGAGTGATCACTCGAGGATACGAGGCGTTGATCCGCTCCGTCCTGGTCGATGGCGTACACCTTCCCTTCCATGACGAACAGCACCCGGGTGGCCGCCATGCCGCCTACGCCCAGCGCCGCCTCGATGGCACGATCGGACACCCGATGGACCGCCATGCGGAATCCCGGATCGGTGAGCGCCGGCAGGCGCACCCGGAACTCGCGCCGGACGCCGCCACTGGCGACGTCGTGCACGGTGACGACCTGCGAATCGCCCGGGGTCGGCGCGATGGTCACGGCGAAGTCCGCTCCCAGCGCCTGGTACAACGGATAGTTCAGTCCACCGGCGGCCGCCGCGCCGCCGCCGCGCGTCGTCGGCGTGGAAGGCGGGGCGACCACACTGGCCCTGAGGGAGTCACCGCCCGGCAGCGTGATCAGCTCGAAGCGGTCGCTATAGTCCAGGTCGCGCGCCACGATGGCGCGCACCGAATCGAGGACCGGCCCCCGACCCGGCAGCACGACCATCCCCGGCCGCACGCCCGGCCGGTACGTGAGACCGATCCGCACGCCGCGGTCGACGGCGGACGTGTCCTGGGCGACTAGACGGCTAGACGGATAGACGGCTAGAAGCACCGCAAGCAGCGTGGCGCGTCTAGCCGTCCAACCGTCGAGCCGTCTCGTCGTCTTCATTGCCTAGTCCCCGAGAAGTAAAACCGCACGAACAGCACGTCCGATTTCCATCCGTCCGGGAGCGGCCCGAACACCTTGAAGCGCCCGGCCTCCTCGACGGCGCCCTGTGCCTCGAGGTCGAACGCGAAACTGCCCGAGCGGCGGACGAACTGCATACCGCTCACGGACCCGTCCCGATGCACGAAGAACGACACCTCCGCCTCGAGGGGGGTGCTCTGGTACGGGCGCTGCCAGCGCTTCGCGATCTGTACGATGATGTTGTTCGTGTACTCCGGAAATGGAAACTCGACGCCCTCGGTCGACACGGTGAGGGGATCGGAACCGGTGGAGGGTCGCTCGCCCGGCAGTGGTTGCGCGTTCGGCGTAGTACGTGGAGCTGCCTCCCGTTTGGTATTGTCCGCGACCGGGGGTGGCGCCGCTTTGGACACCGTGCTCTTGGGCGTCGGCGCTTTCGGCGCCGGGGCCGGCTTCTCTTCTGCTGGACGATCGACCGCGGGCGGCGCCTTCCGCTCCTCCGGGGTCGGCTCGGGCGCAGCCACCAAGTGCACGCGATAGGTCGGCGGCGCGGTCTTGCGGGCATCCGCGGCCGAGGCGATGAAGAACAGCGCCGCGAGCGCGTGCACCGCCACCGTGCCCGCAAGGCCCACCCGAACGCTGGCCTGACCCCGCGAGCGGGACTTCACCGCTGCACCACCTCCGGCTCCGCCACGAGTCCGACGTCGTTCACCCCCGCCGCTCGAATCACCGCGAGAACCTGGACCACGTCGCCATACGGCACCCGACTGTCGGCTCGGAGGTACACCCCGGTCGGGCGTTTGGTTCGCACGAAGGCCGGAAACGTCGCCCGGAAGTCCTCATAGGAGAGGGGGGCCTGATCGATGAAGATGTGGCCCTCCCGGTCGAGCGTCACCACGAGGCCGGACTTGGGCTCGAGTGGGCGGGCTTCGGCGCGCGGCAGGCGCACATCCACACCGCCCTGCATGATCGGCGCGGTGATCATGAAGATGATGAGCAGCACGAAGGCCACGTCCACGAGCGACGTGACGTTGATATCCGCGTTGAGCGGCAGTTCGCCGTGCCCGCGCAAACCGCCGCCGCCACCCACGAGACCGGCCACTAGAGCCTCCCTTCGCGTGCCATGGTCGCGATGATCTCCTGGGCGAAGCCTTCCAGCTCACCCGCGAAGAGGCCCAGACGATTCACGAAGAGGTTGTACGCCATGACCGACGGCACGGCCACCGCCAGGCCACCGACGGTGGTGACGAGCGCCTCCGCCACGCCCGGTGCCACGGCGCCGATGTTGCCGGAGCCGCCGACCGCGATGCCGATAAAGGCGTCCATCACGCCGAGCACCGTCCCGAGCAGGCCGAGCAGCGGGCTGACCGAGCCGAAGGTCGCGAGCCACGGGATGAACCTGGCGGCCGCGTCCCGCTCGGCGGCGATCTCCTTCGCGAGGACCATCCGCAGGGCTTCCAGCTGCGTCGCCGTCAGTGTGGCCTGCGTGGTCACGCCCGGGCCGTTTTCCTTGAGCCCACCCGGCCTGAGCTCGGAAAAGAAGTGGATCGCTTCACGCAGGAGACGGTTGTACGGCGAGGAGGGCAGGCGCATGGCGGCATGATACGCGTCGTCCAGCCGGGGCGCGCGCTCGATCTCGTGCATGAAGCGATCGGCCTGGTGCCGCATGCGCCGAAACTGCCACCACTTGAGGAAGATCAGATACCATGAGGCGATGGAGAACACGACCAGAATCGCGAGCACGAACTTGGTCTCGCGACTCGACGTGAGCACCAGCTCCCAGGGCGTCGTGGGAACTGCCCGGCCTACTTGTAGGAGTAGCACGCTGTCAGCCTCCTAGTTCCGGTACCCGCGCGGGTGCGCACGGTGCCAGTCCCATGCACTCGACAGGATCTCCTCGAGACTGGAATGGGTCGGCCGCCAGTCGAGCAGCCGTTCGGCGCGGCCGCGGGCCGCGACCAGACAGGGCGGATCTCCCAACCGGCGGGGGGCGACGACCGTCGGGATCGCGTGGCCGGTCACGTGCCGCGCGGCGGCGACGACCGCGAGCACGGAGTGCCCGGCGCCGGTCCCCAGGTTCACGGCGACCGCGCCGTTCAGGGCGGCGTCGAGCGCTCGGATGTGAGCGTCCGCGAGGTCGAGCACGTGGATGTAATCGCGGATGGCCGTGCCGTCCGCCGTCGGGTAGTCTGCACCGTATACCTCGAGCGTAGGGGCGCGACCCTGCGCCACCCTCAGGATATTCGGGACCAGATGCGTCTCCGGCTCGTGGTCCTCGCCGTAGCGCGCGGTGGCCCCGGCGGCATTGAAGTAGCGCAGGCTCACCGAGGCCAGCCCGTCGCTCTCGGCCAGGCGCGCGAGCAACGCCTCGAATTCCGCCTTCGTCTCCCCGTAGGGATTGAGCGGCGCGACCGGCGCGTCCTCGGTGATCGGCTCCGCGCCGCGCGCGCCGTAGATCGTGCACGACGACGAGAAGATGACGCGGCGCACACCGGCCGCGAGCGCGGTTTCGAGCAGCACCCGGCCCGCGGTGACGTTGTTGGCGTGGTATTTCGCGGGATCGGCCACCGATTCGGCGACGAGGGCGAAGGCCGCGAAGTGCATCAGGGCGTCGATCGAGCGCCCGGCGAACAGTGCGTCGAGCACCGGGCGGTCGCCCACGTTCCCGCGAATGAACTCGACGCCCGCGGGAACGGCGGCGCGATGGCCCGTGCTCAGATCATCGAGGACGATCGGGGTCTCGCCCCGCGCCAGGAGCTGCTCGACGGCGACGCTACCAATGTATCCCGCCCCGCCGGTCACCAAGATGTTACGCCCCATCGCGCGGTTCCAGACCGAACAGGCGCTTGAGCGCTTCGAGGAGACCGTACCCCCGACCCGCGCCGGCGGCTTCCTTCAGCGCGATCGTGGGTTGGTGCAGAAACTTGTTGAGCAGCGCGTGACTGAACTGTTCGAGCTGGGCGCGATCCTCGGGGGTCAGATGCATGCGGCGCAGCGCCCGTCCGACCTCGTCCGCCCGAACGCGCTCCATCTGATCGCGCAGCTCTTTGAGCACCGGTACGACGGCCAGGCCACCGTACCAGGCCCAGTATCGCTCCACTTCCTCGCTCACGATGTGCTCGGCCGCGGGGATGTCGCTGCGCCGCTGGGAGGCGGCCTGGGCCGCGACCGCCTGGAGATCGTCGATATCGTAGAGGAACACGTTCTCGAGCTGCGCCACCGCGGGATCGACGTCGCGTGGCACGGCGAGGTCGAGGATGCAGAGCGGCCGGCCCCCGCGCCGGGCGACGGCGGGTGCCACGCGATCCCAGGTCACCACCGTGTGGGGGGCCGCCGTGGAGCACAACACGATGTCCGCGTCGGCGAAGTGCTCCCACGCTTCGTCCAGCGTGAGGGCGCGCGCGTGGAGATCTTCGGCGATGGCCCGGGCGCGCTCGTACGTTCGGTTGGCCACGATCGTCACGCGGACGCCCTCGGACGCGAGGCACGTCGCGGCGAGCTCGGCCATGTCGCCGGCGCCGAGGATCAGGGCCGAGCGCCCGGCCAGGTGGGTGAAGATCTTGGAGGCCACGGCGACCGCGGCGGAGGGTGCGGACGCGGCCCCGGTGGCCAGGCCGGTTTCGCTCCGCACGCGCGCGCCCACGAGCAGCGCCGACTGGAACAAGCGATGTAACGCCGGTCCGGCCTGCGCCTTGGAGAGCTCCCAGGCGTCCCGGACCTGGCCCTGGATCTGTGTTTCCCCGAGGATCATGGAGTCCAACCCGGCCGACACGCGATACAAATGACGAACGGCCTCGCGGTCGCGCTGGGTGTAGCCGTACTCACTTGCCCCGCGGGCGGCGCCGAGGCGCTCGGAAAGCAGCGCCCACACCGCTTCGGGCACGGCGTCGTCGGGATCCGTGAGGTAGAACTCGGTCCGATTGCACGTGGAGAGCAGGACGCCGCCCCGGGCGCCGGCAGCCAACACGCGCTCGAGCGAGGTCGGGATCTCGCCCGGCCCGTGGGCGAAGCGCTCGCGCACCTCCAGCGGCGCCGTCCGATGGTTCACGCCCAGTACGGTGATGCTCATCGCACCCGCCCTCAGAGAAACCGTTGGGTTCCGGGCGCCGTGAGCTTCAGCGCGAGGTACACCAGGAGTACCGCGGCGAAGCTCGCGATGCTCGCGAATGCGGCGCGCCGGCCCACCCAGTGGCTCACGACCCGAACTCCGACCGCCCACCCGAGAACCAGCCACGTCAACATGCCCCACACCACCTGGGCGGCGTCTACCGACGCCCCGCCGGCGTATTGCACGCCGAACCCGAGCAGCACGCCCAGCGTCACCGTCGGAAAGCCCAGCACGAGGGAAAGGTGGTTCAGCTGATCGAGGCGCTCGAGCGGCGGGAACAGCCGAAACACCTGACCGAAGCGCCGCGCCTTGAGCTCGCGGAATTGCAGCAGATACAGCGCCGCCGCGATAAACGCCAGCGCCAGCATCGCGAGGCCAAAGACGCTCACCGTGATGTGCAGGATGGACCACGGTCCCCGTGCGGTCGCCGGCGCGGCCTCGGGCGCCAGCCCGATCAGGAGCGCGAGACCGACGAGCCCGGTCGCAACCGGCCCCGTGAAGACCCCGACCGCGGACGCCCGAAACAGCCCTTCGCTGGCCACCTGCAGGAGGACCAGGAACAACGCCAGCATCGAGAGCGTCGGCGCAACGCCCAGGAATGGCGTAAGGCGCGCGAGGCCGACGGCGTGGGCGCCAATCCCGAGCAGCGGGACGACGAGCACGAGCGCTCGAGGCGCCGCCCGGAGCCCCGCGAACGGCGCCAGGACGAGCGCGGTGCCCACCGCGTACAAACCCAGGGCGATGACGTGGAGAACAGAAATCACTTGGGGCGCACCACCCGGCCCCGGTGCGCGGGGCCGGAGCGGATCAGGACGGCATCTTCCGGACGAGCCGCACCGGCATGCCGGGGACGAGGTTCGGGTGCTCGATGTTGAGGATCAAGCCCGATGCCGAGTGATCCCGCGTGTGGACGACCTCGAGCCAGATCTGGACCTGCTCGGATGACGAACCGGGCACGCCCGACGCCGGTCGGAACGCCACGAAGACGTCTCCCGGCGTCACGCCTTCCTCGCGGCCTCGATTGATGAACACGATCTGTTGGGGACCCGCCAGCACGTGGATGTCGCGCTCGGCGATCACCGTGCCCTCGAGCCCCTCCTCCACCGCGGTCGGCCGCACCTGACCCGGATCCTTGAACGGCTCGAGCGGGAGCGCCAGATGCCCGTCGTGAATCCGCGCGAATTGCAGGACCACGTCCGCGAGCACCTGCCGGCGCTGCAGCTCCGTAATGCGCGCCACACCGGTCGGCACGACCACTCCACCCCACCCCGTGATATCGCGATCGACCCGGACGATGAGCAGGGAATCGCCGACGTGATACGACGCGCCCCGCGGCGGTTGGATCGCGATCTGGTCGAAGGTCGTCGCGCTCGAGCGGTCCGTCAGTCGCGGAATCGCCGGGATGGACGTGTTGCCCAGGACACGGCCGTACGGGAGCTTCTCGCCCTCCGTGAGGAAGCCCGCCGCGTAAAACTCACCACGACGGAGCGGACGGTACGGCTGGTTGGTGTAGGCCCGCAGCACGTCCCGCACTTCCTGCGTCGCGTTGCGACGGCGGTCGAAGATGGTGGTGTAGGACTCGGTGGGCTCAGGCGGAGGCGGGGGGGCCTCGGCCACCGTCGTGTCGACCACCAGCGACGTGTCGGGCGGCAGGACCGCCACCGTGTCGGGCGAGGGTTGCGCATGGACCGTGTCGCCCGGTGTGGGCGGCGCCACCGCGGTGCTCTCGGGTGGAGCCTGCGCCACGCTGACACCCGCCGCCAGGCTCAACTCCTCCCCTGGATAAATCCAGTGGGGATCATCGATGAGTGCCGTATTGAGGCGGTAGATCTCGGGCCAGAGGAGTGGATCGCTGTAGTACAGGACCGCGATCGACCAGAGCGTCTCCCCCGGCGCGACGACGTGCGTGGCGGGGATCTGGCCCTGCAGGGCTGGCGCCGCCGTCTCCGCTCGCGAGGTGTCCTGCGCTGGCCGCGCCGTATCGGGCCGAGCCTTGGTCGTGTCCTGCGCCGCGAGTGTGGGCACCAGCCCCGCGAGCAGCCCTGCTACAAGGGCGAGCAGGGCTGCTCGTTCAGAACGGCAGATCGTCGTCCTCCTCATCCAGGGCCTCCGGGAACGCGTCGAGCGATTCCGCCTTCGCTCCTCCCTCGGGCGCTACCTTCGCGGTGGCCTTGGCCCGCGCGAAATCGCCGGAGCCCTCACCACCTCCCCGAGACGACAAGAGGAGCACCTCCCGCGCGATGATCTCGGTCGTGTACCGCGTCTGCTTCTCGCGATCTTCCCAGGTTCGGTACTCGACGCGCCCCTCGACGTAGATCCGGTCGCCCTTCTTCATGTACTTCTCGGCCAGATCCGCCAGCTGCGCGCCCTTGTTGTTCCAGCAGACCACCCGATGCCACTCGGTCTTCTCCTGCTTCTCCCCCCCCTGCCCCGTCCACTGCCGGCTGGTCGCAAGCGAGAGCGTGGCGACCCGGGAACCGTTGTTGGTGCTCCGCACCTCGGGATCGGCCCCCAAGTTCCCGATTAGCATGACCTTATTGAGACTGCGGCTCACAACAGACCTCCAGACTCTGAGCGGGTCTGGGACCAAGGGCGACAACAGTATATGACCCGCAAGTTATTCTGTCAATCAAAGATACGCCACTTGGGCTAAAGTTTTGCAGACACCCCGTCTGCTTGAATGGCAGCCCGGAGAACCACGGCGTCCTCCACCGGCCGGCGGTAGTACCGGCCCCGCCGCGCCACCTCCCCGAAGCCCAGAGACTGATACAGCCGACGGGCTCCAGCGTTCGACTCGCGCACCTCGAGGTACACCGCCCGGACGCCACGCTTCCCGAGCAGCGCCACGACGCCCTGAATGAGCGCGCGTCCCAGGCCGCGGCGTCGATGGGCAGACGCTACGCCGAGGTTCAGGATCTCGCCCTCGTCCGCGGCATCATGGGCGACGACATAGCCCACGACCGTCCCATGCTCCTCGGCCACGAGGAACAGGACGCCCGAGGCCACGCACTCACCAAAATCGTGCGCCGACCACGGATCCGAGAAGACGGCCCGCTCGATCGCGCTGACGTCGTCGACGTCAGTCGCCTGGGCGGGACGGATCGCGTAGCGGCCGGCCATGGCGCGCCTCCCATTTGACCTGCGCCTCCGCGGGCCTGCCGTACGCCGGCTCAGCGGTGGCGGGAACGGGGATCCGATGGACGGCACCCTCGTATCGCCGGAGTGCCAGCAACCCATCGGCCACGCTCGGATGTCCGTTGACGGGCGCGGCCTCGTCCAAGGGCGGTCGACCCGTCCATGCACGCACGTCCTGCGCGAACCGGCGCGCGCCATCGCCGATCGCGACATCGGGCGCCGTCGGCGCGAGGCCCCTGAGTTCCGCGATCGTCACGGCGGCCGGCGCGACGACGGTCTCGATCTCGTGCGCGGTGAGCCGATAGACCGCGCCATACACCTGCCCCCTGAGCGCGTCGTAACAGGCCGCGATCGTCGCTCCGGGCCCGAGCCCGGATTCGTTCCACCCGATCCAGGCCAATCCCATCAACGAGGGTACGGCATACAGGGGAATCTCCCGCTCCTGGGCGAGCCCTTTCGCGACCGCCCAACCGATGCGCAAGCCCGTAAAGCTCCCTGGGCCGTCGCCCACGACGATGCCCTCTACGTCGTCGAGCGTCGTCGCAGCCTGGCGTAGGGCGTCGTCGACGCAAAGCACGATATCACTCGCTTGGCGACGCGCCCCGCGGATGATCCCTGACCCGCCGGTCCGGCGCGCGCCGTCCGGAGCGCACTGGACCACGACACTCGCGACGTCGGTCGCGGTATCGATGGCCAGCCACGCGGACTTCATCCCTCGTTCACCACACGGAATTGTGGATCGGCATCGTACGTGAGGCGCAGGTGACGGCCTAGCGCCGGTGTCCACGGTCCGGCCCGCTCAGGCCATTCGATCAGCACGACGGCGCCTTCGCGCATCATGTCGTCGAAGCCGAGGTCCCGAGCTTCGGCGGACGAGCGGAGCCGGTAGCAGTCGACGTGATAGACGGGGGGCCCAGCTGGCCTCTCGTACCGGTGCACGAGCGCATACGTGGGGCTCGTCGCCGGGACGCGGGCCCCGAGGCCGCGACAAATGGCCTGGACGAGCGTCGTCTTGCCGGTGCCGAGCTCACCCGAGAGCCCGACCACGGCCGGCGCCCGAAGGTCGCGCCCGAGGGCTTCACCGAACCGGTTGAGTTCGTCCGCGGATAGGCGCATGGCGGACCGCGTCCCCGTCGGCCCGGAGCTCGAGGATCTGGTCGCGTAACACCGCGGCGAGCTCGAAATCGAGCTCCTCCGCGGCGGCCTGCATCTGGCTCTCGAGCAGCCGAACGAGAGCGTCTCGCTCCTTCGCATCGGCGGGCCGGTGCACCCGGCCGTCGGCTGGCTTGGCGGTCTTGGCGTCCGCGAACCGCGTCGCGAACCGCACCTGGTCGACCGACTTCACGATCGAGCGAGGAGTGATTCCATGCTCCTGGTTATACGCGAGCTGCACCTCCCGCCGCCGGCTCATCTCGTCGAGCGCGCGCTGCATCGAACCGGTCATACGATCGGCGTACAGGATCGCCAGGCCGTTCAGGTTGCGCGCCGCCCGGCCGACCGTCTGGATCAGCGAGCGGTCCGAGCGGAGAAAGCCCTCCTGGTCGGCGTCGAGGATCGCCACCAGTGAGACCTCGGGCAGGTCGAGTCCCTCGCGTAAGAGGTTGATGCCCACGAGTACGTCGAACTCGCCGAGCCGGAGGCCGCGAATGATCTCCACGCGCTCGATGGCATCGATTTCGGAATGGAGGTATCGCACCCGCACGCCGTGTTGCTGCAGGTAATCGGTAAGATCTTCCGCCATGCGCTTGGTGAGCGTGGTGACGAGCACGCGCTCGTTTTTCTTCTCTCGCAAGCGGATCTCGTGTAACAGGTCATCCACCTGCCCCTTCACGGGACGAACGTGTACTTCGGGGTCGATGAGCCCCGTGGGGCGGATGATCTGCTCCACCACCACGCCCCCGGAGAGGCGGAGCTCTGCTTCGCCCGGCGTCGCGGAGACGAAGAGGATCCGCGGCACGAGTCCCATGAACTCGTCGATCCGAAGCGGCCGGTTGTCCAACGCCGAGGGCAACCGGAAACCGTAGTCGACCAGCGTCTGCTTGCGCGAGCGGTCGCCCTCGTACATGCCGCCGATCTGGGGCAACGTCTGGTGCGACTCGTCGATGATGCAGAGGTAGTCCTCGGGGAGGTAATCGAGGAGACAGGCCGGCCGCTCCCCGGGCGCCCGACCCGTGAGGGGCCGCGAGTAGTTCTCGATGCCCGTGCACCGCCCCACCTCGAGCAGCATGTCGATATCGAAGTTGGTCCGGGACTCGAGGCGCTGCGCCTCGAGCAGCTTGTTCTGCGCCCGCAGCTCGGCCAGACGCTCCTTGAGCTCCTCGCGGATGGCTTTCACGGCGCGCTCGATCGTGGGCCGCTCCGTGACGAAGTGGGTCGCGGGATAGACCGCCGCCCGGGCCAGGTCGGCGATCGTGTCCCCCGTGACCGGGTCGATCTTGGCGATGCGCTCGACGGTATCGCCCCAGAACTCCACGCGGACCGCCTGCTCGTCATAGGCGGGGAACACCTCGACCGTGTCGCCCCGCACGCGAAACGCTCCACGCTCGAAGGAGACATCGTTGCGCACGTACTGCACCGCGACCAGCTCCTCCAGCAGCGCATCGCGCCCGCGCTCCTCACCTACCGCCGCGGTGACGAGCCGGCGCTTGTACAGCTCGGGATCACCGAGGCCGTAGATCGCCGACACGCTGGCGACGATCACCACATCCTCGCGCTCCATGAGGCTCGACGTGGCGCGCAGCCGCAGGCGGTCGATGTCGTCGTTGATCGACGAGTCCTTGGCGATGTACGTGTCCGTCTGGGGCACGTACGCCTCGGGCTGGTAATAGTCGTAGTACGAGATGAAGAATTCGACCGCGCTTTTCGGGAAGAACGCCTTGAGCTCCCCGTACAGCTGCGCGGCGAGCGTCTTGTTGTGCGACAGCACCAGGGTGGGGCGGTTGAAGGCGGCGACGAGATGCGCCATGGTCATCGTCTTGCCCGACCCGGTGACGCCGAGGAGGGTCTGGTAGCGGTCGCCCCGGCGCAGGCCCGCGGTGAGCTCCTGGATGGCGCGCGGCTGATCCCCCGCCGGCGCGAACGGGGAGACGAGGTCGAACGGCATCAGGGAAACTTAACTGGTCGGGACTTGTGTCTGCGGGCCCGACTCGCGGCGCGAGACCTCCATCACGCCTTTCACGCGGCGAATCGCCCGGATCACCTTGTTCAGGTGGGTCTGATTCTCCACTTCCACGAGCACGGAGCCGAAGACCGCTCCGTCGCGCGTGAGCAGCTCCGCCGACCGGATATTCGTTCCCGACTCGCTGATCGCCGTGCAAATGTCGGCGTAGAGTCCGCGGCGGTCCTCCCCCCCCACGGCCAGGCGCACGACGAACGTCTCACCGTCGGATTCCTGCCAGTCGATCTCGAGACGGCGCTCCGCTTCCGCCGAGAGGATGAGGAGATTGGGACAATCGGAGCGATGGATCGAGATGCCCCGACCCTGGGTGACGTAGCCCACCACAGGGTCGCCGGGTACGGGCTGGCAGCACTGCGCGTAGCGGACCATCAGGCCATCGACGCCCTGAATCTTGATGCCGCGACCGAGGCGCAACCGCTCGATGACCCGTCCGAAGGCCGTGGGCTTGGGCGCCTGCAGCTCGTCGGCGGGTAGATCGGGATACAGCGCCCGCATCACCGTCCCGAGCGCGATGTCGCCTCGCCCAACGGCGGCCTGGAGCTGCTCGGCGCTCCCGACCGAGAGCGCGGCCGCGGCGGCGCGCAAGCGGGCGTCGTCCGGGGGATCGAGCCGGCGCCGGCGCACTTCGCGCGCGAGGATCTCCTGGCCGAGCTCGAGGCTCTTCTCGAGCTCCTCCTGGCGAATCCACTGCCGGATCTTGTGCCGCGCGCGCGCGGTCTGCACGTGCGCGAGCCAGTCCCGCGAGGGCTTCGCCTGCGGGCTCGTCATGACCTCCACCGTGTCGCCGTTCTTGAGCGGCCGATGCAGCGGCGCGATGCGGCCGTTGATGCGGGCCCCCTGGCAATGCTGCCCCACCTCCGTGTGCACCGCGAAGGCGAGGTCGAGCGGCGTGGCGCCTTTGGGAAGCCGCTTGACATCACCTCGCGGCGTGAAGACGAAAATCTCGTCCTGATACAGGTCGACCTTCAGAAACTCGAGGAACTCCTCGGGCGTGTGCGTATCCTGCTGCAGCTCGAGCAGCTGCCGGAACCACGCGAGATGGCGGTCGAGCTCGTCCGGGCTCTTCCCGCCTTCCTTGAACAGCCAGTGGGCGGCGATGCCGTACTCCGCGGTATGGTGCATCTCGCGCGTGCGGATCTGGATCTCGTACAGCTGGCCGCTCGGCCCGAAGACCGTCGTGTGCAGCGACTGGTAGCCGTTGGACTTGGGACTCGCGATGTAGTCTTTGATCCGCTCCTGGAGCGGGGTCCACTTGTGGTGAATGACCCCCAGCACGTGGTAGCACTCCGGGATGTTGTTCACCAGCACGCGCACCGCCAGGAGATCGTAAATCTCCTCGAACGGCTTGTCCCGTTTCTTCATCTTCTTGTAGATCGACCAGAGGTTCTTCGGCCGACCGGTGATCTCGGCCTCGGTGAGCCCGGCGTCCTTCAACTCGTCCGCGAGCGGCTCCCGCAGACGCTCGATGGTCTGCTCCCGCTCGACCTTGCGCGCGCGCACCTTGCGGGAGAGCGCGCGATAGTCCTCGGGCTCCAGGAACTTGAACGCCAGATCTTCGAGCTCGGCCTTCACGCCCGCCATGCCGAAGCGGTGGGCCAACGGCGCGTAGATCTCACGGGTCTCGAGTGCGATCCGGCGTCGCTTCTCCGGATCCAGGTGCTCGAGCGTGCGCATGTTGTGGAGGCGATCGGCGAGCTTGATGATGATCACCCGCGCGTCCTTCGCGACTGAGAGCAGCAGCTTCCGGTAATTCTCGGCCTGTTCCTCCGCCGTCGACCGGAACGTGAGCGTCGACAGTTTGGTCAGCCCGTCCACCAGCTCCGCGACCTCGGGACCGAAGGTGCCCCGGATGTCTTCGATCGAGACATCGGAGTCCTCCACGACGTCGTGGAGGAGGGCCGCGGCAATGGTGATCGAGTCCATCTGCTGCTCGGCGAGAATCGTGGCCACGGCCACGGAGTGCGAGACGTAATCGTCGCCCGATTGGCGCTTCTGGCCGCGATGCGCTTGCGCGCTCATCCGGTAGGCCCGCGCCAACAGATCGAGGTCGAGACGGTCGCGCTGCTGCGCGACCGCCCGGGCGAGCTCTGGCGCCAGGAGGGGGGCGGTGCTGGTCACCTGTTGAGGATGGCGAGGGCACGCGGCTGAGTCAACGCGGTGTAGCCGGTTGTCGCGCCTGCCCTTACAGGAGGCCGGCCTCCGCGAAGCTCAGGTACCGCTCCCCCCCCACGATCACGTGGTCGTGGACGGGGACGTCCAGGAGGCGTCCCGCGTCCACCAGCTGCCGCGTGACCGACCGGTCATCCGCGGAGGGCGTCGGGTCACCGCTGGGATGGTTGTGCACGACAATAATCCCCGCAGCCGCTTCGGCAATCGCGGCTCGGAATACCTCCCGGGGATGCACCAGCGAGCTGTTCAGGATCCCCCGGGTGATCAGCAGGTCGCCCAGGACCTGGCTCTGGCTCCCGAGGGCCAAGACGTGGAACTCCTCCACGGCCAGGTCCCGAAAGCGGGGTGCGTAGAAGCGCCGCACGTCGGCCGGCCCGCGGATGCGCTCGGGCGGCGGCTCCCGCTCCGCGCTCACCCGCCGCCCCAGCTCGAGCGCCGCCACGACGCGGGCCGCCTTGCCGCGGCCCACGCCCGGGACGAGGGCCAGCTCCGCGGGGGGGCGGCTCGCCAACCGGCAGAGCGATCCATCGACCCGCGCCAGAACCGCGCCGGCGACCGCGAGCGCGTCCTGCCCCGCGCACCCGGTGCCCAGGAGAATGGCGAGGAGCTCCTGCCCCGTGAGAGCGGCCGGGCCCACGCTCCACAGCCGCTCACGCGGGCGGTCGTGCTCGGCATGTTCTGACAGACGCAGCGGCATCGGGGAAACGTACGGGGCGCGGGGAGAGATCCGGCACCGGATTATTGCGGATTGCGGATTGTGGATTGCGGATTGGAGGCGGTGAGTGCTAATCCGCAATCGGAAATCCGCAATCGCAATCAGCCGGCCCCGTGGCACTTCTTGAACTTTTTGCCGCTGCCGCAGGGGCACGGGTCGTTGCGGCCTACATCGGCGTACGGATTCGAGGCAGCGACGCTCGCGCCCACCGGAGCCGGACGAGCGTCCCCCCCCCTCCCCGGTTCGCCGCTGACGAGGCCATCGGCGGCGCCTTTGCTTGCTACCATTGGCGTGGGACGACGGGGCGCCAGGCCTCCCCCCCGTACCAAGCCGCCGAGCGGTCGACCGCCGGCCGGGCCCGTGGACGTCCCGCCGCGCGGCGATGGCGGCGGCCCGACTTCGATCTGCAGCTTGAGCCAGCGCTCCGCGAAGGTCGCGTGGAGGTCGCGCATCAGGCCGACGAACATGTCGTACGCTTCATGCTTGTATTCGATCAACGGGTCCTTCTGGCCCCAGGCACGGTACTGGATGGCCGCCCGCAGCTGATCGAGATCGTACAGGTGATCTTTCCATTTCTCGTCGATCACGGTCAACATGATGTGCGACAGGGCCTGGCCACCGAGGTTGACCGCGCCGACCTTCGCTTCGACTTCCTGGAAATGCTCGAGCTTGGCGGCGAACGCCGCCCGCCCCGCTTGCTGCGCGGCCTGCACGAGCTCCTCGCGGCTCCGGATCTTCGTGGCCTCGGTGACTCCGGGCACGGAGATCAGGAACTTGAGCAGGAACTCGGTTTCCATCAGGGCCCGGTCCCACTGGTGGGCATCTTTCGCGGTGCCGATCAGCTCGTCGGCCAGCGCTTCCACTGCCTGCTCGACCATGCGGAGCGCTTCGGCCTTGAGCTCCTCTCCTCCTTCGAGCGCGAACAGCCGCAGTGAGTAGATCACCTCGCGCTGCTGGTTCATTACGTCGTCGTACTCGAGCAGCCGCTTGCGTGCCTGGAAGTTCTGCAACTCCACCCGCTTCTGGGCCTGCCCGATGGCGCTCGTCACCCACGGGTGCGTGATCACTTCGTTGTCCTCGGCGCCCGTCCGGTCCATCCAGCGCGCGATCCGGTCCGAGCCGAAGAGCCGCATCAGGTCGTCTTCGAGCGAGAGGAAGAACACGCTCTGTCCGGGGTCGCCCTGGCGTCCGGAGCGGCCGCGGAGCTGCCGGTCGATTCGCCGCGCCTCGTGCCGCTCGGTGCCGATGATCACGAGCCCGCAGGGGGGATCGTCGTTGCACGCGCGCCGCTTGATCTCTTCGACGGCGAGATCGGGGCGCTCGATCTGCTGGCCGAAGGGCGCCTGGTGCGCGGTAATGCCGCATACCTGGCACTGCTTCACGCCCGGGCCGAGTTTGATGTCGGTGCCGCGGCCGGCCATGTTGGTCGCGATCGTGATCGCGGCGGGCTGGCCCGCCTGGGCCACGATTTCCGCTTCGCGCTGGTGATACTTGGCGTTCAGCACCTCGTGCCGTAGGCCGCGCCGCTTGAGCATCCGGGACAACGTCTCCGACACGTCCACATTGACGGTGCCGACGAGCACGGGCAGCCCGCGCCCGTGCTGTCGCTCCACCTCGTCGAGGAGCGCGTTGTACTTCTCACGCCGGGTCTTGTAGATGAGGTCGTGCTTGTCGACCCGTCGCACCGGCCGGTTCGTCGGAATGACGACGACGTCGAGTCCGTAGATCTGGAAAAACTCGGTCTCCTCGGTCTCGGCGGTCCCCGTCATGCCGGCGAGCTTGTCGTACATCCGGAAGTAGTTCTGAATGGTGATGGTCGCGAGCGTCTGGGTCTCCTCCTGCACGGCGACGCCTTCCTTGGCTTCCACCGCCTGGTGCAACCCCTCCGACCAGCGGCGCCCGTGCATCAGCCGTCCGGTGAACTCGTCGACGATCAGGACCTTTCCTTCCTGGACCACGTAGTCGACGTCCTTCTCGTAGAGCGCGTGCGCCCGAAGCAGGGCGTGGATGATATGAAGCGTCTCACTCTTCAGTGCGTACTCGGCCTCGACCTCCCGCCGGCGCTCCACCTTCTCCTTGGGCGAGAGGTCGTCGTCGTGATCGATCTCGTGTACCGCGTGGGAGATATCCGGCACCACGAACAGGTTGGGATCCTGCGGAGACATGGTCTCCACGCCCTTGTCCGTGAGGTGCACGGAGTGGCCCCGCTCGTCGAGGACGAAATACAGCTCGTCCTCGATGTGGCGCATCTTCTGGTCGCGCGCCGGGAGCTTGCGGTCCGCCAGGACGTCGAGCTCCACGCGTTGCACGAGGACCTTGACCCCCGGCTCCTGGAGCAGCTTGAGCAGCTTCTTGTTCTTCGGCGTGCCGAGCTGTGCCTGGTACAGGAGCGTCGCGCCGTCGTAGGCGGTCTTTTCGTTCCCGAGGAGCGGCTCGGCCTTGGCGATGAGGTCGTTCGTCACGGCGGTCTGTTTGCGCACGAGCTGCACCACCTGCGCGTTGAACTGCGCGTACTTCTCGTCCGACTCGCTTCCCACCGGACCGGAGATGATGAGTGGAGTTCGGGCCTCGTCGATCAGAATGGAGTCCACTTCGTCGATGATCGCATAGGCGTGCGCCCGCTGCGTGCGCTGCTCGAGCGTGAACACCATGTTGTCGCGCAGGTAATCGAAGCCGAACTCGTTGTTCGTCCCGTAGGTGATATCGCAGAGGTACGCGGCCCGCCGCTCGGGGGTCTGCGGCTCGGTGTCATCGATGCAGCCGACCGTCAGGCCCAGCCAGGTAAACAGGTGGCCCATCCACTGCGAGTCCCGACGGGCCAGATAATTGTTGACGGTCACCAGATGGGCGCCCCGCCCCGCCAGGGCGTTCAAGTACAGCGGCAGCGTCGCGACGAGCGTCTTGCCCTCACCGGTCGCCATCTCGGCGATCTTCCCCTGATGCAGCACGATGCCGCCGATGAGCTGGACATCGTAGGGCACCATGTCCCACTTGAGCGCGTGGCCGGTGACCACGACTTCGGTTCCCACGAGGCGGCGGCACGCTTCGCGAACGGTGGCGAACGCCTCGGGCAGGACGTCGCTGAGCGCCGCCTGCAGCGCTTTCACGTAGGCCGCCTCCGCCTGGGAGAGCTGGGAGCTCAGCTCCTTGCGCTGCTCGGCGTCCGGGCAGTCGTGCTTTTCCTTCTTCAGGCGCTCGACCTCCGCCGCCAGCGGTCCCGTGCGCTCGACGACCAGCCCGCGGAGCTTGGGCGTCTGGGCGCGCAGCTCGTCGTCGGACACCTGCTTGAGCCGCTCCTCGTGGCTATGAATCGCGTCCACGACGGGGCGGATCCGCTTCAGCTCGCGCTGGAATCGGGTGCCGAAGATCTTGGAGAACCAATCCTTGTAAGCCATCAACCCTCTATTCGCGATACAGCCCGTGCGCGGCGATGTACTCGCGCACCGCTTCGGGCACCAAGTAGCGGATGGAGCGTCCTGCCCGCACGCGCTCTCGGATCATCGTCGCCGAGACGTCGATCGCCGGCACTTCCACCACCCGCCGGATGGCGGGGTGCCGCGGCAGCGTCGCTCCCGCCCCCGGTCGGGCGAACACGACGACATCCGCGAGCTCCGGAAGCGCCTCCACTTCGTACCACGCGCCCAGGTCCCGGGCCGCATCCGCCCCCAACAACAACGTGTAGCGGTTCCCCACGCGCCTCGGATCCCGCGTGGCGAGGGCGCGGAGCGTACGCACCGTGTACGAAGGGGCGGGCAGGCCAAGCTCGATGCGCTCGACCCCGAGCCGCGGGTTCCCGGCGACCGCCAGCTCGAGCATGCAAGCCCGTTGCTCGGCGGTCGCCACATGCGCGGCGTGCTTGAACGGCTGCTCGCGCGCCGGCAGGAACCGCACCATGGCACCCAGAGCTTCGCCCGCCGCTTCCGCCACCACCAGGTGACCGACGTGCACGGGATCGAACGAGCCGCCGAACAGAGCCTCCACGCGCGATCAGGACGGCGCGGCGGCGCTCGCGTCGGCGGGACAAGATTTGTCGAGACCCTCGGTCTGCGGAAAAAACCGTCGCAGGTGCTCGCACGTTTCCTTCAGCTCATCGCCATAGCCGATGGCCCGATAGCTGTCGACGAGCCGCATCAAGGCGTCCGGCACCCGCTGCGTGCCCGAATAGTTGGCGATGACGTCCTTGAAGTAAATGATCGCCGAGTCGAACGCGCGACGCTTGAAGTAGAACATTCCATTCTTATAGTCCTTCTGGGAGAACCACTCGCGCAGCTGCTGCACGTGGATTTGTCCCCGCGAAGCGGCATCCGTGCCCGGGTACCGTCCGCCGAGCTCCTGGTAGATCGCGAGCGCCGTCTCGCCGTAGGAAGGGTCGAGCTCAGGGTCCTTCCAGAGTCGCAGGTTGGCGTCCCCGGCGCGGAGCAACGCCAGCGGGGCCCAGTCGCTCGTGGGAAACTGATCCGCCACCTGACGGAAATCATGGGCCGCTTGCACGCGGTCGCCCGTCTGGAAGTAGCATTCCGCGAGGTCGTACTGCACTTCGGCCATTTCCGGTTGCGTGGGCCCGATCTCGTAGGTGAGTCGCTTGAACAGCACCAGCGCTTTGTTGAACTTGCCCTCGCGGAACAGCGCGCGCGCCCGGGCCAGCTCCGCGACGGGGTCCGGCGCCGGCACGACGCGCGGGCCGTGGTGGCACCCGATGCTCGCGGCGGCGATCGCGATCAGGGTCAGGCGACGCATGGTTCTCACTCCTGCTTCGGGGGAGCGGCCGACGACGGAGCGTCCGCCTTCCCGAGCGCGTTGATCTTGGCCTGCGCGCGCTGCGTGATCGTATCTCCGGGCGTGCCACCCGTCAGCGCCTGCTGGTAGCTCTCCAGCGCCGCCGCCACGTCGCCTTGCGCCAGCTGGACGTCTCCCAAGCCGATGAACGCGCCGCGCACGACGTCCGCCGGGGCGCCCGGGGCGGTCGCGCGCCGAAACCAGGCCTCCGCGTCCGCTGGCTTGCCACCGTCGAGCAAACGCTGGCCCTCGACCAACGAGCACAGCCCCAATCCCTCGCGGGCCCCGTCCGCCACGGCCGGCTCCCGTTGCCGCCGGATGACGCCCTCGAAAACGGGCACCGCCGTGGCACAGTCGCGCGCCCGCACGGCGCTCATCCCGTACACATAGAGAAGGGAGTCGGCCATGCGGGCGTCCCCCGCGGCCGCCGCGGCCGCGGGCAATAACGCCATCGCCCCCGCCGTGTCTCCGCGATCGGCCGCGTCGAGCGCGGCGAGCCGGGCATAGCGGCCCAGCGGCCGACCCGGCGCCACCGCGCGCAGGCCTGCGAGCCCCCGGGCCGCGTCGCTCCGATCACTGGCCGCGAGGGCCGCGCGCGCCACCCGCTCCAAGCCGTCGGCGGCCTCCCCCGCCCGGGACCGGTCCTGACCGAGGGCGATGTACGCATCGACGGCCGTCGAGAACTCGCCCACGTGCAGGGCGGCGGCACCCGCTTTGGCGTTGAGATTGCCGCTCGAAGGATCCACCTTCAGCCCGAGCTCATACTCCGCGAGGGCATCGCGGTAGGCGCCCGCCGCGTACGCGCGGTCACCGAGCACCTCGTGGTCGGCGGCACTCGGCTGGCAGGCGAGCGCCGCGATCACGCCGAGGACGACCCAGCGCGTCACGATTTCTTCTTTCGCCCGCCGCTTCCGTCGCCCCGCCCGCGGTCATCGCCCGACTCGGTGCCGGACATGGCCATCGATACCGCCGTGTCGTTCCGCGCCAGCATCGCGAGATATGCCTCCACTCGTGGATCCTCCGGCCGGCGTTCCCGGCAATCCTCCCACACGGCCTTCGCGGCCAATCCGTCCCCGGCGAGATAACACGCGAGGCCGAGCATCGCGGCGGCATCGAGGTAGGTCGGCCGAGCCCGCACGATGATCTCGAAGTGCTCCCGCGCGTCGAGGGCCCGACCGGCCTCGAGCAGCATGCGCCCCAGCTTATACCGCAGATCGTGAAACGCGGGTCCGAGCGCCAGGGCGGCCTCGTATTGGTCGATGGCGCGTCCCAGGCCACCGGCCTCGAGGTAGGCGTCGCCCAGATGCGCGTGCTGATTCGCCAGCTTCGCGGCTATGTGCGCCGCGAACCCCTGGCGCGGCTCCCCTCCCACTTGCGCGGCCCGCCGGAACGCGGCGTCCGCCTCCGCCTCGCGCCCGAGCTCGTTCAGCACGATCGCGCGGTGCACGAGGGCTTCGACGTACTGCGGGTTCAGGGCGAGCGCCCGATCGAGCTGCACCAGTGCCTGGTCGGGCTGCCCCACGAGTGTGTACGACAAGCCGAGGAGGTGATGCGCATCGGCAAATGCACGTCCCGTCGCGACCACGTCTTCCAGGAGGTGGATCGCGCCGTAGTAGTCCTGCAGCTGAAATCGTTCTCGAGCCTGTCCGACGAGATGTTCAGGACTTACGTCCATGGGTCGCCTCGTACCAGCGGACGAACTGTCGAATCCCTTCCTCGATCCCCACCGTGGGTCGATAGCCCAGCTCGCGCTCCGCGCGGCGCAAGTCGGCGGCGGTCAGCCGCACGTCACCTGGCTGGTCCCCGTGGCGCTCGATGCGGACCTCCCGCCGCAGCGTCCGCCCGATCAGATCGATCAGCCGGTCGAGCCGCACGCGCTCGCCCCCGCCGATATTGATGGGCTCCGCCACCCCGGCGGGGCGGGACCGGCCCGTCCATTCCACGGCGGAGAGGACGCCATCCACGCAGTCCGTAATATAGGTATAGTCCCGCTCGCTCGACCCGTCGCCGTGCATGCGGACCGGCTGCCCCTCGGCGATCAGGCGGGTGAACCGATGGATGGCCAGATCGGGCCGCTGACGGGGCCCGTACACGGTGAAGAACCGCAGGCAGGCGATCTGGAGCCCGTACAGATGGGCGAAGGCCTGCGCCATCAGCTCGCCGGCCCGCTTGCTGGCGGCATAGGGCGAGATCGGCCAGGCGGCCGGTGCGTCTTCCGCGAAAGGCGCCGGCGTCGCGTCCCCGTACACCGATGACGAGGAGCCGAACACGATCCGTCGGACGCCGGCACGGCGCGCGGCCTCGATCACCCGCACCGTGCCGGTCACGTTGGTCTCGCTGTAGGACGCAGGGTCCTCGAGTGAGGGACGTACGCCGGGACGCGCCGCGAGATGCAGCACGACGGACACGCCGTCGAGCAGCAGGGGGTCGCGCACGATATCGCCTTCGACGAAGCGGAAGCCTTTCGTGCGCCGCAGACCTTCCAAGTTCCGCTCTTTCACCGGTCGGGCGTAAAAGGCGTCGAAGTTGTCGAAGCCTACCACCTCGTCGCCCCGGGCGAGCAGCGCTTCGCACACGTGCGACCCGATGAATCCGGCGGCGCCCGTGACGAGGATTCTGGCCCTCACCGCAGGAGCCCGCGGAAGTACTCGATGGTGCGCTGCAGCCCGTCCTCCAACGACACCTTCGGCTCCCAGCCCAGCGTTTCCCGCGCGCGCTGGATGTCGGGCTGGCGGACCTTCGGGTCGTCGGTGGGGAGCGGCTCGACGGTGATGGAGCTGGAGCTGCCGGTGAGCCGGAGCACCAGCTCGGCCAGCTGGCGCACCGTGAACTCGTTGGGATTCCCGATGTTCGTCGGCTCCGGCCCGCCGCGCTCGAACAGGCGCACGATCCCCTCGACGAGGTCGTCGACGTAGCAAAAGGACCGCGTCTGAGAGCCGTCGCCGTACACGGTGAGCGGCTCACCCTTGAGTGCCTGGACGATGAAGTTGGACACGACGCGCCCGTCGTGGGGACGCATGCGCGGGCCGTAGGTGTTGAAGATCCGGACGATGCGCGTGTCGAGCTCGTGGGCGCGATGGTACGCCATGGTCAACGCCTCGGCGAACCGCTTCGCCTCGTCGTACACGCCGCGCGGTCCGACGGGGTTGACATTGCCCCAGTAGCTCTCGGGCTGAGGGTGCACGAGCGGATCCCCGTAGACCTCCGAGGTCGACGCCAACAGCAGACGCGCGCCTTTCGCCTTCGCGAGCCCGAGGGCCTTGTGCGTCCCCAACGAGCCGACCTTCAGCGTCTGGATCGGCAGCTCCAGGTAGTCGACGGGGCTCGCGGGGCTGGCGAAGTGGAACACGCCCTCGAGCGGTCCCTGGACTTCGATGAAGTTCGCGACGTCGTGAAGAATGATCTGAAAGTTGGGGTGACTCTTGAGGTGCTCGAGGTTGGCCTTGTTCCCGGTGCTGAAGTTGTCCATGCCGACGACGCGGTGGCCCAGGGCGAGCAGTCGGTCACACAGGTGTGAGCCGAGAAACCCTGCCGCGCCGGTTACGAGGACGCGCATGCCACGGGGCGCCCGATGCTCTCATAGATGAATCCCAGACGTGCCATCCGCTGCGGATCGTACAGGTTACGCCCGTCCACGATCAGGGATCGGGAGAGCGCGCGTTTGATCCGCTCGAAGTCCGGGTTGCGGTACTCCAGCCATTCGGTCACGATGGCCAGCGCCGCGGCGCCTTCGACGGCCCCGTACGCGTTGGCCGCGTACGTCACGCGGTCGCCCAGGTGACGCCGCGCGGACGCGGCGGCGGCCGGGTCGTGCACGCGCACGCGCGCTCCCACCCCAAGCAGCTGCTCGACCAGCACGAGCGCGGGGCTCTCTCGCACGTCGTCTGTCTCCGCCTTGAACGCCAGCCCCCACACGCCGATCGTGGCGCCGCGGAGGTCGGGTCCGAGTCGCCGCTCGAGCTTCTCGAAGATGACCCGCTTCTGCCGCTCGTTGGCCGACTCGACCGCCTGCAGGATGTCGAGCTGTACGCCACGGTCCTGTCCAGTGCGAATCAGCGCCTTCACGTCTTTGGGAAAGCACGATCCCCCGTAGCCCGGCCCCGGGAACAGGAACGCCGGTCCGATTCGCCGGTCCGACCCGATCCCCTTGCGGACGAGCGTGACATCGGCGCCGACGGCATCGCACAGCCGGGCGACCTGGTTCATGAACGAAATCCGCGTGGCGAGCATGGCGTTGGCCGCGTACTTCGTCATTTCCGCGGACGGGAGATCCATGAAGATGATCGGGTTCCCGGTGCGGACGAACGGGGCGTACAGCTGGCTGATCACGTCCGCCGCGTCCGCGGAGTCCACCCCCACCACGACGCGGTCCGGCTTCATGAAATCCTCGACCGCGGCGCCTTCCTTGAGGAACTCCGGGTTCGCGCAGACCTGAAACGGCGTCTTGGTGTGCTTGGCGATCTCGGTACGGACTCGCTCGGCCGTGCCGACCGGCACCGTACTCTTCGTGACCACTAGTTTCGAGTTGTTCATGTGTTGGCCGATGGTCCGGGCGACGCTGAGCACGTGCTGTAGGTCGGCCGACCCGTCTTCGTCGGGCGGGGTGCCGACGGCGATGAACACGACCTCCGCGTGCTCGATCGCTCCACCCACGTCGGTCGTGAACTGCAGGCGCCCGTCCCGCTGGTTGCGAATCACCAGGGGCTCGAGCCCGGGCTCATGAATCGGCAGGCGGTTCTGCTTGAGGCTGTCGATCTTCGCGCCGTCTACGTCGGCGCAGATGACGTCGTTGCCCGTCTCGGCGAGACACGCACCCGCAACCAACCCGACGTAACCGGTGCCGACGACGGCGATCTTCACCGCGTACGGCCCTTACGCCGCGCCTTCTCGAGCGCGTTCCGCGTGTCGACGATCACCCGGGCACACCGCTCGACGAGCGCGTAGTCGATGTCGGTGTGATCGGTCACGACCACGACGCAGTCCGCCGTGGTGATCGTCTCCGACGTCAGGGGGAGCGACGCCAGGTCGATGCCTTCGTCCTTGAGCTTCCGAACGTGGGGGTCGTGGTAGGAGACCACCGCGCCACGCCGCTGCAGCAGCCGGATGACGTCGAGCGCCGGGCTTTCGCGGATGTCATCGATGTCCTTCTTGTACGCGACGCCGAGCACCAGGACCTTGCTGCCGCGCGCGGCACGTCCCTGCTCGTTCAACCGGTCGACGACTCGTGCCACCCAGTACTCGGGCATCTCGGCGTTGATCTCGCCGGCGAGCTCGATGAACCGCGTGCGGTAGTTGAGCGTGCGCATCTTCCACGCCAGGTAGTGCGGATCCAACGGTATACAGTGACCGCCGACGCCGGGGCCCGGCATGAACTTCATGAACCCGAACGGCTTCGTGGCGGCGGCGTCGATCACTTCCCACACGCTGACGCCGAGCTTGTCGCACACGATGGCCATCTCGTTGACGAGGCCGATGTTGACGCTGCGGAACGTGTTTTCGAGGATCTTGACCAGCTCGGCCGCTTCCGTAGACGACACCGGAACGAGGTTCTCGATCGCCGGCTCATAGACCGCGATCGCCACCCGGCGGCACTCATCGGTGATACCGCCCACCACTTTGGGCGTGTTGTGCGTGTTCCACTGCGGGTTGCCCGGATCCACACGCTCGGGAGAAAACGCCAGGAAGAAGTCCTCACCGACCTTCAGCCCGGTCGCTTCGAGCGCGGGCAGCATGAGCTCCCGCGTGGTCCCCGGATAGGTGGTGGACTCGAGGACGATGAGCTGGCCCCGGCGCAGCGCCTGTTTCACGGAATTCGTCGCCGCCAGGACGTAGCTCACGTCCGGATCTTTGGTCTTCGACAACGGCGTCGGAACGCAGATGGACACGACGTCCGGCTCGCGCAGGCGGGCCAGATCGGTGGTCGCCACGAACGCACCCGACTTGACGAACCCCGTAAGCTGTGCGCCCGGAACATCCTGCACGTGGGAGCGGCCCTGATTCACGCCGTCGACGACATGTTTGCCGACATCGAAGCCCAGGACGTGGAAGCCGGCGCGGGCGAACTCCATCGCCAGCGGAAGGCCCACGTACCCCAAGCCGACGATCCCGATCAGCGCCGAGCGGTCCTTGGCTTTCGCGACGAGGACGTCGGCGGCGCTGGCGGTAGTGGTGGAGGCCGTGCTCATAGGCTGACCGGGGCGCCGCCCGCCGAGAGCGAGCGCGTGGCGGCATCGAGCACCTTGACCACGGCCACGCCGTCCGCGGCGCTGGCGCGCGGCGCCTCGGTGCGCCGGGCCACTTTTACGAAGTGGCTGAGCTCGGCCGCGAGCGGCTCGACGTTCGGGATCTTGGGAATGAAGATGTCGCCCTCCCGGATCGACAGCGCCTCGCCGTATGACCCGTACTCGGGCGGCCGCTGCACGCCCTTATCGTAGATCCGCAGCTTCTCGCGCGCTTCCATATCGTCGAACACGACCATTTTTGTCGCTCCCACCACCGTGAGTTTCCGCTCTTTGTGGGGGTCGAGCCAGGACAACTGCACGTGCGCGAGCACGCCGCTCCCGAACTCCATGGTCAGGAACACGACGTCCTCGACTTTCGGCTGCAGGTAGCTCTTCCCGTGCGCGGCCACACGCACCGGAGTCTCCCCAAGCAAGTACAATGCCACTGACACGTCGTGCGGCCCGAAGCTCCAGAGCGCGTTCTCGTCGGCGCGAACCTGCCCCAGGTTGACGCGAAGCCCGTACAAGTAATAGATGCGACCCAGCTCCCCGGTCTGCACCAGGGTCCGGAGCCGCTCGACGGCCGGGTGGAAGACGAGGAGATGCCCGGTGAGAACGGGCACGTCGTGCTTGGCTGCCGCCTGCGCGACCGCTTCCGCGTCGCCCGTGCTCAGGGCGAACGGCTTCTCGACCAGACATGGCTTCCCGGCTTCGATGCATTGCCGGGCGACCCGCGCGTGCGTCGCGGCGGGGGAGGCGATCACCACGGCGTCGACCCGACCCAGGAGATCGGCGACGTCGCCGGTGATGTGCGCCGCCGGATACTGGCGCGTCAGCTTCTCTCGTGTCTTCGGATCGGCGTCACACACCCCCGCGAGCTCCGCCTCGGCGAGCGTGGCCACCGTGCGCACGTGATTCTTCCCCCACGCGCCGGCGCCGATGACGCCCACGCGAAGGCGGCTCACCGGTAGAACCCGCGGATCGTCTCTGCCACAAAACCGACCTGGTCAGGCGTGAGCTCGGGATAGATGGGGAGCGAGATCACTTCGGTCGCCGCCCGCTCCGCCTCCGGGAGCCGGCCTTTCTTGTAGCCGAGGTGACGGAAGCAGTTCTGGAGATGTAGGGGCACGGGGTAGTACACAGCGTTTCCGATCCCGTGACTCTTGAGATGGGCCTGCAGCTCGTCCCGGCGCTCGACCCGCAGCGTGTATTGATGGAAGATCGGCTCGTTGCAGCTGTCCACGACCGGTGTCCGGACCGCCGACACGCCGTCGAGCGCTCGGGTGTAGGACGCCGCGTGCTCGCGCCGCTTACTCGACCAGGATGCGAGGTGTGGCAACTTGGCGAGCAGGATCGCGGCCTGCACGGAGTCGAGTCGCGAGTTGGTTCCGATCTCGTCGTGATGGTACTGCTTCGCGCCGCCATGCAGCCGCAGCTTGCGGAGCCGCTCGGCCGCCGTGTCGTCGGACGTGACCATCATGCCGCCGTCGCCCCAGGCACCCAGATTCTTGCTCGGGAAGAAGGAGTACCCGGTCGCCCAGCCCAACTCGCCCGCCATCCGCCATTCGCCGTCGACGCGGCGGCGCGCCCCGATCGCCTGGGCCGCGTCCTCGACGATCTTGAGCCCATGGGCCCGCGCGATCGGCATCAACCGCTCGATGGCGGCCATCTGGCCGTACAGATGAACGGGCAGGATGGCCCGCGTGCGCGGAGTGACCGCCGCTTCTACGGCGCCCGGGTCGAGATTGAACGTGCCCGGCTCGATGTCCACGAAGACCGGCGTTCCGCCGGCGTTGTGAATTGCCCCGGCCGTGGCGAAGAACGTGAACGACGTGGTGATGACCTCGTCCCCCGGCTCGAGATTGAGCGCCTTGAGCGGCAAGAGCAGCGCGTCCGTCCCGCTGGCGCACGCGATGCCGTGCTTCGCGCGCGCGAGCTGGGCGATCGCGCCCTCGAGCTGCGGGACCGAGGGACCCATCACGAATTGCTGCGACTCGATGACCGCCTGCAGGGCGGGCAGGACCTCGTCCTTGATCGCGCGATATTGCGCCACGAGGTCCAATAACGGCACGTTCACGGTGTCAGGAATCCAATAAGAAAGAGGGGGAAGGAAATTACCCGACCCGGCGGGGCTGGGCAATGCGATGCAGCGCGCCGTCAGTCTCCTGGTATGCCGTGCCACAGGCGGCGCAGGTCGCGGCGCCACGCGCCACGGCGAGTCGCTCACCACACTGACACATCCACCCCACCCGACGGGCGGGGACGCCGACCATCAGGGCGTAGGCCGGCACGTCGGAGGTGACGACGGCGCCGGCACCGATGAAGGCGTATTCGCCGAGCGTCACGCCGCAGACGATCGTGGCGTTGGCCCCGATGGACGCGCCGCGCTTCACCAGCGTCTCGCGATACTCGTGCTTGCGCGACACGTGGCTGCGGGGGTTCAGGACGTTCGTGAACACGCAGGACGGCCCGCAGAACACGTCGTCTTCGAGCGTGACCCCTTCGTAGATCGACACGTTGTTTTGGATCTTCACGTTCGTGCCGATGCGCGTGCCCGGCATCACGACCACGTTTTGCCCGATGCTGCAGCGCTCGCCGATCACGGCGCCCGGCATCACGTGGCAGAAGTGCCAGATCTTCGTGCCCCGGCCGACCTGCGCACCATCGTCGACGTAGCTCGATTCGTGGACGAAGTAGTCCGCCATCTACGCTCCGATCACCTTGATCTCGAGCTCGAGCTCGACGCTGGTCTTCTTCAAGACCGCCTTCCGCACATGGTCGATCAACTTGAGGACGTCACTCGCGGTCGCGGTGCCGGTGTTGACGAAGTAATTCGCGTGGAGCGTGGAGACCTGCGCGCCCCCGATGGTGAAGCCCTTGAGGCCGCACTCGTCGATCAGCACTCCGGCGGTCCGCGGCCCGCCCGGGTTCTTGAAGACCGACCCGGCGCACGGCTGATCGAAGGGGGTCCCGGCCTTGCGCCAGCGCAGCAGCTTTTCCTGAATTTCTTTCAGCTTTGCCGCAGGCTCCTCGATGAGCGCGAGCTTTGCTTCCAGCACGATCACGTTACCGAGGTTCGAGGAGCGGTACTTGAACGAGATCTGCTTGCGCGGGATCTGCCGGATCTTCCCCTTGGCGTCCATCACGGTGGCTTCGGTGAGCACTTCCGCGAACTCGGCCCCGTGCGCGCCGGCATTCATGTACACGCCGCCGCCCACCGTCCCGGGGATGCCCCGAAACCGCTCGACGCCGGCGAACCCCGCCTCCGCCGTGCGGCGAGCGAGTAGCGGCGTCGGCATTCCGGCTCCCACGATCGCCGTCGCACCTTTCATCTCGAAGCGGTCGAGACCCTTCCCGATGCGGATCACGACGCCCGGGAAGCCGCCGTCCTTGACGAGCACGTTCGAGCCGAGTCCCAGCGCGACCCACGGGAGCCCGCGGTCTTGTGCAAGGTCGAGCGCCTTGGCGACGTCATCGGCGTCGGCGGGCGTGACGAGGTAACGCGCCGGACCGCCGATCCGGTACGTGGTGTGAGGGGCGAGAGGCTCGTTCTCGAGCACCCGGCCGCGAAACTTCGGCTTCGGGGCCGGGGCCGGCGTCGCCGGCTTGGCCGCGGGCTTGCCGACCTTGCCGCTCGCCTTGGCCGGCGCCTTCGCCGCTACGCCCGGCCGACCGGCGCGGGGCTTCCCGCCGGCGTCCTTGCGGCTGCCGGCGGCTGCTTTTCGACGGTCGTTCTTTCGTGCCATTCTTGAAGACTCCTCACGCTACCCGTTCGGCTGCGGAGCGCGATGATCGCATCGCATGCGGCGCTCGCGGCCGACATCGTCGTCGTGTACGGCACGCGGTGCATCAGCGCGGCGCGCCGGATCGCGTAATCGTCCGCTTGCGTGAACTTCCCGAGGGGCGTGTTGATCAAGAGCTGCACGTCCCCGGACACGATCAGGTCGATCGCGTTGGGTCGCCCCTCGTGCACCTTGGCCACCAACTCCGCGGGCACGCCCCGCGTCCGGACGTAGCGCGCCGTGCCCTCCGTGGCCACGATACGGAACCCCATCTCGTGAAACCGCCGCACGATCGGCAGCACCGTGGGCTTGTCTGAATCGTTCACCGTCACGAAAATCGCGCCCTGCAGCGGCAGGCTGCCGTCCGCGGCGATCTGCGCCTTGGCGAACGCCATCCCGAAGCTGTCCGCCAATCCCATCACCTCGCCCGTCGAGCGCATTTCCGGGCCCAGGATGGTATCCACGCCGGGCAGCTTCGTGAAGGGGAAGACGGCCTCTTTAACGGCCACCCCGGGCAGCGGAAGGTCATCGGGAACGCCCAGTTCGTCCAGGGTGTGCCCGGCCATGACGGCCGCCGCAAGCTTGGCGAGGGATACGCCGGTCGCCTTGCTGACGAATGGGACCGTCCGGGACCCCCGTGGATTGACCTCTAGGACATAGACGACGCCATCCTTGATGGCGAATTGCACATTGATCAAGCCCACGACGCCGAGGGCCTTGGCGAAGGCCTTGGTATAGCGCCGCATTTCGTCGACTTGCCGGTCCCCGATCAGATAGGGCGGCAGCACACACGCCGAATCGCCCGAATGGACGCCGGCGTCCTCGATGTGCTGCATCACCCCCCCCACCACGCACCGCGTGCCGTCGGCCAGGGCGTCCACGTCGCCTTCGAACGCGTCCTCCAGGAAGCGGTCGATGAGCACCGGATGCTCGGGGGCGACCCGCGCCGCCTTCTCGAAGTAGTCTCGCAGCGAGCCCTCGTCGTAGACGATCTCCATGGCGCGGCCGCCCAACACGTACGACGGCCGGACCAGGACCGGAAAACCGATTTTGTCCGCGACGATCACCGCCTCCGCCACGGATCGCGCCGTGCCGTTCGCGGGCTGGGTCACCCCCAGGCGGTCCGCCAGCGCCTCGAACCGCTCACGGTCTTCCGCGATGTCGATCGAGTCCGGCGGCGTCCCGAGAATCGGCACTCCCGCCGCCTCGAGCGGCTTGGTCAACCGCAAGGGCGTCTGGCCGCCCAGCTGAACCACCACGCCCTTGGGTCGTTCCCAGCGCACGATCTCCAGCACGTCCTCGAGCGTGAGGGGCTCGAAGTACAGTTTGTCCGAGATGTCGAAATCGGTCGACACGGTCTCGGGGTTCGAATTGATCATGATGGTCTTGAGGCCCAGCTCACGGAAGGCGAGCCCGGCGCGCACACAGCAGTAGTCGAACTCGACCCCCTGTCCGATGCGGTTGGGCCCGCTGCCGAGGATCACGACGCCGTCGGCGCCGAACGGCGTCGACTCGTTCTCCGCGTCGTACGAGCTGTAGAGGTACGGCGTGGCGGAGGGAAATTCTCCCGCGCAGGTATCGACGGTCTTATAGACGGGGTGCACGTCGAGCCGCCAGCGCGCCTCGCGGATGGCCGCTTCCGTGGTTCCCCGCAGCGCCGCGAGCTGGCAGTCCGAGAACCCCATGCGCTTCATGCGACGGAGCTCCGGAGCCCCCCCCCCCGCCGCCGACTCCCCCAGCCCCGCGAACCAGCGCTCCGCCTCGATCAGCTCTTCCATCTGATAGAGGAACCAGGGATCGATCCCCGTCGCCCGCGCCACGTCGTCCACCGAGACGCCGGCGAGCAGAGCGCGCTTGATCTGGAAGATCCGCTCGGGCGTTGGCGTCCGCAGCGCCACTCGGAGGTCCTCTGGGCTATCGCTCGTCAGCCGGTCGTCCACCAGGGTCTGGCCCACCACCCATCCGGGTCTCCCGATCTCGAGCGCCCGGAGTCCTTTCTGGAAGGCTTCCTTGAAGGTGCGGCCGATCGCCATCGCCTCACCCACGGATTTCATCTGGGTCGTGAGGCGGAAGTCGGCCGTCGGGAACTTCTCGAACGCGAACCGCGGCACCTTGACGACCACGTAATCGAGCACGGGCTCGAAGGACGCGGGCGTGGTCTTCGTGATGTCGTTCGGCAGCTCGTCCAGGGTGTACCCGACGGCGAGCTTCGTGCCGATCCGCGCGATGGGGAACCCCGTGGCCTTCGAGGCCAGCGCCGACGACCGGGAGACGCGCGGGTTCATCTCGATCACGAGCATCTCGCCGTCCGCCGGGTTGACGGCGAACTGGATGTTGCAACCGCCCGCTTCCACCCCGATCTCGCGGATGATGGCGATCGCGGCGTCGCGCATGCGTTGGTACTCGCGGTCCGTGAGCGTCATGGCGGGCGCGACCGTGATCGAATCGCCCGTATGGACACCCATGGGGTCGACGTTCTCGATCGAGCACACGATGACCACGTTGTCCCGATGGTCGCGCATCACCTCGAGCTCGAACTCTTTCCACCCGAGCACGCTCCGCTCGATCAACGTCGTGTGCACGGGTGACAACTCGAGCGCCCGCTCGACCATCTCCTCGAGCTCGGCGCGATTGTACGCGATCCCGCCGCCCGTCCCGCCCAGCGTGAACGACGGGCGGATGATCGCCGGGTATCCCGTCTCGGCCGCTTCCGCGAGCGCGTTCGCGACCGTGCCCACCGTCCGGCCCACCGGCGTCGCCAGGCCGATGCGCCCCATGGCCGCCGCGAACTCCGCCCGGTCCTCGGCCATCTGAATCGCGCGCGCATTCGCCCCGATGAGCTCGACCCCGAAACGCTCAAGCGTGCCGTCTTTGGCCAGGGCCATCGCCACGTTCAACGCGGTCTGCCCGCCCATGGTCGGGAGCAGCGCGTCGGGACGCTCCCGCTCGATCACACGCCGCACCCACTCCGGCGTCACGGGCTCGACGTACGTCCGGTCCGCGAGCTCCGGGTCGGTCATGATCGTCGCGGGATTCGAGTTGACGAGAATCACCCGGTAGCCCTCTTCCTTGAGGGCTTTCACCGCCTGGGTGCCCGAATAGTCGAACTCGGCGGCCTGGCCGATCACGATCGGCCCGGAGCCGATGAGCAGAATGCTCCGGAGGTCAGTCCGCTTGGGCATTGAGCACGTCCCGCAGGGTGGCGTTCAAGTCGTAGCGCGGGGCCCACCCGGTGGCTGCCCGGAGCTTCGAGGCGTCGCCCACCAGGTGAAGCACGTCGCCGCCGCGCATGAGGTCCGGGTCCGCCTCGGGAATGGGCCGAATGCCGATCAGGGCGGCCAGCCGATCGAACAGGTCCTCGAGCGACACGGCCTGCCCAGACGCGATGTTGTAGATCTCACCGGGCTGTCCCTTGACGAGCAGGCGCGCATACGCGTCGACCACATCGCGCACGTGCAGGAACTCGCGCACCGGCTCGAGATTGCCGACCTTGACGACCGGGGCTCCGACCCGTTTCGCGGCGCGTAGGCGCTCGGCGAAGGCCGGAACGACGAACCTCGCATCCTGACCCGGGCCCGTGTGTGCAAACGCCCGCGTGACCACCACCCGCAGCCCGGTGCGACGCCACGCCTCGAGCGCGGCGATCTCCTCCCCCGCCTTGCTCGCGGCGTAGGGCGACGCCGGCGCGATCGGATCCGTCTCGCGGCGCGGCCGGGCCTCGTCGCACGGTCCGTATACCTCGGCCGTCGAGGCGACGAGCACGATCGGGTCGGCGCGACCGGTCCGGCGGGCGTGGCCCAGCACGTGCACCACGCGCGCCGTGCCGGCGGCGTTCACGTTCCACGCGAACCCCGGATCGCGCGTGGCGTCGCTGGTCGACGACACGGCGGCGAGGTGTACGATCGCGTCGTAGGGCAAATCGACGCACGCTCGCACCGACTCCGCGTCGGTGAGCTCGAGCGGGAGCCACCGGACCTGGGCATGCTCGTCGGGCGTCAGATCGGCCGCCGGTGCGACGGGGGGCGGGCTCTGACCGGGGCGAACGGCACCGTACACCTCGCGGCCGTCCGCGAGCAGCCGGCGGATCAGCCAGCGGCCGACGAACCCATCGGCCCCGGTGACGAGGACCTTCACGACACGCGCTCCAGGTCCGCGTCCACCATCATACGCACCAGTTCCACGAAGCTCGTCCGCGGCGTCCAGCCGAGGTCGCGCCGGGCCTTGGACGGGTCGGCCTGCAAGAGGTCGACCTCGGCCGGCCGGACGAACCGCTGGTCGACCTTGACGTGCTGTTTCCAGTCGAGCCCGGCGTGGGCAAACGCCACCTCGCACAGCTCGCGAACCGAGTGCGTCTGGCCGGTCCCGACCACGTAATCTGCCGGCTTGGGCCGCTGCAGCATGCGCCACATGGCGTCGACGTAGTCGCCGGCGAACCCCCAGTCGCGCCGGGCCTCGAGATTGCCGAGCTCCAGATCGCGACTCTTGCCCTTCACGATGCGGGCCACACCGTGGCTCACCTTGCGCGTCACGAACTCCAGACCGCGGCGCGGCGACTCGTGGTTAAAGAGAATGCCGCTCACCGCGTACAGACCGTAGGACTCACGATAGTTCACCGTGATCCAGTGGCCGTAGACCTTGGCGACCCCGTAGGGTGACCGCGGATAGAACGGCGTGTTCTCGCGCTGCGGCGTTTCCTGCGCCTTGCCGAACATCTCGGAGGAGCTCGCCTGGTAGAAGCGCGCCGCCGGGTGCGCGAGCCGTACGGCCTCGAGCAGCCGCGTGACGCCGAGGGCGGTGAACTCGCCCGTCAGCACGGGTTGGGCCCACGATGTGGGCACGAAGCTCTGGGCCGCCAGATTATAGACCTCGTCCGGCTTGGCATCGCGCACGACGGAGGTGAGCGAATGTTGGTCCAACAGATCGGCGGGGACGATGTGGACGCGATCGAGCAGGTGCCCGATGCGCTCGTAGGAATCGTGCGACGTGCGGCGCACCACGCCGACGACCTCGTACCCCTTCCCCAGGAGGAACTCCGCCAGGTACGAGCCGTCCTGCCCGGTGATTCCGGTGATGAGCGCCGTGCGTCGGGGTTGCCCCACCCTTTTGGCCGGTTTAGCTTTAGGCCGCTTTGCCGAAGCGCTCATTTCCTCAGTCGGACAGGTCCATGGCTCGAGTCTGCGACATCTGTGGCAAAGGCCCCATCACGGGGCACAACATCAGCCACGCGAATAACAAGACCAACCGGCGATGGTACCCCAATCTTCAGCGGGTGCGCGCCGTCGTGGACGGAACGACCCGGCGCATCCGGGTCTGCACGCGCTGCCTCAAGTCGAATCGGGTCACCAAGGCGGCGTAACGAAAAAGGGGACCCAGGGTCCCCCTTCATGGTCTCGCAGGGCGGCCTCTCAGCCCGTCACTCACTCAGCAGTTCAATCCGAGCTACGTCAGCGCCGTCACCCGCGCGGTGTCCGAGTTTGACGATGCGCGTGTAGCCGCCCGGCCGCGCCGCGAAGCGGGGCCCCAGGTCCTTGAACAAGCGGTGCGTCACGTCGCGGTCTTTGAGCCGGCGCTCCACCAATCGCCGGGCGTGGAGGTCGCCGCGTCGCGCCAGCGTGATGAGGCGCTCCGCGTACGGGCGCAACTCTTTCGCCTTCGCCTCCGTGGTCACGATCTTGTCGTGGCGAAAGAGGCTGGTCGCGAGATTGGCGAGCAGCGCCTTCTTGTGGCTCGCGGTGCGCGAGAGCTGCCGACCTTTGGCCCGATGCCGCATTACTCCCCGTTTCCTTCGCTCACCTGCGCCTGCGGTGGCATCCCGGGATCGAGCACCTTCCACTCCTCGCCGGTCTCCTCGAACTTCATCCCAAAGTTGAGCCCTTCGCGCCGGAGCAGCTCCGCGATTTCGCCGAGCGCCTTTTCCCCGACGTTCTTCACCTTGAGGAGATCTTCCTCGCGATACTGCACGAGATCTCCGAGGGTGCGAATGTTCGAGTTCTTGAGCGAGTTGACCGATCGGACCGACAAGCCGACGTCGTCGATCGAGCGGGCGAGCGTTTCGCGCATCCGGCCCGTGCCGGCGCCCCCGTTCCCCGGTGCCGTGGCGGCGACCATCGGGACCTTCCCGAAGTCCACGAAGAAGCGGAAATGCTCCTGCGCGAGCGCCGCAGCATACGCCACGGCATCCTCAGGCGAGATGGTGCCGTTGGTTTCGACGGTCAGCGTCAAGCGGTCGTAGTCGGTGCGCTGGCCGACGCGCGTCTCCGCCACGGTGAAGTTGGCGCGCCGCACGGGATTGTAGATCGAGTCCACGCGCACGACGTCGACCGGCATGGTCCGATCGACGGGGTGCTGCTCGGCCTCCACGTATCCCCGGCCCTTGTTCACGTACAGCTCGCCGCCGATCTCGCGGTCGTCTTGCACCGTGAAGAGCAGCTGGTCGGGGTTCACGATCGTCACCGCACTATGCGCCTCGATGTCCCGCGCGTAGACCGGCCCGGCCTTGTCGTGCTTGACGTGGAGCACCGCCTCGTCGACGTCGGGCGCGAGCACGAGCGTCAGGGCCTTGAGCCGCTGGATGATCTGATGCACGTCCTCGACCACGCCGGGAATGGTCTGGTGCTCGTGTACGACGCCGTCCAGGCGGAAGGCCCACACAGCGGCCCCGCGGAGGGAGGAGAGCAGCATCCGACGCAGGGAGTTGCCCAGCGTGTAGCCGTACCCCCGCTCGAGCGGCTGAAGGCGGAACTCGGCGGCATTGGCATTGTCCTCCCGCTTGGTCATCTCGACCAGGTGCGGGCGAACCAGCCCCGTCAAATCAAGAGTCGTCATCACTTGGAATAGAGCTCGACGATTAACTGTTCTTGCGCGGCGATCGGGATGGCGTCGCGGGTGGGCCGCTGCGTCATCTTGCCGAGCGCCTTGTCGGTATCGACTTGAATCCAGGACACGGGCTGCCCTCGTCCGAATTGCTCGAGGGCGAGCTTCACCTGCACGAGCTCGCGGCTCGCGTCAGCGAGTTTGACTTCCTCGCCCGGACGGACCCGGAACGAGGGCACGTTCACCGTCCGACCGTCCACCTGCACGTGGCGGTGCCGCACGAGCTGGCGCGCCTGCCGCCGGGACACGGCGAACCCCATCCGATAGACGAGGTTGTCGAGCCGGCTCTCGAGCGCCACGAGTAACGCCTCGCCCGTCACGCCGGGTTCCTTCAGCACGCGGTCGAAGATGTTGCGGAACTGGCGCTCCGACAGCCCATAGATCCGCTTGACCTTCTGCTTTTCTCGCAGCTGCCGCTGGTAGTCGGACGCCTTGCGGCGCCGGCCCGACGACTGGCCGTGCTGACCCGGGGGATACGCCCGGCGTTCGACCGCGCACTTCTCGGTGAGGCAGCGCGTCCCCTTGAGGAACAGCTTCGTGCCCTCGCGGCGGCAGAGCTTGCAGGCGGGTCCGGTATAACGCGCCATGACTCAGACCCGCCGTTTCTTGGGCGGCCGGCACCCGTTGTGGGGAATCGGGGTGACGTCGCGGATCGAACGAATCTGCAAACCCGCCGTGGCCAACGCCTGGATCGCCGATTCCCGTCCCGACCCCGGTCCCTGCACCCGCACGTGGACGCGCCGGACACCGAGGTTCAGCGCCTCACGCGCCGCCTGCTCGGCCGCGACGGTCGCCGCGAACGGCGTCGATTTCTTTGAGCCCTGAAAGCCCGCCTTGCCAGAGGAGCCCCACGTGATGGCGTTCCCCTGCATGTCGGTGATGGTGATGAGGGTATTGTTGAACGTCGCCGTGATGTGGGCGATGCCCTCGGCCTCCACGACCTTCTTGACGCGCTTCGCGCCCGCTGCTTTCGCCTGTGCCATTTACTTTTTCAGCAAGGGCTTCTTCTTGCCCGCAATGGCGCGCCGCGGCCCCTTCTTGGTGCGCGCGTTGGTGTGCGTGCGCTGACCGCGCACCGGCAGGTTCTTCCGGTGGCGCGACCCGCGATACGTCCCGATATCCATCAGCCGCTTGATGTTCATCGCGACTTCCGTCCGCAGTGCGCCCTCGACTTTGTAGTCACGCTCGATCACCTGACGCAGCCGCGCCACCTCCGCGTCCCGGAGGTCGCGCACGCGCGCGTCGGAATTCACCCCGGTCTCCGCCAGGATCTTCTTCGCGTTCCGAGCTCCGATGCCGTAGATGTACGGAAGGGCGTACAGGATTTTCTTGTCGCGCGGCAGGTCGACCCCTGCAATACGTGCCATCCGCTACCCCTGCCGCTGCTTGTGCTTGGGGCTACGCTTGCAGATGACGCGGATCACGCCGCGCCGTTTGATCACTCTGCAGTGCTCACAGATCGGCTTCACGCTAGTCCGGACCTTCAAGACGGGCGCTCCCGGGAAAAATTTTCCAATTGAGTCTTGAATTGTAGACGGGGCTGTAAGTTCGCGCAAGGGGCGCGATTACGGCGCACTCCGCAACTCGGTCAGGACCCATTCGTCGCCCGATTTTCGAAACCCGAGAAACAGCGTTTCGCGCCGCTCGTCACTCGTGCCCGCGACCACGTACCGACGCTCGAGCTCGGCGTAGCCGCGTTCGGGCTCGACCTCCCGAACGGCGCTCACCGTCAACCGGCGCTCCGTTCCTCCCCGGAGGTGCCGGCGCAGCAGTTCGAGCGCCTGCGCGCGATCCACCGGAGCCGACGGATCGGCCCCGGGAATCTGGAGCACAACGCTAGGACCATGGCCCACAATCGCTTCCACGTTGTGCGCCAACCACGCCTGGCGCACACGTTCGGCCGCTTCGGCGAGCGAGCCCCCGGCCCCCCCCTGGGCCCGCGCACCGCCGGCCTCCAGGACGCTGAGCAAAAGCGCCACGGCGATTGGGCGTCGCATCAGAAGTTCTCCATCAACCGCTGGTACACCCCAACGGGGTCGCCGGCCTGCGTGATCGGACGGCCGACCACGACGTGGGTCGCCCCCAGCCGCACTGCCTCACCCGCGGTCACCGTACGCGCTTGATCGCCGCTCGCATCGCCGTGGGCTCGGATCCCGGGCACGACGATCCATGGAATCGGTCCGAGTGCCGCCCGGAGCACCGGGAGGTCGCGGCCCGATGCGACGATACCGCGCAGGCCCGCGGTCACCGCCAGCCGGGCCAGACGCTCCGTCTCGACGCCGAGATCCGGCACACCGCGGCCGACCACGCGCTCGAAGTCGACGGCCTCGTGTGAGGTGAGCACGGTGACCCCCACGAGGGCCAGCTCGCCGGCCACCGCTGCGGCCGCCGCTAGCACCGCCGACCCGGCGAGCGTGTGCACGGTGGCCATTGTCACGCCCTGCCCGCGCGCGGCTTCGACCGCGCCTGCCACGACGCTCGGGATGTCGTGCCATTTGAGATCGAGGAACACGCGGATCCCGCGAGCCGTGAATTCCCGGACGAGCGCTGTGCCCTCGCGGACGTGCAGCTTGGGACCGAGCTTGGCCCAGCGAAGCCCCGAAAGCCGCGCCGCGAGGTCGAGCGCTTCCCGCCCGCTCGGAAGGTCAAACGCGACGATGAGCTCAGCCACGCGCGAGCTCTCGCGCGATGCGCTGTGGGACGCGCGGGTCCGCGAGCGCCGCGGTCCCGATCGCGACGAGCGAGGCACCCGCTGCGAGATACTCGCGCGCGTCGCGAGCGGTCCGGATGCCGCCGACCCCGATGATCGCAATGTCGACCGCGTCCCGCACCTTGCGCGTCGCCAGCACGCCGATCGGAAGGAGCGCTGGACCGCTCACGCCACCGGCACCGTTGCCCAGACGGTCGTGCAGCGCGCCCGGGATCGTGTTCACGAGTGTCACTGCGGCCGCGCCTTCTTGCTTCGCGACCTCAGCCATGCCGGCGATGTCCGGCAGGACGGGCGAAAGCTTGACCGCGATCGGGCGTGTCGTGGCGGCCCGACAACGCCGCACCAGCTCCCCTAACCCCTCGCGTGTTGCTCCGAATTCCAGCCCACCGGCGCTCGTGTTGGGACAGGACGCGTTGACCTCGAACGCCGTGATCACGTCCAGATCCGTGAGACGCGCGATGACGCGCACGTAGTCGTCGACCGTGGCGCCGGCCACGTTGACGAGCACTCGCGCGCGCCGGACGTGCTGCGCGAGCCACGGGAGCTCGTGCTCCCGTACCGCCTCGAGCCCCGGATTCGCGAGGCCGACGGCATTGAGCATGCCGCCCACAAACTCGGCCACGCGCGGCGCGGGGTGTCCTTGCCGGGGCTCGGGAGTGACGGCCTTGGTGACGACGCCACCGAGGGCGTCCAAATCGATCACGCGGAGCACCTCGCGACCGAAGCCGGCCGTGCCGGAAGCGAGCAGGACTGGATTTTGAAAGGTCGCGTCGAACAGCCGAACTGCCGTCACCGCCCCCTCGCCGGAGCCGCGACGGCGAGCTTCCGCTCGAACTCGAGCAGGTACGCCACGATTCCGTCGGCGATCGCGTTCGCGATCTTATGCTGGCCCAGGCTCGACGCGAGGAACGCTCCATCGGTCCGATTCGTGGCGAACCCGGTCTCGACCAGGATGGCGGGCCGGCGGGCCGTGGTGAGCACCATGAAGCCCGCCTGCTGCACGCCGTGACCGCCGCCCGGGTGAATGCGCGCGACGGAATCCTGCACGAGCGCGGCGAGCTGGGCCGATTCGCGCAAGTATTCGTTCAGCTGGAGGTCGCGCAGGATATAGCCCAGCGGACCGGTCGCCGCGCTCGACGCACCCGTCTCGAACCGGATCGCGTTGTTCTCGGTCTTGGCGACGCGTTCCTGGTCCTCGGTCTTGGCATCGGACAAAAAGTAGGTCTCGACCCCACTCGCCCGGTCCGTCCGCCGGCCTTCGGGCATCGCATTCACGTGGATGCTGACGAACAGGTCACAGTCGGCGGTGCAGAACGCGCCCCGGTCCGCCAGATCGATGAGCGTGTCCCCCGAGCGCGTCAGCGCCGCACCGATCCCGCGGCGCACGAGCTCGGCCCGCAGAAGGCGCGCGATCGCGAGCGTAATGTCCTTCTCGACCAGTCCATCGGGGAAATACCGCCCGGGGTTTCCCGGATCGACGCCCCCATGTCCGGGGTCCACCACGACCGTGTGCCGCAAGCGCAGCCCAGTCATGGGGTTGGGAGCGGGGACGGCGGCGGCGGGGGTCGGATTCGGTGGTGGCACCACGACCGGCGGTGGCGCTGCGGCCACAGTGCCAGCGACCGGCAGCTCCACCAGGCGCGCGCCTGCGCCGGAGGCGTCCCAGCGATAACGACCGCCGAGCGCCCGCGGCACACAATCCGCCAGCCAGGTGAGCGGGAGGAAGACGGTGTCGCGGGCGACGTACGGCTCTCCCACGAGTCCGTAGACGACACCGCCGGTGCGCACAAATGGGGCGCCGAGTTCGAAGACGAACACGGTACCCGACAGGCCCACGGCCACGCGGGAGCCGTCGAGCGCCACGATGACGCCGAGCGGCGCCGACAGCAGCGGCGCCGCGACGGCGGCGGTGCCGCGCTCGTTCGTCACAGGCACGCTCGTCTCGCCGCGCGGCGTGGCGATCACCACGGCCTGCACCGGGGACGGCGGCGCCGCGATCGCGA
This sequence comes from Gemmatimonadales bacterium, assembly GCA_035577025.1. Taxonomy (GTDB): domain Bacteria; phylum Gemmatimonadota; class Gemmatimonadetes; order Gemmatimonadales; family GWC2-71-9; genus AG41. Next base: position 66,817 of record DATLVU010000027.1, read on the forward strand.
GCACGAACCAAACCAGGGCGCTCACGTGCGCGTGCCCTTGATGCCGCGTGCGAGCTCGCGCTCGGCCTCGCGCCGTTTGAGATCCTCGCGTTTGTCATGGAGCTTCTTCGCCTTCGCCAGTGCGATCACGACCTTCGCGAGGCCGTCCTTGAAATAGAGCTCGAGGGGAACGATCGTGAGGCCCTTTCGGCTCGTGCCGCCGATCAGCTTGCGGATCTCGTTCGCGTGGAGGAGGAGCTTACGGGAGCGGGCGGGCGGAGGGTTGTTGTAACTGCCGGGTCGGTACGCCGCGATCGTCATGCCTTCGAGCCACACCTCGCCGTTGCGCACGTGCGCGTACGCCTCGCCGAGACTCGCCTTGCCCGCGCGCAGGGACTTGACCTCCGTGCCCGTAAGCACGAGACCCGCCTCCCACGTTTCCAGGAGATGGTAGTCATGTCGCGCCCGCGGATTGCGGGCGATGGAGACTTTGTCCACCGGGCCAGCGCAAGATAGAAACCGTGATGAGAGCGGTCAAGCCAAGAGTTGACTTGAGGTTATACCGCCGTCTATATTCGCCGTTCCGCGCACCAGCCGAAGTGGTGGAACTGGTAGACGCGCTGGCTTCAGGAGCCAGTGGGCGCAAGCCCGTGGGGGTTCGAGTCCCCCCTTCGGCACTGACCCGTCTCCGTCGACTTCTCAGTACCTCGGCAGACTCCGATCCACGTTCACCGCCCACGCGTCGATTCCACCGCGCAGGCTGCGCACTTTGGAGAATCCCGCGGCCTTCAGGATCTCGAGCGCCTTGAGTGAGCGTGACCCGTGATGGCAGTGGGTGACGATCTCGTGGTGCCCGTCCAACTCGCCGAGGCGGTCCGGAAGCTCGCCGAGCGGAATGAGCCGGGCGCCGTCGATGTGCGCGATCGCGTGCTCATGCGGCTCGCGCACGTCGATCACCACGAGCTCAGGGTTACGGTCCCACTCATCTTTCAGCTGCTCCGCAGTTATCTCCGCTCCGTCGTACGACGGCTCGGCACCGATCCCACAGAACGCCTCGTAGTCGATCGGCGCGGTGATCGTGGGGTCGCGTCCACAGACGGGGCAATCGGGGTCTTTCTCGAGCTTCAGCTCGCGGAACTGGAGCTTGAGCGCGTCGAACAGCACCAGGCGTCCGATGAGCGGCTCACCCACACCCAGGATAAGCTTGATCGTCTCCATGGCCTGGATCGACCCGATGATGCCGGGCAGCACACCCAGCACTCCGCCTTCTGCACAGGACGGGACAAGCCCCGGCGGCGGCGGCTCCGAGTACAGGCAGCGGTAGCAGGGGCCCCGCTTGGCGTAGAACACCGACGCCTGCCCCTCGAAGCGGAAGATGGAGCCGTAGACATTCGGTTTATCGAGCAGCACGCAGGCGTCGTTCACGAGGTAGCGCGTCGGGAAATTGTCCGTGCCGTCGGCCACCACATCGAACTCTCGGATGATGTCGAGTGCGTTCTCAGACGTGAGGCGCGTCTCGAACGGTTCGACACGTACATTCGGGTTCAGGTCGTGGATGCGTGCCGCCGCGGATTCGAGCTTGGGCGTGCCCACCGTGGAGGTGCCGTGCAGGATCTGTCGCTGCAGGTTGGTCTTGTCCACCACGTCGAAATCCACGATGCCGATCGTGCCCACCCCCGCGGCCGCGAGATAAAGCGCCGCGGGCGATCCCAGCCCGCCCGCGCCCACCAGTAGCACCCGGGCGGCCTTTAGCTTCTTCTGGCCGTCGAGCCCTACATCCGGCAGGATGAGGTGGCGCGAATACCTGAGGATTTCCTCGTGGGACAACACGGGGGCAGCCTTCGACGGTATGGGCGCGGCCTGCGGCGCCCCTACGCTTGCGGCGGCCCCACCCGCAATGCTGGGGATGATCGAGATGGTATCCCCGGGCTTCACCGGCGTATCGCGCTGGGCGAGTTGCCGGATATCGCGGTCGTTCACGTACACATTGACAAAGCTGCGCAACCGGCCGTCGTCAGCAAAGAGGTGCGGCTTCAGGGTCGCGTGCTCGCCCGTGAGGCGCTCGAGCAGCTCTCCGACATTCCCTCCTTCGACCTCGAGGGCGTCGCGTCCGCCCACGAAGGGACGCAGGGGTGTGGGAATCAGGACTGTCACTGCCATACGGCCTTCCGTTCTTCGTTGGTGATCGACTCTTCCTCGAAGGTCCCCCGATCATCCGCGAGGACCCAGCTCTTCACTTCGGCCGCCCGCCCGCGCGCCACGCCCACGATCACGTAGGACAGCCGGGGCCAGGCATGGTCCCGGTCGAACGCCGAGGGCGCGGGGGGGTGATCGGGATGGGAGTGATACACGCCAATGATGTCCAGGCCGTCTCGCTCGAGCCGCTCCTGTGCACGCCGGAACGACTCGGGCTCGATCAAGTAGCGATTGCGGGCCGAGTCGGTCCGCCGGTTCACGAGCGGTACGAGCTGCACGGCGAGCTTGCGGTCCCCATCCACGGCCCCCCCGATCAAGCCGCAGGCTTCCGCCGGGTAATCGGCCTCGCCGTGGCGGCGGATCGCCGATACGTGCCGGGAATCGAGCACGAGCGTCACGCGGTTTCCCCCGGGCGCCGGCGGGCCTCGCTCAAGTAGCGAGCCCCCGCGTCGGGCGCGATGACGACTACGACCGCGTCGGACTGTACGCGCCCCGCCGCCACGAGCGCGGCTCCGGTAGACCATCCGACCAACAGGCCCGCTTCTCTCGCCAATCGCGCTACCACGGTCTCCGCTTCCTCGGTCGCCACAAACTCGGTGCGGTCCGGCACATCCGGATCGTAGATCCCCGGGACGATCGCCGTCGCCAGGTGCTTGAGGCCCTCGAGCCCGTGGAACGGCCCGTCCGGCTGCACGGCGATCAACTCGATCCCGTCGTTCAACTCCCGCAGACGCCGGCCGGTTCCCATCATCGTGCCCGTCGTCCCCAGACCCGCCACGAAGTGGGTCACGCGACCCGACGTTTGGCGCCAGATCTCCTCGGCCGTGGTCACGTAATGCGCTCGCACGTTGGCCGGATGGTTGTACTGGTCGGCGTACCAGTAGCGGTCCGGTTCCGCGGCCGCGAGCGCCCCCGCCGCGCGGATCGCTCCGTCCGACCCGTCGAGCGGATCGGTGAAAATCACCTCGGCACCGTACGCCTCGAGGAGCGTCTTGCGTTCGGTGCTCGCATTCCGCGGCACGCACACGGTCACGCTGATGCCGGCCGCCGCGCCGAGCATCGCGTACGCGATGGCGGTGTTGCCGCTGGACGCGTCGAGCAGCCGTTTCCGCGGCAACTCGCCCCGCGCGATTCCGTCGCGGAGGATGAACAGCGCGGGACGATCCTTCACGGAACCGCCGGGGTTGAGCCACTCTGCTTTCAGAAGAAGCGACGGAACGACGGAACGATGGAAAGACGGAACGGGAATCAGGGGCGTATTCCCGACCAGGCTCCACAGCGCGGGCTCTGCGAAGCCGCCTCGTTCCGTCGGTCGTTCGTTCCGTCTTTCCGTCGCCGTCTTCACTCCTGCCCCTTCACGATCGGCGCGCCGACGAGATTCCCCCACTCCGTCCACGAGCCATCGTAGTTCCGCACCTTCTTCACCCCCAACAGATACTTGAGGGCGAACCACGTGTGGCTCGACCGCTCCCCGATTCGGCAGTACGCGATCACTTGGTCCTTGCCGTCGATGACCTTCGCGCCCTTGTACAGCTGCGTGAGCTCCTCGTACGACTTGAACGTGCCGTCGGGCGCGACCGCCTGACTCCACGGGATGTTTTTCGCCCCCGGGATGTGGCCGGGCCGCTGGGCGGTCTCGGTCATTCCCGGCGGTGCGATGATCTCCCCGACGAACTCGGGCTTCGAGCGCACGTCCACCAGCGCCGTCTTCTTAGCCTTGAGCGCCTTTTCCACGTCCGGGCGCTTGGCGCGGATGGCGGTGTTCACCTTCTTCGGCACCGGGTACGCCGCCCGTCGGACGGTCGTACGGTCGGACACGAGGGGGCGACCTTCCGCGACCCATTTGGCCCTGCCGCCGTTCATGAGCTTGGCGTTCGTGTGCCCGTACAACTGCAGCAGCCAGAATGCGAACGCCGCGAACCAGTTGTTGTTGTCGCCGTACAGCACCACGGTGGTCTTGGGCGTGACCCCTGCCTCGGAGAGAAGCGTCGCGAACGCGGCCTTGTCGGGGATGTCGCGACGCACGGGGTCGTTGAGCTGCGACTGCCAATTCCAGCCCACCGCGCCCGCGACGTGGCCCGCGTCGTAGGCCGTCGTATCCACATCGACTTCGATCAGACGGATGCTCGGGTCGTTCAGGTGCGCGGCCACCCATTCGGTTGACACGAGCGCCTCGGGATGCGCGTAAGCCACGGTTTACCTCCAATCCAGTGAAACCCGACAATGAGAGTCGGGTTTGGCGTCAAAAAAAACACTCGGGACGGCGGAACTAGTTCCCGGCCAGGACCCCGGCGATTTGGTATAGCTCGGGTTCGTCGTGCGTGAGATCGGCGAGCGAGATGCCGGCCAGCAGATCGTTGATCCGGTGCTCGAGCATTCGCCAGACCGGCCGAATGCTGCACGACGCGTCCGGACTACATCGCTGGGGATCGACGGGGTGGAGATCGCAGTTGACTTCGAACGTCACGTGCTCGGAGGCCTCAATTACATCCTTAACGCTGATCGCTTGCGGCTCCCGCGCGAGGTGGTAGCCCCCCTTCGCTCCGCGCACGGACTCCACCAGGCCACCGCGCCGCAGGCGGAGGAGGATCTGCTCGACGTAGTCGTGGGGGAGCCGTTCCTGCTCTGCAAGCTCGCGCGCCGCGACGGGGCCCTGCCCCGCGCGCTTGGCGAGGTTCAGTGAGACGATCAACCCGTACTCGGCCCAGGTCGTGACGCGCATGGAGTCAATATGCGACAACGAGTTGTGGGATTCAATGGGCGGCAGGGCGACCGATCCGTGGACTCACGCTCGCCCCCACCTGCACTCCGAAGACATTCTCGCCGGAATGCCGTTGGAGCCATAACAGTCGCCCGTTCACGTTCCACATAAGGCGCCCACCGTAGAAGTCCGCTCCCACCCCTCCGTGCAGGCCCTGCGCCATGCCGCGATCCGGGCCCTGCGTATAGAAGCCGGCCAGCAGGACACCCGCTTCGGCGTACAGCCTGCCCCACAGGGGACGGACCGATGTCTCGTAGCCCGGCGCGAACAGGATGGCGTTGGGCTGGCAGCCGGGCGCGCAGCTTCCGGACGTGACCTCGAGCGGCGCGAAGTCGATCTGCAATCCCACCGTGCCCGACTTTTTCGTATCGCGGCGAAACCGGACGCCGGCGAACGGTCCGCGTCCACGCAGGGGGCCCGATACAGGGATGAATACGCTCGCGCTGGGCCCCAGCGTCCCTTCGAGGAACTCACCCGTGCGCACGCCACCGAACGCGACGGACGCGCTCGCCACCGCCTCGAGCGCCTGGACGTCGCTGCCCGGGATCTGGAGGAACCGACCCGCGAGCGTGGCCACGGCGGCGTTCCCGGCGTTGAGCCGGACGCCCACGCCGAATGCGAGCGCGAGCTGGCTCGTGGTGGACACCGTGTCCCCGCACAGTAACAGGCACCCGGGCTTCGCCTCCGTGATGCGGGCGAGGCCAAGCGTTGCCGCGGCGAATGGGCTGATGACGCCGCGCGCTCCGACCGGATAGTAGTACGAATCGAGCCCGAACAACGTGAGTCGCCGCGCCCGGCCGTCGGTCGACAGGTCGTGGTACCGTGCGATGGACAGCCCGGTCTCGCCATCATCGCCAGTGATGAGGGCCGCCGTGCCGCCGAACGACGAGAATGTGTGAGTCGTGCCCGAGAGGTCCTCGAGCGAAATCGCGGAGTACGTGGGGCCGAGTCGGAATCGCTGTTGCGCGTGCGCGCCAGAGACCGCGAGCACCGAGAGGGCCGTTGCGACAAGGAGCGTCGTGCGCATGGCGCAACGGATAACGAGCGAGAGGGGTCGGGTTCGGTGACTCGAATCACGACCCCCCCCACGATGTGATCTCCGCTACTTCATCAGCAGGCCGACCAGGAGCCCCGTTACGTTCATCCGCACCAGCCACGATACGGCGGTTGCTTTAAGCAACGGGCGTACTTTGTCGTACCACACTCCGCTCCCGAGTGTCGAGAGGAAAATCGTCGGCAGCCAGAGGACGGTGGCGAACTCCATGCCGGCGAGCAGGCCTCCGCTCTTCACCCAGAGCGCGCCCCGGAACTGCCCGTAGAACCACGCGAAGAGCACGCCGAACAGCAGGGCGAGGAGCACGGATTTCGGCATGTTCGCCGCCATCATTTTCTTTCCTTCCTCGGGCGTCGGCGGAAACGTGCCGAACGCCTGCATTTCCGGCCCCGTGAAGACTTTGCCCCACATCACCCAATCGGCCAGGAACGCGCCCACGCCACCAATCAGTCCAGCGACGATCCAGCTCATGCGGATACCTCCTTCTGGAATGTCGGACTGCAGACGGCCGTGCTCGCTGCACTCACTTCCGTTGCCCTGGGACTCCGAGCTCCGTCATGGCCAGGAGATCGAGGACTTCGTCGAGTTCTTTCCCTTTGAGCACTCCTTTCTCCATGACGAGCTGGCGCACCGTGACGTTCTTCGCCACTGCTTCCTTCGCCAGTTTCGCCGCTTCCGCATAGCCGATTCTGGGAGCCAGGGCCGTGACGAGCGCGGGACTGCGCTCGAGCCAGTGCTCGGCCTGCATCGGATCGGCTTCGATACCCTCGACGCACCGCTCGGCGAACACCCGCGTCGCGCTGGTGAGGATCATCATCGTGAACAGGACATTATGGGCGATCACGGGCATCATAACGTTGAGCTCGAGCTGGCCCGCTTCACTCGCTGCCGCGACGGTGACATCGTTTCCGAGCGCCTGATAACAGACCATGTTCACCATTTCGGCGATCGACGGGTTCACTTTCCCGGGCATGATGCTCGACCCGGGCTGGACCGCAGGGAGGACGATCTCCGCGAGTCCGGTGCGCGGGCCGGACGCGAGCAGCCGAAGGTCGCTCGCGATCTTGCCAAGATCCATCGCGTAGGTCCGCAGGGCGCCGGAGAATGCCGCCGCGTCACCCATGGACTGCATCAGTTGGACGCGGTCCTTCCCTTCCCGTAGCTCGAGGCCGGTGATCGCGCGGAGATGCTTCACCATGAGCGCGGGATACGCCCGTTCGGCGTTCAGCCCCGTGCCAACGGCCGTGCCCCCGATCCCGAGCTCGCGCAGCGCATCCGCGGCAGCGGCGATCCGGTCGCGGTTCCGCTCCACCGTATGGCCGTAGGCGGTGAACTCTTGGCCGAGACGGATCGGCGTCGCGTCCTGCAGGTGGGTGCGTCCGGACTTGAGAATGCGATCGAATGCCTTACCCTTCGCGAGGAACGCGGCGGCGAGCGCGCGCAAGGCGTCGAGGAGCGACGGCAGCTCGCCCAGCGCGGCCAGGCGGATCGCCGTCGGGATCACGTCGTTCGTGGACTGCGCCATGTTGACGTGGTCGTTGGGGTGCACCGGCGCGTAGGCGCCGCGCCGGGCGCCCAACAGCTCGTTCGCCCGGTTGGCGAGCACCTCGTTGGCGTTCATGTTGTGCGAGGTCCCCGCCCCCGCCTGGTAGGGGTCCACCACGAACTGGTCCCGGTGCTGGCCACCCAGCACTTCGTCCGCTGCCCGCGCGATGGCGTCGGCGAGCTTGGAATCGAGGCGACCGGTTTCCTTGTGTGTGAGGGCAGCGGCTTTCTTGATGCGGACGACCCCGTCGACGAACGGCGCCAAGGGGCGGAGGTGGGAGATCGGGAAATTGCGCCGCGCGCGCTCCGTCTGGATTCCGTACAGCGCGTCGGCGGGAACGGGCAGCTCGCCCAGAGAGTCACGCTCGACGCGGGTTGTGCTCATCGCCTCCGTCCGTCGTTCGGTCACGGCTCCGTCGGTCTCGAACCAGGAATCGCCCATGAATGCCCAGGGTCTGCTGCAGCATCTCGCGCTCAGCGCGCGTTTCTCGGCCACGAAGATGAACAAGGTCGACTGCTTCCGCTCCACACGGCTCCTCGTCGGCCTCAACTGCTTCGAGCCGGGCCAGGAACAGAAGGTCCACGCCCATCCGGGCGCCGACAAATTCTATTTCGTTGTCAGTGGAAAGGCGAGGTTCATCGTGGGAGCCGAGACCCACGAGGCGAGCGCCGGCGACCTCGTCCTTGCGCCCGAAGGCGTCCCGCACGGTGTCGAACGCGCGCTCGAGCGAACGATCGTGCTGGTGGGCATCACCCCGCCACCGCCCGCATAGATCATTTCGTCGGCTCCACACGCAGGCTGTCGTTGAAACGATTGAAGTATTCCGTCATGCCGATGACCAGCGTGATCTCGACGATCTGCCCGTCGTCCCAGGTCGCTTTGAGGCGCGCATAGAGCTCGTCGGTAACGTCGTGCCCCGACCGATGGATCACGTCGGCGTATTCGAGCGCCGTCCGCCACCCCGGCTCCAGGGCCTCGATGGGGGCGCGCCCGCCACGATCCTGAATCGCTCCGATCAGCTCCGCGCTCGCCCCTTTCTGCCCCGCCAGGGCAGTATGGGAATTGAGTCAGTAGCGGCACCGGTTCAGGTGGGAGATCCGCACCCACAAGAGCTCCTTGAGGAGCGGCGGCACCGTTCCCTCGTTCATCACGGTGCGAAAATGCGCGATCAGGGTCCGCAGATGCGCCGGGCGCAGTGCCACGGTGCGGAACATGTTGGGGATGTTCCCGCGCTCGCGCAGGTACGTTTCGAAAATGGGCCGGACCTCGGGGACGACCTGGTCCGGCGTGAGCGGCTGGATGCGTGGACTCGTCACGACGCCTCCCCTCTGCGTTTTCCCCATCCGATCTTGAACACCTGTACCGCGGCCCGATAGCCCAGGTAGCGCACCATCGCATAGACGCCGAGCACGGTGAGCAGCACGGCGGTATAGAAGCGCCACAGGAGAAGCATCGTGACTTGGTGGGCGCCGAAGTCACCCGCGAAGCCGTTCAAAAACGCGACCTCGAGCCCTCCGCCGCCCGACGGGAGCGGCACGACGAGTGGCGCGTGAATCAGGGCGAGCGCCCCGAAGAACATCTCTCCGAACGGCGGGACGGACCCATGTGGCAGCCCCCAGGCGAGCGCCGGCAGAATGAGCGCCCGCGCGACCACACTGATCACGGTCAGCAGCGCACCCGCGCCGAGCGCCCACCAGGGGGCGCGGCGCACGTGTGCCCAGGCCACCCGCCACTGCCGGCGCACGCGATGGCGCACGAATCCCGCGCGGGCGAGCCGCTGGAGCAGGTACACGATGATGAGGACGAGCAGGGCGACGACCTCGATGCTCACCAGCTCGCCGGCGCGGTGACGGCGCAGCCACGCGGCGGCGGCTACGTGCCAGTCCGGGACGTAGTATGCGAACAGCGCGGCGCCCGCGATGAGGAACACCGGCCACTCGGATGCCACCTCGACGCCGATCGCCACGATCGCCGTCACCGGCCGCAGCCGCGCCTCGGTAAGGCCCAGGAAGCGCGCGGGCTCGCCCCCGAGGCGGTTGGGCGTGAGCTGTGATGCCGCTTCGCCGTAGAGATTGAGTCGAAACGCGTCGTCGAAGGACAGACGGCCTCCCGCGGTCCAGACCGCGAGCTGGATCCGCCAGGCACGGACCACGCAATCGATGGCGAGCAGCGCCAGGGCAAGAAGGTGGCCCACGCCGGCGTCAGTCGGAGCAGTCGCCCAGCGGGTAAATGAAGCCGCAGTTCGGGCAGGGGCCCTTACAGCCCCATGGACGAGGCCGGACCTCGGCACCGCACCGCAGGCACGTGGGCCGCGGCCTAGGAGAGGCGATAGGCGCCGGTGAGGAAGGGGTTGGCGTGGCGCTCGCGGCCCACGGTGGTTTCGGGTCCATGACCGCTGTACACGATGGTCGAATCGGGGAGCGTAAGCAACTCGCGCTCGATACTCCGGAACAGCGTCTGCGTATCGCCCCCCGGCAGATCCGTACGACCGATCGAGCCCTGGAACAGCACGTCGCCCGTGAACACCACGCCTTCCCCTTCGAAGACGACGCTACCGGGTGAGTGCCCCGGGGCATGGCGCACACGAAACGATGCTCCGCCGACCGACAGGACGTCGCCGTGGGCGAGCGCCCGGTCGGGCGCGGGCATCGACTCAGCACGCATCCCGAACGCCTCTGCCTGCTCAGGGACGTGATCGTACAGCATACGATCGGCGGGGTGCAGGTACACGAGGGCCTTCGTGTCCGCCTGGAGGCGGGGTACGCCGAGCACGTGATCGATGTGCGCGTGTGTCAGCCAGATGCCGACCGGCTGGACGCCCGTCTCCGCGAGCTTGTGCGCGATCAGCCCCGCTTCCTCCCCCGGGTCAATGATCGCGCACGCGCCGCTCGGCTCGTCGATCACGAAGTAGCAGTTCTCCGCGAACTGCCCGTTCGGGATCTGCACGACGCGCATGCCGGCGAGCCGCCTAATCCGTCTGCCGCAGCGCGGTGAGATACTTCTCGACGGCGATCGCCGCCGTCGTGGCATCGCCGACCGCCGTCGTGATCTGGCGCGTCAGCTGGCTGCGCACGTCACCCGCGGCGAACAGGCCCGGGATGGTGGTCATCATCCGGTCGTCGGTCACGAAGTAGCCGCTCGCGTCGTGCTTCGCGTGTCCGTCCACGAGACCGGAATTCGGCTGGAAGCCGATGAAGATGAAGACGCCGCCGACCGGGAGCGATGAGTGCTCGCCGGTCACCGTGTCCTCGAGCCGCACCGCCTCGGCCCCCTTGGCGGAGCCCTTGATCTCCAGGACCCGCTTGTTCCAGACCACCTCGATCTTGGGATTCGCGAACGCTCGCTGCTGCAGGATCTTGGAGGCGCGGAGCCGGTCGCGGCGGTGGAGGATGTACACCTTGGCGGCGTACCGCGTGAGATAGTCCGCCTCCTCCACCGCGGCGTCCCCTCCGCCCACGACAGCCAGGATCTCGCCCTTGAAGAACGCCCCGTCGCATACGGCGCAGTACGACACGCCTTTGCCGGCAAACTCCTTCTCCCCGGGCACGCCCAGCTTCACCGGAGTGCCGCCGGCGGTGAGGATCACCGCGGGCGCGCGATAGGTATGGCCACGGGCTGTCGCGACGTCGAACCAGCCGTCCTCCGCCTTGTGAATCTTCTCGACGGTGTCGGTGAGGATCTCCGCGCCGAACTTCCGCGCGTGCTCGGCCATCTTCTGCGACAGCTCCCAGCCCTTGATGCTCTCGAAGCCGATGTAGTCCTCGATCAGATCGGTGTTCAGCAGCTCGCCGCCGGGCGCACCGCGCTCGATGGTGAGCCCTTTGAGCATGCCACGGCCCACGTACATGGCCGCGCACAGGCCCGCCGGCCCCGCTCCGACGATGATCACGTCGTATCTGTCATTCACGTTATGGGTCATCCGTCGTCCGTTTTCCGTTAGCGCGGCGGAACTCCAGTCGCGGGGGATTGCCCTCTCCCGCCAACGCGCGCTCGAGTGCCTGGCGGAAATTCACCGTCTCGAACTCGATGTCCGATCGCTGCGGACCCGCGAGCTTGTCGAGCGCGGCATCCCCGACGACCAAGACTCCATGCTGGTTGCCTCGCTTCAGGTGGAGCAATGCGGCCGCGCCTTGGATCAAGCCCTGCCAGACATGAGCCGCATCCTTGTCGCCGTCGCTAATAATAGAACGCCAGACGGTTTCCAGCGCCTCATGGGCGTGCCAGTATTCGCCGGCGTTGAACAGGTCGCGCGCGCGTGTGAGGATCGCTCGACGCTCGGCGGGGGTCATGCGCGGTAGAGGTCTACGGCCCCCAGGCGCAGCAGGTTCAGCGCCCCGTGACACGCACTGATCGTCCCCACCAGCACCGATACCGCGGTCCCGCTCTCGCCCGCCGTGCGGACCAATGCGTCGCCCTCGAGCACCGCGTCTACGGCGAATGTCCCGACGCCGAAGACGTGATGACGGCACACGAACAAGGCCGGTCCGACGACGTCGTGACCCGCCGCCCGCAACCGACTCGCCAGTCCACGGACGGCGTCTCCCATCTCCCACGTCCGCTCGCTCCCGATCGCGGGACAGATAGCGGGCTCGATGCAATGCGTCGGACAGATCCAGTCGGCGAACGACACATAGCGGGTGTCGTCGGGCGTGGCGGCCGTGCGATCGTACGGCGTGCCGAGTGTCCCAGGCACCGGCGCCACGGAGATGCCGCGCCCAGGCCAGCGCTCGCGCGCGCGCGCGAGCACCCACTCGAACATGAGGTGCGGCATGTGCGGAGACGGCACGATGTAGTCGCCCTCGCCACTCCCCCCCGCCAGAAACTCGCGGAAGAACTCCGACCAGTCGCGCGTGACGAACGTGCGGTCGGCTGTCTCGCCCAGCTCGCGGCGCGCCCGGCAGGCCGCATCGTGATCGACGACGATCACTCGGCGATATCGCGCCTTGCCCCGGTCGCGGGCCCTGGCGAGCTGCGTCGCATAGAAGGTCCCGTAGCACCCGCCTCCGACGATGACGACGTCGCGCATCACGACGCAATCGGCCCGCGTCGCGTTAGACATCGCCCCCGGTCACGGGAAGCACCTCCCCGCTGACGGCCCGCGACTCGTCGCTCGCGAGATACAGGACCGCCGCCACGAGCTCGTCGAGCTCCACCCACCGGACGTTCGCGCCCTGCATCTGGGCGAGGTTATCGCCGGTCTTCATGGTTCCGGGCGCCACCGCGTTGACGCGGATGTGATCGTCCCGCAGCTCGCGCGCCAATGCGCGCGTGAGCCCTGCGACCGCCGCCTTGGCGGCCGTGTACGCGGCCATCTGGCTCTGCGGCTTCACGACCGCCACGGAGGCAAAGTTCACGATCGCGCCACCGCCCCGCGCGCGCAGCGCCGGGATTGCCGCCTGGGACACGTAGAATGTGGTCTTGACGTTGATCGCCAACTCACGCTCCAGCCGATCGGGCGTGAGTTCCGTGACGGGCCCATAGTTCACCAGCCCGCCCGCGACGTTCACAACCACGTCGAGCCCGCCATAGCGCTCTCCCGCGGCGGCGACCGCGCGCCGGGCCGCCTCCGGCGTGGTGAGATCACCGGCGACCGGATGAACGGCAAAGCCTGCCGACCCGAATTCCTTCGCCCGGTCCGCGAGTCCCGCCGCGTTCACGTCCGCGATCACCAGCTGCGCGCCTGCCCGCCCCAACCCGCCGGCGACGGCATGTCCGATTTGACCCACGCGCCCCACGCCGGTGACGAGCGCGACCTTGCCGTGAAAGTCAGGTGGCACGGGCGACGATCTCGTCGACGGGTGGCGCGCCGCGCCGCGCGAAGGCGACCGTGCCGTCGCGCTCCACGACATACACGGAGCGCTGGATGCCCCGGTCGTCGTCTTTGAGCGCGTGGTAGTCCCGCGCGATCGCGCGGTCCGGATCGGAGAGCAGAGGAAAATTAAAGTTGAACTTCCGCACATAGCCGGCATGGCTCTCGATGCCCGCCGGGTTGACGCCGAAGGGTTGGATGCCCGCTCGCTGGAACTTGGCTATCTCGTCGCGCACGGCGGAGAGTTGGCGGTTTCACCCAGGCGTGTTGTTGCCGGGATAAAACACGAGGGCGACCGTGGTCGTCTTCAACAGGTCGGCGAGCCGGTACGTCTTACCATCCGATGCCTGAGCGTCGAAACCGGGTGCCTTGCTGCCGATCTCCAACAGGTCGCTCATGACGGTCTTCCCTCCCGATTCGGTGCGACGGTTTCGCGCGACACCGTCGCGCGACGCTGCTCGAGCTGCTCGAGCCACTCCATCGGAATCTCCAAACCGCCGAGCGACGCGTGGGAGTCTCCGAGCTCCGCATCGCCGTGCCAATCCGAGCCGCCGCTGATACCGAGCCCCAGGCGCTCCGCGATCGCGGTGAGACGTCGCTCGGTCCCCGGCGAGTGGCTCGGATGCCGCACCTCGAGACCATCGAGACCTTGCGACTGAAACTGGCGAACCTGCGCCTCGCTTCCGTGGTCGCCCAGGTGCGCCGCGACGACGATCCCGCCCACTTCGTGCACCAGGGTCGTGACCTGCTGCAGCGTCGGGAGCGGTTTTTCGACGTAGGCGGGCCGGCCACGCCCCAGGTATCGCGCGAAGGCCTCGTTTATGTCGGCGGTCACCCCCTGCTCGATGAGGGCCCGGGCCACGTGCGGGCGCCCGATGGCGCCGCCATTCGCCGCCCGCTCGACATCCTCGAGCTCGATATCGATGCCGAGGCGCTGCAGGTTGCCCACGATCTGCTCGGCGCGGCGCCGCCGCGCCGCGCGTGTCCCGGTCAGGAATTCCTCCAGGCGTGCCGACCCCGTCGGGAGAAAATAGCCCAGGAGGTGCAGCTCGCCCCACGGCGCTCGCACGCTGAACTCGGACCCCGAGACGACGCGCACCCCCAGCGCCTCCCCCGCGCGCGCGGCCTCGGGGACCCCGGCGGTCGTATCGTGATCGGTGAGCGCGATAGCGGCGAGCCCGGCGGCCCGGGCCCGTCGCGCGACCTCGGCGGGCGCGTACTCGCCGTCCGAGGCCGTCGAATGGCAATGCAGATCAACGCGCGCCGTACGCGCCCTCCGGCGCCGTCCACGCGGGCTGGGACTCGTGGAACAGCTGCCCGAGATTCCGGTCCGACATCTCCGCGAGCGCCGCGTCCGGGCTGCGATTCCCGACGGGCGAGTACCTCGTGAACCGGCGCCGCCGGTCGGGGCCGGCGCCCTGCTCGAACACCAGGGCGAATTGATCCCGCCCGTACACCGTGACGCGGCCGGAGGGGTACACCCTCCAGGGTGCTCCGTCCACGAGAATCGTTCGCCCCGCCATTGTTCCTCTCCCTCGTTCCGCCCGCGTTACGCCTCGCTGCCCGCCTCGAGCGACACTTGAGTCCACAGCTCCCACGCATCCGGTGCGTACGTGCCGAGACTCTGAAGCCGTCGCTCGAGCTTGATCTCCTCCGGTAACCGCGACGCCTGGGCCCGGTGCGACATTTCGGTCTGGCTCTCCGAGAACTCGGTGAAGAGCTGGGGGTCCTTCGCGTTCCGGAAGATCCAGATGCGCTGGCCTCGCGCCTCGGCGAACTGGCACAGCTCCCGGAGGGTGGCGAGGTAATCGGCCTCGTTGGTGGGTGGCACGCGCACGCGCGCCGCCGTGAGCACCTTGGGCATGGTTAGATCGCTCCCTCGGGGAAGTCCTCGAGCGCGCGCTTCACGTCGGCCAGGAACCGGTCCGCGTCGGCTCCATCCACCACGCGATGGTCGTACGACATCGAGAGCATGCCCATCGTCCGGATCGCGATCGTGTCCGTGCCGTCGGGAAGCGTGACGACTTTGGGACGCTTCTCGATCGCGCCCACACCGAGGATCGCCACCTGCGGCTGGTTGATGATCGGCGCACCCGCGAACGATCCAAAGACTCCGGGGTTGGTGATGGTGAACGTGCCGCGCTGAATCTCGTCGGGGGACAGCTTCTTGCTGCGTGCCCGCTCGCCGAGATCGTTGATGGTCCGCGCCAGCCCCGCGAGTGAGAGCTCGTCCGCGCGCTTCACTACCGGTACGATGAGCCCCCAGTCGAGGGCGACGGCGATCCCGATGTTGACGTCGCGGCGGTAGATGATGTTGTCGCCCGATACGGCGGCGTTCACCACCGGATGCTTCCGGAGATTTTCGGCCGCCGTCTTCGCGATGAACGCGAGGTAGGTGAGATTCACGCCGCGCTCGGCGTAGGCGGCCTTGTGCTTGCGGCGCAGCTCCGCCACGCGGCTGTAATCGACTTCGAAAAAGCTCGTCACGTGCGCCGACGTGCGCCGTGACAGGATCATGTGCTCCGCGGTGATCTTGCGGATCTTCGAGAAGGGCTCGACGCGGTCGCCCGGCCAGGGCTCGACGACCGGGTGCTCAACGGGCCCGGTTGGAGCTGGGAGCCGGGAGCCGGGAGCAGTTGGAACCGGTGCGCCGCGCTCGATGAATCCCAGTATGTCTTGCTTGGTGACCCGGCCCGCGAAACCACTCCCCGGGATCGTCGAGATATCGACTTGGTGCTCAGCCGCGATCTTGCGGACCAGGGGCGTGGACTTCCGACGCAAGCGCTCCTCCGCGCTCTCAGTCCCGTCCCCGCCCCTCACCGCCGGGGCGGGATCGGGCGGCGCTATCGGACGAGAAGGAGCGGTCTGGGGCGGCGGCGAGACCGCGGTGCGCCCGGGAGCAGCGGGTGCCCGCTGGGCTGCTGCGACCGGGGGCGCCGCGGGTGAAGCCGCCGCGCCTGGCGCCGCCGTCGCAGCGGCGCCTTTGTCGGTTTCGATCACCGCCACGAGCGTCTGGACCGGAACGGTCTGCCCCTCCTGAACCTTGATCTCCGCCAGCAGGCCAGCGGTGGGCGCGGGAATCTCGGCGTCCACCTTGTCGGTCGAGATCTCGAACAGCGGCTCGTCCCGTTTGACTTCGTCGCCGAGCTTTTTCAGCCATTTGCTCAACGTGCCTTCGGCGATGGACTCGCCCATCTGGGGCATCAAGACATCAACGCGCGCCATACACTCTCCTCAGTACGCCGCAAGCCATCGAGCAGCCTTCACAATGTCGTCAGTTTGGGGGAGGACAAAGTCTTCCAACGTCGGCGCGTACGGGAGCGGCACATCGTGCGCCGTCACCCGCATGATCGGGCCGTCGAGCCAGGCAAAGGCCTGCTCGTTGATGCGCGCGGCGATCTCGCCCGCCACGCCGCCCGTGCGCGTGTCTTCGTGCACGATCAGCACCCTGTTCGTCTTCTGCACCG
Organism: Gemmatimonadales bacterium; assembly: GCA_035577025.1. Taxonomy (GTDB): domain Bacteria; phylum Gemmatimonadota; class Gemmatimonadetes; order Gemmatimonadales; family GWC2-71-9; genus AG41. The sequence continues at coordinate 83,629 of DATLVU010000027.1, forward strand.
TCCGCATGATCGCCGCGTCGTCCATCGGGAGGAGGGTGCGGAGGTCGAGCACTTCCACCGCCAGCCCATCGTCCTTCGCGAGCTGCTCGGCTGCCTCGAGCGACTTCCAGACGGTGGCGCCGTACGTGACAATCGACAGGTCCTTCCCTTCGCGCGCGAGCCGCGCTTCGCCGATGGGGGTGAGGATTTCCTCGCCCTCCGGAAGCGCTTCCTTGATGCGCCGGTACAGCCACTTGTGCTCGAGGTAGATCACGGGGTCGTCGTCGCGAATGGAGGCTTTGATCAAGCCTTTCGCGTCCCGCGCCGTGGCGGGATAGACGATCTTCAGGCCCGGGGTGTGAAAGAAGGCGGCCTCGGGGTTCTGCGAGTGAAACGGACCGCCCCGGACGTAGCCGCCGCAGGGCCCGCGCACCACAATCGGTGTGGCCAGGCCCGCCCGGTAGCGCGCCGTCGCGACGTAGTTGGTGAGCATGTCGTACGCGCAGGAGATGAAGTCGATGAACTGCATCTCCGCCACCGGACGCATGCCCATGTGCGCGGCGCCGGCCGCGGCGCCGACGATCGCGGCCTCCGAGATCGGCGTGTCGATCACGCGCTGCTCGCCGAACTTCTTGGCGAATCCTTCGGTGACCTTGAAGGCTCCCCCGTACGCCCCTACGTCCTCGCCGAGTATGAAGACGCGCGGATCGCGCTCCAGCTCTTCCCAGAGCCCCTGGCGCAGCGCCTCGAGGTAGGTGACGTCAGCCATCAGACGCTCCGATACCAATGCCGGGGAGCGGTTGGCGGGTCGACGTACACACCGTTCAGCGCCGAGTCGGCCGGAGGGAGCGGCTCGTCGACGCAGGCGTCGGTCGCCTCATCGATCTCCGCTTTGACCCGCTCGTCGATCTCCTGCAGCTCCCGGCTTTCGGCCCACCCGTTTTGCGCGAGCTGCTTCACATACCGGTCGACGGGATCGTTCTCCTTGGCCCACCAATCCAGCTCTTCCTTCGGCACGTAGTGCTGGTCGTCGTGCTCAGCGTGGCCCTTGCGCCGGTACGTTTTCACCTCGATCAGGTGCACGCCGTGGCCCCGGCGTGCGCGTTCCACCGCGAACTTGGTCGCCTCGTACACGGCGAGCACGTCGTTGCCGTCGACGGTGGTCCCCGGGATGCCGTAGCCCTTGGCTTTCTCGGCGAGGTCCTTGACGGCGAACTGCTTTTCGGGGGGGGTCGAGTAGGCCCAGCGGTTGTATTCCGCGATCACGACCAGTGGCACTTTCTGCACCGCGGCGAAGTTCAGGCCTTCGTGGAACGTGCCCGTCGACGTGCCTCCGTCTCCGATGTACACGAGGCCGACGCGCGGCTCACCCCGCAGCTTGAACGTGAGCGCAATCCCGGCCATCACCGGGATCATGTCGCCCAAATGGGAGATCTGTCCGAGGTAGCCCTGCTCCAGGTCGTTGAAATGCACGTTGAGCTCGCGACCGCGCGTTGGGCTCTCGGCCTTGGCCATGTACTGGCGGAGGATCGCGATCGGCGCGGCACCCATGACGAGCATCGAGCCCAGATTACGAATCAGCGGCGAGAGGATGTCCTGATTCCGTCCGCGGGTGAGGGCGTACGCCGTCGCCACCGACTCCCCTTCCTGTCCCAGGGAGCGAAACAGGCCACCGATCACCTTGCTCTGGCGGTAGAGCGCCGTCAGCCGCTCCTCCAGCGTCCGCGTGAGTCGGAGGTAGCGGTAGATTTCGAGCAACTGGTCGCGGGTCAGGCCCGCCGGGATGGGCGGCGATTGTCGGGCGGGAGCGGCGCGCGATACCATGACGTAAATTATAGCGGGCGGAGGAGCCATATGGCGACGTTGAAGCTGCGCGTGACCGGAATGACGTGCGGCCATTGCCGACTCAAAGTCGAGCACGCGTTGAAAGGCGCGAGCGGCGTGTATTCGGCGGTGGTGGATTTGCAGGCCGGGGAAGCCGAAGTCGACTTCAACGACGACGCCGCGACGGCGCAGCAGCTCATCGCGGCAGTGGAACGAGCGGGATACGGCGCGCGGATGGCCGGCTAGTATGCGCCTCGGAGCTCGTGCGTGGGCTCCACCTGTTTGTGCACCTCCGCGAGAAACCGCTTGGCCAGCCGATCCAACTCCGATTCCCCCACCTGATCCGTCGTCATCTCGACCAACGTGTAGTGCCCTCCCTCGGCGCGTGCGGCGATCGTGACCTTCCCCAGCGCGCCTGCGTACGTGCGGCGCCGGGGCGCTTCGTCCGCCGGGGCGAGTCGCGTGCCGAAGAACGCCTTTGCCGAGCCGAGCACGTCGTCGGGGCTCAGCGTCGTGCGATGAAAGTATCGCATCCCTTCTCCCTTCCTCACTCCTTCGGATGCGTCACGCCCAGGCCGGCTTGAAGCGGCGCAGGGTGAGGCTGTTCAATACGACACTCAGGCTCGACCACGCCATCGCCGCGCTCGCGAACACGGGCGACAGTAGCACGTGGAAGAAAGGAAACAGCACGCCCGCCGCAATCGGGATCCCGATCACGTTATACACGAACGCCCAGAAGAGATTCAGCCTGATGGTCCCCATGGTTCGGCGCGACAGCTGAATCGCCGTCACCGCACCACGCAGGTCCCCCCGGATGAGCGTGACGTCCGAGGCCTCCATCGCAATATCGGTCCCGGTGCCGATCGCGATCCCGACGTCCGCTTGCGCGAGCGCGGGAGCGTCGTTAATGCCGTCCCCAATCATCGCCACGCGCCGGCCCTGGCGTTGCAGCTTCTTGACGATGTCGGCCTTCTGGGAGGGCAGCACCTCAGCCACGATCTCGTCGATCCCGACCTCCGCCGCGACCGCCTCCGCACCGCGCTTTACGTCCCCGGACAGCATCATGACCGACAGGCCCATACCCTTCAAGAGGGTCACGGCTTGCTTCGCCGTGGGCTTGATCGGATCGGAGATCGCGATCACTGCGTATGCCGTGTTGTTCACGACCACGATCACCGGCGTCCGGCCCTGCGCGGCGAGTCGATCGGCGTCCGCGCCCAACGCGCTCATCTCGAGGCTCCGCTCGCGCGCGTGGCGAAGCGAGATGACCTCGATGATACGCCGATCCACCGTCCCGCGCACGCCGCGCCCCTCCATCAGGGCGAACTTTTCGACCGGCAACAGGTCGACGTTCCGCTCTTTCGCGGCTTTCACGACCGCGATCGCCAGCGGATGCTCGGAGCGCTGCTCCACGGACGCCGCCCACTTGAGCACCTCGGCGGGGGCGAGCGGTGTGCCATCGGGACGCTTGGCGGTGATGATGTGCGTGACCGTGGGCCGGCCTTCCGTGATCGTGCCCGTCTTGTCGAGCAGTACGGTGCGTACCTTGGAGAGCCGTTCGAGCGCCTCGCCGCTCCGAATGAGGATCCCCTGCTCGGCGGCCTTGCCCGTGCCCACGAGGATCGCCGTCGGGGTCGCGAGCCCGAGCGCGCACGGGCATGCGATGACGAGAACGGTCACGAGCGCGACGGTCGAAAAGACCAGGGCCGGCTGGGGCCCGAAATCGAACCACGCGACGAACGCCGCGATCGCCACCGCGATCACGATGGGGACGAACACGCCGGCGACTTGATCGGCCAGACGCTGGATCGGCGCCTTGGTGGACTGCGCGTCCTCCACGAGCTGGACGATCTGCCCCAGCGCAGAGTCCTTGCCGACGCGGGTCGCCCGCAGCGTCACGCTGCCCGTGGTGTTCAACGTGGCACCGATGACCTCATCCCCGATCTTCTTGCCGACCGGGATCGGCTCACCCGTGAGCATCGACTCGTCCACCGCCGATGCGCCTTCGGTCACGAGACCATCCACCGGGATCTTCTCTCCCGGCTTGACGACGACGAGATCGCCCGGCACGACCGCCTCGACGGCGATGTCGTTTTCCTTCCCGTCGCGGATCACGTGAGCGGTGCGAGCTCGCAGCGTCGCGAGCCGCCGAATGGCCTCCGACGTACGACCCTTGGCGCGCGCCTCGAGCAGCCGCCCGAGCAGGATCAGCGCGATAATGGCGGAGACCGACTCGTAGTACACGTCCGCGGAGCGTCCCACGCCTGTGAACAGCCCCGGGGCGATCGTCGCGACGAGAGAATACAGGTAGGCCGCGCCCGTGCCCACGCCGATGAGGGTATTCATGTCGGCCGTGCGATGCCGGATTCCGCTCCAGGTGCCCCGGTAGAACTGGCCGCCGGACCACACGACGACGGGAAGTGCGATCACCGCGAGGATGGCCCTGATCCATCGCGGCTCGAGCATCCCGCGCCCGGCGAGCGCCTCCTGGAGTCGCAGGGCGAGCGGCATGAGCAGGCGCCCGAACAGGTCCGTCTGCCGGAGCGTCGCGTCCGCGTCGTGAGCCATCAGCAGCATCGCCCCGAGCATGCTCACGACAGTCACGCACGCCGCTAGCGCGAACTTCCACGTGAGCGTGCGGATCTCGCGCTGGCGCGCCAGGCGCTCCCGCTCGACCGGGTCTTCCGCAGCGATGGGCTCGGCCACGCGGAACCCCGCCTCCTCGACGGCGCCTTCGAGCGCCTCCGCGGTGGTCGTGCCGGGGACATAGGTCACCGCGACCGTCTCCGTCGCCTGGTTGGCGGCCGCGGCGATCACCCCCGGCACCCGACGCAACGCCTGCTCGAGCGGGAGGACGCTGGGTGCGTAGTGCAGCTGCTCGACGCTGAACGAGACGGTCGCCTTGCCGCAGTCGTACCCGGCGTCCCGCACGGTTTGAATGAGCTCGGCGACGTGGGTCTGCGCGTCGTCGTAGTCCACGGCGGCCTTGCCGGTCGCGTAGTTCACGGCGGCGTTCGTCACGCCGCCCGCGCGGCCGAGCGCATCCTGCACGGTCGCCGCGCAGGACGCGCAGCTCATGCCCTCAATCGGGAGGACGATCCGGGCTTTACCCATGGAGCTTGTGGGGCGAGGCGGACGGCCGTCGGTCCGTCGTCGCCGGCTCCACCACGAGGAGGCCCTTCAGCATGTTCATGCCGCAGCGGAACCGGAACTCTCCCGGCTCCTCCGGCGTGAATTCGACGGCCGTCGTCTGGAACGCGGGGAGCGGCGTGTCGATCGCGAAGTCCTCGAACACCACGCGGTCCGAGCAGTCCGCGGTCTCATCACGATAGAACTGGAGGCGCACCGGCTGTCCCGCCCGCACCACGATGGTGTCGGGCGTGTAGCCGCCTTTCACGGTGACGCGCACCTCCTGCACGCCGTCGACGGTCGCCGCTGCCGCCGCGGGACCGCGCGACCAGAGGAAGTACCAGAGCACCCAGACGATTGCCGCGAGGCCGGCGGCCGTGACGACGTACTGCGCGACGCTCACGCCTTCTCGTAGTACTCGATGCCGAGGTGCGTGATCTGCTCCTCGCCCATCAGCCACCGTAGGGTGTTCTTCAATTTGGTCTGTTGGATGAACAGATCGTGCTCGGGGTAGAGACCGGGAGCGGTCTGGGGGCTCTTGAAGTAGAACGAGAGCCACTCCTGGATCCCGGACAGCCCCGCCCGTTGTGCGAGATCGAAGAAGAGCGCCAGATCGAGCACGATGGGCGCGGCGAGGATCGAGTCGCGGCACAGGAAATCGACCTTGATCTGCATCGGGTAGCCGAGCCACCCAAAGATGTCGATGTTATCCCAGCCCTCCTTGTTGTCACCTCGCGGCGGATAGTAGTTGATGCGGACCTTGTGGAAGACGTTCCCGTACAGCTCGGGATACTGGTCCGGCTGGAGGATGTACTCGAGCACGCCAAGTTTCGACTCTTCCTTCGTTTTGAAGGACTCGGGGTCGTCCAGCACCTCGCCGTCCCGATTCCCGAGGATGTTCGTCGAGTACCAGCCCGCCAGGCCGAGCATGCGGGCCTTGAACGCCGGGGCGAGCACCGTCTTCATCATCGTTTGGCCGGTCTTGAAATCCTTCCCACCGATCGGGAGCTTGCGCTCCTCGGCCAGGCGCTGCATCACCGGCACGTCCACCGTCAAGTTAGGCGCGCCGTTCGCGAAGGGCACGTTCTCCATCAGCGCGGCGTACGCGTACAACATCGAGGGCGCGATCGCCGGGTCGTTCTGCTCCATCGCCCGCTCGAACGCCTCCAGGCTCTGGTGCGCGGCGCCGGGCGTGAGGAACACCTCGGTCGAGGCGGCCCAAACCATCACGAGCCGGTCCGCGCCCGAGCGCTTCTTGAAGTCCCGGATGTCCTGCCGCAGCTGCTCAGCCAGGTCGCGCTTGGTCTTGCCGCGCTTGACGTTGGTGCCGGTCAGCCGCTTGACGTAGTTCTGGTCGAACGCCGCGGTCGTGGGCTTGATGCCCTTCAAGAAATCGGCGATCGGCTCGAGATGCGGTGCCTCGAGCACGCCCGCCTTCTTGGCGGCGCTGTAGGCGTCGTCGGGAATCGGGTCCCAAGCCGTGAACACGAGGTCCTCGAGCCGGGCGAGGGGAACGAAGTCCTTGATCTTCGGCGCGCGCTTCTCGGTTCGCTTTCCGAGCCGGATCGTCCCCATCTGCGACAGGGAGCCGATCGGCAGCGCCGTGCCGCGTCGGATATTCTCCACGCCGGCGATGAACGTGGTGGACACCGCGCCCAACCCCACGAGCATTACACCGAGCTTCCCTTTGGCGGGCGCGACGTCCCGACCATACTGCTGTGCCACGATCACTGTCCTTTCCGAGATTGCAAGGCGGGCGCGTGCCCGGGGAGCGTGTCCCGCTGATGCGGCCGCCGCACGACCGGCCCACCAGCGGCCCGTGCGACGAAGACAATCCTCTGGATGACGGTCACCGACGTCGCGAGCGCGAGCACCACGACGATCCAAAACAGCAACGTCCCCTGGTTCCCGGCGCCGAGAAACATGGACGGGACACCCAGCAGGAGGACACGCTCGGCGCGCTGCGCGATGCCCACCTTGGCCGTGAGGCCCAGTCCCTCGGCCCGCGCGCGGGTGTAGGAGACCAGCAAGGACGCGGACAGGGCAATCAAGCAGGCGGCCACCGCCCAGGTCACGCGGCCGGCCGGCACGCCTCCGCGAAGGAAGAACACGGCGATGCCGCTGAACAGCGCCGCTTCGCCGACGCGGTCGAGGGTCGAATCGAAGAACGCCCCAAAGGTGGTGGTCATGTCGCCCTGGCGCGCGACGCGACCGTCCACCATGTCGAACAGCCCGGAGAACAACAACAAGAATCCGCCCCACCGCACCCATCCAACGGCGAACGCCGTCGCGGACGCGATAACAACCAGAGTGCCCACTGTGGTGATCAGGTTGGGCCGGACGTGCAGGCGAATCAGCGCCAACGCCAGCGGATCGAGCAACCTCCCGAAGCCGTCTCGCAACCGCTGGGGAATCACGTTCATAGCGGGGGGAAGCTAGCCGGGCGCGAACAAACTCTCAATAGAGCAAGTACTTGGCGCGCTGGCGTCGGAACGCGGCCAGTGCTCCATCCCACGCGCGCCACACCGATTCCGGCGCGCGGCCGGCGAGGACGGCGCGCTCCAGATCCGGGCCACCGGCGAGGCGGTCGAACCGCGCGGTATCGAATCGGAGAGAATCGGGATGAGCTCCACGAATGGCCGAGAGTAGGAGGACGGCGACGCGCGTCGGGTCATAGCGGCGCCGCTCGGTCACCCGGAGCCGGATCCCGTAGATCGTCACGCCGTCGTATTTCCCGTCCGTCGGCGCCCGCGGCGTGAACGTCACCCCGGAGACCTCCACACCCGTGAGCCCTTCTTGCGCCCACCGCCCGCCACCCCGGAGGCGGGGCAACACCGCGCCCGTGTCGAGCCAGGGGGCGCCCACGACCTGATAGGCCATGCCGGTCCCCCGCCCCACCGAGAGGTTGGTCGCCTCGAACAGGCAAGTGCCAGGATAGTGCACGGCGCTCTCGAGGTTCGGCATGTTTGGTGATGGTCGTACCCATGGAAGGCCGGTGTCATCGTAATACATGGCGCGCCGCCACCCCGCAGCCGGGACGACGGTGAGGCGGGCGTGGATCCCGAGGACATCATTCGCGAACCGCAGCAACTCGCCGAGGGTCATGCCATGCCGCATGGGGATCGGCAGAAAATCGCTCGCTCGCTCGACGGCGTGCGTGGGGGCCACGTTCCCCTGCACTGCCACGCCCCCGATTGGGTTCGGCCGGTCGAGCACTACCACCGGTTTGCCCCGCCGCGCCGCTTCCTGCATGGCCAGCACCGCGGTCGGGGGGTAGCTGTAGTAGCGCGCGCCGACATCCTGGAGGTCCACTAACAGCTCGTCCACGGAATCGAGGCCGGCGATCGCGGACAGGGACGTTCCGCCGTAGAGACTGTAGATTGGGATGCCGGTCGCCGAATCGACCGTGTCGGGCACGCCCGAGCGATCTTCGACGCCGTGCACCCCATGCTCGGGGCTCAGAACCAACGCCACCTGAACGCCGGGCGTGCCACGCAGCAGATCGATGTCGCGGCGTCCCAGGCGATCCACGCCGGTCTGGTTGGTGAGCAGGGCGACGCGCTTGCCGGCAACGAGCCCGATGGAATCGGACAGGACCACTTCGATCCCGGGCCGCACCTGTGCCGTCGCGGGAAACACCGCGGCGGCGAGCCCGGCGAGTACGACTAACAGCGAGCGAGAATGCGGGCGCATAGACTCCTGGTCGTTGCCGCAGTGGTCGGATGTGCCGGCGGTCGGGCGGCGAGGCCCGCGACCGTCGCGGTCCCGGTTGCTCCGCCTGCTCAGACGGATTCCGTCGCATCCCTGCTGGCCACGCTCACCGTCCGCCAGCAGATCGGCCAGCTGATCATCCCGTGGCTCTCCGGAAACTACACCGCACTGGACGATTCGCTTTTCCAAACGGCCGCCCGGTGGGTGGATTCGCTCCAGGTGGGCGGTGTCATCGTCTCGGTCGGATCGCCGTTCGACATCGCAGCCAAGCTCAACGCGCTGCAGCGACGCTCGCGCCTGGCCCTCCTCGTCTCGGCCGACCTCGAGTGGGGCGCCGGAATGCGAGTCGTGGGGGCGACGGCGTTCCCGCAGATCATGGCCGCCGGCGCCACGGGCGATCCCCGGGACGCCTATCAGATCGGCGCCGCCGCCGCCGTGGAGGGCCGGGCCGTCGGCATCCACGTGAATTTCGCGCCCGACGCGGACGTGAACAACAACCCGGCCAATCCCATCATCAATGTCCGCTCCTTCGGCGAGGATCCTCGAAGCGTGTCGCGTCTCGTGACGGAGTACGTGCGGGGCCTCCACGACCACGCCATGCTCGCGACCCTCAAGCACTTCCCCGGGCACGGCGATACGCAGACCGACTCGCACCTGGGCCTGCCCGTGATCACCGCCGGCTACGCGCGGCTCGATTCGCTGGAGCTGGTGCCGTTCCGCGCGGGGATCGCGGCGGGCGCCGACGTCGTCATGAGCGCCCACATCGCGTTCCCCGCGTTCACGGGCACCGACGAACCGGGCACGCTGTCTCCCGCGGTGCTTACGGGCTTGTTGCGTGACTCACTGAGGTTTGGGGGTCTGGTCGTGACCGACGCGCTCACGATGGGTGGGATCGTGGCGCAATACGGGGCCGGCGAAGCGAGCGTCCGGGCGTTTCTCGCGGGGTCGGACCTGCTGCTGATGCCCGCCGATCCCGACTCCGCCATGGAGGCAATGACGGCGGCCGTCGCCTCGGGCCGGATCTCGCGCGAACGGCTCACCGCCTCGGTGCGACGCGTGCTCGAGATCAAACGCCGGCTGGGTCTGTTCCAGCGGCGCACGGTGCCTCTCGACTCGATCATGCCGGTGGTCGGCAGCCGCCGGTTTCAGGACGCGGCCACGGACCTCGCGGTGCGGTCGCTCACGCTGGTGCGGGACGTAGGCGGACGGCTGCATACGCTGCGCGGGCATCCCAGCCGGCTCGCGCTGATCGCGTACGCTGACGAGGCGAACGGCTCGGTCGGTCAATTCCTCACCGAGCTGTTGCGACAGGGCGGCGACACGGTCGAGTACTTCCGACTCTGGCCCATGTCGGGCACGCTATCCTACGATTCGGCGCGGGCGGTGATCGCCCGCG
>DATLVU010000028.1:0-63636 GCA_035577025.1 Gemmatimonadales bacterium
ATCACGCCCGCTTCCAAGCTGCTGCGGGTCTTGGAAGCGGGCGTGATCGCCGACCTCATCCAGGAACAGCGTCCCGCCGTCCGCCAGCTCGAACCGCCCCACGCGGCGCTCCGTGGCGCCGGTGAAGGCCCCGCGCTCGTGCCCGAACATCTCGGATTCCACGAGGTCTTTGGGAATGGCGGCGCTGTTCACGCATACGAACGGCCGCGCTGCGCGCGTGCTCTGCCGGTGGATGGCCGATGCCACGAGCTCCTTCCCGGTACCCGATTCGCCCGTGATCAGGACCCGCGCGTCGGTGGGGGCGACCCGCGCGATCAACGCCCGGAGCTCTTCCATGGCCTTGCTCACGCCGACCAGCGGGTCCGCGTGCCCGAGGGCCTCGTGCAAGCGCCGGTTCTCTGCGAGGGTGCGCGAAAGCGCGAGCGCCGCCCGGAGCGTCGTGAGCACTCCTTCGGGGGTCAGCGGCTTCTCGAGGAACTGAAACGCGCCCAGCTTGGTGGCCTTCACGGCGTCGCCGAGGTTGGCCTTGCCGCTCATCATCACCACCGGGAGGTCGGGCGCCACACGTTTGAGCTGCTCGAGCGTCGCCAGGCCGTCCGGTCCACCGGGCATCATGAGGTCGAGGAGCACGGCGTCGGGCCGATCGCGCTCCACCGCCGCGAGCGCCGCGGTTCCATTAGGTGCTTCCGCGGTCTCGAAGCCCTCGGATTCGAGCAACGCCGCGACCATGCGGCGGATATTCGCCTCGTCGTCGGCCAATAGGACGCGGGGGCTCATGCGGCCGAGAGCACGACGGAGAACGTCGCCCCGCCACCCGGCGTCTCGGCCACGCTGATGGTGCCGTGGTGCGCCTCGATGGTCTGGCGCACGAGGGCGAGCCCGAGACCGGTCCCGTCGTGTTTGGTCGTGAAGTACGGTTCGAACACCCGCTGGCGCAGCTCGTCGGGAATGCCCGGCCCATGATCGGCGATCGTCACGAGGAGCCCGGATCCCTCCGTGGTGACGCCGACGTCGATCGCTCCCTGGCCGCCCATCGCCTCCGCGGCGTTCCGGAGCAGGTTCGCGAAGGCGCGCCGCAGCGGATCGTAGTACCCGAGCAGCCGGCACGATCCGCCATTCGCGTGTACGTGCACGTCCACCGCCGCGGGCACGGCGGTCTTCCCCAGATCCATGAGCAGGTCCACGAGATCCACGTCGCTCTTCGGCCCCTCCGGCAACCTGCCGAATTCCGAGAACTCCTTTGCGAGCTGCTCGAGCCGCTGCGTCTCGGCGGTCATGACGTCGAGCGCCACGGTGTGCCGACTGTCCGACGGTCCGACGGTTCGGCCGAGCTGATCCACGGCGATCCGCATGGCCGTCAGAGGGTTCTTGATCTCGTGCGCCACACGCCGCGCCACCTCGCGAAACGCACGGAGCCGCTCGGCCTCGAGCTCGCGGTCGCGCGCGGTCTCGAGCGCGGTCGCCAGCTCGCGCAACGCCTGGCGCAACGCCTCGAATTCCGGCGCACCACGCGTGGGGGGACCGGCCGGCAGCGGTATGCGGCGTCGAATAAACCGCGTCCAGCCCACGAGCTCGTCGATCGGGCGGGAGAGCTGGCGCGACAGGTGGCCCGCGATCCTCACCGCGGCGATGATGGCCAGGCCGCCGAACACGATCACGACCGCCGCGAATCCGCCGGCGTAATAGCGCAGGTACGTTTCGGCGCGGCGGGCGAGCGTCACGGAATTCGAGAGTTGCTCCAGGTGGTCGCGCAGCGCCGCACGCTCCCGCGGCGTCAGATGCGTCGTGTCGACCTTGTCGACCATCTGCCGGGCCGACGCCGCTACCTCTTCGAGGGCCACCCGGGCGCCCGCCGAGGGCGCGACGGTCCGTACCGCGAGCGCCCAGCCCACCACGGCCAGGGCGGTGGGCACCGCGGTCAAGGCCACCAGGATCACGAAGATCCGTTGCCGGAAGGGAAGCGGCATGATTGTCGGGCCAATCTAGGGGTTTGGCTCTCGTGTGACAATTCGACACACAACAGCGGGAGCAGGGAGCGGGGAGCCGTACCTTATGGTGATCGGCGGGTCCGCTCCCCGCTCCCCGCTCCCGACCTGAAAAACGCGAGGCTACTGATGAAGAGCCACACCCACTACCTCTGGTTCAATACGAAATCCCGCCAGGAACTCATCGACATCACCGACGAGGTGGCCGAACAGGTGCGTGTGAGTGGCGTCATCGAGGGCCTGGCGCTGGTGAGCGCCATGCACATCACCGCGTCTGTGTTCGTGAACGATCACGAGTCGGGATTATGGTCGGATATCCTCAAATGGCTCGAGACCACGGTGGCGCCGTGGGAGCCCAAGCGCTATCGCCATAACGAAACGGGAGAAGACAACGGGGCCGCGCACTTGCGCAGTCTCACGATCGGACACGAAGTGATCGTGCCGATCACGAAAGGAGCGCTGGACCTAGGGCCGTGGCAGCGGGTGTTCTACGGCGAGTGGGACGGGCAGCGCAAGAAGCGCGTGATCATCAAGGTGCTGGGGGAGTAGCCGAAAGGAGGGTGCTCTCGGTGCGCCAATCGGGCTCCCCTTGCTTTGTCTTGATGAGCCAACCGCGGTCCTTGCTTGCCCAGAACGTCATCACCGTTTCGTCGCCGATTTGCACCTCGACTCGCCAGCAGTCGAATCGCCCGGCCGGCACGTTGATGCGCTCGCTCCCGACGACTCTAAAGTCGAGCGGTGCGAATGGTGACGCGCCTGGAACCCGACCGATCAGGCCGACGGAGTACACGCTCCCCTGCCACCCGCGGGCGAGCGGCAAGGCCTGTAAGAGCAGCGCAACGTCGAAGCGAGCCCACCGCAACACCACCGGGTCGTCTGAGGCGCCGGGAAGCTTCGCGCTCGAATGCCAGCTCCGAGGATGCGGGCCGGTGACGTCCACTGCTTCGTGCACGCTGTCGGGAGCGAACTGTCGAACGACGTGGATACGGTCGCCGGTCAGCGACCACGAGAGGGGCCGGAGCGTTTGCCGTGCAAAATATGTCGTGTCGGGCGGAACGTAGATCGTGTCCTTGGTCGACGACCAGCCGCGCACGTACGCCACGCGTTGAATCATCACCCAAGCAGGTTGTGCTGCTCGCTGCGCCTCGCGAACCGTTCTCGTCAGGCGGGTGCCGCATGTGGTGAGCACATCATCGGTCGTCGTGCAGATGTCATATGTCCAGGTGCCTGCGTGAGCCCGCGAACCGTCCAGATGATGGACGAGATCGTACCGTGGAGTTCGGGGTGGCCCGGTCTGCTGCGCCAGCGCGGCTCGAGGCACGAACGACAGAGCCGCCGCAATGTCCTGATAATCGATTTCCGAATGTACAGGCGGCCGCTCGCGCCCGCGAGGGTTGATGACGAGCACCGCAGCCGCGGCAGCCGCGAACGCCGCAAGGATCCACGGCATGTAATCGCGCCGCACGCGCGGCAGGACGACGCGGATTCCGGAATCCCGGCTCGCCATGATTGTTTCGAGTAGAGCCGGCGGCGGCTCGGGTGCAGCCAAGCTCCGTAGGCCGCGCCGAATCGCGTCAACGGTATCGTTACTCATCGCCCGTCCTCCAACGCCTTCCGCAGGCGCGCGAGCGCGCGGGCCGCACGCACCCGAGAGGCCGCGACACTGATGCCGAGCAGTTCCGCCACCTCGCCGTGCGAATACCCCTCGACCTCTTTCAGCACGATCACCAGTCGTAACGAATCGGGAAGACTGTTCACAGCGCCTTCCAGGGCGATGACATTTGCGTCGACGGGCGGCCCTGGCTGCTGATCTGCGCCGTCGAGGCTGACCTCGCGCCGCCGCTGCCGGCTGCGCAACCGGATGAGTGCCACGCGTGCCGTTACACGCTTCAGCCAGCTCGTGAACTTCCCCCGCTCCTCATAGTGCGCCAAGGCCTCGGGAAGGCCCACGAACACATCGTGCACCACGTCCTCTGCCTCCTCGCGCGTCCCGGTCAACCGGTACGCCAGGCGATACAGGGCGGCTCCGTGCTCGTGGTAGAGCGCGGCCAGCGCCTCCGGACTGCCGGCCCGGACGGCCTCGATCAGGGCTGCGCTCATCGGTCTCTACGCCAATGCCGTTGGATGGCAAAACGTTACATCGCTGGCGTCCAGGGGGACGTTCGACTCTCGATCTACCTTTTCGACGCAAGTTGTTTATTTTCAAAGGTTCCCAACGCTGTGAGGGACGTGGCAGACGTCGTGACAGGTCATTTGGCGGCGCTCTTTGCGCGAGCGGCGCGAGAGCACCCCGATCGGGAGTTCCTCGTTTTCGAATCGCGCCGGATGACCTACGGGCAGGTGGAGCGTGAAGCAGTCGCGCTTGCAGAGGCGCTGGCGAGGCTCGGTCTCCGGGCCGGGGACCGGCTGGCGGTAGACCTGCCGAACTGGCCGGAATGGGTAGTCACCCTGCTCGCCGCGGCGTATCGCGGCGTGGTGCTCGTCCCGCTCGACCCCTCGCTGACGATCCACGAGCTCAAGTATCAGCTACGGCACGCCGAGGTTCGCGCTGCCGTGGTTCCGGAAAGCTACGAGGGTACCGATTTCCTGGAGTTGTACGACGAGCTGCTGCCGGACCTGCCCGAGCTACGCGCGCTCATTCTCGTGGGCACGAGCGACCGCTGGCTCGACGACCGCGTGTATCGCTACGCGGACTTGATTTCGAAACGCGCCGCTCCCGCAGGCGCGATCGTATCAGGCGATCCCGCCAACTTGCCGCTGGCCATCCTCTACACGTCGGGAACGATGGGCAAGCCGAAGGGGGTGACGCTGTCCCATGGCAGCATCACCATGACGGCGCGCGCCTCGTGTGACGCGGTACGGCACACGGGAGAAGATCGGGTGTTGGGTGCGGTGCCCGCGTTCACGATCTTCGGGGTGCATGTCGTGGCGGTGACGATCACCGCGGGCGCGACCCTTGTGCTGCAAGAGCGCTTCGACGCCGGCGCCGCGTTGGAGTTGATCCAGCGTGAGCGGGTGACGGTCGTACACGGCGTGCCCACGATGTTCGAGCTCCTCATGCGCCATCCCTCGTTTGAGGAGCAGAAACCCGTCACGTGCCGCTCGGGCCTGGTGGCGGGCAGCCCGGTCTCACCCGACTTGGCGAGTCGCATCCGGCAATGGTGCGACGTGCAGATCGCCTACGGCCTCACCGAGACTGGACCCACTGTGACCGTGACGCGCTTCGAGGATGACGCGGACCGGCGGGCGCAAACCGTCGGCCGGGCGATTACGGGCGTGACGGTGAAGGTGGTCGACCTGAAGAGCGGCAGCCTGCACGGGCCCGAGGCCGTGGGCGAGCTGGCGGTGCGGGGACCCAACGTGATGCTGGGCTATGACCGGATGCCCGGTGAGACGTCGCGGTCCGTCACCGCCGAGGGATTTTTCTTGACGGGCGACCTGGCCCTCGTGGACGAGGACGGCTACGTCAAGATTCTAGGCCGCCGGGCGGAAGTCATCATCCGCGGCGGCTACAAGATCTATCCGCGCGAGCTGGAGGACCTCCTCCGCACGCACCCTGCCGTGGGCGACGCGACGGTCGTCGGCATCCCCAACGAGACCCTCGGGGAGCTGATCTGTGCCTGCGTCGTGCCGACGGAGGGATCAATCGTAACGGGCGACGAGCTCAAGGACTTCTGTCGTGAAGCCGTCGCCGACTACAAAGTGCCCGACCTGGTGCGCTTCTTCGACACCCTGCCGCTGACCGGAAGCGGCAAGGTGAAGCGACGGGAGCTCGCGCAGGTCGTCGGCCTGGAGCTGAGTACAACCACATGACACAACCGCCGCATTCCTATCTTCCACGGCAGCACAAGGAGCCGCCGGCCCATGCGCCGAACGCCGCGCTCCTGATCGATTTCGACAACGTAACCATGGCGATTCGCTCGGACCTGCAGACGGAGCTCAAGCGGCTCCTTCAGTCCGACATCATCCGCGGAAAGGTCGCCGTTCAGCGCGCCTACGCCGACTGGCGGCGCTATCAGCAGTACGTCGTCCCACTCGCCGAGTCCTCGATCGACCTGATCTTCGCTCCGGCGTACGGCTCCAACAAGAAGAACGCGACCGACATTCGTCTCGCGATCGATGCGTTGGAGCTCGTATTCACGCGGCCCGAGATCGGCACGTTCATTCTCCTCTCGGGCGATTCTGATTTCTCCGCCCTGGTCCTAAAGCTCAAGGAGTACGGCAAGTACGTGATCGGCGTGGGCATTCGCGAGTCGTCGAGCGACCTGCTGATCCAGAACTGCGACGAGTACTACTCCTACAACGAGCTCGCGGGCTTCACGAAGGAGAGCGACATCACGCACGAGCGCCACGATCCGTGGGAGCTCGTGGTCGAGGCCCTGAAGCAGATGACGGCGCACAACGACGTGATGCGCTCCGACCGCTTGAAGCAAGTGATGCAGGAGATCGATCCCAACTTCGACGAAAAGGACGCGGGGTTCTCGCGCTTCTCGAAGTTCGTGGTCGAGGCGGCCCACCGGGGCCTGATCACTCTCACCAAGCTGGACAACGGGCAGTACGAGATCGCCCTCGGCGCCGGTGTGCCGGGTGCCGCGGCGCAGCCGTCGATTGGAGGCTCCGTCGATCGGCCGCGGGACCGCGAGCGCGGCGGACGCGGTGGAAGCCGTCGCGCAGCCGAGGCTCCGGCACCCGCGGGTGAACAGCGACGCAGCGGGTTCTCCTTGGATGGCGCCTTCGGCCTCATCAAGCAGGCGATCGGTAAGCTCGGCGGCGATGCTCGGCCTGTCAGCGCCGAGGAGATCGGCGAGGCGATGGCGGAGATCAAGGGCGATAACGAGCCGGTCGAGCCGGGACAGGTGCAGAAGCTGCTCCGCCAGGCACACGACCGCGAGCTGATCGAGCTCGCCAAAGAGGACAACGGCGAGTACATCGTCAAGCTGCGCGAGGCGACGCCAGCCTCCCTCCCCCAGCCCGAGCCCGTCGGCGTCACCGACGCGGACGAGGCAAACGACCCGCCGATGCCGGAATCGTCGGCACCGCCGTCCATGCGGTCGCAACCGCAGGCGGCGCCGGCCGGGGGGATGCCGTCGCGCGGCGCGCGATTCCGCCGCGGATCACGCGGGCCGCGCGTCGCGCCTCCCGAAGTGCCCAAGATCGGCGTGGTCGAGATTGATCCTAATTTCAAGCCACGTATCGAGTTATTGCCTCCCAAGCCGACGGCGCCCGCCCCCCCCTTGGCGCCGGTCGGCTCTGAGCCTTCCGCCGTTGGCGCCCCCGTGGAGCGGGAGCAGAGGGGCAGCGGGGGTGGTGGACGGGGCCGCGGGGGACGTGGGCGTCGCGGCGGTGCTCGAGACGAGCGCGAGCCAGCCCTCGGCGATCGGGGTGATCGGGGCGAACGAAGTGAGCGGACCGAGCAGAGTGGACGTGGCCGCCGCGGTGGCCGGGGCCGTGGGGGCCGCGGTCGCGGGGGCAGTCGCTCCGGGGGCGCGGGGGGGGGGGGCGGCGGTGTCTCCAACGGCGAGCGCGGCGAGCCGCGCGACACGTTCGAGCCCCGCATGACGCCGTCCGAACCGCGCCCGCCCGCACCGCCCGCACCCCCAGCGCCGTCGAAGCCGCCGGCTCGTGAGTCCGAGAGCGACGGCGAGGGAGAGTCCTTCTGGTCGAAGGTGAAGCGCGGGCTCACCGGCGGGGCGTGAGGCGTCGAGCGCTTCCCGCGTCATTCTACGCGCGACCTACTCCCCAGGTCGCGCGTAGGCTTTTGGGGCAGGTATTGGTGAGCGAGATCGGCGGTCGCCGCACCGCGGGCCGCATCGTCGAGACCGAGGCATACCTCGGTCCCGAAGACCCGGCGAGTCACGGGTATCGCGCGCGGCGCACGCGCCGCAACGAAAGTCTCTTCGCGGCGCCCGGCACGGCCTATGTCTATTTCACCTACGGCATGCACTGGTGTCTGAACGCCGTGACCGAGCGAGCCGGCTTTCCATCGGCCGTGCTGATCCGCGCCCTGCAACCGCTCGAGGGGCTCGACATCATGCGGCGGCGCCGTGGCGGCGCCGTCGACCGACAGCTCTGCTCCGGCCCGGCCAAGTTGTGCCAAGCGCTTGGAGTGACCGGGCGGCAGGATGGTGTGCCGCTCACCGGGAGCGGCGCGCTCCGGATCGTGCGGGATGCCACGAGACAGCATAAAGCCATCATCACGACACCACGGATCGGCATCACCCACGCGGCCGAATGGCCGTTACGGTTCCTGATCGAGGACTCCCCATGGGTCTCCCGCTAGGCCTGCTCCTCATGCTCCAACAGCCCATCATCGTGGACGGCCACATCGACACGCCGCAGCGCATGCTCGACATGAAGGCCGACATCACGGCGCGGCTCGAGGACGGTCATGTCGACGTGCCGCGGATGCGCGAGGGGGGACTCACCGCCGCGTTCTTCTCGATCTGGGTCGACGCCCGCTACGGCCCAGGAACGGCGTTTCGACGCGCCGTCGACCTCATTGGGGCCGTGCGGGCGCTCACCGACACCAACCACGAGGTCGAGCTCGCGACCACCGCCGACGAGGTTCGCGCGGCGGTCGCCCGCGGACACATCGCGGCGCTCATGGGCGCTGAGGGCGGGCATGCGATCGAGAACTCTCTCGACAAGCTCGACTCCCTGTACCGCTTCGGGGTCCGGTATATGACGCTCACGTGGAACAACGGCAACGACTGGGCGGGGTCGTCAACGGATCCACATCGTCACGGGGGATTGACCGACTTCGGGCGGCGCGTGGTACGCCGGATGAACGAGCTCGGCATGCTGGTGGACGTGTCCCACGTGTCCGACTCGACGTTCTGGGACGTGGTGGCCACGAGCACCAAGCCGGTGATCGCCTCGCATTCGTCTTGCCGCGCCCTGGCGCATCACCCTCGAAACCTCAGTGACGCACAGCTGCGCGCGATCGCCCGGAACGGCGGCGTCGTCGGGATCAACTTCTACCCGGTATTCCTGGACGATCATTTTCGGGGCCAGTACGAGGAGCTGCGGCGCCGTCTCAAGCCCGAGACCGACGCGATCCGCGCCCGGTTCCGCGGCCATCCCGGGGAGTCGGCCTTCGAGGTGGACAAGTTCGTGGGCCAGCACGCGGAGAGCCTCGACGTCCCGAGCATCGATCGGCTCCTGGACCACATCGACCACGCGGTCCAGGTGATGGGGATCGACCACGTGGGCTTGGGCAGCGACTTCGACGGCATCAGCGTGCTGCCCACACCCATGAAAGACGCGACGTCGCTGCCCGAGCTCGTCCGCGGCCTCGAAGCGCGCGGCTACTCGGACGGCGACGTCCGTAAGATCCTCGGCGAGAATTTCCTGCGACTGCTTACTGCCGGTCCGTGATCCCTTCCTTCGAACTGCCGAGCGAGTAGCGCAGACCGCCCTGGAACGTGTGCGTGGTGCCCTGAATCAGGAAGCTCGCCGCCGCAGACGTCAGGATGTAATGGCCGTACAGGGCGAGGCGACCCTGCTTGATGTCGATGCCGCCCATCCACCAGAAGAACGCTTTCGTGCCGGCGTCTTCTGCCGCTGTTTGTAGCGTGGCCACGTCTCCCTGCGACGCGCAGCCTTGAGCAGAGCAGCTCGTCTGTATGTTCAACGCCTCCATGATCGCGAACCCACCGCCGGCGAAAGGCTCGACGCGCATCTGCGCCGGGAACGCCAGCACGCCGACCATGATCCGCCGCAGGTTGTTGAACGACACGTTGCCGGGGTTCACGGCCCCACGGGGCTCGACGATGGTCGCGTGGCGGGGGCTGAGAAAGAACGATTGCTCGTACGACGCGTACAGGGCGGTCTTCTTGGCGGTTATCAGCCAGTGACCGCCGAACGTGGGCTCGAAAGCGTAGCTGTCGAAGTTGGTGCGGAACACGAACAGGCCGGCCTCGCCGCCCCAGTACCACTTGTGCTGCCAGTCGGTCTCACGCTGCTCGTAGCTCGGGCCGCCCCGGCGCGGCGGCTTGGGGACCTGACCTCCGGCCGCGAGAATGGAGTCGCGCTTGGCCTTGGGTATCTCGGGCACTTTTTCCTCGGGCACGCCGCCGCTCCCCAGGAAGAACGAGAGGCCCGCCTGCCCCTGGGCATGGAAGACATTCTGCCCGCTCAGGCAGCAGTTCTTTGGCGCATAGTACGCCCGCGCCTCGAGCCGCAGGGCCATGTGGTTCCCGATGAAGAACCGCTCGCCGATCCCTCCGTGCACCGCGTTGAGCGCAAAGTTGTACGGGGGGTTCACGCCCATGTCGATGCGAGAATAGCCGCCCAGGAGGTACAGAACGCTCTTGTTGCCGCCTGAATTGAGGACGAGGCTGAGGGATCCGATCCGGACTTGGGTGTGGTCGATGTTCGGCGGGGTCGGGCTGGGCCCGTTCTTCAAGTTGGGGTACGTGACGTTCCCATCGACTTCGATGCCGAACACGTCATTGAAGAAGAAGCCGAGCCGTCCACCGCCACCGAACTGATTATCCAGCAGGAAGGCCTGATCGTAGCGCGTGAACGTCCCGTAACCCCCGAACTCGAGCTGATGCGCGTGCTGCGCGCTCACAGTCCCGGCCGCGCCAACCACCAGCACCCCAAGTATAGTGACTGCCCGCATCGGACGACTCCCAGGATCGCGTTCAGAGGGGAAAAAACGCCACCCAAAATAGGGAGTTTGTCTGGAAAACGCGATACCCCTTCGGTTTAAGCCTCTGACTCTTGAAATTACTTGAAGGTTTGGCCCCCATTCGGGTGCGCCCATACCCGAATGGATACCGAAAATAGTTCAGATTAGGCCCAGTTTGCTACCTACCCGCTTGAACGCTGCCAGGGCGAAATCGAGGTCGTCCCGGGTGTGGGCGGCGGAGAGCTGGCACCGGATCCGGGCGTGCCCCTGCGGAACCACCGGGTAACCGAACCCGGTCACGAACACGTGCTCATCGAGCAGCAGTTCGCTCATCCGGATCGCTTTGGCCGTTTCCCCCAGGATCACCGGGACGATCGGCGTCTCACCCGGGAGGGGCTTGAACCCCAGCCCAACGAGCTGATCCCGGAAATAGCGAGTGTTCTCGCGCAGGCGCGTGACGAGTTCGGGATGACGCTCGAGATGGCGAACGGCCGCCAACGCGCTCCCTGCGACGGTTGGGGGAAGGGCGTTCGAGAAGAGTTGGGGCCGAGAGCGCTGGGTGAGATAATCGGTCAGCGCGGCGGACCCCGCGGTAAAGCCTCCGGCCGCTCCACCGAGCGCCTTGCCGAGGGTGGACGTGATGATGTCCACGTCCCCGAGCATCCCGTAATGCTCCGCGGTGCCGCGGCCCGTCTGGCCGAGGACGCCGGTCGCATGCGAGTCGTCGACCGCTACGGCGGCGCCGTGTTTTCGCGCCAAGGCCACCATGTCGGGCAGCTTGGCGAGGTCACCCTCCATTGAAAAGATGCCGTCCGTAAACACGAGCTTCCGGCGTGCCCCCTTGGCCGCTTCCAGCTTCTCAGCCAGGTCCGCCATGTCCGAGTGGCGGTAGACGGCTGTCTGGCACTTCGTGATCGCCTTGGCGAGCCGGATCGAGTCGATAATGGAGGCGTGATTCAGCTGGTCCGAAATCACGATGTCCTGCTCGCCGAGGAGCGTTGGGCACAGTCCTTCATTTGCATTCCAGCAGCTGACGTATGTGAGTGAGGACTCACAGCCGACGAACCTCGCGAGCGCTTCCTCGAGCTCGCGGTGGATCGTGAACGTCCCGCAGATGAATCGCACGGAGCCGGTCCCAGCGCCGAACTGCTTGAGGGCACGCTCCCCGCCGGCCACCACTTCCGGGGTGTTGCACAGCCCCAGGTAGTTGTTCGAGGACAGGATGACCACGTCGCCGCGACCGTCCATCCGCGCGCGAGCCCCCTGTGGCGAGGCGAGGTAGTTCAGGCGCTTGTAAACACCGTCCTGACGGAACTGGTCGAGCTCGGCAGCCAGCTGGGCGGCGAGCGCGGACGGGGGGGAGGGGGGCCTCATGCGATCTCCAGGATGATCTTGCCCGCGTTGCCCGACCGGATGGCCGCGAGGGCCTCGTCGATCTTGGCGAGTGGGAATTGATGCGTAATGACGGGTCGGGGGTCGAGCAGGCCGGCCGAGAGGTAGCGGCGCATCTGATGCCAGGTCTCGTACATCTTGCGGCCGATCACGCCGTAGACGGTGATGCCTTTGAAGATGATTTCGTTCGCGAAATCGATCGGCACCTGACCCTTCGGGAGACCGAGTAGCTGCACGCGCCCGCCCATGCGCACGGCCGCGAACGCCTGGTGCAGCGCCGAAGGCACGCCGGACATTTCGCAGACCACATCGGCACCCTCCCCGCCGGTCTCGTCGAGCACCGCGCGCACGACATCGTCTGTGGCCGCGTTGACGGTAACGTGCGCGCCCATCTTTCGGGCCAGGGCGAGCCGCGTGGCGTTCACGTCCGAGGCGATGACCTTCGCCGCGCCCGCGGCCCGCGCGATGCCTACCGCAAAGCATCCGATCGGGCCGCACCCCACAACCAGCACCGTGCTGCCGGGAATGTCGGCGGAGAGCACCGTGTGAAATGCGTTGCCCATCGGGTCCATCACGGCGCCTACGGTGGTCGGGATGCCGTCGAGCGGCAGGACGTTCGTGGCCGGCATGACGATGTATTCAGCGAACGCGCCATCGCGATCCACGCCGATGATCCGGGTGTTGCGACAAATGTGACTGTTTCCGGTGCGGCACTGGAGACAGTGTCCGCACACTATATGCCCCTCGGCGGTGACGAGCTGCCCGGTCTTGAGCTCGGAGACAGCGTCGCCTACCCCCACGATTTCGCCGGCGAATTCGTGACCCACCACGACCGGCGGCTTGATACGGCCCTCCGCCCAGGCGTTCCAGTCGGCGATGTGCAGGTCGGTCCCGCACACTCCGGCGTGGCGTACCGCGATGAGGACCTCGCCCGGCCCGGGCGACGGCTTGGGGACCGACGTCACCGTGAGGCCGGGGGCGCGCTTCTGTTTGACGATCGCTTGCATGCGAAGAATGGAAGAGGGACGCGGGCGACTCAGATGATGGAGCGCGTGAACCCCCCATCCACCTGGAGCACGGCGCCGGTAATATAGCTTGCTCGCTCGGACGCGAGGAACGCGACGGCGGCGGCGAGCTCTTCCGTCCGGCCCATCCGGCCGAGCGGAATCCCGGCGACCGTCTCCCGCAGGATGTCCTGTGATCCCCGCGCTTCGCGTTTGGCCCGGGCTTCCGTGAGCTCGGTGATCCGTTCCGTCGCGATGTACCCGGGACAGACGACATTCACGGTGATCCCCTCCGCGGCGACTTCGTCGGCCAGGGCCTTGGAAAAGCCGAGGACGCCCGCGCGGGCGGTGGTCGACAGGATCAAGCCCGGGAGCGGCTGCTTGGCCGCCACCGACGTGAGACAGATGATGCGGCCCCACCGGAGCTTGCGCATGAGGGGCACGGCGGCGCGGGCGAGATGGACGGTCGAGAGGAGGTTAAGCTCGATCGCCTGACGGAATGCCTCGGCGGTCTGCTGGCTGAAGGGCGCGGCCGGGGGACCGCCGGCATTGCAGAATAGGATGTCGAGGCGACCCAGCTCCTGGTGGACGCGGGTCACCAACCCGGTGGCCTGCGACTCGACGCTGACATCGGCCACGAAGCCGGACACGCTTTGACCGGTTTCGGCGGCGAGTTGTCGCGCCGCCTGGTCGACGGCGTCTTTCTGGCGGCCGTTCACCGCCACGCGGGCGCCCTCCTGCGCGAGCGCCTTCGCTACGGCACGACCGATTCCCTTCGTGCTACCGCACACGAGCGCGACGCGGTCGGCGAGACCCAAGTCCATGAGCGGTTTGGGCTAGTCGGCGACCGCGACGTGGGCCGGCTCGAGCCGCACGGCACAGCACTTCAGCTCGGCCATCTTCGCGTAGGGATCGAGCACCGGGTTGGTGAGCAGGTTCGCGGCCGCCTCCCGGAAGTGGAACGGCACGAACACCTGGCCTCGGGCGACGCGCTCCGACACCCGGCACGAGCTCACCATCGTGTTGCGACGGGACGTAAGGCGCACGGGATCGCCGTCCTGGACGCCGAGCTCCCGCGCATCGTCGGGGTGAATTTCGACGGTCGGCGTCGGTTCGCGCTGGTCGAGACCCGAGGCGCGGCGAGTCATCGTGCCCGTGTGCCAGTGGTACAGCTGGCGGCCCGTGTTCATGACGAACGGATACTCGTCGTCGGGGAGCTCGACCGGCGGAGCGTATTCCACCGGTACGAACGTCCCACGACCATCCGCTGTGGGGAACCGTTCGTCGAACAGGAAGGACGTGCCTGGTGAATCGGCATCGAGTACCGGGTACTGGAGGCCCGGGCCCTCGAGCCGGTCGTAGGTGACGCCATGCCACGACGGCGTCACCCGTGCGATCTCCCGCATCACGTCCTCCGCGGACGAGAACGGGGTATCGAGCCCGAGGCGGTTCGACAGCTCGATCAGTATCTCCAGATCCCCCCGCGCCTGTCCGGGTGTGGGCACCGCCGTGTGCGTGCGCTGGATCCGGCGCTCGGTATTCACGAAGGTGCCGCTCTTCTCGGCGAAGCTCGACCCGGGGAGCACGACGTCGGCGTAGCGGGCGGTCTCCGTGAGGAACAGGTCGTGGACGGTGAGGAACTCGAGCTCCTGGAACCAGTGCTCCGCGTGCGCGATGTCCGGATCGGAGATGATGGGGTTCTCGCCCATGATGTACATCCCTCGGACGCCGCTCTCCTCCTTGACGATCTCGGTCACCATGAGCCCCTCCTTCAAGGAGAGGGACTCCGGGGGAACGTTCCACGCCCGGGCGTATTCGGCCCGAATCGCGGGATCCTTGACCGAGCGGTAGTCCGTATAGACGAACGGGATGGCGCCGACGTCCGAGGCCCCCTGTACGTTGTTCTGGCCGCGGATCGGCATCATCGCTGCGCCCCAGCGCCCAATCATCCCGCAGGAGAGCATCAGGTTCAACAGGGACGTCACGAGATCCGTGCCGTTCGCGTGCTGCGTGAGCCCCATGGCCCACAGCGTGCTCGTGTTCGGCCCCTTCGCGTAGATCTCGGCCGCTTCGTGGATCCGGCTCGCGGGAACGCCGGTGATTTTCGCCGCCACCTCCGGCGTCATCGCCTGGACGGATTTGCGCACCTTGTCGAAGTCGTGCATCCGCTCTGCGATGAACCGGCGGTCCTCAAGCTCCTCGGCGATGATGTGGCTCAACATGGCGTTGAACAGGGCGACGTCGGTGCCGGGCTGCATCTGCAGATGGATGTCGGCCCGGCCCGCGAGCTCGGTCTTCCGGGGGTCGGCCACGATCAGGGTCGCGCCCCGCTCGTGCGCCCTCTTGATCGCGGCGCCGAACACGGGGTGCGATTCCGTGGTGTTCGCCCCGGCGATGAAAATCACGTCCGCCGCATGCTCCACCTCGCGCATCGAGCCGGACGCAGCGGACGTATTGAGCGCCCGCTGCATCGCCGCCACCGAAGTGGAATGACACAGCCGCGTGCAATGGTCGATGTTGTTCGTCCCGAGCGCCGCGCGGAACATCCGCATCATCAGGTAATTCTCTTCGTTGGAGCACTTCGCCGAGGAAAAACAGGCGAGCGAGTTACCGCCGCGCTCGCGCTTCAGGCGCGAAAGCTCCTGCGCGACGAGCTCCATCGCCTCCTCCCAGGTCGCCTCGCGGAACGGCTCGTACCACGAGGGCGGGGTGGCCACCCGGTCGCGAATGTCGAGGTCCACCCGCTCGAGCAACGGGAGGTCGCGGACGGCCTTGCCGACGGCCCGGGGCGGGCCGGCCGGCTTGGGCTGTTGGCCCTCGCCCTCGATGGTCTGCCACGGGCCCCCGCGCCGATTGCGTCCCGTCCGCCCGCGCCAGACCCACCGGCCGCCCTCCTTCTCCCAGCCTTTGCGAATCAGCGGCTTGGTGAGGCGGTCATGGTGCTGCGGGAAGTCGTACCCGAACCGGCCCTTGACGCACGTCGAGCCCTGGTTGGGCGTATCGAGCTCGATGTCCGGAGAGGTGACGCGCACCACCTGGCCGCCCGCCACGTGGAGATCCACCTGGCAGCCCACGCCGCAATAGGGGCAGACCGAGCGGACGGTCCGCTCCGGATGGCGGATCTTCTCGGGCGCGAACCGCTCGCGCGGCATGACCTCGAAGATCGCGCCCGTGGGACAGACACGGACGCATTCGCCGCACCAGGTGCAGCCCGCCTTGTCCGGGTCACCATCGGCACCCACGATGATCTCGGTGTGCTCTCCCCGCTGGCCGACGTCGAGCACGCCGACGACCTGGATGTCCTCGCACGCCCGGACACACCGGGTGCAGAGGATACACGTGCTCATGTCGTGCTGAATCATGGAGTCGCCCGGACGCTCGTCTCCGTGACGCAGCGGCAGGTCGCGCTGCTCGACCACGGTGGGGACGACGCCGTAACGGACGACGTAAGACTCGAACTCGTTGCGCGGTCGGGCGCGCCCACCGTTTCTCAGGTGGTCGGGGGGGGGGTACCGCTCGAGCAGGAGGCGGAGCACGCCCTTGCGGCTTTCGACGGCCGCATGCGACTCCGTATGTACGACCATCCCATCGGCGACTTTCGTGGCGCACGCCGGCAGGAGCTTGCCTTGACCCTCCACCGAGACCAGGCAAATCCGGCAATTACCGACAATGGGAAGCTTGGGATACCAGCACAGGGTGGGGATATCCGCGATTCCCGCGGCGCGCGCGGCCTCGAGAATCGTTTGTTCCGTATCGGCGGTGACCGAGCGGCCGTCGATGGTGAGGGTCGCCATGAGGTTGTGAAGATTAGACGTGAAGCGGGGGGACGGCAACCGATGTGCAGGTTAACTACCAGTGACAATGCGGAGATACACCCACTCAAAACGAAAAGGGCCGGCTCCAAGCCGGCCCCGCATGTCTTCAGTCCAGGTGCGCTGGCAAGTGGCGGTGCGTGTGATCCCCGCCTTCGCTCGCGTCTGCTTCGTCGGTGAACCAGCAGTAGGCCCAAATCTTCGCGGGCCGCAGCATTTGGCGGCCGGCTCGCAGGATGATGCCGATGGGCTCGTGGTCGTCGAGGACTAGCGGAAGACTCGTCATGAAACGCGTTCCCGGTTGCTAGTTGCCGGCCGCGCCTTGCAAGGAGCCTGCCGCGCGTGTCCTCCGGTAACGCCGTATCCGACAACCGGTAACGTATGTGGTGTGGCTGCGGCTTCGTCACTCCGACACGTGTATCGCCGTGTCGAGCTGACGCTCCGGCTTGGTCGCCGTGAATCCAGCGCCGGCCTTGGTGCGCCGCCGACGGACGATCTCCCAACCTCCGTAGAGGGCTTGCAGTACCTCGGGCGCGAGTGGGATGACTTCGTTGGCCGCGGGGCTCGGCAAGACGACGTGGACGCCACCCGGCCGGGTGCGCGTTTGCAGCTCCGCGAGGAGGGCGTTGCGATCGCGAACGCGAGCCGGCGCGAGCGCACTCGGATCGATCACGACCACGCCGGGGGCCACGTCGGGGAACCAACCGCCGAACGTCACGACCAACGCCTGGAACCGGCCGGCGAGCTGCTCGTTGACGGCGCGGTTTTCCGCGCCTTCGACGGACGCGAGGTCGTGATCGAGCAGGAAGACCTCTGCGTCGTGCGCGGCGATGAACAACGCCGCTGGGAGCGCGGCGGCGCCGAGGACCACCGCCACATCGCCCGGCTCGAGGCGCCGGACGGCGGTCACCAGGGGCCCGTCGGCGTCGAGCCCCCAGTGCGTCGGAGTGCGTTGGGCCGCGCGCAGCGCGCGATGCTTCTGTCGCCAGCGCGGGAACGACGGCAGCCGCAACCGGCGGATAATGATCCGGTCCACGTGCTCGAGCAGCAGCACTTCGGTCAGGAGGTACTGCCCGGCCGCGCTCTCCTCCAGCTCGCGGACGGCTTCGTCGCCGATCTCCATCAGCTGCTCGCGCGTGAGGGCGTTCTTGTACTCTTCGATGCGCTGGAGGAGAAACTCCTGGTACTCCTGCTTGAGCGATCGCGGCGGACGGCGCGTGATGCGGGAGCGGGGCTCGCCCGACAGGCTCAGCATGGCTCGACGTGTACGGTGACTTCGTGGAACTGCAGGTCGCGCTTGAGCCGCTCCTCCACCTCGTCGGCGATCGCATGCGCGGATTCTACGTTGGCGTTGCGATCCACCGCGATCGTAACCTCCGCGTACCGCAGGTCGGACGGCCCGCGCGAGCGGATGCCGTACGCCCCTTTGACCCCGGGCACCGCCTGGGCGGTCTGCTGGATCTCCCCGGTGGGGAGCGCGCGCTCGTCCACGAGCACCGGCACCGTACGGGCGAGAATGCGATAGGCCACAAAAACGATCACCAGGGCGATCACGATCGCGATCGCGGGATCGATCCACCACCACCCTCGCCGCGTGAGCAGCACGCCGACCACGACGCCGACCGTAATGAATACGTCTGCCCGGGTGTGCGCCGCGTCCGCCACGAGCAGCTCGCTCCCCAATTCGACGCCGCGGCGGTGCTCGTACCACGTGATGAGCACGTTCACGCCGAGCGTGAGCACCAGCAGCGCCAGCTGAAAGTCGCCGACGACCACCCGTCGCAGGCCACCTACGAGGTCGTTCACGGCTCCCCGCACGAGCTCGAAACAGGTGATCGAGAGGAACCCCACGATCGCCAGGGCACCGAGCGTCTCGAACTTCCCGTGGCCGTAGGGATGATCCTCATCGGGCTCCTTGGCGGCGACGCGAACGACGATCAAGGCCAGCACGTTGTTCAGCGCGTCCACGCAGGAATCGACCGCGGTCCCGAGGATCGCGAGCGAGCCCGACGCGATCCCCACGGCAAGCTTGACTCCGACGACCGCCAGGTTGGCGACGAGGAGCCCGATGAAGACGCGCCGTACGAGGGCTGACGCCGGCATGGACAGGACTGCAAGGTTATAAGGGACAGCAGTTTAGTCAACAGCCCGAAGGAGAGCTCCTTTGAGGTAGCCCGTTTCCGGTACGTTGACCAGCTCAGGATGGTCTCCGCTGGCGCCCACCACGGCAAGCAGCTGCAGACGGCGTCCGGAATCGCGCGCGGCGTCGGCCAGCATATCGAAGAACACCGCCCGGCTCACATGGTAGGAGCATGAGCAGGTGAACAAGACCCCGCCGGCCGACAGGAGGCGCATCGCCCGGAGGTTGATCTCCTTGTAGCCGCCGAGTGCCCGTGGAACGCTCTGCTTGGATTTGGCGAACGCGGGCGGGTCGAGCACCACGGTGTCGAACGTCTCTTCCCGCGCCTCGAGCTCGCGCAGCAAGTCGAAGGCGTTAGCCTCTTGCCAGCTGATGTTCGCGAAACCGTTGAGGGCGGCGTTCTCGCGCCCACGCGCCAGCGCGTCGGCGCTCGAGTCGACGGCGAGCACTTCGTGCGCCCGCCGGGCCAAGTGGAGCGCGAACGAGCCGTGATACGTGAACAGATCGAGTGCGCGGCCCGGCCCCGTGTGCTGCCCTACGAGCACGCGGTTTTCGCGTTGGTCCAGGAACGCTCCTGTCTTCTGGCCGGCCTGCGGCGCGGCGAGGTAGCGGACGCCGTGCTCCTCGACAGCCACGGTGTCGGGCACGGAGCCCCGTGCCGCCACGACCTCGAGTGCCAACCCCTCATGGCGCCGGACCGCGGAGTCGTTCCGAAGCAGGATCGCGTCGGGCGCGAGCGCCGCTTCGATCCCAGCGAGCACGTCGTCCCGTGCCTGCTCGAGGCCCGCGGAGAGCATCTGGGCGACGACGTAGGCCCCATAGCGATCGACGACGAGCGACGGGAGCCCGTCCCCCTCGGCGTGGACGACGCGATACGCCGTCGCGGGCACGCCCGCGCGGCGAGCCGCCGCCGCGGTGATCTGCCGGGTCCACCACGTCGAGTCGATCGTCTCACGCGCGCGCGTGAGCAGCCGTAACCGGATCTCCGATCTCGGTGAGTAGAGCGCCTGGCCGAGGTGGCGTCCGCGGCGCTCGGTGACCGTGACGATCCCGGGAGCATCGCCTGGCTCGTCGTAGATGTCCGTTCGATAGATCCACGGGTGCCCCGCCTGCCAGCGCGCCGCGCCCTTGGCCGAGACGATGACCGTCCGTGTGGCGACGGCACCGTCCGAGGGTCCGACCGTCCGACTGTTCGTCACGTCGTTCGGTCCGGCCGGAGTTTGGCGGCCCCGTGCAGGTATATATGTTTCAGCTCGCCCTGCGCCTTGGCCGTGTAGAAGTGCAGGAGCACCCGGATGCAGCGCGGCACTCCGTCCGGAACGGCGACCTCCGCGGCGCCCAGCAGGGGTACGTCGCGCCAGCCGAGGAGACGCGCGGCGCGGGCGGGATACTCCGCCGTGAGATCGGTCGACGACGTGAAGATGGCGCTTTCGACGTCTTCGGGACGGAACGCGTTGGCCTCCTGCAAGGCCCGCAGCAGCTCGGCGGTCGCCTCGAGGATCGCTTCTCCGGTGTTCGCGGCGGCGGTCGTCGCGCCGCGCAGTCCACGCAAGATCTTACTCATGGCCCTCGTCGATCGGCTGCGCTTGATGGTGATCACCGACGGCGCGCTCCTCAAGGGGCGCGATCCGGTCGAGGCGTGCCGCCGCGCGGTCGCGGGGGGCGCCACCATGGTCCAGGCGCGGCTCAAAGATGGTACTGCGCGCGACCTGCTGGCGCTCGCCCGGGCCCTCGTGGGCGCCCTGTCTGTCCCCGTGATCGTCAACGACCGGGTGGACGTGGCGCTCGCCGCGGGGGCTGCCGGGGCGCACCTGGGACAGGACGACCCGCCCCTCGACCGACTCCGACCCCACGTCCCCCCCGGATTCCTGCTCGGGCTCTCGGTCGGCTCGGTCGGGGAGGCGGAGCGAGGCCGCCCCTGGGTGGCGGATTACTGGAGCGTGGGCCCCTGCTTCGCGACGGGGAACAAGGCGGACGCCGGCGCTCCGCTCGGGCCCGACGGGTTTGGGGCGCTCGCCCGGCTCGCACCGTCCGGCACCCCCGTGATCGCGATCGGTGGCATCACCGCGGCGAACGCGGCGTCGGTGGTGAAGGCTGGCGCGGCCGGCGTCGCGGTGATCGGCGCGGTCTGGCAGTCTAACGACCCGGAGAGCGCGACGCGCGCGCTGCGCGCTTCAATTGCTTGACGCGCTGGATCGCCGCCTCGTGCTCCGCGAAGGTCGTGGAAAAGATGTGCTTCCCGTCCGGCTGCGCCACGAAGAACAGGAAGGGGACGTCCGCGGGGTAGAGCGCCGCGGCGAGACTGGCCCGGCCGGGCTGGCTGATCGGCCCCGGCGGGAGTCCCGCGTGGAGGTAGGTGTTGTACGCCGATCGCACGGCGAGATTCTTCTCCCACACTCGTGAAAGCCGGCGGCCGTACGCGTAGCTGACGGTGGGATCCGCCTCGAGCCGCATCCCGCGCGCGAGGCGATTGCGATAGACCGCCGCGATGAACGGACGGTCGGGGTCGTAGCGGACCTCGGACTCGACGATCGACGCGAGCGTGACGAGCTGATGGCGCGACATGCCGACGGAATCGAGCCGTGCCTGCCACTCGGGGCTCCACTGCTGGACGAATTGATGCGTCATCACGCGCACCAGCTCCCGCGCGCCGATGCGCTGGGGCAGGAGGTACGTCGTGGGGAACAGGTAGCCTTCGGCGCTCGTGGTCCCTTCGGGAACGCCGAGCCCGGAGAGCAGGGCGGTATCCCGTGCTGCGGCGATGAACGAATCGCGCCGGATCCGGAGACCCTCCCACGCCAGATCCGCCACCTCGACGAGACGCAATCCTTCTCGCACGGTGAAGCGCTGCTCCACCCCGCGACCCCGCTCGAGCGCCCCGACGACGTCCGACCAGGACTCATTCTGCCGCAGCAGGTAGACGCCGCTCTTGAGGGACCCGCCGAGGCCTGTCACTTTCGCGTACCAGCGGAAGAGCCCCGGGCGACCGATCACGTGGTTCGCCGCGAGCGAATCGATGGCGGCGTCGAGGGATGCGCCCGTGGGGATGGTCACGGTCACCCGAGGGCCATCGGATCCGCCGCAGGCCGCTAGGGCGGCGACCAGCAAAATGCGGAGTGCGGAATGCGGAGTGCGGAGTGGACCGTGCAAGCGTCGAACCACGTAGCCCGGACACGGGATCGAACTCGCCTTGCAATTCCGCATTCCGCATTCCGCACTCCGCACTCTCACAGCGCCGATCCCCGCTTGGCGTCGAGATAGTGTTGCAGCAGCAGCGTCGCCGCCATCGTGTCCACGTCGCTCTTCCGTCCCTTGGTCGAGCCGCCCATCTCGCGGACCGCTCGCAGAGCGCGGGACGTCGTCAACCGCTCATCCCAGAGGTCGACGGGCTTCCCCGACACCCGCGCGATATCGCCGGCGAGCGCCCGCGCGGCGGCCGCCGATTCCCCCTCAGTACCCTCGGGGTCGAGGGGCAACCCCACGACGACGGTGGCCACGGAATGGCGCTCGAGCAGCGTGAGGAATCGGTGCATCGGGAAGCGTTTGCCGGCGCGGCGCGTGAGCGCGACCAGCGGCTGGGCGAGCGTCTGGCTCTCGTCGGACAGGGCGAGCCCGATACGGCGCTCGCCCCAGTCCACGCCCATCACTCTGCCCAGGGCGTCATCCCTGCGCCATCGTCTGGAAGAACTCGACGTTCGTTTTCGTCCGCTTGAGCCGCTCCAGCAGGAATTCGATCGCTTCGACGGGCGGCATGTCGGCCAGGAAGTTGCGCAACAGGTACACCTTGTTGAGCTCCTCCTTCCCGAGCAGCAGCTCTTCTTTGCGCGTGCTGGTGCGTTGCACGTCGATGGCGGGGAACGTGCGCCGCTCGGCGATACGGCGGTCGAGGATCACTTCGGAGTTCCCGGTTCCCTTGAACTCCTCGAAGATGACCTCGTCCATGCGTGAGCCGGTGTCGATGAGGGCCGTGGCGAGAATCGTCAGCGACCCGCCCCCCTCGATGTTGCGGGCG
This sequence comes from Gemmatimonadales bacterium, assembly GCA_035577025.1. Lineage (GTDB taxonomy): Bacteria > Gemmatimonadota > Gemmatimonadetes > Gemmatimonadales > GWC2-71-9 > AG41. Next base: position 22,981 of record DATLVU010000028.1, read on the forward strand.
GCGCCGAAGAACCGCTTGGGCTTCTGCAAGGCGTTCGCGTCCACGCCGCCCGAGAGGATCTTCCCCGAGTGCGGGACCACCACGTTGTGCGCCCGGCCCAGGCGCGTGATCGAGTCCAGCAGGATCACGACGTCCTTGCCGTGCTCCACGAGCCGCTTCGCCTTCTCGATCACCATGTCCGCGACCTGCACGTGGCGGTCCGCCGGCTCGTCGAACGTCGAGGAGATCACCTCGACGTTTGTCCCCTTGACGTTTTCCTCCATGTCGGTGACCTCTTCGGGCCGCTCGTCGATCAGCAGCACGATGAGGTAGATCTCGGGGTGGTTTTCGATGATGGAGTTGGCGAGCTTTTGCATCAGGATCGTTTTGCCGGCCTTGGGCGGCGAGACGATGAGGCCGCGTTGCCCCATCCCGATAGGGCTCAGGATGTCCATCACCCGCATCGACAGGTCGGCGTCCTTGCGTTCCAGCTTGATGCGCCGTTCGGGGTAGCGCGGACGGAGGTTGTCGAACGCGACGCGGTGCTTGGCCTTTTCTGGCTCGTCCCCATTGACGACCTCGACCTTCAGCAGCGCGAGGTAGCGCTCGCCTTCCTTGGGCGGCCGGACCTGACCCATGATCGTGTCGCCCGTGCGCAGGTCGAACCGCTTGATCTGGCTGGGCGAGACGTAGATGTCGTCGGGGCCGTACAGGTAGTTCCAGTCTGGGCTGCGGAGGAAGCCGTATCCTTCGGGGAGGATCTCGAGTACGCCCTCCCCTCGCAGCACAGTGTCTGAATCGAGCAACGACTGTTCGATGCGGAAGATGAGATCCTGCTTGCGGAGCCCTGAGTAGTTGGTGATGTTCAGGGTTTCGGCCATCGCGTGCAGTTCCGCGACGGATTTCCTCTTTAGTTCAGCGATATCCACGTGTGTCGTGCCTCGTAGCTCTACGGCGGGCGAAACCCCGGGGTGGGGGAGTGAGCGCGTTGAAAATGGAATCTGGGATTTCGAAGGAATGCGAGAGCACTATAGTAGGGTCGCCGAAACGCCCCGTCAAGGGCGCGCTGTGAACCTCAGCGCATACCTGCTCGCCTGGCGCACCACGAACCTGCCCGATCGGGAAGTCATTGACGCACTTGTACATCCGGCGCACGCCGGCCCGTCGCCGCCGCTCGAGGGCGCGCTCAGCCAATGGCCCGGGAGCTACTACTGGTCGGACGAGTCCGACGGGCGCCATCTCGTGCTCACGCGCCCCCTTGGCCGACGCCGGGAGCGGTGGGGGGTGCATGTGGCGCTGTTCCTCGCGACCCTGCTGACCACGACCTTCGCTGGTGCCGTCCTGTCGGGGGCGATTGCCTACGACAACCCCCTGGATCTCTTCACCGGTACGTACCCACTCCCGCCGCATTTCGTGCGCGCCTGGTCGTCGGGGCTGGTCTTCTCACTCCCACTGCTCGCGATTCTTCTGTGCCATGAGTTGGGACACTATCTCACGGCGCGCCGCTACAACCTCGACGTCTCCCCTCCGTACTTCATTCCGGTTCCGCTCGTCCCGTCGTTCATCGGGACCATGGGCGCCTTTATCCGGCTCCGCACCATGCTCTCCGACCGCCGCCAGCTGTTCGACGTCGGCGTGGCGGGGCCGATCGCGGGGTTCCTGGTGGCGCTCCCGGTCCTGGCGGTCGGACTCATCTTGAGTCACCCGCTCCCGGGGCATGGACCAACAACCGGCCTGTTGCTGGGTATCGACCACGACACGGCTGTCCTCGGTGACTCGCTCATCACTCTGCTGCTCCGCATGCTTACCCACTGGACGGCACCCGCATTGCTCGTCCATCCCGTCGCGTTCGCGGGTTGGCTTGGCATGTTCGTGACCATGTTGAACCTCCTGCCCATTTCGCAGCTCGACGGCGGCCACATTTTGTACTCGGCGCTCCCTCGCTGGCAACAGCGCATCGCGCTCGTTTTTTGGATTCTCATCGTCATACTCGGCTGGTTCTGGCGCGGCTGGCTGTACTGGGGGCTGCTCGTGCTCGTCCTCTCGCGCGGCCGCCTGGGTCACCCGCCGGTCCTCGACGCGCAGCGGCCGCTGCCCCGGTCGCGGCGCGTGCTCGCGTGGGTGGCGCTGGTGCTGTTCGTGATCACGTTCGCACCAGTACCTTTCCGGATCTGATCGGGAGCGGGGAGCAGGGAGCGGTACCTTCCGGTGCGTCGGAGGGGACCGCTCCCCGCTCCCTGCTCCCAGAAAACTATTGCTTAAGTCCGCCGCCCTTATATCTTTGCCGAAACCAGCCCTAGGGCGCCGCATGCCCGGACAACCGGCACGCTACAACGCGCAGGACGCGACCGAAGCGGTCGTGCACGACCTCCCCCCCATTCGATTCGACGGCCAACTCATCCCCATTCGTCTCCAGGTGCGCCGCGCCGAGGACGCGATCTGGCGGGGCCGAGTCCTGTTCGGGGCTGCGGACACGGAGGGGGAGCGCGCCACCGCCGAGATCTTTTGCGCCGCCTCCGAGCCCGACCTGTGGCAATCCGTGCGCGATCTCCGCGACCATCACCTCCGCGATCTCTACCGCTCGCTGCTCTAGATGCCGGACGGAGGGGAGGACCCGATCAGGAAGCTGCGGCACGATCTGTCTAACCCGTTGGCCGCCATCCTGGCCGAAACCCAAATCCTTCTGCTGAGCCCTGAGAAGTACGACCCCGAAACGGTCGCGGGTCTGAAGCAAATCGAAGCGCTCTCCCGCAAGATGCGCGGCATGCTCGAAGCCTTGGACCGATGAGCTGGTGAGCCGGCGCCACCGGCCGCTGTTCTGCCCGCCCGCGCGGTGGTGGAATCATCCACGCCACTCGCTCCGCGTCGCTCCGAGGTGGTGGCGCTGGCCTCCGACACGCCGTCGGTTCCCGTCCTGTCGGTTCCGCTCCTAAGGAGGCGACTATGGCCCAGCTCGCGCTCCGACCTCTGTCCACCGGCGAAATCCTCGACGGCGCATTCGTGCTGTTGCGCCGTCACTTTGGTCTGCTGTTCGGCATCGCGGTCGTGTGCCAGGGCGTGCCCACCGCCGTCGAGCTGTACATCGAACTGGCGTCGGGTGGCCGCGTGGATCCCATGGGAGGGCTCATCATCCGGATTTTGAACGCGGTGGGGACCCTGCTCGTAACGGGTGCCACCGTCCGGGCGGTCTCCGACGCCTATCTGGGGGGCGTACCGCGATTGGGCGATGCCCTCCGGTACGGGGTGGAGAAGCTCGGCCGGGTCTTCGGCGCCACGTTCCTGAGCGGCATCGTCACGCTCCTCGCCACCCTCGCGCTCGTCGTGCCCGGCATCATCGTGTTCTGCGGATACTCGGTGGCCGGGCAAGTGGCGGCGCTCGAGCCGCTCAACTCGTCCGCGGACGCGCTAGGCCGCTCGTGGGACTTGACCAAGGGCTTCAAGGGCAAGGCCTTTGTGCTGTGGATCGTGTCGTTCGCGCTCCTGTTTGTGGTCGTCTTGGGCGCGGGCGCCCTCGGGGCCGCGGCGGGCGCGCTCGCGGGCGGGCTGGATGCCACGGTCACGGTGCTGATCGCGCTCGTGAGTCTCCTCATCTATCCGCTCATCACCTGTGTGTTCACGTTGCTCTACTACGATCTCCGCGTACGCAAGGAAGGGTTCGATCTCGAGGTCTTGAGCAGTCAGCTGGGATCGCGCTCGGGACCCTAGGCCGGTCTGATGGGCGCTGCGCCACCCACTCCCCGCTGTGTCCAGCCGCTGGCGAAGTACATGCACAAGAAGACCACCGATAGCGCGCTCGTCGCGAATTTGTAGACGGCGGGCGCATCGCTCGCCGAGAGCAAACCTTCGATCGTCCCGGCGATCGCGAGGAGGGTGACGACCGCCCCGATCATCCGCGCGGCGATCCTCCCTTCCACGATCAGGGCGTCCCGACGGGTCCGGTCGCCGGGGGCTAAGAGCGCCCCGGCCACGCGAAGGCCGGCTCCCCCCGCAATGAAGATCGCCGTCAGCTCGAGGATCCCGTGACCAGCCACGAACGTGGCGAGATACATGCCGGCATGGTAGTTCACGAACAGCCCGAACCCGGCGCCGAGGCTCAGGCCGTTCTGAACCAGGACGAACGCCGTCAGCACCCCACCCGCCAGGCCGCCGACGAACGCCCAGAAGCCGATCTTGATGTTGTTGCTGATGATGGCGGAGGCGATGAGCGGCAGCTCCTCTTGCGCCGACTGCGCGTACCCGATCCCTTGCGCCTGACGTGCCGCGGCCTCCCGGGCCCGGCTCACCATCTCTGGTGACGTGAGCTCGTCCTGGAGCTCGGGATGCGTGCGGATCAGCGCATAGCCGAGCGCCGCGGGGATGGCGAACAGCAGGAACGCCGTAAGCACGTACGGCCACGATCGCACCACGCTCGCCGGAAAATCACGCACGAGGTAGCGGATCACCGGAGCCCGGCGCCGACCCCGGGCCCGGTAGAGCGCGTTGTGCCCGGCGCTCACGACCCGCTCGAGATACTCGATCACGCGAGGGTCGACCCCATACGTGCGTGCCCGCGCGAGGTCGGCCGCCACCTCGCGGTACCGGGCCGCGAACGCGGGGATCTCCGCTTCGGGGAGGTGACTCACCCCGGACCGCTCGACCTGTGTCGCCAGGGTGTGGAACTGCGCCCACGCCTCCCGCTTCCGCTCCAGGAAACGCTCGGCCGTGACGGTGGTCCGGCCGGCGACGTCGGTGCGCGCCCGCGTGGCGAACCGGCTGCGGCGCTTGCGTTGCTCCTGGGTGAAGATGTCGGCGAGGTAGGTGTCGGCGTCGGCCGTGCGGCGCGGTATCCGGTCCTGGAAGCGGTGCGCCAACTCGGTCGCGAGACGCGTCTGGACGCCCGGCTCGAGATCCGCCGCGCGGGCCAGGAACTGGTCCAGCAGTCGAAATTCCTCGTCCGTGAGCTCCGGGGGCCCGGTCTCCACTGGCTCCGCTCCCGCGGTCGGTCCCGGTGGGGGGGCCATCGCCCAGTCCAGCGGAATGTCGCGCACGACGATCGTCCCGGCAACGATGTCACCGAGGCGCTGGTTGCGACGATGGAGGAAGATCATGGCCAACCCGGGGAGGAACGGCAGCAGCGGGAAGTAGCAGTCGAGCAGCCGGAACAGGCTGCGGACTACTGCCGCCGTGGGGGTCAGGGGATGACCGCTGTCCATGACAACGCGGATGCCGAGCATCTGCTTCCCCACGGTCCGCCCGCCGTTCAAGGCCTCGAACGCGACGAAATACCCGAGGAACGCGAACGCCAGGAGCAGGATGACCAGCGCCAGCACCCATCCCACGAGCGCGTCGCCCGGCCCCGGGACGCCGACGAGCAGCGTGAGGAGCCAGAACAGGACGAGGATCCCGAGGCCCGCGACGATCGTATCGACGATGCCCGCCGCGGCGCGGGAGCCAAGCCCGGCCAGATCGACGTGCAGCGCAACGTGCTCCGGGGTTTCGATCCCGAACAGCTGGCGGAGTGACGTGTCGGCGGGCGGCGGCTCTCGCGCGGGAGCGGGCATGTCAACATCTTATCGCGACCCCGTGCCAGGAGCGAGTCCGTCCATGGCAGACATTCGGCCCATGAATTTCGGCGAGATCCTCGACGGATCCTTGGTGATGTACCGGCGGCACTTCGGGCTTTTTTTCAAACTGGTCGCGGTCGTGCTCGCGGTGCCCGTCATCCTGCTGGTGTACGCTTCGGCGCGCTGGCAGGGCGCGTTCCTCACCCGGACCCAGGATCCGACCGCGGCCCTTTCGATGCTCGCCTGGTTCTTCCCGATCGCCATCTTCTACTACTTGGCCAGCCTGGTGCTCACGGCGGGCACCGTCCGCATCATCTCCGACGCGTATCTCGGCCGGACACCCCGGCTGCAGGACGCGCTGTCGCTCGGGCTTTCGAAGATGTGGGGACTGGTAGGAGTCGGGCTCGGGAAATTCGTCATTCTCCTGCTTTGTATGGTGGCAGTCGGGATCGTGTTTGGCGTGCTGGTGGTGCTTGCCAAGACACTAGGCGCGGTAGGTGTGCTCCTCATGATCGGGGCGGGCGTGGCTGGCGTGTGGTTCGTGGTCTACGCGCTCTGCGGCTATGGCCTGACCACTCCGGTCCTCGTGCTCGAGGAGCTGGGGAGCGCCTTCGACGCCTTCCGCCGCTCCTGGGAGCTCACGCGCGGATTCCGTGGCAAGGTATTCGGGTTGGCTGCCGTTGCTTTTCTGCTGTTCAACGTGCTCCCTGCCTGGGTCATGCAGGTCCCCGTGGTGATCACCAGGCTCACGATGCCCGGACTCTCGATCGCCCTGGGGGCGCTCGCGACGGTCGTGCCGGTGATCCTCGCCCCCGCGATCGCGGCGGTCATCACGCTGATGTATTACGACCTGCGGGTCCGTCGTGAGGCGTTCGACCTCCAGGTACTGGGCCAACAGTTGGGGATCGTCTGACCGATGTCCTGACGCTCGTCGCCCAGGGCATCCCAGCGGACTCGGTGCGCCGGGCAGTCGCAGAAGTGTTCGCCCGGCCGACGTATCGCTGGGCGACGGGGCGGAGCCCGATCGAATGGCTGTGGGTGCAGATCGGGCGGTTCCTCGACTGGCTCGGCAGGGCCGAGTCGAGCCACCCCGCGGCCTTCCAAGCCCTCCTGGTCGTGATGATTGTGGTGCTCCTGGCCGTGCTCGTGCACATGGGCTACGTCGTCTGGAGAATCACGCGGCCCACCACGCAGACGGCCGGGCGCGTCGCGGGCACGCCGGGCTTGCGGGTCGAGGACGCGCGCGCGCATCGGGAGCGTGCGGAGCAGCTGGCGCGCGAGGGCCGGTACGCGGAAGCCCTCGCGCACCGCTTCATCGCGATGCTGCTCGACTTGGATCGCGACGAGGCGCTCAAATTCCACCCGTCCAAGACCCCCGCCGAGTACGTGGGCGAGGCACGGCTCGACGCCACCGGCCGGGCCACGCTGGGCGAGCTCGTGGCACGCCTATACGGCCACTTGTTCGGCGCCACGCCATGCGACGAGCAGATGTACCGCGCCTTCGCGACGCAGGCCGACCTCCTCCACGAGCATGTCGCGTCAAGCTGAGATCGGGCTTGTGCTGCTGCTGGTCGCGGTGCTCGCCCTCGCGATCTGGGCGGGCCGGCGCGCCGGCGGGCCAGCACCGGTCATGGACTTTCGGGCGTCCACGCTGGTCAGTGGGCCCGACGGCAGCCGCGCCTTGTACGACGTCCTCGTCCGCCTGGGCGTGCCGGTAGAGCGACGGCGGACACCGCTCTTCGATCTCGCCACCGACACGGAGCGCCGCCCCGCCGCACTGGCCATCCTCGACCCGCCGCAGGCCCTCGTGAGCGCGGAGCTCGCACAAGTCGTGCGATTCGTGAAGGAGGGCGGAGCGGTGGTCGCCGCGAATACCGGCGGAGGTATCACCCGGTGCGTCGGCTGGGAGGTGGCGTACCGCTTCGATTTCATGCAGACGGACAGTTTTCGAGTCGTGGAGACCGAACGGAATCTCGCGCTCCCGGCCGTCACGAACTATCTGCGACCGCCGTCGACGGGGAAGGGCGAGCGGGACGCTGCTCGCCGGCTCCGCGGAGGCGACATCGAAAACAGCCAATGCGAGACGCTCCTTCCGCTCGCGCAGGACACGCTGCTCCGCCTCGCGGATGGCCGGCCCGCCGCGTTACGGCTTCGCTACCGCGGGGGCGGGAGCGTGACGCTCGTCGCCGACGCGGGGTACTTCCGCAACCGGACGTGGCGCGAGACCACCGTCCCCGAGTTCCTCACGCCGTTGCTCGTCCCGCCGCGCCGGGGGCGGCTTGCCTGGGACGAGTATCACCAAGGATTCGGCCGGTCGGCCTCGCTCCCCCGAGAGCTCGTTGGCTGGCTGTTGCGCGCCCCGGGGGGCTGGGCCCTGCTGCAGCTCGTCGCCGTGCTCCTGATCGCGCTGGCGCTCGGCGGCGTGCGGTTCGGTCCGGCGCGCGCGGTCATCGAGCGCCGGCGCCGCTCACCGATCGAGCATCTGGAGGCCCTCGCGGCCGGCCTCGAGGGAGCGGCCGGCGTAGACACGTCGGTAGCTCTCACGGTCTCGAGCCTGCGGCGCCGGCTGGGCCGCACGGGAGTCCTGGCGCCCGGGGAGCAGCGGTCATGGCTCTCCACACTGGAGCTCGCCCTGCCGACCGCCGCCGGCCGGAACGCGGTGCGGCGCCTGCAGCGCATCTTGAACCAACCTGGCGGACCCGAGCGGGCGCTCGCGGCCGCCCAAGCCGTGGAGGACGTGTGGACGGAGCTTCGCCCGCCGAAGACGCGCGCCGGATCCTAGAGACACTCCGACGAGTCGTGCTGGGTCAGGAGGCCGCGACGCGCGAGGTGCTGATTTGCCTGCTCGCCCGCGGCCACGTGCTGCTCGAAGGCGTGCCCGGCACGGCCAAGACGCTGCTCGTCCGGACCCTCGCCCTGGTGCTGGACGTCAAGTTCCAGCGTATCCAGTTCACGCCCGACCTGATGCCCGCTGACATCACGGGCGTGAGCATCCTCACGGGGTCGCACGATTTCACGTTCCGGCCCGGCCCGATCTTCGCGGACCTGGTGCTCGCCGACGAGATCAATCGCGCGCCCGCGAAGACCCAGGCCGCGCTCCTCGAGGCGATGCAGGAGCGCGTCGTGACGGTGGACGGCGTGGGCCATCCCCTGTCGGCGACGTTCGCCGTCTTCGCCACGCAGAACCCGATCGAGTTCGAGGGGACGTACCCCCTGCCCGAGGCCGAGCTCGATCGCTTTATGATGAAAGTCCTCGTCGGGTATCCCGACGCGACTCACGAGCAGGGGATCCTGGCGCGCACCGTCGCCGGGTTCGAGGCCGACCGTCCCGACACGTACGGCGTGGCGCCCGTGACGGACGCCGCCGGTCTGGCGCGCCTGCGCGGCGCCGTCGACGCCGTGCGGGCCGAGACTCAAATCACCGCCTACGTCACGTCGGTCGTCCGCGCGACGCGCGACGCCGCATCGCTCACGCTCGGGGCCAGCCCCCGGGCGGGCGTCGCGCTCCTGAAGGCCGCCCGCGCCGCCGCCCTCGTGGACGGGCGCGACTACGTGATCCCCGACGACGTGAAGCGTCTGGCGCCCGCGGTATTGCGACATCGCGTCAACGTGGCGCCGGAGCTCGAGCTCGAGGGCGTCACACCCGATGTCGCGCTCAAGTCCGTTCTCGACCGGATCGAGGTACCGACCGCGTGATCGGGTTCGACGTCCTGCTGTACTGCCTCGTCGCGCTGGCCTTCTGGGCGCTGTGGTTTCTGGTGGGTGTCCTTGCCGGGGTGCTGTGGACCCGTCGCTCGCTGGTGATCGCCGCGCTGTTCGCCGCGCTCGGGCTTGCGGCAGGGGGAAGGGATGGCCTCGACGCCATGTTGCTCGCCGACCTGGCGCTCGTCGTGGCGGTCTGGGCCGACGCGGCACTCGCGCCCCGACTCGACCAACGAGGGAAGGCGGTCGCTGTGTTTCGCGACGCCCCCCCGGGGTTCTCCGTGGGTCGCGCGGCCGAGGTGACGTACCGCTGGGTGAACGGCACAGCCCGCACGGCGCGGCTCGGCCTGCGTGAAGTGCGCCCGGATCTGCTCGGTGGCACGCAGGTCGCGCGCCGGATCTCGGTGCCTCGGCTCGGCGAGACCCGTGAAACCCTTCCGGTCGTGCCGGTGCGTCGAGGTCGGGAGCAGGGAGGCGCGTTCGTCGTCGACACCTTCGGCCCGCTCGGGCTCGGACGGCGCCGCAGCACCCTGCCGCTGCCGTGGGACGCGGCCGTGTATCCGCCCCTCGTGCCTCTGCGGCTGCGCGCGGCCGTGGCCCAGGCGCGGCGGCGACGCGAGCCGGGCATCACGCCGCTGCGGCAGCTTGGCGAAGGGCGGCTCTTCGAATCGTTGCGGGAGTGGGTCCCGGGGGACGACCTGCGACATATCGACTGGAAAGCGACCGCGCGGCGGCGCAAGGTGATCACCCGCCAATACGAGGCCGAACGGCGGCAGCACGTGCTGCTCGTCCTCGACACGGGCCGCCTGCTCACGGCCGACATTGCCGGAGTGTCCCGGCTCGACTACGTCGTCCAGGCGGCGCTCGAGCTCGCGTACGCCGCGGTACAGCACGACGATAATGTCGGCGTCATGGCATTCGCCGACGGGGTACAGCACTTCGTCGCCCCCCAGCGGGGCCGGATGGCCTTGAAGCGCGTCCTCGACGTGCTCGCGGTGGTCGAGCCGACCCTCGTCGAGCCGGACTATCCGGGTGCGTTCCGCTATCTCGCGGCGCGGAACCGCAAACGCGCGCTCACCGTCCTCTTTACCGACGTGATCGACCGGTTCGCGTCGGATGCGCTGGTGGCGAACGTCGCGAGCCTGCGCCCGCGCCACCTGCCGCTCGCCGTCACCCTCAAGAACCCCGAGCTCGAGCACGCCGCCGCCCTCCGTCCGGCCGTCGCGCACGACGCGTTCCGAAAGGCGGCGGCGGAAGAGCTCCTCGGGGCGCGGGAGCAGGCCCTGGGGCACATGCGTCGCGCGGGCGTCCTGGTGCTCGACGTCCCCCCCGACCGCGCGGCGCAAGCGGTGGTGGCCAAGTACCTGGAGTTGAAGCGGCGCGGCAAGCTGTAAGTGAGGGCGGTCAAGGCTCGAGGCAGGGGATTTATTACATTGACTGCCGACTCCGCCGGACTACGAGCGCATGAGACCCCGTCGCGGCCTGGCCGCGTTGGCGCTGGCGTTCAGTTCTGTAACCGTCATCACTTGCATCTACCCCACCGAGCGCGACTCCTCGGTGCACGTGAGCCTTACCCCTATACACATCCTGTTCAGCGGCCATGACACCGTCGCGACGGCGCGCGTGTGGCAAGTGCGTGGGCCCGGCGACTCGGTGCCGATTCCCAACGTGGTCTTCGCCTGGTCGTCGAGCAACGCGAACGCCGCCACCGTCGATAACACAGGAAAGATCGTCGGGATCGCTTCCGGGACGACGGTGATCCGGGCGGCCGCGTCGAACTTCGACAAGGGTCAAGTCGCCGCCGCCGACACCCTCCGGGTCTCGGCGCCGATCGAGGTCGACAGCATCCGTCCCCGAACGGTTCGATACGGGGAGTTCTTGTCAGTGTATGGCGTCGGCGTCGACTCAATTCGCGTGGCGACGCTGGACAGTGCGGCGCTCATCCCGAATCCTTTTGCGGACACGGCGTACGCCGAGGGCACCCAGCGGCGCCGCTACTGGGTGCCGTTTCCCGCCCGCACCGATTCCCTCATCATTCTCGGGATCTACAACGGCAACGGAGTGTTCGGCTTTGTGCGCGGGGAAACGACCAAGGTCGTCGAGCGTGACATCTATGAGCCCGACGACACGATCCCGGCCCCGATCGATCTGGATGCGCCGCCGCCCTTCGCCGCCGTGCCGGCGCTCGTTTTCTTCAATCCGGCGCTTGCCTTCGAACGCCTGAAGCGCGGCGAGAAGACGGGAGTGGACTGGTATCATTTCACCCAAGCCGAGACGCGGGATCTCACCATCACCCTCACGGCTCCGCAGATCGCCGGCACATTTCTCACCTTCCTCACCGATTCCCTCGGTTGGAATAGCGGAGCGCAAAACTTCGTCATCGGGCACGACTCCTGGACGTTCGGCCCAGGCTCGCACGACTGCCACGGCGCGAGATTCTCGCCGTCGGAGGGTGTGGGGGATTCGACGATCGTCGCCTTCAAGAATCTGCCGGCAGGTTCGCTCGACGGCGTCGCCATCTATACCGCCGCGGGACGGTATGGCCTCGCGGTCGTGGCGGGGTACCAGAGCGAGCTTCCGGCCGACGCCCACGAGGACGACAACTCCTGCAACGCCGCGGACCTGCGGGACACGCTTCAGCCGCCCTTCAGGGATACGCTAGCGATCGAGAATCCTCACGACGTGGATTGGCTACGCGTGCATCTCACGGCCAGCGGGCTGCTCGGCACCACCTACCAGTTTCGCCTCCACGCCTTGCCGGGTGTGCACCCGGACTCGCTCAAGGATCTGGATCTATATGTGCTGAAGGTTCCACAGTCCGGCGACACGGTCATGAAGGTAGTGGTCGCGGACACGAGCACCGGCTCGGATGCGAACCTCACGACCACGGTCACGACCACGGGCGACTATTACGTCACTGTGGTCGATTTCGCGGGCACGGCAACGATGTACGAGGTGTGCGTCGGAACGGTGCCGGTGGTGGGCACGCCCTTCTGCAACAACGCGTTCCCCTCGCCGCCGCTGGCGGCACGCGTGGCCCCGACATCCCGCCACAAGCGTGGCCGCGTGCCGTCGACCGAGCGCCTAGTGCCAAGTCGCCGATGACCAACGGCGCCATCGCGTGCTTCCGCTGCCACACGCCGATTCCCGAGAACAGCCGATTCTGTCTGTCCTGCGGCGCCGATGTCTCGGGCGGCGACGGGCCCACGAGCACGAGCAGCATCGACGTCGTGCGCGAGCGGCTCCAGCGGATCGTCGAAGGCAAGTACCGGATCGAGAAGCTGTTGGGGAAGGGAGGGATGGGGGCGGTCTTCCTGGCGCACGACTTGACGCTCGAGCGCGAGGTTGCGATCAAGGTGCTTCCGCCCGACGTCGCTCAGGACGAGCAGGTGGTGCGGCGCTTCCAGCAAGAAGCGAAGACCGCGGCCAAGCTCGACCACCCGAACATCATCCCGATCTATCGCGTCGAGAGCGAAGGCGGGCTCAACTACTTCGTCATGAAGTACATCTCGGGCACGTCGCTCGAGGATCTGCTAGAAAAGAAAGAGCCGCTCCCGGTGCCCGAGATCCAGCGAATCCTCTGGGAGGCCGCGTGTGCCATCGGCCACGCGCACCAGCGGGGTGTGGTGCACCGCGACGTGAAGCCCGCCAACATCATGTTCGATCACGACGGCCGCGTGATGCTCACCGACTTCGGCATCTCGAAGGCGCTGCAGGCCGCGACCGGCTTCACCGCTACCGGCATGATCATCGGCACACCCCACTACATGGCGCCGGAGCAGGGCAAGGGCGCCCCGGTGGACGGGCGCGCCGATCAGTACTCGCTCGGCGTGGTGGGCTACCGCATGATCACCGCGGAGCTGCCGTTCAACGGCGACTCGGTGCACACCATCATTTACAAGCACATCTACGAGCCGCCGCCGCTCGCCAGCGCCAAGCGTCCGGGCATCCCTGGATTCCTCGCGGTCGCCATCTCGCGCGCCCTCTCCAAGGAGCCGGATCAGCGCTTCCCGACCATGGAAGAGTTCGCGACCGCCGTCTGGCCCGAGCAGCCGGTCGCGGCGCCTGTGAAAGGCCGGAGCGCCCCGCGACCGCGCCCCCGCGTCCCCCGCGCCGCGGCCGATGCGCCCACCGAGATCACCGGTGCGCCGACGACGCCGTTGCCCCGCGGGAAGACACGGAGGTCACGCACGCCGGCCGTCGTCGGGCTCGTGGTGGTCGCCGCGGGTGTCGGGGGATATCTCCTTCTGGGCCGGGGGAGCGCGGAGCGGGGAGCGCTACCCTCCGTGACGCGGCCCGGTCCCACTGTCGACACTGTCCGCATTCAGGACACGGTTCGGGTCCCGGCGCAGCCAAGCCCGCCGGCCGCGCCGCCCTCCGCTCCGACGGCGAAGCCCAAGTCGCGACAAGTCGCCCCCGCCCCCGCCCCCGCGGCTGAAGCCCAGGGGTTCTTGACGATCGCGGCCGATCCGTTCGGCGAGGTCTACATCGACGGCGTCGACGTCGGTCAGACGCCGGTCGTGGAGTATGCGGTCAAGCCCGGCCGACACACGCTGCGCATCGAGCACGCGGGCTTCAAGACGGTGACGGAAGCGGTGCAAGTGGACGCGAGCAACGTGGTCCGCAAGCGGTACACCCTGCTCCCTGAGTGATCCCCCCCCCATGATCCGTGCCCATCAGCTCGCGGGATTCACCCTCCTCGCTCCGGTGCTCCTGGGCGCGCAGGCCGTCCAGAACGCGACCCTGCGACGGGCGCAGCAAGCGTACGACAACCTCGAGTATCGTCAGGTGCTCACGCTCGCGCCGGCGGCGTTACGCGAGCGGCTGACGGGGCCCGAGCGCGCGCGCGCCTACGAGCTACTGGGTTTCACCTACGGCGCCATGGACTCGATCCTCAAGGCGGTGGACGCGTTCAAGCAGGTCGTGCTGCTCGATCCCGAGCGACAGCTCGATCCGAACCGCGTCTCACCGAAGGCCTACAGCGCGTTCGACGTGGCGCTCCGTCAGGTGTTGCTCGTTCGCCAGCTGCGGATCGATAGCACGAGCTTTGTCGGCGGTCAGGGTGCCCTCCCGATCCGTTTCACGGTGACGCAGCCGGCGCGCGTGGTGACGCGCGCGGTGGGGAGCGATGGCAGCTTTCTCATCGATTCCGGCGCGTGGAACGGGCAGGTGAACCTGACGTGGCCCGCGCGCCTGGCGAACGGCGACCCCGTCCCAGCCGGCAGCTACACCGTGGTCGTCGACGCCCGGCTCGGCCAGAACGCCTTTTCCGCGTCACAAGCCGTTCGCCTGAGTCACGGACTGGTGGACACCTTGACTCACCTCACGAGTTTGCCGGGCTATCAGTCCCTGCCGGAGACCGAGGTGCCGCCACAGAGCTGGCGGCCGCTGGGCCTCGCTTTCCTCTTTACTGGCGGTGCGCTCGTGGGGACGTTAGGCCTCGAGAGCTCGAGCCTGGGCTCGGGCTCCAAGCGGGAGCTCGCGGTCGTGGGCGGAGCGGCCCTCGTCACCGGCTTCGTCATGACCCTCCGAAAGCCCGCGCCGCGCCCGGCGTCGGCCAACATCCTCTACAATCACCTCCTGCGCGACCAGATCGCCCGCCGGAACCAGGAGATCACGAAAGAGAATGTGGCACTTCGCCAGCAGGTGCAGTTGACCATCGTGCCCCTGCCAAAGCCGGCTGCGGGGGGGGCGAGGTGAGAGCGACCGCCGTTGCAGCCGCGGTGCTGGCGCTGGGGGGCGGAGCCGCGCCGGCTCAAGAGATCACGATCGGGCCACAGGTCGTACTCGCGAGCTATCGCGAGGTCGTGTCCCGCCTCCGCTACTCCGGCATCGGGTTTGGCGGCGCGATGTCTGTGCGGTTCCACAAACTTTCAGCGGAGGCAGCGGTCACCCGCGTGAAGCTCGACACGACCGATGGCAGCGCGGCGACGACGGGCTTCACGGCGACGCAGGTGGATGCCTGGGTCGCCTACGACCTGGCGTCCTATGCGAGCCTCGAAGTGGGCGTGGTGCGGCGCAGCGCGGATCCCGAGCTGGATGCGCAATCGGTGGGCGCTGTGCGGGTCGGTGCGCGCTCGTTCTACGAGATCGGCCCCGGGGCCACGGTGTTGTTCCGCGCGGACTACCTGGCGGCGCCGAAGTTCTCGGGCGGCGGGAGTGCGTCCTTCTCGCTCGATCTGGGGCTGGGCCTGGACGTGCGCCTCGCAGGGCGGCTGCACGGGACGGCGGCCTATGCATTTCAGCGGATCAATCGCAAGACCAATCCTGGCGGTACGGGAGAGATCGACGCGCCCATTCAGGAAACGGTAGCGCGCGTGGGGCTGGCGCTGGGGTTCTAGGTCCGTCGTTCCGCGAGCAACCCGAGGCCGAACCCCACGAGCATCACGCCCGTCGCCCGGTCGATCGTCCGCGCTACCCCCGGGCGTTCGATCCAGGTGCCGAGCGGCCGCGTGGCCAGCGTCAGGAGCGCGAACCAGAGGATTCCTTCCGTCGCGTGAATGCCGGCCAGGAGCATGCTGAACCACGTGACGCTCACGCCGGCCGGCACGAATTGGGGCAGGAACGTCACGTAGAAGACGCCTACCTTCGGGTTCAGGAGGTTGGTCAGGAAGCCGCGGGTGAACCAGCGTCCGGCATGATCGGACGGCTCGGCCCACACCGCGATGCGATGTGGCGCGCGCAGGAGCATTCGGACGCCGAGGGCGATGAGGTAACACGCCCCGGCGAGTCGCAGGACGCCGTAGGCGAGGCGCGAGACATTCAGCAATGCGCCCAACCCGACTGCGGTTGCCAGTCCCCACGTGAGACACCCGAGGCAAATGCCCGCCCCCGCGAGCATGGCGCGGCGCGGGCCTTCCACGGCGGCGGTCCGCAACACGAGGGCCGTATCGAGGCCGGGCGTGATGGTCAGGAGACCGGCGGCGAGCGTGAACGCGATCAGCGAATGGATCATCGGTTCGGGAACCTGGGATAGCGTCAGTGGCGCTAACGGGACAAACTTAGCGTCCAATAAGGAGGGTCCGCATGCCTGCCAGGGATGACTACGAGGAGCTCGAGGGCGCGCTCGATCCCCATCGGTCGGAGGAGCGTCGCGCTGTCGTGCAGGAGACGATCACTCGGCTGAAGGGCCGCGGCATCAGCGTCGGGAGCGACGAGAATCCGGACCATCTGGTGGCCCTGCTCGAGGCGGTGGAGCGGTTCGAGGCGGCCGTCGAGCGGCACGGCGGTGATCTGATGGTGGACGATCTGAAGAGCTCGAAGCCCGACGATCGACATTACGTCGTGCCACAACGCCGGTCGGGAGAGATCATTCGAGACTACATCGTCCGGATCGAGGAGGCGACAGCGGGTCTACGGGGACACCCCCGGCGCCCGGACTGAAGCGGATGCGCCAGCCGCGATTCGAACGCGGGACCTTCGGCTCCGGAGGCCGACGCTCTATCCAGCTGAGCTACTGGCGCGAGAACTACCGGCGAAATCTGCATCCCCTCCAGGCGCAAACAAAGACCTCTTGAGTATCGCGGCGTCGGACCCCTAACCATCCCTAGGTCCGGGGTCTACTATGGTGGCCAAAGGGGGACTCCACCATGCTTCGCCCACGAATCGCCTGCGCACTATTGCTTTGCTATCTCCCCGCGTGTATGACCTGGCACGTTGAAGAGCAAGCGAGTCCGCTGCAGCTGATCTCCACCCAGCACCTCAGAACCATACGTCTGACCCGGACCGACGGCTCGCGCGTCGTTCTCGACGAGCCGCGAATCGCCGTGGGCGACAGCGTCGTGGGGGTCCACTACGGCGTACAATCCACCATCGCGGTCTCGGACGTCACGCAGGTTGCGACCCGGAGGGTCAGTGCTGGCAAGACGGTCGGGCTGTTCCTCGGCCTCTCCACAGCCGTGGTCGGAGCCGCGGTGATCGCTTGTTTGTCTAGTGATTGTGTAGACAATTAGGGGGCACCAATTAGGGAAGGCCTGTCGAAGCAAGAATGCTCGATCCCCTACTGGCGATCGAGCATTTGGTCTCAGTCGGGGCGAGTGGATTTGAACCACCGACCTCCTGGTCCCGAACCAGGCGCGCTAACCGGGCTGCGCTACGCCCCGCTGTGAGGCTAGACGGCAGTGAGCACTAACAGATGCACAGACGCAGCAGAAGTGAACAGTTGACCCCTGTAACCTGCTGTCTCTATCCCTGTTCTCCCCTGTGCGTCTGGTGCGTCTGTGCGTCTAGCCTAATGCGCCCACCAGGAGTCGAACCCGGAACCTCTTGATCCGTAGTCAAGCGCTCTATCCAGTTGAGCTATGGGCGCGCAAAGCTCGGTGACAGAGAACAGTAACAGACGCACAGACGCAGCGGGGGTGAACAGTAAATAGGTGACGGGCAGGCCTGTCTGACGGCTCGCTGCTGTTCTCCCCTGTGCGTCTGCTGCGTCTCTTACTCCCTCCTGTTCTCGAGCCTTAGTGGGCGGTACTAGACTCGAACTAGTGACCTCCACGATGTCAACGTGGCGCTCTAACCAACTGAGCTAACCGCCCGCTAAACGACTAGACGCACCGAGAGCAGAGACAGACGCACAGATGCGGCAGTGGTGAACAGTGAATTGGACCGGAAGGCGGGCTTACGAACGCCTCGCTGTTCTCCCCTGTGCGTCTGCTAAGTCTGTTACCGTTCCCTGTGCGTCTAGCTTCAGTAGCGGGGGTGGGATTTGAACCCACGACCTCCGGGTTATGAGCCCGGCGAGCTACCAGACTGCTCCACCCCGCGTCGCTTGTTGCTCTCGCCTCACTGTCCGACGGTCCGACCGTCCAACCGTCCGACTGGCAGAGCGGGAAACGGGACTCGAACCCGCGACCCCAACCTTGGCAAGGTTGTGCTCTACCAACTGAGCTATTCCCGCGTGCGCTGCAAATGTAATCGCCCAGCGGCCCGGCCCACCATCCCGCCTCCCAACCTGCTCGATGGAGGCGAGGGGGATCGAACCCCTGACCTCGTGAATGCCATTCACGCGCTCTCCCAACTGAGCTACGCCCCCCTTATATTGGGCCCCGCAAAACACGTTCCGGCGGGAACACGGCATCTTATCCGGACGTTATAGCGCTGTCAAGCGATTTTGCGCTCAAAAACGAACTTTTCGCTCTGTGCCGCGTATCACAGGGTGTTTTTCCCGAGACCATCGAACATGGCCAAGCAAGCCCGACGGAAGAAGCCCATCGCCCCCGCGCGGGCGAAGCCTCGCCCGGGTGCGACAGCCGTCGCAACCGCGCCGGCCGAGGCGAAGGCGAAGCCCGCCAAGAAGCGCGGGCGGCGCCGGGGTCTGCTCGCCGGCCTCGGGACCCACGAGCACGAGCGGGACATCCTCGATCAGTACCTCCACGAGGTGTCCAAGACCCCCCTCCTCACGCAAAAGGAGGAGATCGCGCTCGCCCGTAAGGTGCGCGCCGGGGATCAGGACGCCATGCAGGAGCTCGTCAAGCGCAACCTGCGCTTCGTGATCTCCGTCGCCAAGAAGTACCAGAACCGGGGCCTGCCCCTCACCGATCTCATCGGCGAGGGCAACGTCGGGCTGCTCACGGCCGCCCGCAAGTTCGACCCGGACCAGGGGGTGAAGTTCATCTCCTACGCCGTGTGGTGGATCCGTCAGGCGATCCTCGCGGCGCTGGCGCGTCAGGGACGGACGGTGCGGGTACCGCTGAACCGCACCGCCGACCTTTCCCGCATCGTGCGCACCGCCGAGTTCCTGCGCCAGACGCTGCGGCGGGAGCCCACGCCCGAGGAGATCTCCGACGCGACGAAGCTGTCGCTCGAGGTGGTGCAGTCGCTCGCCGCCCTGAACACGGGCGACGTGCGGCTCGACGCGCCGCTCGATCCGGACGGCGACCGCTCGCTCATCGAGCGCTTCATCGCCGAGGACCTGCCGGATACGGAAGACCAGGCGATGGACCGGTTCCTGTCCGACGAGATCGAGCAGGCGCTCTCCACACTGCAGCGCCGCGATGCCAAGGTGCTGCGCCTGTACTTCGGCCTCGACGGTGGTCGTGAGCACACGCTCGAAGAGATCGGCGGCATGCTGGGCGTCACGCGCGAGCGCGTGCGGCAGCTGCGGGATCGGGCGCTCAAGCGGCTGCGTGATGGCGACGTCGGGAAGGCACTCGCGAGCTTCGCCGCATGATAGGCTAGACGCACAGACGCAGCAGACGCACAGCGGTTGACAGTCGACAGTGGCCAGGGGCCCTCCTCTGGCCACTCGTGCTGTTCTCCCCTATGCGTCTGTGCGTCTTTGCCCCCGTTCACTGTCCGCACTAGCTTTTCAGCCGTGATTGAAATGATCGGCCGAAGAGCCGTCGACGCCGTCAAAGCCGTCGGCCGCTTCGGCCACTTCATGCGGGACCTGGCACGGGCCGTCCCGGACGTCGCCGTGTGGGGTCGGCTGACCCTCGTGCAGCTCCGGCGCGTGGGCGTCGACTCGCTTCCGGTGGCGCTGTTCATCGCCGCGTTCACGGGCGTCGTGCTCGCCCTCCAGGCGTCCTACACCTTCAAGAACACCGTGCCGCTCTACTTCGTCGGCACGCTCGTGGGCAAGACGATGATGCTGGAGCTGGGCCCCGTCCTGGCCGGACTGGCGCTCGCGGGGCGCGTCGGCGCGAGCATGGCCGCCGAGATCGGCACGATGCGGGTCACCGAGCAGGTGGACGCGCTCGAGACCCTGGCATACGATCCCCAGAGCTTTCTCGTCCTCCCGCGCGTCCTCGCCGGCACGTTGATGTTTCCCGTCATCGTCGCCCTCGCCATTCTGACCGGGATCATCACCGGCTGGCTCGCGAGTCTCGCTCTACTCGACCTGTCGACCCAGGAATTCCTGAAAGGCCTGAAGCTGTTTTATCTCTTCAAGGACACCTGGTTCGGGTTGTTCAAGAGCGCGACCTTCGGTTTCACGATCACGCTCGTCGGCTGCATCGTCGGGCTCAATACGCGCGGCGGCGCAGAGGGCGTGGGGGCGAGCACCACACGCGCCGTCGTCTACTCGGCCGTCTTGCTCCTCGTGCTCGACGCGTTCTGGGCCCTGGTGCTGCTCCGGTGATCCAGTTCCAGGACCTGCACAAGACCTTCGGCGCGAAGCCGGTGCTCATGGGCTTCACGCTCCTCGTGCCCGACGCGGAGACGATGGTGATCATCGGCTACTCGGGGACCGGGAAGAGCGTCGCGTTGAAGCATGTGGTGGGGTTGTTGCAGCCCGATGCCGGGGACGTCATCGTTGACGGGCGGGCCGTCTCCACGCTCGAGCGCGATGCGTTGACCGCGCTGCGGCGGGAAATCGGGTTCGTGTTCCAGTTCGCCGCGCTGTTCGATTCGATGTCGGTGTTCGACAACGTCGCCCTGGGGCTCCGGCGCCGCGACCTGACGGAGGACGAGATCGCGGAGCGGGTCCACGAAGCGCTGGCACTCGTGGACCTGACGGGTGCCGAGGGCACATACCCGGCCGAGCTGTCGGGAGGCATGCGCAAGCGGGTCGGGATCGCACGGGCCATCGCGCTCCGGCCTCGCTACATCCTGTACGACGAGCCGACCACGGGCCTCGACCCCGTGACCTCGGCCGTGATCGATCAGCTCATGGTGCGGACCCGCGAACACCTGGGTGTGACCGGCGTCGTGGTGACCCACGACATGCGCAGCGCCTACACAGTCGGGGACCGCATCGCCATGTTGTACGAGGGCAAAGTCCGCCAAGTGGGAACCGTGGCGGAAATTCAGGAAACGGAGGATCCTGTCGTGCGGCAGTTTATCGAGGGTCGCCCCGCGTGAAGCGCGAGAACGAGTTCGCCGTCGGCATCGTCGTCATCGCGGCCTTCGTGGTCGTGGTGGGGGGAGCGCTGTGGCTCTCCGGGGCGCACATCGGGCGGACGGAAGCGGTCTACACGGCCCGGTTCCGTACGGTGGGGGGCTTGAACGTCGGCGACCCGGTGGTCCTGCGCGGCGTCCGCATCGGCCGGGTGGAGGGCATCCGGCTGGTCAGCGGAAACTGGGTCGACGCGGAGCTGAAGATCTACGCCGGCACGCAGCCCCCTTCTCATCCAGCCGTGATCGCCGCATCGGCCTCGCTCTTCGGCGAGTGGGCGGCTTCGCTGGTGCCCCTCGACCAGTTGCCGAATGACCCGAACATCAAGCAAGCGATCGCCGAGGCGCAGGCGGCGGGTGGCGGCAAGTGGCCGGGCGCGACGCTCCCCGACATCGGCCAGCTGACCGCCCAGGCCAGCCGCATCGCCACGGACATCGCGACGGTGTCGAACCGCATCCAGACCGCGTTCGATTCCGAGGCGGTGAACGAGCTCCGGCGGTCGATCAAGGACTTCGGGCGCATCGCGGACCGACTCGTTCAGGTCACCAACGAGCAGGCGGACGTGATCGGCTCGGTCGGGACCAACCTGCGCCAGGGCTCGGACGCCATGGCCAAAGCGGCGACCCAGGTGCAGTCGACGCTGGGTCGCGTGGACTCGGCCACCAACCAGGGGCAGCTCGCGACGATCCTCAATAATTCCGCGACCACCAGCGCCAACCTGAAGTCGGCGTCACAGGATTTCCGCGACCTGCTCGACGCCGCGCACAAGAATCAGGAGAGCCTGGTGCGGGTCCTTACGTCCGCGGACAGTGTGATGTCCCGGATCGCGAATCGCAGCGGCACCCTGGGTCTCCTCGTGTCGGACTCGACCCTGTACCGCGAGACAACGCTCACGATGATCCAGCTGCGACAGCTCATGTCCGACATCCAGGCAAACCCGCGGAAGTACTTCTCGTTCAGCGTGTTCTAGAACCCAGTGCGGAATGCGGAGTGTGGAATGCGGAGTTGCCGGGGGAGTTCGATCCCGGACGCCCGGCCCTGCGCATCGACGATGGCACGACCTGTTCCGCACTCCGCATTCCGCACTCCGCATTGGCTCACATGAAGCGCAAGCAGCGGCGCGCCCAGCGCGAGACGTCGGCCGGCGGGGTGGTGTTTCGGCGCGGCACGGACGGCGAGCCGCGCTTCCTCCTCATCCGGGACTCCTACCGCAACTGGGGATTCCCCAAGGGTCACCTCAAGACAGGGGAGCCCCCGGCGGACGCGGCTCGCCGCGAGGTGGCGGAGGAGACCGGCCTCTCCGACCTGGTGCTCCACGGCCCGATCCGTGTGATCGACTGGTATTTTCGGTTCCGCGGCAAGACGATCCACAAGTATTGCCACTTCTTCCTGTTCGAATCGAAGCAGGGCGAGCCCGTCCCCCAGACCGAAGAGGGCATCACGGATTGCGCCTGGTTTGGCGCCGAGGAGGCCCGTCGCACCATTTCGTACGACAACGCCCGCGCAGTGCTCGAGCAGGCAACGGGGATGGTGCAGACCCTGGCGCCAGGGGTTCCGGGTGGGGGCGGAGGATGACGGTGGTCCCGGTGTTTCACCCGCGAGCCGAGCCGCGACGGGCCGTGAAGCGCGGGTACCCTCGGGGTGCTGGAAGCGTGCGCTTGTGTCGCTCCGTCGCGGCGGTCGAGCGCTTGTTGTACCAGCGGCTCGTGGACGCCGTCGTTCTCGACGTGAAAGGCGACCCCGCGGCGGCGCTCGCTCTGCCGTCCCGGTTTCCGCGGATCCCCATGTTCGTGCTGTCACCGCTTCGCCCCGACGACGGCCCGTTGCTCGCCAAATGTCATGCGGCTGGATTCGCCGGCGTGCTCGTGGAAGGCGTGGACAATGCCGTCGCCGGCGAGTGGATCGCGGCGCGAACGGCACAGGTGGCTAGGCGCGAAGCGCTCGCCGACGCACCGAAGCTCCTGCGCCTCACCGACCGCCTCCAGCTCGCCGCGTGGGAGGAGGTCCTCCGTCGCGTCGACTTCCCCACACAGACCGGCCACGTCGCGGCCGCGCTCCGCGTGACCCGGGAGCACCTGTCCCGCCAGTTCGCCGCGGGGGGCGCGCCCAACTTGAAGCGCGTGATCGACCTGGCTCGCGCCGCCTGCGCGGCCGACCTCCTCGGCAATCCCGGCTACACGGTGCGCGCGGTCGTCCGCATCCTGGGATACGCGTCGACCAGTCACCTCGCGGGCGCGGTGCGTCGGGTGGCGGGAACGACGCCACAGGAGCTGCGGCTGGTAGGCGCCCGGGGCGTGCTGACCCGGTTCATTAGAGGAAGGACACGATCGCGAGTGTGAGGCAGTGCGGAGTGTTGGACGCTTGTACGGGCCATTCCGCACTCCGCATTCCGCATTCCGCACGCTTGTGATAACTTTCACAAACTCCTAACCGGCTTCCAAATGGCAACCGATTCGATTCTCCGGCCCGGCGAGCTGAAAGAGATCCTGCTCAAGGAAATCCAGGCGGCCGATCTCGCCGAGATCGACGTCCGCGAGGTAGGCACGGTGCTCGAGGTAAAGGACGGCATCGCGCGTATCTACGGCCTCACCTCCGCAATGGCCGGCGAAATGCTGGAGTTCACCTCCTCGCATACCGGCGACAAGGTGACCGGACAGGCGCTCAACCTCGAAGAGGACAACATCGGCGCAGTGATCTTCGGCGACTATCTCGTGCTGCGCGAGGGGGACGAGGTGCGGCGCACGGGCCGGGTGCTGGACGTGCCGGTGGGACCGGCCCTGGTGGGCCGTGTCGTCGACGCGCTGGGCCGTCCGGTGGATGGCCTCGGCCCGATCCACACGACCAAGACCCGCAAGGTCGACATCGTCGCACCCGGCATCATCAAGCGGCAGCCCGTCAAGGAGCCGCTCCAGACGGGGATCAAAGCGATCGATTCGATGATCCCGATTGGCCGCGGGCAGCGCGAGTTGATCATCGGCGACCGGGGGACGGGCAAGACGGCGATCGCGATCGACACGATCATCAACCAGAAGGGCCAGGGAGTGATCTGCGTCTACATAGCGATCGGCCAGAAGAACTCCACGGTGGCGGCCGTGGTCGAGCGCCTCAAAGAGCACGGCGCCATGGACTACACCATCGTGGTCGTCGCCTCGGCCTCCGAGCCGGCTCCGATGCAGTACGTCGCGCCGTTCTCAGGGTGCGCGCTCGCCGAGTACTTCATGTACGACGAGAAGAAGCCGACCCTGTGCGTGTACGACGACCTCTCCAAACAGGCCGCCGCGTATCGCCAGCTGTCCCTCGTGCTGCGGCGTCCGCCCGGCCGCGAGGCCTATCCGGGGGACGTGTTTTACCTGCACAGCCGTCTTCTGGAGCGCGCGGCCAAGCTGTCCAACGAGATGGGTGGCGGATCCTTGACGGCGCTTCCCGTGATCGAGACGCAGGCGGGGGACGTGTCCGCCTACATCCCCACCAACGTCATCTCGATCACCGACGGGCAGATCTTTCTCGAGACCGATCTGTTCTTCTCGAACGTGCGCCCAGCCATCAACCCGGGCATTTCGGTATCCCGCGTGGGTGGCAACGCGCAGATCAAGGCGATGAAGCAGGTGGCGGGTCGGCTGCGCCTCGACCTGGCGCAGTACCGAGAGCTCGAGGCGTTCGCGCAGTTCGGCTCGGAGCTCGACCAGGCGACACAGAAGCAGCTCGCCCGCGGCGAACGCGTGGTGGAGGTGTTGAAGCAGCCCCAGTACCACCCGATGCCGGTCGAGCAGCAAGTGATGATCATCTTCGCCGTGACGAACGGGCTGTTGGACGACGTTCCCGTGGAGGCGATACACGACTGGCAGCAAGGCTTCCACGACTTCATGGCCGCCGAGCACCCCCAGATCGGCGAGGAGATCCGCACCCGCAAGGTGCTGAACGACGAGCTCTCGGCCCGGCTCAAGGCGGCGATCGAGGCCTACAAGCAGCTCGCGCGCTGATGGCCAAGCCCCGGGAGCTCCGCCGGCGGATCAAATCGGTCCAGAGCACGCGCAAGATCACGAAGACGATGGAGCTCGTGGCCACGTCGAAGCTCAAGCGCGCCCAGGACCGCGTGGTGGCCGCGCGGCCCTACGCCGCGGCCCTCGCGGGGGTGATCGGCGACCTGTACGCCCCCGAGCTAGCCGAACGGTTTCCGTTGCTACGCCAGCCCGCCGGTGGCATCCGTCGCGTCGCGCTCGTGGTGATCACGTCCAACCGCGGCTTATGCGGTGCGTTCAACGCGAACCTGATCCGCGAAGGGCGGCGGCGTATCGAGCAGCTCGAGTCCGAAGGAGCGGCCGTCGATCTGCACTTGATCGGCAAGAAAGGGATCACCTATTTCAAGTTTGCGAAGCGACCGATCGTGTCGCAGCGCACCGACATCGGCGACAAGCCCACGGCGACGCACGCGGCCGAAGTCGTCACTCCGCTGATGACACAATTCGAGTCGGAAGCCTTGGACGCCGTCGAGGTCGTGTTTCCGCAGTTCAAGAGCGCCGTGGCCACCCCCCCTACGGTTCTTCGCATTCTGCCGGTGACGCCACCCCGGTCGGCAGAGGGTGGTAAAGGTCGGGAGAGGTCGGTCAACTACATTCTCAAACCGTCCGCCGAGGCGATCCTCGAGCAACTGCTGCCGCTCTACGTTCGCAATCAGCTGTACCGGGCCCTGGTCGAGACCGCCGCGGCCTTCTACGGGGCGCAGCGGACGGCGATGAAGAGCGCGACGGACAATGCTGGCGACATGCTCGACATTCTGCAGCGCACGTATAACCGCGCCCGTCAAACGCAGATTACCCAAGAGCTGGCGGAGATCGTGGGCGGAGCGGAAGCGTTGAAAGGCTGAGGCTAGGCGGCTAGACGGTTAGGCGGTTAGTGACCCCGCCTAGCCGTCTAACCAGCTAACCGTCTAACCGACTGAGGAGCTCAGATGGCGACACGGAAACAGGCAAAGGCACAAACGCGCGCTGGCGAGTCGAAGCAGAACGTCGGCAAAATCGTGCAAGTCATCGGCCCCGTGCTCGACGTCGAGTTCGAGCCGGAGCGGTTGCCTGAGCTCTTGAACGCACTCGTGATCGACTCCCCGGGCAACGGGGGGCCGGGGGGGCCGCCGATCCACCTGACCGCCGAGGTGCAACAGCACATCGGACGGAACCAGGTGCGCGCGGTGGCGATGAGCTCGACCGACGGGGTGGTGCGAGGCATGGATGCCCTTGATACGGGCAAGCCGATCACGGTGCCCGTCGGTCAGGCGGCGCTGGGGCGGATCCTCAACGTGCTGGGCGAGCCAGTGGACGAAGGCGACCCGATTCCGGCCGACGCGGAGCGGTGGCCCATCCACCGCGAGAGCCCGAAGTTCGTCGACCTCGAGCCCAAGACCGAGGTATTCGAGACCGGCATCAAGGTGATCGATCTGATCGCGCCGTTCGTCAAGGGAGGCAAGATCGGCCTGTTCGGCGGCGCGGGCGTGGGCAAGACCGTGATCATCATGGAGCTGATCCACAACGTCGCCCTGGGCCACGGCGGTCGGTCGGTATTTTGCGGCGTAGGAGAGCGCACCCGCGAGGGGAACGATCTCTACCTGGAGATGAAGGAAAGCGGGGTGCTCAAGTCCACCGCCCTGATCTATGGGCAGATGAACGAGCCGCCGGGCGCGCGGCTGCGCGTCGGGCTCTCGGGTCTGACGGTGGCCGAGTATTTCCGAGATGTGGAGGGGCAGGACGTCCTCGTGTTCATCGACAATATCTTCCGGTTCACCCAGGCGGGCTCGGAGGTGTCGGCGTTGCTGGGCCGGATGCCGTCCGCGGTGGGGTACCAGCCCACGCTGGGGACGGAGATGGGCGAGCTGCAGGAGCGGATCACGTCCACCAAGAAGGGGTCGATCACGTCGGTGCAGGCGATCTTCGTCCCGGCCGACGATCTCACCGATCCCGCGCCCGCGACCGCGTTTTCCCATCTGGACGCCACCGTCGTGCTGTCGCGCCAGATCTTCGAGCTCGGGATCTACCCGGCGATGGACCCCCTGGCCTCGTCGTCGCGCCTGCTCGACGCGCAATACCTGGGCGAGCGGCACTACAAGGTCGCGGTCGAGGTCCAGCGGATTCTGCAGCGCTACAAGGACCTCCAGGACATCATCGCGATTCTGGGGATGGACGAGCTGTCGGAGGAAGACAAGCAGCTGGTGGCGCGCGCGCGGCGCGTGCAGCGGTTCCTGTCGCAGCCGTTCTTCGTGGCCACGCAGTTCACGGGCCTCGAAGGGAAGTACGTCAAGTTGGAAGACACGATCAGCTCCTTCGAGCGCGTGGTGGCGGGAGAATTCGATCATCTCCCCGAGCAGGCGTTCTACATGGTGGGCGGGATCGACGAGGCGCTAGAGCAGGCCAAGCGCTTGGCCACGAGTTGAGTGATGCACGTCACCGTCGTTTCACCCGAGCGAGCGGTATTCGATGGGGTCGCCGACGCGGTGGTCGCGCCGGCGTACGACGGCCAGGTCGGTGTGTTGCCGCACCACGCGCCGTTCCTCACGTTGCTCGGGACGGGTGTGTTGCAGGTGCGACAGGGGAGCGCGTCCAGCCGCTTCCAGGTGTCCGGAGGATTCCTCCAGGTGGTCGGAGACGCGGTCCGGATCGTGGCCGATCGGGTAGAAGTGTCTTGACTGTAGCCGGCGCCGCTTGTAGCGATGTGCGGCGCCCGAGCGGTCCCAGTCACCCGTCACCTTTCCATCGGAGGTTCGTTATGCGGAAGCTGCTCGGCAGTGCGCTGCTTCTTGCCGTCGTCGCACTCGCCCCGACGGACGCCGCGGCGCAGCGACGTGCGGCCCCGCGCCCCACCGCCAGCTCCAGCACGAAGCCCTCGTTCGGCCTCGAGCTGAACTGGAGTAGTGATGTCGACTTCGGGATCGGCGGCAGGGGCGTGTTCCCCCTGGAGTCTCTGTTTCCCAAGACGCCACTCGATGGCATCGTCTCCTTCGACTATTTCTTCCCCAGCGTGCCCGCTGGCACGACGGGGCATTATTGGGAAATCAACGGCGACGTCGCCTACCGGTTCACGGTTCCGCGGAGCAGCTCGCTTCGTCCGTACGCGGGCGGTGGCCTCAACATTGCCCACGCGTCCGCGGGGCCGTCCGGCGGTGCCTCGGTCTCCGAGACGAAAGCGGGCCTCAACCTGCTCGGCGGCACGACCTTCAGGCTGAAGGGCTCCTCGCTCACGCCGTTCGCCGAGGCGCGCGGCGAGGTCGGCGGTGGCAAGACGTTCATTATCACGGCCGGCGTGCGCTTCTGACGCCTGTGAGCAGTGTCACGCCAGCGATGAGCGGCCCGCCCACCGTGTGGACGGGCCGCCTCACTTCGCGCGGTCGAGGCGGAACGATGCCTCGCCCCCTGGGTACCTGTGGGCGATAATCGGGACCACACAGGAGACAGGATGCAACGGTACGCTTGGCTGTTGCTGGTGATGACGATCGCGGGCGGTGCGCGGGTCGCAGACGCACAGGCGACGGGCACCACCACGTTCAACGCCCCGTACCGCGCCTTTCAGCGTTCCGAGATCGGCGTGTTGCTCAGCTTTCCCGACGGTGGCGGCACCGCGATCGAGGGCGCCTACCGGTATGCGAGCGGCAAGTTCGATATCGGATTCAAGGCCGGGTTCTTCAACCCGTCCGGGGCGGGCAGCACGGTCTTGCTGGTGGGTGCGGAGGCGCGGGAGCGGGTCATCACGCACAACGTGGACTTCCCGCTCGACGGCGCGCTCATTGTCGGGGCTGGGGGGAACTTCGTGAGCGGCAACTCGACCCTGTTGTTTCCGGTGGGTCTGTCGCTCGGCCGACGCATCGATCCCCCGGGCTCGACGGTCAGCATCATTCCGTACGCCCAGCCCACGATGTTCCTCATCGCGGGCAACAACGTCGCGCATCACGTGCGGTTCGACCTCGGCCTGGGATCGGATTTCCGGTTGAGCCGCGCGTTCGATGTTCGCCTGAGCGCCGCCCTGGGCGACATCGAAGGTGTCTCAGTCGGCGCTGTATGGGTGCATTGACTGAAGGAGGCTGGGGAAGTTGGTGGAGGTTGGTGGAGGTTGTGGAGGTTTACATAGCCGACTCGGAGGGGTTATGAAGCGTGCGGTCATTTGGTTGGGATTGTCGGCGCTGCTGGCGGCACCAGCCGCGGCGCAATGGCTCGGCGAGCCGGTGTGGAATAGCCCCAAGGGCGGCACCGGAGTCACCATCAGCGGTGACTACGCCAAGCCGAATACGGATTACGGCAAGGGCAACACGTGGGGCGGCCGGGCATCGCTCGGTCTCTCGACGATCACGCTCACGGCCGGCGTCGCGAGCTGGAAGCCGGAGGGATTCACGCAGAGCCTGACGTCGGTGGGTGGAAACGTCGCGTTTCGTCTGATTGGCGGCAGTCTGCTGCCGGTCGCTGTCAACATGCAGTTGGGCGGAGCCAGCACCAGCGAGAGTGGGGTGTCCGCGAAGCAGACCACGCTGATCGGCGCCGCGGGGATCAGCGTTCCGCTTCCGACTCCGGGTTTCAGCGTCGAGCCGTACTTCTCTCCCGGAGTCCGGTACCGCAACGCCGGAGCGGGCTCCTCGACGGAGTTCGGCTACGTGTTCGGCGCCAATCTGAGCTTCGGTTTGCTCGGCGCGCACGTCGCCTACGACAATGAACGGCAGAAGGGTGGCGGGAACGTGGGCGTGTTCGGCGTGGGTCTCCACGCGGGACTCCACTTGCCGCTCGGCATGTAGACTGGTTCACAACCTGAACTGAAGCCGCTACCTTTGGGGCGCGCCAATCCCCGGCGCGCCCCATCTGTTTCCAGGAGCTCTGTGATCGGTTCGTTCGTGACGCGGGCGTCGGTCCTCGCGCTGGCCCTCGCCCTGTGCGGCTGTGCGCTCACGCTGGATGCCGCGCACCTCGGCGTCCCGGTCTCCATGGCTGGCTCCGCCCAGGAGACGGATTCCGGCACGGCGTTCCGCGTCACCAAGCACGCGACCTATATGCTCGCGGGGCTCGTGCGGGTGGCGCAGCCAAACCTCGAGGACGTGCTGGCGAGTCAGGTCGGCACGGGAGCGCGCATCACGAAGCTCCGGGTGAAAGTGCGGAGCCGCTGGAACGATTTACTCGTGACCGCGCTGACGTTGGGGATCGTGGTGCCGAGGTCGGTGACGTTCGAAGGCGTTGTCGTACCGAAGTAGCTAGCTTCCACCATCCTCCACCAACCTCCTGACGAGCGCCGTCGTCCGGTCCGCCGCACCCCTTCCTTCC
Organism: Gemmatimonadales bacterium; assembly: GCA_035577025.1. Lineage (GTDB taxonomy): Bacteria > Gemmatimonadota > Gemmatimonadetes > Gemmatimonadales > GWC2-71-9 > AG41. The sequence continues at coordinate 53,322 of DATLVU010000028.1, forward strand.
TTTACCAGCTGCTTGCCCGCCGTCCCTGCCTTGGCGCGCGCCGACGGGTCGTGGTGCCAGACCAGCCATTGTGAGTGCAACGGGTGCTGCCCATCGGTCTCGAGTGCCACGGCGCCGCCGCGCTCCACCAGGAGCCCCGCGTCGCGGCTCATGTGCCAGTGCGGCCCGAACGTGACCGGTACGCCGAACACCGCGGGCTCGAGTACCGAATGCAGTCCCGCGCGGTGGTACCCCCCGCCGACGAACGCCACCGCGCCGAGGGCGTAGAGATCCGCGAGGATGCCGACCCGGTCGACGACGATGACCGGCGCCGCCGGCTGATGCTCGATCTGCGACAGACGGACCGGGCGCGGCAGGCCCACCGCGCTCGCGCGCTGGACGATGCCCGCCAGGTGGTCGGGATTGGGCTCGTGCGGCGCGAGGATCAGGCGGGCGGCCGGTACCTGCGCTACGAGATCGGCGAAGGCGGGGAGTACCACCGCTTCGTCGGACGGCCAGGTCGAGCCGGCGACAATCGTGAACGTGCCCGCGGGCACGATGGAGAGCTGGGCGAAGGGATCGCGGGTGCGATCGAAGCGCTCCGCGCGCTCGGCCACGCTGTCGTAGCGCGTATCGCCGGTCACTTCGATCACCGCGGGCCGCGCCCCCAAGTGCTCCAGGCGCCGGCCGTCCTCCTCGCTGATCGTGCCAATACGATCCAGCGCACGATAGGCGGGCTCCGCCCAGCCGCGAGCGGGCCACCGGAGTCGCGAGCTGTGCGGCGCCACGGTCGCGGAAATGAGTCCGAGCTTCACGCCGGCCCGCGCGGCCGCGAGCGTCAGCTCCGGCCAGACATCGAGCTTCGAGAACACGAGCGCGGTAGGCTTGAGCGCGCCGAGCGCCGCCGTCACTTCTCCCGCCCGATCGAGCGGCAGGTAGTCGGCCACGTCCACCGGGAGCGTGCGCGCCAGCCGTTCGGCGGAGGGGGAGAAAAACGTGAAGGCGAGCTGCCAGTGCGGCGCCTCGGCGCGCAAGGCCTCGAGGACCGGCTTGGCTTGGAGGCCCTCACCGACGGATGGCGCGTGTACCCACACGAGCGGGCGCGCCGAGTCGCGGTTTGCTCGAGCCCAGGCAGCGAGGCGCTCCTGCACCCCACGGCGTGCCTCGAAGCCGCGCGCAAGCTTCTTATCGAAACGCGCGGCCAAGGGGAGCGCGCGGTGCGCGAGCCCCATGCCGAGCCTATATATGAAGGAAGGGCGCCTCATCGAGGCGCCCGGACTCGCGTCTTGCTTTGGTAGATCGAGTCGAGCACCGCCCGGAAGGCGGTAATCGGTGCCGCCCCTTCGAGGAGGCCGCCCTCGATGTAGAAGGTAGGTGTGCTTTGTGCCCCTGAGCGGCGGGCGCGCTCGGCGTCCGCTCGGACCAGGGCCGCGGTGGCGGGCGAGGCGAGGCAGCGTGTGAGCGCCGCGCCGTCGAGGCCGGCCGAATCCGCGAGGACGCGGAGGTAGGGCAGGGGTGCCGGAAGCTCCGCCCAACGCTCCTGGTTATGGAATAGCAGGTCGTGCATCCGCCAGAACCGCCCTTGCCCGGCGGCGCACATGGCCACCTCGGCGGCGACCCTGGCGTTCTTGTGCACGCTTTCGAGCGGCAGATTCACGTACACCAGCCGGACCTTGCCCGTCGCGATGTACTCGCGCTCGAGCTGCGGCATGGTCTCCAGGGTGAACGCCCGGCAATAGGGGCACTGAAAATCCGACATCTCATAGATCGTGATCGGCGCGCCGGGCCGGCCTTTGGAGCGCGCGGCCATCGGGTCGGGCCCCTGAGCGGTGCCTCCCGTCACGGCGACGACCCACGCGACGGCGAGGAAAAACGGGCGGATCATGCGGTTTTCTGGGGCCAACCATAGCCGGTCCCGAATATCGGCGCCACGTCGGAATGTTTCACAATGCTACATATGTCCGAAAAGGTCACTCTGGCGCACTTGGGTAAACAGTGATATAAGAAGCGGTAACGGGCGGTGTTTACGTGCCGTTCCGGAGACCTAGGGCCGTTCACCACGCGTCTCGCGCCCCCCCGCCGTTGTGCGAGCGCGTGCTCTTGTCGAACCGAAAATCGAAGCTGTCGACCGCAATCGCGACGTGCGCGCGACGCGGTCAGTTGGTTGTAGTTCGTAGGAAGTCGTCACCGGACCGCCACACCGGCGGCTCCGGTCATGCGTGTCACGCTATTCCGTCGGAGGCGACATGCAATTCACACGCGGTCGGTTAGTTCCCATCATCCTAAGCGCGTTTCTCGCGCTACCGGCCCTGCTCGCCGCGCAGGAACCGGTAACCATCACGGGCAAAGTGACCAGCGATGCCGGCCAGGCCCTCGGGCAGGTCGAAGTCGCGATCCCAGCCATGGGCCTGGGCGGCCTCACGCGGGATGACGGCAGCTTCACCGTCGTGATCCCGGGGGCGCGCGTCTCGGGGCAAACGGTCACACTCGTCGCGCGGCGCCTGGGCTACAAATCGCAGAGTGCCCAGGTCACCTTGGCGTCGGGCGGTGTCACGCACGACTTCGTGCTTGCGGCCAACCCGCTGCAGCTGGGCGAGGTGGTCGTGACGGGCGCGGGGACGAGCGCGGCGGCCAACGCGCTCGGCAGTGTCCGGAACAACGTCGCGGCCGATCAGATCGACAAGGCGAGCGAGACCAACATAGTGGAAGCGCTCGCCGCGAAGGCGCCCAACGTGAACGTGCTGCAGCAGTCGGGGGATCCCGGCGCGGGCTCCTTCATCAATATCCGCGGCATCAGCACCCTGATGGGCAACAATCAGCCGCTGTTCGTGATCGACGGCGTGCCGACGGACAACTCGACCTACTCGACGTCGAACTTCAACGCACCGGACGATGGCGGGGGCACGCTGGCTCAGTTCGGCCAGACCGAAGGCACCGTTTCGACCAACCGGGCGGCGGACATCAATCCCAGTGACATCGAGTCCGTGGAGATTCTCAAAGGCCCGTCGGCGAGCGCGATCTATGGCTCGCGCGCCGCGGCCGGTGTGGTGCTGATCACGACCAAGTCCGGGCGCTCGGGGCCGACGCATTTCACGTTCCGGTCGTCGACGTCCTTCAACGACATCAACCACACCTATCCGTTGCAGACCACTTTTGGGCTGGGTACGCAGGGCGTCCATGCCGATACCTCGCTGGGCGGGCAGTGCGACGTCCCTGGCGCGGGTATCTGCGGACGGTCCTGGGGGCCCGCGATTCCGGCGGGGGCCGCGGTCTTCGACCACGCCAACGACATCTATCGGATCGGCCACACGCTCGACAACGGTTTCTCGGTGTCGGGTGGCAATGATCGCACCACGTTCTATCTGTCGGGCGATTACAACCACGACCAGGGTGTGTTCGTGGGCCCGAACAACTGGTTCGAGCGCGCGACCGTGCGGTTCAAGGGGTCGCACCGGGTGATCGACAACGTCAAGCTCGGAGCGGACCTGTCCTTTGCCGATTCCCGCGCGAGTTACATCCAGCGTGGCAACAACACGAACGGCATCCAGCTGGGCGACCTTCGCACGCCGCCCGATTTCAACAACCTGCCGTATGTCGTGCAGACCAATGCCGGGCCGCAGCAGCGCGCGTACCGGTTCGAGCATCCCAACGACGGGTCCCTGCTCGACGATCGCACGTTCGACAATCCGTACTGGACTGCGTTCATGCAGGAGAATACGGCCGCTGTGGGCCGGGTGTATGGAAACGTGAACGCCGAGTACCTGCCGGTGGCGTGGCTGAAAGTGAACTACACTCTGGGCGCGGATTACTGGACGGACGAGCGGCTCGAAGGCTGCCCCGTGAGCTCCGCGTCACCCTGCACCGACGGACGGGTGATCGAGGGGAAGATCGTGAATTACTCGATCGATCATAACCTCACCGCCACGGCGAACTACAACATCAATCCGGACCTCGGCGGCACCATCACGCTGGGGCAGAACCTCGACACCCGGAACACGCGGTCGCTTGGGACGGTCGGGCGCACGCTGGTCGCGCTGCAGCCGTTCAAGCTGTCGAATACCGTGACGCAGGATATTCCGATCGACCAGGAGTTCGTCATTCACGACGCGTCGTGGTTCGGGCAGGCGGGGCTCGACGTCAAGAGCCAGCTGCACCTGATCGCGGCGCTGCGTAACGACGGCTCCTCGACCTTCGGCGTGTCGAACCTGCGCAGCTGGTTCCCCAAGGGGAGCGTGGCCTGGGAGTTCACGAAGGCCATCGGGGAGCAGTCGTGGCTGTCGTACGGCAAGGCGCGGGTAGCCTATGGCGAGGCGGGTCAGGAGCCGCAGCCCTACCTCACGTCTCAGACGTTCACGAGCGGCATCGTCGGTGGCATCTCGCAGGGTACCGGCAACACCCCGACGCAGAACGGCCTTGGCGGTTTGGTGACGCGGTCGGAATTGCGGCCGGCGTCGGTGCTGAAGCCGGAGCGCTCGAAGGAGTTCGAGGCGGGGGTCGACCTTGGGTTCTTCAAGGACAAGGCGGACGCCAGCATCACGTACTACAACAAGAAGTCGTCCGACATCATCCTGCTGCAGCCGCTCAACCCCTCTGGTGGTTTCTTCCAGCAGGGCGCCAACGCGGCGACCATGCGGAACCGCGGCTGGGAAGTGTCGTTCAATGTGCGGCCGTTGCAGAAGTCCGAGTACGGGTGGGAGGTCGGGCTGCAGTGGGCCCGGAACCGGAACACGGTGCTCTCACTCGGCGGTGAGCAGTTCATCTCGATCGGCGACTTCAACAATCAGGTCGCGATGGTCGGTCAGCCGATCGGCGTGTATCTGGGGACCGGGTTCGTGCGCTGCGGCATCTCGCCCGACGGTACACCAGTCACAGGCACGACGGCGACCGACACCACGCTGGGACAGGTGTGCGCTACCGCCAAGGCTCCGAAGGGGGCGCTGTATATCGGACCCAACGGGTACCCGATCGGCGATCAGGTCCCGCGTGTCGTGCAGGACCCGAACTACAATTGGACCGGCAGCGTCCGCTCTTCGTTCCGCTTCCGCAAGCTGCAGGTTTCCGGCTTGCTCGACATCCGGAACGGCGGGCAGATCTGGAACGGCCCGAAGGGCGCTCTGTGGAGCTACGGGACTCGCGCGGACACTGATCCGCGCGCCGCTTGCACCAACCGCAACAATCCAGCCTCGTGCACGGGCAACGCCAAGACGTTCGGGTCGGGCGGCTGGTTTGATGGCCCTGTGGCCGGACCGGGGGCGGGGACGGCGGTTGGGATCGGTGAGTACTGGTACCGGAACGTGGCGGCTTGCCCGTTCGTCGGGATCGACGAGCCGTGCATCGAAGATGCGGGCTTCGTGAAGCTGCGCGAGGTCTCGGTCAGCTACACGCTCGATGCGCCTTGGGTGCAGCGCTCCCTCGGCTTCTCGAGCATCGACCTCCGCGTCAGCGGCCGCAACCTGAAGACGTGGACGAACTACACCGGCTACGATCCCGAGACGAACCTCGGCGGGTCGATTTCTGGTAACGCCGGCGCCGGTGGCGTGGACTACTTCAACAATCCGCAGACACGTTCGTTCGTGTTCTCGGTCACCTTGAACCACTAACCCCGAGGAGACCCGACCTATGTATCGCAAGACATATGTCGCGCTCGCGTGTCTGGGGCTGCTCCTCGGGACGGCGGGCTGTGACACATTCCTGACGGGGGACAAGCTGTCCACGAACCCGAACCTGCCCACGGCGGCGTCGATTCAGCAGCTGTTCGTCGGCGTGCAGGCAGGGCAGTTTGCCTTCGAAGAAGGCACGGTCGCGATGATGATGTGCCAGTGGGTGCAGGCCTGCTCGGCGACCAACGGCCGCTTCGTACAGAACGCGGCCCAGTATAATTTCGGCGAAGGCTCGAATATCGCCGCCAATGGTGGCGACTGGATTTCGGTGTACGACGGCGGTGGTCTGGTGGACATCAAGCAAGTCGAGGCCGACGCCGCGGCCACCGGCGACTCCAGCTGGCTCGGGATCGCAAAGATCTGGGAAGCCTTCACCATGGGCACCGCCTCGGCTATGTGGGGCGATATCCCATACAGCCAGGCGATCTCGAGTAACACGTCGCCGGCGCTGGACAACCGGTTCGTGATTCTCGGAAACCTGCAGACGGTCCTCACGGATGCGATCGCCGAGCTCACCAACGGCTCGGGCGCAGGGCCGGGCGTTGCGGATCTCGTGTTCGGGGTCGACACGGCCTTCAGGCACAAGTGGATCAAAGTGGCCTGGACGCTTAAGGCCCGTTACTACGTCGAAACCGCGGAGTCGCTCGGCGCGGCGGCATACAACAACGCCATCACCGCCGCGACGAATGGGATCAGTGACGCGAGCGGGGCGAGTGATTTCCGCTCGTTCCACTCCACGGCCACGTCGGAGCGGAACATGTGGGCGCAGTTCCAGACCAGCTCCGGCTTTGGGGGCGATCTCGAAGCCGGGAAGGCGCTGGCGGACTACATGAATGCCCGTAGCGATCCGCGACGCGCACAGTACTTCTGCCAGAACAAGGGCGGCGGCTATGGCGGCGACGACTTCAACACGGCCGTCCCGGCAGACTCGATCTCGAACTTCCTGTGTCTGCCACCGCGCTTCCAGGGGGACGCACGGATCCCGTACGTCACCTACGTCGAGAACGAGCTGATCCTCGCCGAGGCCTATAATCAGACGGGGAACGACGCGTTGGCGCTCACGCACTTGAACAACGCGCGGGCGACCGTAGGGGCGCCGATCTCGACGCCGCTCGTGGGTATCACGGGCGCGGCGCTGCTCGACTCCATCATGTTGGAGAAGTGGGTGTCCTCGTTCCAGAACATGGAGTCGATCAGTGACTACCGGCGGACGTGCATCCCGGCCCTCACGCCGTCGACGAATTCGTTCAACTTTACGCATGTCCCGGGGCGGCTGTACTATCCGCAGAACGAGCGGAACGTAAACACGAACGTTCCGGATGCGAGCACGCAGCTTGCCACGCACGGCTTCCGGAATGCCGGGGACGTCCACGCATGCCAGGGGAGTGATAACCTGCCGTAGAGCCGGCACGGCGGGACGTGCGTAACGTTTCGTTTTGCAGTATGATTGGGGGGGTGGATCCGCCGTCAGGATTCACCCCCCGCATGCTTCGGGCCCGGTGGAGGAGCGGCATGAGCGCTGCACGCATTGTCTGGCTGACCGCGACGCTGTTGCTCGCGACCGGGTGCTACAATTACACGCCGCTCCGCCGGTCGCAGCTTGCGCCGTCGACGTATGTAGCGGTCACGCTCACCGACGATGGGTCCGAGGAGTTGGCCCAGTACATCGGTCCGAACATCCTCATCATTCGGGGTCGCTTCCTGAGCGCCACGGACCGAGGCTTGGTCGTGTCGGTCGCGGCGGTCGAGAGCCGTCGGGGCGATGTCCTCGAGTGGAAAGGCGAATCCGTCGAGGTGCCGGGGCAATTCGTGCGCTCGCTGGAGGAGCGCCATGCGGCCAACGGGAAAACCGCCCTCCTCGCCGGTGCGTCCCTGGTGGGTTTTTTCGCGGCCTACGCGGCGTTCGGGCCGGGAGCGAGCGGCACGACGCCAGGCGGCGTCGGTGGTCCGCCAGCCCCCCGTTGAGCTGAACGGCACGACCGCCCCGGGGTATGACTCCGTCTCATGATCATGGAAGGTTGCCCATGCGTACTTTGAGTCTGATCGGAGTGCTCTGTCTCACGGGGGGGGCGGGATGCTACAACTACAGCCCGCTCACGACCCCCAGCCCCGAACCCGGCACCTATCTCGCCGTGACGCTCACCGACGCGGGCTCCGATGAGCTAGCCCGTTCGCTCGGGCCGGCCGCGTTCGTCGTACGCGGGCGCTACCTCAGCAACGACGAGCGCGGGATGTTGATCTCGGTCTCATCGATCGAAACCAAGCAAGGCTTCGCGCTCCCGTGGTCGGGTGAGACCGTCGCCGTTCCCGACAATGCGGTGGCCTCGCTCGATGTCCGGCGCTTGGCGAGAGGCCGGAGTATCCTCTTAGCGGGTGTGGGCGCAGGAGGGCTCGTGGCCACCACCCTCGCCTTCAGCCTGCTTGGCGGTGGCACGACGCCGAACCCCGGCGGAGGCCGACCCCCGAAGCAGTAACGGCAGGAACCGCTTCTTCAGAACACCCCGACGCTCGAGCGGCGCAAGTCCGTCTCGAGCGTCCATTCTATGTACTGCCCCCGCTGCACGACGAGGATGTCCGTGACGGCGTAGTCATCGTTGCCGATGGCGTCTCCATACAACCGGATCTCACGCCCCTGGCCGATCAGGCGGGGCGGAAGGAAGAACAGGGAGGACGACGACCCACTCGCCGTTCCGACGCGGGTGCGCTGCCCGTCGTGCAACACGTACACGACCACGTCCAGATAGTTGTGATTGGTCACGTTGAGCGCGATTTCGCTCTCGGGGACGTTGTTCGCGACGGACTGGTCGACGGAGTTGTTTCCCCGGTTGAACACGAAGCAGGCTGGAGCGGCGAGCAGGACAAAAACGAGCGCCGCCTCGAGCCGCAGCATATGAGCACGGCGCGCGGGGGACATTGGGCCGAACCTAGCGCTCACAAGAGAGGCATGGAAGGGACGACTGTTTCCCTCATGACAATTTCCTAACACCGTCGCATCCCCTTCCCCCCCATTGTGTTGCGAAATGCAACAGCCCTCTGCTTGCGACTCCGCGTCCCCCGCCGCACTTTAGCGGGACCGTCCCACTCTACCCAACGCTGAGGAGCGTCGCATATGCGCCACATTCGGTCCGATCGTCGTCGATATTCCCCGCCCGCCGTCTCACTCAGAGCGCGATGCAGATGTAGTCGCCGGTAGGCCGTCAGTACTGGCCTGCCGGACTTGCTGCTCCATCGAGTGACCGCGCCGTTCCGCGGGCGCCGCAGCGTGTGCCCCGACCGGCGGCATCTCGTTCAGAGACCCTTGAATGAGGACATCGGCAAATGAACCTACATCGCATTCGCCAGCTGCCCGGCATCGCGACCGCGTTCGTCCTGGTCGCAGCGCTGTTCGCCGGGCCGGTGCAGGCCCAGCAAGGCACGGTGGCTGGGCAAGTGACGGACAAATCCAACCAACAACCGGTCGTGGGAGCGCAGGTGCTGATCACCGGCACGAGCCTCCAGGCGCGCACCGGCCGTGACGGGCACTTTACGATCATCAAGGTGCCGGCCGGCCAGTATTCGGTGCAGGTGCGAATCATCGGCTTCGCCACCGGGACGATGTCCGTCAGTGTGGCGGCCGGTGAGGTGGCGACGGCTGACTTCGCACTCACTGCGGCGGCGGTGCCCCTCGACGCCATCGTGGTGTCGGCCACCGGCGAGGAGCAGATCAAGCGCGAGCTCGGCAACAACGTGGGCTCGATCGACGCCGCGAAGATCAACCAGGAGGCCGCGCCTCAAAACGCGTCGGATCTCTTGAACTCCCGCATCCCGGGCGTTGAAGTGATGCAGAGTGGTGGGACGACCGGCACGGGCTCGCGGATCCGCATCCGTGGCGCGACGAGTCTCTCGCTGCGCAACGAGCCGATTGTCGTGGTGGACGGCGTCCGCATCGACAACACGCCGCAGGCGGGGAGCCTGGAGAACTTCACCGGCGGACAGGCGCCGTCGCGCTTGAACGACCTGAACCCGGACGACATCGAGTCGATCGAGGTGGTCAAGGGACCGTCCGCAGCGGCGCTGTACGGCACGGACGCCGCGAACGGCGTCATCCAGATTCGGACGAAGCGCGGGCGGCCCGGCCCCACCAAGTGGAGTGCCTACGCTGAAGGTGGCGCCCTGAACGACAAGGGCGACTGGCCGGCGAACTTCTTCTCGAGGCGGGCCGCCGGCACATCGTGCCGGCTCTCGTCAGAAGCGCAGGGGATCTGCACGATCGTCGGCGTCGACAGCTTCAACCCGCTCCTCCAGAATACGCCGTTCCGCACCGGGGTCCACCAGGACTACGGGCTGAGCGCCTCGGGCGGCAACGACATCACCACGTTCTACTTGTCCGGCGACTTCCAGCGCGAGCGTGGTGTGTTTCAGTCGAACGACCTGAGGAAGACGAACCTCCGGGCGAATTTCACGAACCAGGTCAGCCGGCTGATGGACATCGCCGTGAACGTCGGGTACGTGTCGAGCCAGCTGAACCTGCCGCAGAACGACAACAACGATCAGGGAATCGTCGCGAGCGGCCTGCTCGGCTACCCCTTCGATACGGTGGCTCCGTTCGCCGGCGTCTCGAATCCGAACGGTGGGTATCGCTTCCTCACCCCACAGCAGGCGTTCCTGATCTCGGTGGCGCAGAATATCGAGCGGTT
>DATLVU010000029.1:0-6662 GCA_035577025.1 Gemmatimonadales bacterium
CTTCTTCTGCACCACTTCGATGTGGGGATGCAGCTTCTTCTCGCGGTCCTCGATGATGACCCGCTGGCGCCGGCCGGTGATTTCGTCCAGCTCCTCGCGGACCGTCTCATCCTCAACGATGTCGACGAAGCGCACGATGCCCCCCACGTCCGTCATGATCGGGTTCGTGTACGGATCCCACGTGAACAGCACGCCGTCTTTCGCCATCTGCTGGCCGTCCTCGACCATCAGCGTGGCGCCGAGCGGGACGTGGAAGCGCGAGTGCACGGCCAGCTTGCCGCTGGCCGAGCCGCCGTCCTTGGGACCGTGCGCCGCGGCCTTGAGGATCAGCTCGCCCTCGTAGCTCGTCACCACCTTCTGCTTCTCGGGCGTTTCGACGAACGTGAGCCGGTCGCCGTACTCGATCACGCCCTCCACCTTGGTCTTCCGCACCGTCTGCTCGGCGATACGCGCCGCCGTGCCGCCAATGTGGAAGGTCCGCAGGGTGAGCTGCGTGCCCGGCTCGCCGATCGACTGCGCGGCGAGGATGCCGACCGCCTCACCCAGATCCACCATGTCCATGGTGGCGAGGTTCCGGCCGTAGCACATCCGGCACACACCACGCTTGGCCTCGCAGGTGAGCACGGACCGGATGCGCACCGACTCGAGCCCCGCGTCCTCGATCGCCTGCGCGGTCTCCTCGTCGATCAGCTTCCCGGCCTCGACCAACACCTTGGGCCGCTCATCCTCGTCCAGCTCGTGCGGATCCGTGACCTCATCGAGCGCCACGCAACCCACCAGGCGCTCGCGCAGCGGCTCGATGATGTCCTCGCCCTCCTTCAGGGCCGACATCTCGAGACCCAAAATCGTGCCGCAGTCTTCCTCGGTGATCGTGACGTCCTGCGCCACGTCCACGAGGCGACGCGTCAGGTACCCGGCGTCCGCGGTCTTCAAGGCCGTGTCCGCGAGACCCTTTCGCGCGCCGTGCGTCGAAATGAAGTACTCGAGCACTGACAGCCCCTCGCGGAAATTCGACTTGATGGGGCTCTCGATGATCTCGCCGATGCCGCCGGTGAGCTTCTTCTGCGGCTTCGCCATCAGGCCGCGCATGCCCGCCAGCTGGCGGATCTGGTCGCGCGAGCCACGGCTCCCGGAGTCGAACATCATGAACACCGGGTTGAAGCCGCCCTTGGAGCGCTGCATGGTCTTCACCATGGCGTCCGCGATGTCGTTGTTCGCGTGCGTCCAGGCGTCGATCACCTTGTTGTAGCGCTCCCCGAACGTGATCTGTCCGGTGGCGTACGCCCGCTGGAACCGCTCCACGCGCCCCTCGGCGTCGTGCAGCAGGCTCGACTTCTCGCCCGGAATCTCCAGGTCCTCGACGCCGATGGACACGCCGCCCATGGTGGCGTAGCGGAAGCCGAACTCTTTCAGGTTGTCGAGGAACTGCACTGTGCTGGCCAGCCCGGCCCGCCGATAGCTCTCGAACACGAGCTCCGACAGGTCGCGCTTGCGCATCACCTGGTTCTTGAACCCCTGTTGCTGCCGCAGGCCCTCGGGGAGGATGCTGTTGAAGATCACCCGTCCCGCGGTCGTGTAGACCCAGGTCCCCGTCGCCACGTCCAGGTGGTACACGGGCGAGTGGTAGCCGAGGCGTTTGGTCGCGAGGGCCATGTCGAGCTCCGCGAGCGAGCCCACGCGCGGCGCCTTCGCCTTCACCTCCGCCTGCTCGAAGTCCGCCGGCTCCTTCGTGAGGAAGTAGCAGCCAAGCACCATGTCCTGGGACGGCTCGGCCACCGGCCGGCCGTCGGACGGCTTCAGCACGTTGTTGGACGAGATCATGAGCAGCCGCGCCTCGAGCTGGCTCTCGAACGAGAGCGGCACGTGCACGGCCATCTGATCGCCGTCGAAGTCCGCGTTGAACGCGGCGCACACGAGCGGATGGATGCGGATCGCCTTGCCCTCCACTAGCACCGGCTCGAACGCCTGGATGCCAAGGCGGTGCAGTGTGGGCGCGCGGTTGAGCAACACGGGGTGGTCCTGGATGATCTCCTCCAGGATCTCGAACACCTCGGTGCTCTCTTTCTCGACGATCTTTTTCGCCCGCTTGACCGTCTCCGCGATGCCCTTCTCCACCAGCTTATGGATGATGAAGGGCTTGAACAGCTCGACGGCCATGGCCTTGGGGAGCCCACACTGGTGCAGCCGCAGCTCGGGGCCCACCACGATCACCGACCGGCCCGAATAGTCCACGCGCTTGCCGAGCAGGTTCTGGCGGAACCGGCCCTGCTTGCCCTTGAGCATGTCGGACAGCGACTTGAGCGGCCGCTTGCCGCGCCCGCGAATCGCCTTGGAGCGGCGGCCGTTGTCAAACAGCGCGTCCACCGCCTCCTGCAGCATCCGCTTCTCGTTGCGCAGGATGACCTCCGGCGCCCGGTGCAGGATCAGCTTCTGCAGCCGGTTGTTCCGGTTGATCACCCGCCGATACAGGTCGTTCAGGTCCGACGTGGCGAACCGCCCGCCGTCGAGCGGCACCAACGGCCGCAGATCGGGCGGGATGACCGGGACCACGTCGAGGATCATCCAGCGCGGGTCATTGCGACCCTCGCCGGCGAGCCCCGAGTTCCGAAACGCGTCGACGATCTTGAGCCGCTTGAGCTGCTGCTTCTTGCGGTGCTGGCTGGTCTCCGAGGCCACCGCCTCGCGCAGCTCGTCCGCGAGCTTGTCGACGTTCAGCCGCTCGAGCAGCGCCCGTACCGCCGGCGCGCCGATGTCGGCCTTGAACGCCGCGTCGCCCTCGGCCTTGGCCTTGGCGCGGAGCTCGAGGAACCGGTCCTCGTCGAGCAGCTCCTTGTCCTGGACTTCCTGCTCGCCCGGCTCGATCACCACGTAGTTCGTGTAGTAGATCACCCGCTCGAGATCGCGCAGGGTCATGTCGAGCAGGTTCCCCATGGGGGACGGCAGCGTCTTGAAGAACCAGATGTGCGCCACCGGCACCGCGAGCTCGATGTGTCCCATCCGCTCGCGGCGCACCTTCGAGAGCGTCACCTCCACGCCGCAGCGGTCGCAGATGACGCCGCGGTAGCGGATGCGCTTGTACTTGCCGCAGTGGCACTCCCAGTCCTTCACGGGGCCGAAGATGCGCTCGCAGAACAGGCCGTCGCGCTCCGGCTTGAAGGACCGGTAGTTGATGGTCTCGGGCTTGGTGACCTCGCCCCACGACCACCACGTCCGCTGGCCCTGCAGCTCGAGGCGCTCGCGCTCCTTCGAGTCGCGGGGCCCGCGGATCTCCTCGGGAGAGGCGATCCGGATCTGGATGTAATCGAAGCTCGAGCTCTTCGGCTCGCGCCCGCTACGGAAATCGATCATCGAGTCTCCCTCCCCTTATTCCTCAACGTCCTCGGTGGTGCCCAGGGTGACCTTCAGTCCCAGGGCCTGGAGTTCCTTCACCAGCACGTTGAAGGACTCGGGGATGCCGGGTTTCGGCAGGTTCTGCCCCTTGACGATGGCCTCGTACACGCGGCTGCGACCGTTCACGTCGTCCGACTTGACGGTGAGGATCTCCTGCAGCGTGTGCGCCGCCCCGTACGCTTCCAACGCCCACACCTCCATCTCCCCGAACCGCTGGCCGCCGAACTGCGCCTTCCCGGCGAGCGGCTGCTGCGTCACCAGCGAATACGGGCCGATAGAGCGGGCGTGAATCTTGTCGTCCACCAGGTGCGACAGCTTCATCATGTAGATCGACCCGACGGTCACGTCGGATGCGAAGTACTCGCCCGACCGCCCGTCGCGCAGGCGCGCCTTCCCCGTCGGGGTAAGGCCCGCCACCTTGAGCAGCTCGTTCGCCGCCTGGTCCAAGTCCGCCTCGGACTTGGGCCCGAGCAGCGTGGCGAGCGCCGGCAGCCCGACCGCGTCGAGCACGTCGGCCGGCTTGTCGTGCTCGAGGAACTTTTCACTCTCCTTGAGGCCGGCCTTGAACGCGGCCTGCTCCGTCTTGGGGAGCTCCGCCTCAAGACGGACCTCGTGGAACTCCTTCTCGCTCTCACGCAGCTCGCGCTCGCGCCCGGCCAGCTCCTTGGCCGCCGCCTTGAGGAAGTCCACAAACTGGTGATGCAGGTCTCGCGTCTCCTGCGAGAGCGCCCGGCTTGCGAGCAGCGCGATCCCGGACTTGCTGAGGTCGGGCCGGCTGCCGTTCGACGCCGGCAGCTTCCGCAGGTCGTCGGCGGTGCGCCGCACCGTCTCGGGATCGAGCACCGGGGGACGCGTCGTCAACCGCAGCCCCTCGGCGGCCCACCGCAGGCCCGCGAGGCGCAGCAACACGCCGATCTCGGTCTCGTCGGCGCCCTGGAACACGGGCGTCTTTGCCTCGAAGCCCAGGATCGTCGCCGCCCAGCCGAGGTGGGTCTCGAGGATCTGACCCACGTTCATCCGGGACGGGACGCCCAGCGGGTTGAGCACGATGTCCACCGGCGTGCCGTCCGGCAGGAACGGCATGTCCTCCTCCGGCACGATCCGCGCGATGATGCCCTTGTTGCCGTGGCGGCCCGCCATCTTGTCACCCACCGAGATCTTCCGCTTCTCGGCGACGTACACCTTCACGAGCTGGATCACGCCCGGCGGGAGCTCGTCCGGCTGCAGGATCTTGTCGATCTGATCCTCGGACTTCTCCTCGATCTTGGCGCGCTCGGACGTCGCCGCGTCGAGTACGGCGCGGATCCGTTCGTTCACGGCCTTATTGGTCACGCGCAGCGTCTTGAGGTCGACGTCGGCGAAGTTGACGCCGTCGAGCTGCTGCTTGGTGAGCTTCGTGCCCTGGGGCAGGAACTCCTCCACCGTCCCCGACTTGAGCATCAGGCCCACTTCCTGGCCCGCGAGCATCTCGCCGAGCTCGACGAACATCGCTTCCGAAATCCGGGCCTTCTCGTCCGCCTCGAGCCGGCGTACCTCGCCGATGCGCTCGCCGCGGTCCTTTTCCACCACCTGGTCCTCGATGCGCGAGAAGATCTTCACGTCGATAACCACGCCCTCCATGCCGGGCGGGACCTTCAACGAGCTGTCCTTCACGTCCTTCGCCTTCTCGCCGAAGATCGCGGTGAGCAACTTCTCTTCGGGCGATAGCTCGGTCTCGCCCTTCGGCGTGATCTTGCCGACCAGGATGTCGCCCGCCTTGACGTGGGCGCCGATGCGGACGATGCCGCGCTCGTCCAGGTCCACGAGCGACTCCTCCGCCACGTTCGGGATCTCGCGCGTGATCTCTTCGCGACCCCGCTTGGTATCGCGCACGTGGAGCTCGAGCTCCTGGATGTGGATCGACGAATACACGTCGTCCTTCACCAGGCGCTCGGAGAGCACGATGGCGTCCTCGAAGTTGTGTCCGTACCACGGCATGAACGCGACCAGCACGTTCGCGCCGAGCGCCAGCTCACCGCGCTCGGTGCCGGCGCCATCCGCCACGATCTGGCCGGCCTTTACCTTCTCGCCGATGTGCACGAGCGGCCGCTGGTTGATCGCGGTGTCCTGGTTGGTCCGCCAAAACTTCTTCAGGCGATAGCGATCGTGCTGCTTGAGCCGCGCGAGGGGATGATCCCCGGCCCTCGTCTCTTCCTCACCGGCGTCGATGATGATCTCGTCGGCGGTGACGCGCGTAACTACACCCGCGCGCCGGGCGATCACCACCGCGCCCGAGTCGCGGGCCACCGTCTCCTCGAGCCCCGTGCCCACCAGCGGCGACTGCGGGAAGAGGAGCGGCACCGACTGGCGCTGCATGTTCGAGCCCATGAGCGCGCGATTGGCGTCGTCGTGCTCGAGGAACGGAATCAGGGCCGCGGCGATCGACACGAGCTGCTCCGGCGCCACGTCCATGAAGTCGATCCGGGACGGCGGCAGCAACGGGTAGTCGTCCCGCTTGCGGCACAGCACCAGGTCGTCCGCGAAATGGCCGTCCTCGGTGAGCCGGGCGTTCGCCTGGGCCACGGCGTATTCCTCTTCCTCCGAGGCCGACAGCCAACGGGTCTCGTCCGTCACCTTGCCGTTCTTCACCACCCGGTACGGGGTCTCGATGAAGCCGAGGTCGTTCACCCGCGCATAGCACGACAGGCTCGTGATGAGCCCGATGTTCGGACCTTCCGGCGTCTCGATCGGGCACATGCGGCCGTACTGCGAGTAGTGCACGTCACGCACCTCGAAGCCGGCGCGCTCGCGGGTGAGCCCGCCCGGCCCCAGGGCCGAGAGGCGCCGCTTGTGCGTGAGCTCGGCGAGCGGATTGGTCTGATCCATGAACTGCGACAGCTGCGAGCTGCCGAAGAACGCCTGTATCACCGCGCTCACGGTCCGGGCGTTCACCAGGTCATCCAGGGTGATGCGCTCCGGGTCGTTGTTGATGCTCATCCGCTCCTTGATGAGCCGCGCCATGCGCGACAGGCCCACCGAGAACTGATTGGCGATCAGCTCGCCCACCGAGCGCACCCGGCGGTTGCCGAGGTGGTCGATGTCGTCGGTGGACTTGCTCCCTAGCTTGACCTGCAAGAGGTGCCGGACGACGGCCACGACGTCCTCGCTCCGGAGCGCCTTGATGTTCAGGTTGGCGCTGATCCCGAGCTTCTTGTTGATCATGAACCGGCCGACGCGGGCGAGATCGTAGCGCCGCGGATCCATGAACATCCCGCGGAAGAGGGCGCGCGCGG
>DATLVU010000030.1:0-42872 GCA_035577025.1 Gemmatimonadales bacterium
GAAGAACGCTTCCTCGGCGGTCACCAGGTTCCGAAGATCCGACTTCATCGAGGCGATATATGCCTTCGCCTTGGTGTTGGCGAACTTCGGGATCGCGATGGCGGCCAGAATGCCGATGATCACCACCACGATCAAGAGCTCGATAAGCGTGAAACCCTTGCGGTTCATTGCCACTACCCCCTCCAGAGTGTGGACACCAAAGGCGCAACGCCCACGATATCGGCGAACCGATGGTCCTCCTAGGTCACCTGTCACTTTGTGATTTCTTAGCGCGGAGCCCGTGTCAGAATTGAACATAGAGCCCGCTCTCGACGCGGGACGCCCTGTTTCACTATGTTAAGTCCAGCATGAACAAACTGCGCACGGTGCTCATCGTCGACGACGATGCGCTCCTCCGCTCGTCGCTCGATAGCGTGCTCACGACTGTGGGCTATCGGACGCTGACGACGGGCGATCCGGACGCCGCCTATCGTCTGCTCGGCGCGGAGCCGGTGACCGCGATGCTACTCGACGTGCGGCTCCCGACCATGTCGGGCCTCGCCCTCTACCTCGCCGTCGTGCGGCGCTGGCCGCATCTCCTGGGCCGCATCGCGCTGATGACGGGCGATGCGGACGCGTCGGACGTCCGCGCCTGGGTCTATCGCAACCCCTGCGCCGTGCTTCGCAAGCCCTTCAACTTTCAGCAGGTGACCGACTGGCTGGACTCGGCGGTTCAGGCCGCCGAGCGGACCGCGTCCGCCGGGTAGAGCCGCCCCCCCCACACGCGCGGCCGCCTACTGGCAGGCCGCGACGCCGTCCTTGGTCGCCGGCGCTACCGCCGGCGTATTCACGAAGATCGCGCAGGTCACGACCGGGTTCGTCACGTTGGCATTCGTCATCGTGGCGCTCCAGCCGCCGCCGTTGACGGTCGGGCCCGCTAAGGCGTTCCCGCTCGAAAGGCAGACGTTCACGGTGCCCGGCGTCGGTGGCGTGGTGCAAGAGGTGGTCCCGCCGTACCTGATGGAGTCGGCAAAGAACGACTCCTCCGATGTGAGCAAATTGCGCAGATCCGACTTCATCGACGCGATGTAGGCGCGCGTCTTTGTGTTGGCAAACTTCGGAATCGCGATCGTGGCCAGAATGCCGATGATCACCACCACGATCAAGAGCTCGATGAGCGTGAACCCGTCCCTCACCCGACGCACGCGATCCATGTTACCTCCCCGAAACGACGTTCACCGACACCGTCGCTCCCGCAATGGACAGGTCCGCCTGGCCCACCCCCGTCGGCTTGAACGTCACGAGGGCGGCGGCGCCGTCCGACTCCACGCCGATCATCTTCAAGAGCTGCGACTGCTGGTTGTAGCGGCTCCGCATCTTCTGGATCATGCGCGCCAGATCGGCCGTGCCGACCGCGTTGCCGTACGCATCCTGGGCCGACACACGGATGACGAACGCCGCATTCGCCGGCACCGCCATGGTACTGCCGTCCACACGCATGCCGTCCCGCTCGATCACGACGCTCACGGGCGCCGCGGGCTCGACCAGGAAGGCTGTCTGCTTCTGCACCGAGTCCACCGTGGCGGTCAGGAGCGCCGGGCCCGCCTGCTTGCCCAGCGTGATGTCGACCCGAGCGATCCCCGCCGAGTCGGTGACCACACTGTCGAGCGACACCTCCGCGTTGACCGCGCGGAATGCCACCGTCTTTCCGGCGATCGGCCGGCCGGCGCTGTTGCGAATCTGGAACACGACCGGATCGTTCAAGCTCGTGCGCGCGATACCGCGCTGCCCCGTCCCCGCGACGAATCCCGACGCCGCGACCGCCAGAGCGTCGGTGCGGATCACGTCCACGCCGCCGAGCGACTGCCCCCGCACACGGATCAGCAGGCGCCCGCCGCGCCGCACCCCCGCCCGCTCCACGCTGAATGCGGCGTGCCCGACCGAGTCGGTGACGCGGGTTGCGGCCGCTAGCCCCAAGTCGGGGCCGTCCGCCTGCAGGGTCACGGGCTCGCCGGCGACGGCGTTGCCGAGCGAATCCCGGAGCGTGACTTGCACCGGTACTGCGCCACGCTCACCGACGTGGACTTCCACGCGCGCCGGCTGAACGTCCAGCGCGGCCGGCGCCGCCGCGCCCACCGCGAGCTCGAGCGGCGGCGTTCCGGCGATCGTCGCGCCCGACCCGGTGACGACCTGGAGTTGATAGGTCGCGGGCACCCGCCCCACCGGCACCTGAAACGCGGCGATCCCACCGGGGTCGGTGGTCGCCTGAGCGTCCTGCCCTGATCCACCCGAAATCGCCGCGCTGCCTCGGAGCACGAGTGGCACTCCGGCCTGCGGGAGGTCGCCCCGCTTTATTTGCACCCGCGCCAGGGCCGTCGTGCCCACGACCGCGTTCACGCGGGGCGGAAGCAGGACGGCGGCCAAGGGAGCCGCCGGCGGCGGTGCCGGTGCCGGACGCGGCGCGGCCGTAGAGCCGGTGCAACCCCCCAGGCTGCTCAGCACCCCGGCGTCGGCGCCGAAGTCGCGCAGATCGGCCCAGTCTCGCGGCGTGGGACGGAACGCGACGCAGTTGCGCCGAATCAGATCCGCGACCTCGCTCTTGGAGATCAGCGGGTTCGACAGCAGCCGGATCACGTCGGTCTTACGGAGCGGTTGGGATCCCTGCGTCGCGCCGGGCGAGGGCACGCTCAACACCAGCGCGCCGACGAGCACTGCTGCGCGGAGACTCATGGCCGTGGGCACCGCGAGCGTTCGAATCGCCGCTCCACGCCATCCGCGTCGGCGTAGAGGTTCCGGTCGCGGGCCGTGCGCGCCGAATCGAGCGACGCGCCGGCGTCTTTACGGGCAGCGTTGTATGCCGACCAGCGCTCCTCCACGAGGACGAGCCCTCGGGCCAGCTCGGGGCACTGCATCTGCCGGCTCGCGAACATCCGCGCGCGCAGGTCGAACGCGGCGATCGCGAGCCCGAGCGTGTCGGCCGCCCGGTCGAGGCGCGCTTCGGGCGTGACCACCGGGTCCTCCGCCGGCGCGGGACGAGAACCCGGCGACGAGGGCGACGCGAGCGCCGAGTACAGGCGGAACAATCCCGTTATCGCCAGCAGACCCACGACACCATATGCGCCGACAACGGCTGCCCGTTTGCCCCAAGAGGTGGGGGACGACTTGTGACGGTCGACTCCGATCGACTCTCCGAACTGGTCTGGTAACAGGACCCGGGGAGATTGCCGCTGCGGCCGGCGCGCGGGGATGGGCGGCTCGGCCGCGCCCACCCCGCCCACCAGCGGTGCGGGATGCTCGGGTACCACGAGGGTCGCGCCGGCGGGTGCCGGATCCGTTCGGATGACAGCTTGATCGCTACGATAGTTGTCCCAATGGAGTGTGGTCCGCGCGCTGCCGTCCGGACCGACCGCGGAGGGATCGACGATCTCGTGGAACGAAATACATCGGTGCGCCCACGCGCCTCCGGCCGCCGGACTGAAGACGCCACCCCGACCCGGACCTACCTTCAAGGCGATCTGCCACGGCTGCGGGAACAACGCCGTATGCGCTTCCGCTTCCGCGATCGACAGTTTGACCTCCGTAGGTCCTGATTCGCCGGTCCCCACACCCTCGGCCGCGACATGCTCCTCGGTGCCGCCCTCGCCGCGGTACCAGCCGACGAGCTGTTCGCCCGTCGCGCGGAGCACACTCTGGGCCACGACCCACCCTTGCACGAGCGAGGTCTTGGCGTTGTCGCCCGGGCTCGTCGGTAGGCGGATGGTCGACTCGACGACGACGTACGGCTCTTCAGTATCGGGGGACTGATACAGCTCTCCCGTCAGGAGCCCGGAGCAGGCGGTGCGCTCCGCCGCGCAATGCTCCTCGACCGCGGCGAGCGCCCGCTGGGTGATGTAGATGAAGGAGGAGGCTGTGCCCGATGCGCCGGTGTGGATGGGCTGCCACAGAATTGAGGCCGCCACCGGCACGGGGCGGTCCACGGGGCGCGATTCGTCGAGGTCCTGCGGGATGGCCTGGGAAGACGCGGCGCCGGGTGCGCGAAACCGCGCTACCCGGCCGCGAACTCCATCCACCACACGCTTCCACATACGGCTACCGGGCGCCCAAGTGAACCAGCCTTGAAATAGCCCTCGCAGAGCGGCGCGTCAACTGCCCGCGTATGTCTGCATCATCCGATACCAGAACTCGAGAGCATCGTAGAAGCTCTGCACGCCGATGCGCTCGTCTCGGCCGTGAGCCCGGACGTCGTTCTGCTCCTCGAACACGGCGGACACCCCGTAGGTGGGGATGCCGACGTTGCGCAAGAAGAGGCCGTCCGTGGCGCCGGCCTCCATGATCGGCACGATGGGGACCTTCGGAAACTGCTCCGCCACGAGACGCTCGAGCGGCCCCATGATCTCCGGCGTGAGCGGAGACGGCGGGCTCGGGATCGGAGCGTACAGCGTCCGGAGCGTGATCCGGTCGTCGGCGGCGAGGCGCCGCAACGTCGCTTCGACCTCCGAGGCGGGCTCCCCCGGCAGGATGCGACAGTTCACGGTGACCCGCGCGGACTGGGGAAGCGCATTCTCGGCGTGACCGGCCTCGAGCATCGTGGCGACGCAGGTGGTCCGGAGCTTCGAGTTGTAGAACGGCACGGCGGACAGCCGGGCCACGGCGCCCGAGTCCGGCGGATCCTTGAGGACCCCGCGCATGTTTTCGGCCAGCTCGCCGGTTTCGATCGCCGCCGAGCGCTGGAAGAAGGCGCGCGATATCTCGTTGAGCTTCACGGGAAACTGGTATTGCGCCAGGCGCTCGAGGAAGGGGGCAAGGCGGTACACCGGGTTGTCCGCCGGCCGCGGCAGCGAGCTGTGTCCGCCCTTGTCCGTGGCCTCGAGGACGTACGTCGCGTACACCTTTTCGCTCGCCTGCACCGCGAACAGCACGCGCTGCCCGTCACGCAGCACGCCGCCGCCCGCGTCGGTGTTCAGCGCGAACGCCCCGTCGATCAGGTCTCGATGCTTCGTCACGAGCCACTGAATGCAGCTGCCCAGCGTCTCCTCGTCCCCCGTGAGCACCATGATGAGATCTCGCGAAGGCTTGAAGCCGGCGCGCTTGAGCCGGATGAAGTCGGCGACGAGGACGGCATCGCCCACCTTGTCGTCCGTTGTCCCGCGGCCGTAGAAGTAGCCGTCCTTCTCGAGAAAGGTGAACGGATCGACCGACCAATCCGACCGGCGCGCCGGGACGACGTCCATGTGCGCGAAGACGATGATCGGCTTCCCGCCGGTCCCGGTTCCCCGGTAGCGCGCCACGAGGTTGCCGTGCTTCGCGTCGGGGCCGATGAGCACCTGGACGTCCGCGGCCGGGAATCCGGCAGTCAGGAGGCGTCGGGCCATGGCGCGGGCCGAGCGCGGCGTGTTGCCGAGCGAGTCGGTCGTATTGATCTCGATGAGCTCGCGGAAGATGTCGCGCGCCAGCGTTCGATCGGCCGGCGAGGCCTGCGATTGGGCCCGGCCCGTCACCGGAACCGCGGCGAGCGCCGCGCACCAGAGAGCGATGATCGTGCGCTTCATCCGACCCTCGCGATCGCGTCGATCTCGACGCGCACGGCCTTGGGCAAGGCCGCCGCCTGCACGGTGGAGCGCGCCGGCTTGTGGGACCCGAAATGTTTCGCGTACACCTCGTTCATCGCGGGGAAATCCGCCATGTCGAGCAGGTAGACGGTGGTCTTGACGACGCGGCTCAACGAGGAGCCCGCCGCCGTAAGGACCGCCGCGAGATTCTTGAGCACCTGGTCCGCCTGCTCGGCCGTCGTCTTGCCGACGACGGCGCTGGTCTTGGGATCGATCGGGATCTGTCCCGCCGTATACACCATCCCGTCCACCACGACCGCCTGGCTGTAGGGCCCGATCGCCTTTGGCGCGCCGTCCGCGCTCACGATTCCCAGTTTGTCTGCCATCAGAAGAGTCCCTCGATCGTCCCGTCCGGGTGCACCCGGATCTTTTCGGCCGCGGGCGTCTTCGACAGCCCCGGCATGGTCATGATGTCGCCCGCGAGCGCCACGACGAACCCCGCGCCCGCGGAAGGAAGAATGTCGCGCACCTGCAGCGTGAAGCCGCTCGGAGCGCCCAGCTTGGCGGCGTCGTCCGAAAAGGAGTACTGCGTTTTCGCCATGCACACCGGGGTCTCCCCCAGGCCGAGCGCGGGAAGCTGCTCGAGCGCCCGCTCCGCCGCCGGCGCGAACGCCACACCCCCGGCGCCGTAAATCTCCTTCGCGATCGTCTCGACCTTTTCCCGGATCGGCCGGCGCTCGTCATACAACGGCTTGAACTTCGCCGCGCGGCCGTCGAGCAGCTTGAGCACCGCCTCCGCCACCGCTATCCCGCCTTCCCCGCCCTTCTCCCATACCTCACACAGCTCGACGCCGACGCCCTCGGCCGCGCACTCGGCCCGCACGGCGTCGAGCTCGGCGTCGGTGTCGGTGAGGAACCGATTGAGCGCTACCACCACCGGCACGCCGAATTTCTTGACGTTCCGGATGTGGCGCCGGAGGTTGGCGGCACCCCGCTGCACCGCGCCGGGGTCCGCCGCGCCAAGCGCGTCTTTCTTCACGCCGCCGTGCATCTTCAGCGCGCGCACCGTGGCGACCAGGATCGCGGCCTCGGGGTTGAGTCCCGCCATGCGGCACTTGATGTCGAAGAACTTCTCCGCGCCGAGGTCGGCGCCGAACCCGGCCTCCGTCAGGACGACGTCGCACAACGAGAGAGCGAGTTTCGTGGCCACCACCGAATTACATCCGTGCGCGATGTTCCCGAACGGGCCGCAATGAATGAACGCAGGGCCGCCCTCGAGGGTCTGCACGAGGTTCGGGTTCACGGCATCCTTGAGCAGCAGGGTCATGGCGCCGTACGCCTTGAGATCACTCGCGCGCACCGGCTTCTTGTCGGCCGTGAGCCCCACGATGATTCGGGCCAGCCGCTGCTCCAGGTCCTCGATCCCGGTGGCGAGAGCCATGATCGCCATGATCTCAGAGCCCGGGATGATCACGAACCGCTCCTCGCGCGCGGGACCCGCGTTCAACCCGCCCAGGCCCACGATGATGTTTCTGAGAGCCCGGTCGTTCATGTCGATCGTGCGGGGCCACGTGATGCGCCGGGTGTCCAGGCCGAGCGCGTTCCCGTGATGCAGGTGCGCGTCGAGCATGGCCGAGAGGAGGTTGTGCGCGCTGGAGATGGCGTGGAAGTCGCCAGTGAAATGGAGATTGATGTCCTCCATCGGCACGACCTGCGCGTAGCCGCCCCCCGCCGCCCCGCCCTTCACGCCGAACACCGGTCCGAGCGACGGCTCGCGGATGCACAGGGCGACCCGCTTGCCGATCTTGCGGAGCGCCTGCGTCACGCCGACGGTCACCGTCGACTTCCCTTCCCCCGCGGGTGTGGGATTGATCCCCGTGACCAGGACCAGGCGTCCGTTCGGCCGACGCCGGGCGAGTGCTTTGAGCCGCACTTTCGCCTTGTACTTGCCGTAGAGCTCGACCTCGTCATCGACGAGCCCCAGCTCGGCGGCGATGTCGGCGACCGGCCGGAGCTTGGCCGCCTGAGCGATGGCGATGTCGCTGGGCACCTTGGCCGTTGTGGTCACGCCTCCCTCCCCCCTCCTCTCCCCTACTAGAGTGTCGTGGCGATCCGCGCGCCGAACACGCGCGCCGCGTTGTCGCTGGTCTGCCGCTCGATGGTCTCCACGCTTTCGCCACGCGCCCGCGCCAGGCCCTCCGCGACCGCCCGGACGAACGCGGGCTCGTTGCGCCGGCCCCGATGCGGCACGGGCGCGAGGTAGGGCGCGTCCGTCTCGACCAACAGACGGCTAGACGGGTAGGCGGTTAGTGGCAACGCCCCACTCCAGTTCTTGAAGGTGATCATTCCGGAGAAGGAAAAGTACGCGCCAATCGCCACCCCCGCTTCCGCGACCTGTGGGCCGGAGCTGAACGAATGCAGCACCACCGTGGCGGCGGTCGACCGGAGCATCGCGGCCATGTCGTCGTCCGCCTCGCGCGCGTGCACCACGACCGGCTTTCCGGTCGAGGCACCCAGCGCCAGCTGGGCCTCGAAGGCGCGGCGTTGCGAATCCCGCGGCGAGTGATCGTAATGGTAGTCGAGCCCGGTTTCGCCGAGCGCCACCACTTCGGGGAGGGCCAGCAGGTCTCTCAGGCGGGCGGCCCGATCCGGCGACCAGTCTCGAGCCTCGTGGGGGTGGAGGCCGGCCGTCGCGGAGAGGCCGGCCTGCGCTCGAGCCAGCGCCACGGCGCGCTCACTCTCGGCCGGCGTCCCGCCGATCACGACGATATGGGTGACGCCCGCCGCGCGAGCGCGCGCGAGCACGGCCTCCCGGTCTCCGTCGAACGCTCCATCGCCCAGATGGCAGTGGGCGTCGACCAGCACGTCAAACTGCCGCTTTGGAGCGGGCCCCCCCTCCCCCTCCAGCGGGAGACGGCGGCGGAGTCGGCGTGCCGGGTGACTCCGTCCCGCCGTGCCGGTAGATCCGGGCGCCGCGCGCGTCCTGGCCGGGCCACCGCTTCTCGATGTACATGAGGAGCGGCGCGGCGATATAGATGGACGAGAACGTACCCGTGAAGATCGCGAACGTCATGACGAGCGCGAACGGCCGCAGGACCTCTCCGGCGAGCAGCACGAGCGCGATCGTCGTCGCCATGGTGGTCCCGTGCGTGAGCACGGACCGCGGCAGGGTCTCATTGATCGACAGGTTCAGGATCTCGTACAGGTTCTGGCGCCGGAACTTGCGCAGGTTTTCGCGGACCCGATCGAAGATGATGATCGTGTCGTTCAGCGAGTACCCGACCATGGTGAGGACGGCGCCCACCACCACGAGGCTCACCTCGAGATCGAGATACCGAATGAAGGCGATCGTGGTGAGAATGTCGTGGAACGTCGCCAGCACGGCGGCGAGGCCGAACCGCCACTCGAACCGAAACGCGAGGTAGACGAGGGTGACGATGAACGAGAAGAAGATCGCGAGGAAGGCCTTGCCCTGGAGCTCGCGCCCGACCTTGGGGCCGACCGCCTCCGTCCGGACGATCTTGTAGGTGCTGTCGGACGCCGAGCCGAGGGCGTGCCCGAGGGCCGAGTCCACGGCGGCCGCCGTGGCCTCGGTCGTCCCCTCGGCGGCCTGCGTCCCGATCCGCGCGCGGATCACGTACTCGTTCGGCCCGCCAAACTCCTGGATTTCCGCGTCGTGGATGCCCGCGGCGTCGAGCGCTCCCCGAATCCGCTCGGTTCCGACGGCGCGCCCCGTCTGCACCTGAATCAACGTACCGCCGGTGAACTCGATCGAGTAGTTGAGCCCGCGTATCAGAAACAGGGAGAAGCCGGGAATGATGATCGCGGCCGTGAGCCCGTACGCCCACCGGCGCCATTTAATGAAATCGTAATCGGCGTTGGCGAAGAGTCGAATCATCTCACACGCTCAGGGTGACCATGTCCGGCCGACGATCGAGCCAGATCATGTAGAAAGTGCGAACGACGAAAATGGCGGTGATCATCGACGCCGCGATGCCGATGATCAGGGTGATGGCGAAGCCCTGCACCGGGCCCGTACCCACCAGATAGAGAATGAACGCAGTCAAGGCCGTGCTGACGTTCGAGTCGATGATCGCGCTCATGGCGTGCTTGAACCCTTCGTCCACGGCCGTCCGCACCAGCTTGTCGTGTTGCAGCTCCTCGCGGATCCGTTCGAAGATCAGCACGTTCGCGTCCACCGCGATGCCGACGGACAGAACCATGCCGGCAAGCCCGGGAAGCGTGAGCGTGAAGCCGAACCCCGCGAGGCCCGCGAGCGTGAATACGACATAGAGCCCGAGCGCGGCGACCGCCAACGCGCCCGATAAGCGGTAGTAACCCACCATGATGAGGACAACGAGCGCCACGCCGACGGCCCCGGCGCGAAGCCCATCCTTGATCGAGTCCTGCCCAAGCGTGGGGCCGATGGTCCGCTCCTCGATGATCGTCAGCGGCGCCGGCAAGGCGCCGGCCTTGAGCACCAGGGCCAGGTCCTGCGCTTCCTGCAGCGGCTTCGCCCCCAGCTCGATCTGGCCGCGCTGGCCGATCTGGCTCTTGATCACCGGCGGTTGACCCACGACCCGGCCGTCGAGGATGATCGCCATGTAATCGTTGACGTGCCGCCCGGTCTCACGCTCGAAGATGCGGCCGCCACGGCGCGACAGCGTAAACGTCACCACCGACTGGTTGGTGAGGGGATCGCGCAGCGCTTTGGCGTCCTGCAGCTCCTCGCCGGTGATGATGGGCCGGTCCTCCACGGCGTAAAACGTCCGGTAGCTGCGCCCGGCGCGCGCCAGGACTTCGGTGCCCCATTTCAGCTCGAGCCCGCGAGGAATGAGTCGTTGCACCTCCGGCCGCGTCAGCAGGCTCTCCGCCACCGGCACGTTTTCCTCCGGCACCAGGTATTCGCCCTGCATCTGCCCCTGAAATAGCAGCGACGAGAGCGCCCCCGGCGCGTTGACGTCGCTCGTGTCCTTCGGCGCCGGCTTGCCCTTGGGCGCCTTGGCCCCGGCCTTGGCCTTCGCCGTATCCTTGCCGAACAGCTGCGTCACGCTCGCGGCCGGAGCGCCCTGCCCACCGGCTTTCACACCGGCCAGGCGCAGGGCTTTATCGATCTCGGGGAGGGCGTCGCGAAACTTGTTCTGCATGTCCGTGATGCGGAACTCGAGAAACGCGGTGCGCTGAATGATGCTCTTGGCGCGCGCCGGATCCTTTTCGCCCGCCAGCTCGACGATCAACCGGCACCGCCCCTGGACCTGTACCACCGGCTCCGTCGTGCCGAACTCGTCGATCCGCGTCCGCACCACGTGCGCGGCCCGCTGGATGGCGTCCGCGCAGTCGGGCACCGGACCCTTCGACTGGTCGACCTCGAGCGCGAGGTGGATGCCGCCCTGCAGGTCGAGCCCCAGGTTGATCGGCACGCGGCGGACCGTCGTGTCTTTCATGCGACCTGTCGACGGGTCGCGCACGCGCTGCGTGACATTCGTGGGGATCAAGGCCCAGATACTCAGCACCAGCAGGATACCGACGGCGAAGAGTCTCGAGCGAATCGTCCCTAGCATCGCGTCCCTACCCGTTGAGGATCGAGCGTGCCGCTACGGCGTCCCGCTCGATCTGGTCCACCAGCGCCTGCCGTGACGGAAATGTCTGCGTATCACGCAACCGGTCCACCCACTCCACCGTGACGGTCGCGCCATACAAGTCGCCGTCATAGTCGAACAGATGAATCTCGAGGCCGCGAGCGTGGACACCGAACGTCGGCCGCGCCCCCTGATTCATCATACCGCCGTGGGCCTGCTCCTTCTCCCCTTCCCCTTTCCCCGGCAGCCTCACCCGCACCGCGTATACCCCGTCCGGTGGGAGGAGCTTCCGGGGGTCGGGGGACGTCAGGTTGATCGTCGGCACGCCGATCGTCCGGCCTCGCCCAGCCCCCCGCTCGACCGTACCCCGCAGGCTATAGGGGCGTCCCAGCCCGCGGGCCGCCGAGCCGAGGTCGCCGTGCGCCACCGCGGTCCGGATCAGCGACGAAGAGATCGGCTGGCCGTTGTCCCTCACGGCGGCGACGACCTCGACCGCGAACCCGTCCTCACGCCCGAGCCGCCGCACCAGCTCGACGTCGCCCGAGCGTCCGCGCCCGAACCCGTGGTCGTAGCCCAAGACCAGCTCCTCCATCCCGAACCGCGCGCGCAGCACGCCGCGCACGAAATCTTCGGGGCCGAGACGCGCGAGCTCGGTCGTGAAGGCGATCACCTCGACCCGCTCGATCCCGAGCACCGCGACCAACGCCCGCTTTTCGTCCGGCAGCGTGAGCAGCCGCGGAGCCGCGGTCGGGTTCACGACCTCGAGCGGGTGCGGATCGAACGTCACCAGCACGCTTTGCCGCCCGGCGGCGCGCCCGCGCCGCACCACCTCGCTCAGCACGGCGCGGTGCCCGCGATGGATCCCGTCGAACGTGCCGACCGTGGCGACGGTGCCGCTCACGGCTCCGCCACCACGACGCGCGGCTTGAGCTGGTCTCCGACGCGCTCCGCCACGGCCACGAGCCGCCCGTCCGCGAACAACGCGACCCTTCCCGCTTCCCCCGCCCCCGCCCCCGCCGGCAGCGGCCGCCCGTGAACGACGGTCTCGCGCCCGGCCGGATCGAGGTCGCGACGCGGCAGATCGCGCACGAGCTCAGCGGGATCCCGCAGGTCACTGGGCGTCACGGCCTGTGGGGCCACCGCGTCCGCCAGACGATACGGGCCCACCCGCGTCCGCGTGAGGGCCGCGAGATGCCCGCCACAGCCGAGGGCCTCTCCCACGTCTCGCGCCAGGCTGCGCAGATACGTCCCGCCGCTCACGGTGGCCCGAAAGCCGACGTCGGGCGGCGTGAACCGATCCACGTCGAGCTCGGTCACCTCCACCCGGCGCGCCGCGAGAGACACGACTTCACCGCGCCGCGCGCGACGGTACGCCCGTTCCCCACCGATCTTCACGGCCGAGTAGGCCGGCGGGCGCTGCTCGTAGGCCCCGCGGAACCGCGCCAGCACCTGCTCGACACCCGCGCGCCCCACCTCGCGCCAAGCCTCCGAAGTGGCGACCGGCGTCCCGGTGGCGTCGTCGGTCGTGGTCGTCGTTCCCAGACGGATCACGCCCTCGTACGCCTTGTCCCACTCCGCCGCGAACGCCGCCAGCCGCGTGGCCCGCCCGGCGACGACCACGAGCAGCCCGGCCGCGAACGGATCGAGCGTGCCCAGGTGGCCCACCCGCTCCGTGCCGAGGGCGCGGCGGACGCAGTCGACCACGTCGTGCGACGTGGGGCCGTCCGGTCCTCCCGGCTTCGCGACGAGCGCCACGCCGGAGATCAGCCCGAGTCCTCCTTGAGGTCTCGCAGCACGCGATCGATCTGTTGCGCGTGCTCGATGCCGCGGTCGAGCTCGAACCGGACCTCGGGCGCCACGCGCAGCGTGAGCTCCCGGGCGAGCTGCGCGCGCAGGAACCGGGCGGCGCTGGCCAGCCCCTCGAGCGACTTCGCCTTTTCTTCCTCGCTGCCCATCACGCTCACCCGCACGCGCGCGTGCGTGAGGTCGGGGGAGACCTCGACCCCGGTGACCGTGACGAACCCGATCCGCGGGTCCCGCACGTGCTCCGTCAAAAACGCCGCTACGGTCTGGCGAATCGACTCGGCCACGCGCTCGGGACGGTGGTGGCTTGCCCGTCGTACCATATCAGAAGAAGCTCGTGCTCTGGTCCACGATGCGGGCGCCGTCGGCGCCCTCGATCAGTCGGTCCGCCTCCCGCAACACGCTCTCCGCGTGCCCGCGGTCGGTCGACACCACGCACACCGTCAACTCCGCCCGTTGCCACAGGTCGTGATGAGCCGTCTCGGCCGCCGAGACGTTGAACTTGTGGTGCAGGCGGTCCTTGAGGCTCTTCAAGACGCTCCGCTTGTCCTTGAGGGAGTGACAGGCCGCGAGGTGCAGCTCCCACGTCATGACTCCCACGATCACGCGGGCGTCAGCGAGCGGGCGACCTCCTCGATCCGATAGGCCTCGATCAGGTCGCCGACCTTGAGGTCGTTGAAGTTCTCGACGCCGATCCCGCACTCGAAGCCTTCGCGCACTTCGCGGACGTCCTCCTTGAAGCGCTTGAGGGAGGCGAGCGTGCCGTCGTAGACCTCGACGCCGTCGCGGATCACGCGCACGCGCGCGGTGCGCGGGATGACCCCGGAGCGCACGAAGCTCCCGGCGATCGTGCCGACCTTCGCGATCTTGAACAGCTGCCGCACCTCGGCTTCGCCCAGGACCACTTCCTTCTTCTCCGGGGCGAGCAGGCCCGCCATGGCGGCCTTCACTTCTTCCACCGCCTCGTAGATGATGCGGTACGTGCGGATCTCCACCTTCTCCCGCTCGGCGGACGCGCGGGCGTTCGAATCGGGCCGGACGTGGAATCCGACGATGATCGCGTTCGATGCCTTGGCCAGCAGGACGTCGGAGTCGGTGATCGCACCCACGCCCCGATGCACGACCTCGACCTTGACCTCGGGGGTCGACAGCTGGGCGAGCGCGTCGGCGAGCGCCTCCGCGGGCCCGCCCTGATCCGCCTTGATGATGATCTGCAGCGTCGCGGCGCCGCCTTCGGCCCGCTCCGCCATGAAGTCCTCGAGGGTCTTCACGCGACCCGAGCGGCGATGCTGCGCTTCCCGCTCGAGGCGCTGGCGCTTTTGCGCGATGTCGCGCGCGGCGGCCGCGTCCGCCATTACCTGGAACGTGTCCCCGGCCTCGGGCACGCCCTCGAAGCCCAGCACCTGCACGGGCGTGGACGGCCCCGCGGCGTCGACCGTCTGGCCGCGCTCGTCGTACATCGCGCGCACGCGTCCGTAGAACTGGCCGCAGATGAAATCGTCGCCTACGTGCAGCGTCCCGTTCTGGACGAGCACGGTGGCGAGCGGGCCCTTGCCCGGGTCGAGCGTCGCCTCGAGCACGGTGCCTTGCGCCTTGCGCGCGGGATTCGCCTTGAGATCGAGCAGCTCGGCCTGCAGCAGGATCTGATCGAGCAGCTCCTGCACGTTCTGTCCGGTCTTGGCGGAAATCGGCGTCGCCAGCGTGGTCCCGCCGAACTCCTCGAGCACCACGCCGTGCGCCAGGAGATCCTGCTTGACCTTCTGCACGTTCGCCGTGGGCAGGTCGATCTTGTTGATCGCGACGACGATCGGCACGCCCGCGTTCTTGGCGTGCGAGATCGCCTCGATGGTCTGCGGCATGATCGCGTCGTCGGCCGCCACGACGAGCACCACGATATCGGTGACCTGGGCGCCGCGCGCCCGCATCGCCGTGAACGCCTCGTGACCGGGCGTATCGAGGAAGGTGATCGACCGCCCGTCCTTAACCTTGACCTGGTAGGCGCCGATGTGCTGCGTGATGCCGCCGGCCTCGCCGGCGACGACGTTGGCCTTGCGGACGTAGTCGAGCAGCGACGTCTTTCCGTGGTCGACGTGTCCCATGACCGTGACCACCGGCGAGCGCGCCTCCCGTGCCTCGTCTTCGTCCTTCGTCGCATCCTCAGGCGCGGCGACGGCGTACTCCTCCTCCCGCACCGCCTGGAACCCGAACGCCGAGGCGATCAGCTCGATCATGTCGAAATCGAGGCGCTGGTTGATGGTCACCATCTGCTGGAGCTCCTTGAAGGCGAAGCCCACGATCTCCTTGGCGGGCACCTTCAGGGTACTCGCGAGCTCCGACACCGTAATGAACTCGGTGACCCGCACCAGCGTCTTCTCGCGCTCCTTCTCGTCGCGCCGCTTCTGCTCTTCGACTTCCCGGAAGCTCGGGCCCTCCTCGCGGCGGTGCACGCCTTTGCGGGCGACGGGACCTTTGATCGAGGCCAGCGTGCGCGAGATGTTCTGCGCCACCGCCTCCTGATCCACGAGTGACTTCTTGCCCTTCTTGCGCTTCTTGCCCTTCTCCCGTCGCCGCTCTTCGAGCGGACTCGCGCCCGGCGCGGCAGAGGCGACGGGGCGCGGTGGAGCGGGCACGGCGCCACCGGGCGTCGCGCTGGCCACCGGCTTGGGGCGGACGGGCGTGGGGATCACGGACCGTGGCTGCGATGGCGCGAACGTCGCCGCGGGCGGCGGCGCGGGCGCAGACGCGGTCGGCGCGCCGAACGCGGCGGCGAGCGGCGGCTGGACACCCGCCTCCTCCGCGACCGGAAGGTCGCGGAACAACGCGGCCGCCCGCTCTTCGAGCGACGGCTTCTCCTCGGCGTCGACGGCCTTGGCCGCCTCCAGCGCCTCGCGTGCCTTGAGCTCGCGCTCCGCCTCGATGGCGGCTTCGGCCTGTGCCTCGGCCTCCACCGCGGCCATCTCGGCCGCGGTCCGCCGGCGCCGCTTCGGGGCCTCGGGCGCCACCGGGGCAGGCTCCACGGCCTTGACGGCGCGGCGCCGCTTGGGCGGCGCCGGCGTTTCCTTCTGCTTGCGCTTCTCCCGCTCCCAGGCGGCGCGCATCAAGGCCACCTGCTCGGCCTTGAGCGGCGAGAGATGACTGCGCACGAAGATGTCCCGCTCCTTGAGCATGCCCAGGAGCTGCTCGGACGAAATCCCAAACTCAGCCGCTAGATCGTGAATCCGCGTCGTTGCCACTCACTCCTCCAAAGACCCGACCAACCCACGGGCCAGCGCGGCATCCGCCACGCCGACCGCCTGCACCGATAGCCGCCCCCGCCCCCCCCCCAACTCCGCGCCGAGGCGAGCCGCCGCCGGACCGACGAGCACACGCACGCCCCGCGCCCGCGCCAGCCGCTCCACCTTGTCACGGGTGCGCGGGCTCGCGTCCGCCGCGAGCACCACGCACGCGAGCGCGTTCCGCTGCAACCGCGCCCGCACGCCCGCTACGCCGATCACCACGTTTCCCGCCCGAACCCCGAGCCCCAGCAGCCGGACCAACCGGTCCGTCACGCGGCGGGCGGCGCGGGCGCGGGCGCCGGCCCGTCCGTCTTCCCGCCGCCGGGATCGGTCTCGGGCTCCTCCTCGCCGCCATCCTCGGTCATCTCATTCAGGAAGGCCATGAGCTTGTCGGCGATCTCCGGAGTCATGTTCGCGATCTTGTCCACATCCTCGCGCTCGAGATCGAGGATGTCCTGCAGCGTCTTATGTCCCGCCTGCTCGAGCACGTCGACCAGCTCGACCGGCAGCCCCTTGAGCTCGCGCAGCGCCACCTTGGTGGCGGCCTCTTCCTCCGCGGGCGGCAGCGGCGCGAACAGCGGCCCTTCGCCGCCGCGCTCCAGCCACTCGCGGCTCGAGTAGAGATCGATCTTCCAGCCTGTGAGCTCAGAGGCGAGCCGGACGTTCTGTCCGTTCCGCCCGATGGCGAGCGACAGCTGGTCCTCGTCCACGATCGCCTGAATGGTCTTGGTGTCGGGATCCGAGAACACCCGAGCCACGCGCGCCGGCGCGAGGGAGAGCTTCGCGAACCGCTCGGGATCGGGCGACCAGGGCACGATGTCGATGCGCTCGCCACCGAGTTCGTTGACGACCGCCTGGACGCGCGAGCCCTTCAGGCCCACGCACGCGCCCACCGGGTCGATCGAATCGTCGCGCGAGGACACCGCGATCTTGGTGCGGCTGCCGGCCTCCCGCGCGGTCGCCCGGATCTCCACGATCTGCTGCTGGATCTCCGGCACCTCGAGCTTGAACAGCGCTTTGACGAACAACGGGTCGGCCCGGGAGAGAATGAGCCGAGGACCCTTGGGCGTCTCCTCGATGCGCTTCAGCACGGCGCGGATCGTGTCGCCCTGATGGAAGTGCTCGCGGTGATTCTGATCGCGGTAGGGGATGATGGCCTCGGCCTCCCGAAACTTGGCGAGCATCACGACGATCTTGCCGCGCTCGATCTGTTGAACCTCGCCCGACAGGAGCTCACCCACCTTGTCGGTGAATTCCTCCCGGATGCGGGCCCGCTCCCCTTCGCGCACCCGTTGGATGATGCGCTGCTTCGCGGCCTGGACCGCCGTGCGTCCGAACGCCTCGAACGGCACCTCCTCCTCGAGCACGTCACCCACCTGGAAGTCCGCGTCCTCGAAGCGAGCCTCCTCGAGCGTCACCTGGGAGCCCGGGTCCTCCACCGCCTCGACCACCGTGCGCAGCACCGCGATCCGGATCGTGCCCTTCAGCTCGTCGATCCCGATCTCGGCGCGGACATTGGGGCCGTAGCGCTTCACGAGGGCGGCGTGCAGGCCGTCCTTCAAGAGATCCAGCAATTCCGTGCGCTCCAATTGCTTGGTATTGGTCAGCTCACGGATCGCGGTCACCACGTCACTTGTATTCGTCGTCATGGGTTCCTCATATCACCAATCCACGGCCAAACGCGCGTCGCGAATGCCGGTCAACGGCACGGGTCGCGGCGCCGCGCCTTCCGGCTGGAGCACGACAGTCGCCTCGTCGGGTACGGCCACAATGCGGGCCCGCACCCGCCCCAGTCCTGCGACCGTGGCCTTGACCTCGTGCCCCACGAATCGCACCCAGTGGCGATGCCAGCGCAGCGGCCGCTCGAGCCCGGGACTCGACACCTCGAGGATATAGCGGTGGCCGAGCGGACCATCCGCATCGAGCCACGCCTCGAGCGCGCGGCTCGCCGTGGCACAATCGTCCACGGTCACCCGCTGCGACGGAGCGTCCCACTCGATACGCACTTGAACAAGCGGCCGGTGCGACGTGCCGCCGATCTTGAGGTCGGCCAGGTCCAGACCCAACGGCGCCAACCGGGCCCGGAACGACTCGACGAGGCTGTCGGAGAGCATAAAAAAAAGCGCGGGCCGAACTTCGCCCGCTTCACGGCCCGGAATCTAGCCGGCCCTAGACGAGTGTCAAGCGAGCGGCAAACCGGCGTAGGCGATCATCCGCCCGTCGCGTCCACCAGACGCGCGATGCGAGAAAAACCGATCGCGGTCGTGCGCGGTGCACCAGGGCGAGACGCTCACCTCGGTGATGCCCAACTCTCCCGCCTGCCGGACCAGAATGTCGCGGAGGTCCACGTGACCGGAGGCCCCATTCGCCCCCGGCCGCCGCCCCGGGGTGAGCTGCGCAATGACTTCAGAACCTACTTCATAACACGCTCCGCAAATACCAACACCGCAATGCATTACGATATCAGATGCTCGGGCGAACGCTTCTCGCTTCAGAAGCTCTACACCGCGCTCCAAAACGCGCCCCGCGACACCGCGCCATCCCGCATGCAATAGCGCGACGACCTGCTTCTGCGGCACGGCGAGGTAGACGGGGATACAGTCCGCGACGGTGACGGTAAGGAGGAGGCCGCGGGCGCCGGTGGCGTGTCCATCGAGCCCGTCCAGGATCATCCACCCGTCGGCGGCGGCGCGGTGCCACGCGAGGACGGTGCCGTGCACCTGGTGAGCGAGGACGAGCCCGGGGAACCGCGGACGGAACGCGGCGCCGACGGCGCGCCACCGGGTCATCACCTGGCCCACGTTCTCCTCGCTCCACAAGCCTAGGGAGAACCCATGCCCCCGTGTCGTGACGCCCGCCACGACGCCGTAGCGGTCGGCCCACTCGGTGAGCTCCATGCGGGGGACGGCGGCGTCGGCGACGGGGACTTCACGAAGGGCGGCAGGGGCGGCAGACGCGGCAGGTAGCTCAGTCACGACTCCCCCTTCCGTGCCGCCGTGCCGCCCTTGCCGCCGTCGTCGATTCTTTCTATCTGCGCCCCCAGCGCCCGCAGCCGCTCGTCGATCCGCTCGTAGCCACGCTCGATCTGACCGATGTTGTGAATCACGGAGTCGCCCTGCGCGGCGAGTGCGGCGAGGAGCATGGCCATCCCGGCCCGGATGTCCGGACTTTCGACCACGCCGCCGTGCAGCGCCGACGGACCGGCGATCACGGCCCGGTGTGGGTCGCAGAGGACGATGCGGGCGCCCATCCCGATGAGCTTGTCCACGAAGAACAGACGGGACTCGAACAGCTTCTCGAACACCAACAGCAGCCCATCGCACTGGGACGCGGCCACGATGGCGATCGAAATCAGGTCGGCCGGAAACGCGGGCCAGGGTCCGTCTTCGAGCTTCGGGACATGACCTCCCAGGTCCGGGCGGATGCGCCGTTCCTGACCCGCGTCGACGATCAGGCGGCTGCCATCGAGCCGGGGGCGGACCCCCAGCCGCTCGAATCCCATCAGAATGGAGCGGAGGTCATCTCCGCGGACACCGTCGATGGTCACCGCTCCGTTGGTCACCGCCGCCAGGCCGATGAACGAGCCGACCTCGATGTGATCGGGGCCGACAGTGAACGCCCCGCCCTTGAGCGGAGCGCCGCCCTCCACCACCAGCGTGTTCGAGCCGATCCCCTGCACCGACGCGCCGAGGGCCGCCAGGAACCGCCCCAGGTCCTGCACGTGGGGCTCGGACGCGGCATTGCGGAGGGTGGTGGTGCCGGGGGCCGCGGCGGCCGCCATCAGCGCATTTTCGGTGGCGGTGACGCTCGGCTCGTCCAGAAAAATATCGGCGCCGCGGAGGGGCTTGCCTTCGAGCTTGTACGTGGCGCCCACGGTGACTTCCGCGCCGAGCTGCTCGAGCGCGAGGAAATGCGTGTCCACGCGCCGCCGGCCGATCACGTCGCCCCCCGGGGGCGGCAGGCTCACGCGTCCGAAGCGCGCGAGCATCGGGCCGGCCAGGAGGATCGACGCCCGGATCCGGGCACACAGCGCCGGGTCGAGCTCGCGCGGCTCGGCGCGCCGCGCGTCCACCTCAACGCTGTTCGGCCCGGTCCACTGCACGGCCGCGCCGAGGTGCGCCAGCAACGCCAGCATCGTCTCGACGTCGCGGATGTGCGGCACGTTGTCGATCTGGCAGGGTCCGTCGGCGAGCAGTGTGGCCGCGAGAATGGGGAGCGCGGCGTTCTTGTTGCCGGCCGGGCGAATGGTGCCCTTGAGCGGGCGCCCGCCCGTTACGGCGAAGGACGGAGGCATGGGTGGGCAAGCTATGCGGCGGCTTGCGCTCGCGTCAAGCGTTCGCGTACGTTGGCCACGTGAACGTGAGTCCGATTCTCGCCCTAGCTGGACTCATCACGATCGGTCTGCTCGTTCCGCGACTCACGAGCGTCCGGTGGCCGCGGGGGCGGACCCTCGAGGTTCTCGTCGCCGCTGGAGGGCCGCTCGTCGCCCTCGGCCTCGTGTTGGGTCCGGGAATCGATTTCCTCGATCGACCGGCGCTCCGGGCGCTCGCGCCCGCGACCGGTCTCGCGATCGGCTGGATCGGCGCCTCGCTCGGCGCCCGCTTCGAGTGGCGGTACGTGCGGCGCATTCCGCGGAGCGCCTGGCTCCTGGCCGCGCTGTCGAGCCTCGCGGCCCTGATCGTCGTGACGGTCGCCGCCTGGCTCGCGACCCGGCTCATCCCCGCCCTGGCGCTCGCCTGGACACCGCGGCTTCCCGCGATCCTGGCGCTCGGCGCCGTCGCGGCGGCGTCGGGACCGGGAGTCGTCGCGCTCCTGCTGCATGCCAGGGGTCTTGCGCCTCGGGACGCCCGCCCGATCATCCGCGCCGCCCTCCTCGAAACTGTCTGCGCGGTGCTCGTGATGACTGTGCCCCTGGGTCTCGAGCGGCGGGGCACCGCCCTGTCGTGGGTCGTCTGGGTCACGCTCGCCATCGGGACCGGCGCCCTCGGCGGCACGGTGTTCCTGTGGCTCACGCGGTTGCGCCCGAAGCTCGCCGGGGCCGAGTTGGCCTTCGTGGTGCTCATGACGCTGATCTTCGGAGCGGGACTCGGGGCCGCGGCCGGTGTCACACCGTTCGTGACGTGCTTCCTCGCGGGCGTGGTGATCGTCAATGCGTCGTCGCGGCGTCACGCCGTCCGCGCCGTGCTTACTCGAGGGGAGGGGCCGACCTCAGTAGTCTTGCTCGTGGTGGCCGGCGCGCTGCTCGCGCTGCCGACCATGTGGATGCTCGTCGCCGTGCTTCTTCTCTTCGGATCGCGCGCCGTGGCCAAGTGGCTGGCCGTGCGGTACGGAGGCCCTCCGCTGGGACTCGCGCACCTGTCGCGTAATTGGGGTCTGGGCACGATCGCCCAAGGCAGCGCCGTAGTGGCGCTCGGGGTGAGCTACGCACTCCTGTACGGCCGTGAGGGAGCCCCGCTGCTCACGACCGTCGTGCTCCTTGTCGTGGCGGCCCAGCTCGCAGCGCCTCCACTCCTGGCGCTCGCCCTCAGGGCCGAGTCTCGAGCGCCGGCGTTGACAGAGACGGCGGCACCACCAGAGCTTAGTGCCAACGTTCCCGTGGAAATGCCCCGATGATCCCCACGTGGGTGGCCGTCGTCAGCGGGATTTCACTCGCGATTCTCGCGCTGTCGGCGATCGTCATCGCCCTCTCGTCGGTCGCCGCGGCGCTGGGCGTGCGCAAGTTTATGCGCGTGCTCCGGGAGCTGGCGGGCCCCGCGTTGGGCGACGTGCGCCAGCTGATCGGAGCGATCCGCGCGGAGGCGGACGGTCTCGTCGGGACCTCACGCGAAATGCGCGGGCGCATCGTCGCGGCGGCCGACGCGGCACAAGCGCGTCTGGCCGACCTGGATGCGCTGGTCGAGGTGGTGCAGGAGGAGGTGGAGACCGCCGTGCTCGACGCGGCGGCGACGCTCCGCACGGTGCGGCGCGGCCTGTCGCTGCTCGACTGGGGGCGCCGCACCCTCAAGCGGAGGAAAAAGCACTGAGGGGAACGAGGCTCCTTGCGGCCGCGGCCGCTGGTTTCGCCGGGGTAATGCTGTTCCCCGCCGTGGCGCATGCCTGGACCCCGGGCACCCACGTTTACCTCGGCGAGTCGGTGCTCGCGAACCTGCACCAGCTCACGGGCGCCGTGGCCGACTTGCTACGGGCTTTCCCATACGACTTCCTCTACGGCAACATCGCGGCCGACACCTCACTCTGCAAGAAGTACGCGCCGGTGGGCCGGCACTGTCACGCCTGGCACGTCGGCCAGGAGATCTTCGACCTCGCCCACACCGACCCACTCCGCGCGTTCGGGCTAGGGTACCTCTCTCATCTCGCCGCCGATTCCGTCGCCCATAATTTCTTCGTCCCACGGCAGCTCGTGCTCACGTCGAGCACCACGGCGCTCGGCCACAGCTATTGGGAGAGTCGCTTTGAGACGCACCTCGGGCCCGCGTACGCGACCACCGCCAAGGAGCTGATTCTCCAGGATCACGCGTCGAGCGACACCCACCTCGACACGATCATCTCCCCCACCCTCTTCAGCGTGGGTACCAGCCGCCGCCTGTTCCGCGGCATGGTCCACCTGACGGAGAGCGAGAGCTGGCGGTGGGCGTTCCAGATGATTCTCGAGAACACGCGGTGGGACTTGCCCGACGAGGACGTCGAGCGCCACATGGCCGTGGCGTTCGAGTACGTGATGGAGATGTTGGGGGAGAAGGACGCGGCGGCGCGGCGCCTCGATCCCGCCGGGGACCAGGCGTTGCGGCTCGCCAAACGGATGCGACGCGAAGCGCTGCAGGAGGGTGGGCGCGAGGACCCCGAGCGCATGCTGGAAACGGCGGAGCACCACTTCGGCCTGCCAACGCCTCCGCTCGCATACTGGCGCCAGTCGGCCGCGCAACGGCCCTGGCGGAACCGCAATGGCGCCGGCAGAGGAGAAGGTTAGGCGGCGAGCTTCTCTTCCAGGACTTTCTGTACCAGCTTGGGATCGGCCTTTCCGCGCGACACCTTCATCACCTGCCCGACGAAGAATTGCAGCAGCTTGACCTCGCCACCCTTGTACCGTGTCACCTCCGTGGGGTTGGCCGCGAGCACCTCGCTGACCCAACCCGCCACGACGCCGGTATCCCCCACCTGCACGACGCCCAGCGCCTCGGCCACGTTGCGCGGCTCGCCGCCCCGCTCGGCGACTTCAGCGAACACCCGCTTCGCGGCCTGGTGGCTCAGCGTGCCGCCGCGCACGAGGCCGATCAGGTTGGCGAGGGCGCCGGGCGGCACGCGCAACGCCTCGCCGTGATCCTTGGCGTCGGCGAGCACTTCCGTCATCACCCAGTTCGCGGCGGTCTT
Organism: Gemmatimonadales bacterium; assembly: GCA_035577025.1. GTDB lineage: Bacteria > Gemmatimonadota > Gemmatimonadetes > Gemmatimonadales > GWC2-71-9 > AG41. Next base: position 23,554 of record DATLVU010000030.1, read on the forward strand.
CGAGTCGGCACCGGCGTGCACCACCGCTTCGTAGTAGTCGGCCACCGCTCGCTCCGCCGTGATCACCGCGGCGTCGGTCATGTTCAGCGCGTACTGGGCGGCAAAGCGCTCGCGCTTCTTGGCCGGGAGCTCCGGCAGGAGCGTCTGTTGCTCGGCGATGAACTCCTCGCTCAACACCAGCGGAGGCAGATCGGGATCCGGGAAGTAGCGATAGTCGTGACTCTCTTCCTTGCTCCGTTGCGGCCGGACCGCGTTGGTCTTGGAGTCGTACAGCATGGTCTGCTGCGTGATGGTGCCCCCCGCCTCGAGGACGGCCATCTGGCGATCCCGCTCTACCGTGAGCGCTTTTTCGACGTACGCGAACGAGTTGATGTTCTTGACCTCGGTCTTGGTGCCGAGCGCCGATTGGCCGACACGCCGGATCGAGAGATTCGCGTCCACGCGCAGGCTCCCCTTCTCCATGTCACAGTCCGAGATGCCGGCGTACTCGAGCACCTGCTTGAGCGTCTGGAGGTACGCCCGCGCTTCGTGTGGCGATCGAAAGTCCGGCCCGGTCACGATTTCGACGAGCGGCACGCCGCAGCGGTTCAGGTCGATCGCGGTCTGCCTGGGAAAGCGGTCGTGCAGCGATTTCCCGGCGTCCTCTTCGATGTGCAGACGCACGATCGTCGCGGTGACGACGCCCCGGTCGGGCGAGAGGTACGACAGCGCGCCGTTGGTCGAGAGCGGCTGCTCGAACTGGGAGATCTGGTAGCCCTTCGGCAGGTCCGGATAGAAGTAGTTCTTGCGCGCGAAGAGACTGCGCGGGTGCACCGTGCAGCTCAGAGCAAGCGCGGCGCGCACCGCGAGCTTGAGCGCCTGCTCGTTGGGCGCGGGAAGCGCCCCGGGCAGCCCGAGGCAGAGCGGGCAGACATTGGTGTTGGGTGGCGCACCGAACGCCGCCGAGCAGCTGCAGAACATCTTCGACGCCGTGCGCAGCTGCACGTGCGTCTCGAGGCCGATGACGGTCTCCCAGGATCCTCCGTGGGGCACTAGGCCTCCTCCAGGGCCGGCACGACCCGCTCGAGCGCGTACGCGGCCTCGAGCATCTCATCCTCGAGAAAGGCCTGGCCGACGATCTGTCCGCCGAGCGGCAGGCCTTTGACGCGTCCGATGGGAATGGAGATCGCCGGGAGCCCGGCGAGGTTGGCCGTCACCGTGAAGATATCCGAGAGATACATCGAGACCGGGTCGTCGAGCTTCTCGCCGGCCTTGAACGCCGGCGTCGGTGTGGTAGGTGTGAACAACAGATCCACGCCGCGGTCGAAGACGTTCCGGAAGTCCTGCGCGATCAGCGCGCGCATCTGTTGCGCCTTGCGATAGTAGGCGTCGTAATAGCCCGAGGACAGGACGTACGTCCCGAGCATGACCCGGCGGCGCACTTCGGCGCCAAACCCCTCCCCGCGCGTCGTGCGATACAGCGCGCGCACGTCCTCCGAGCCATTGAAGCGAGGGCCGTAACGGGCACCGTCATAGCGAGCCAGGTTGGACGACGCCTCGGCCGGGGCGACGATGTAGTAGGTGGCGATGGCGTACGCCGTGTGCGGCAGGGACACCTCGCGGACCGCGGCGCCGAGCTCCTTCAGCAGGCGAATGGCGCGGTCGCAGGCCCGGCGCACCGCGGGGTCCAGGTCCGTTGGGAAGTACTCTTTTGGAATGCCGATCACGAAGCCCTGCAACGATTCGGGGACGGTGGGCAACCGCAGTGAATCGCGGTCCTCGCAGGTCGAGTCGCGGGGGTCCCGCCCGCTGATCACGGAGAGCACGCGCGCCGCGTCGTGCACGCTGCGCCCGAGCACGCCAATCTGGTCGAGGGATGACCCGAAGGCCACGAGGCCGTAGCGGCTCACGCGCCCGTACGTGGGCTTGATGCCGACCACGCCGCACAGCGACGCGGGCTGGCGCACGGAGCCACCGGTCTCCGAGCCGAGCGCGGCTGGGACGGCGCCGGCGGCGACCAACGCGGCGGAGCCACCCGACGAGCCGCCCGGCACGCGCGTCTTGTCGAACGGGTGGAGCGAGCGGCCGTACGCGGAGTGCTCCGTGGACGAGCCCATGCCGAACTCGTCGCAATTCGTCTTGCCGGCGATCAGGGCACCCGCCGCCTTGAGTTTCGCGCAGGCGCTCGCCTCATACGGGGAATGGTACCCGCCGAGGATCTTCGACCCGCAGGTCGTGGTGAATTCGAGCGTGCAGATGTTGTCTTTCACCGCCACGGGCATGCCATAGAGCACGCCCGAGGGGTGCGCGGCTTGCGCCTGCGCGACGAGGGATTTGCGAAGATCCTTGATCGGTGTCAGGCAGGCATTCAGCCGTTTGGCTTTGGAGATGCGGTCGGCCGCCGCCTTGGCGCTCGCGAGCGCTTCGCTCGGATCGCTCACAGCTCGGGCTCCTCGAACGCCCCGAGCTTGGGCACGAGGAAAAATCCGTCCTTGAAAGCGGGGGCGAGCTCGGCCGGTCCGAACGCGAGCCCGCTGGGTTTCACTTCGTCGGGGCGGAACCGCACCGCATCCGGTCCCGGGATGAACGGCTTGACGCCCTCACTCGCGGGCACGGCGTTGATCTGCGCGACGTACTCGAGAATGCGCGACATCTGCTCGGCCAGCACCGGCAGCGCCTCCTCGGCGACGTCGAGCTCCGCGAGCCGCGCGATCTTGCGCACTTCGTCATGCGTGACGCTCATGCACTCTCCCACTCCCGCTCGAGGCCGGCATAGGCCACGAGCAGCTGTTTCGTCCCGATGTCCTGATCGTCGAATTCCACCGTCACCTTGAGCTCGCGTCCCGAGCCCGCCACCGCCCGCACCACACCGCCGCCGAACTTCCGATGCCGCACGCGCTCGCCGGTCACGTACCGGGGCGCGTCCTGCGACACCTCCACATCCCAATCGAGCTCGACGGGCGCCGGCCGGCGCGAGCGGCGACTCGGCTCGTCGCGTGACGCACGGTCGCTGCCCCATTGCGGCGTCGTGCTCCGCTCTTCCAGCACCCCTGCCGGCACGGCGTCGAGAAAGCGCGAGGCCGCCGACAGCTCGAGGCGGCCGTTGCGGTAGCGCGTCCGCGCCCATGAGAGATACAATTTTTCGCGTGCGCGCGTGAGACCCACGTAGCAGAGTCGCCGTTCCTCTTCGAGGCCCCCGGGCTCGCCCGCCGTCCGTGCCAACGGGAATAAACCGTCTTCGAGCCCGGCGAGCGCGACCACCGGCCACTCGAGCCCTTTGGCCATGTGCACGGTCATGAGTGTGACGCCCGTGGGATCACCGCTCCCCTGGTCCGCCGAGGTGACGAGCGTCGCCTGCGTGAGGTAGCGCTCGATGAGGGTGGCATTCTCCCCTTCCCCTTCCCCTTCCCCTTCCCCGACCTCACCATCGGCCTCTTCACCGGGTTCGTCTGCCGTTTCCGCCCACGCGGCCGCCCCAGCGATGAGCTCCTGCACGTTCTCGAGCCGCTCGATGCCTTCGGCGCCCTCGTCCGCGAGATACGGCGCGTATCCCACCGCCTCGATCATCTGCTCGAGCGCCGTCGCCGGGTCGGATTGCGCGAGTCGGGCCCGGAGATCGTCGATCAATCGCGCCACGGCGGCGAACGCGTCCCGCACGTTGGGCCGCAGGTCGGGGATGCGGTCCGCCCCCCGGGCGGCCTCGAGCAGGGGCTGGCGCCACTGGGCCGCGGCGCGCACGAGCGACGCAAAGGAGGTGTCCCCGATCCCCCGGCGCGGCACGTTGACGATCCGCGCGAATGCCTCGTCGTCCGCGGGATTGGCGATGAGTCGCAGGTAGGCGAGGACATCCTTCACTTCCCGGCGCTCGTAGAAGCTCAAGGCCCCCACCAGCCGGTAGGGAATCCCCCGGAAGCGGAATGCCTCTTCGAGCGGGCGCGATTGCGCGTTGGTCCGGTAGAGGATGGCCATCCCCTCATACGGAACGTCACCCCCACCGACGCTCGCGCGACGGGTCAGCTCTCCCGCGAGCCATTCCGCCTCATCGCGCTCATCGGCCGACGTGAGCAGCGTGACTGGCTCGCCGCCCTGCTTGTCGGTGAAGAGCGTCTTGCCCAGCCGGCTGGTGTTTTCGGCGATGACGCCGTTGGCCGCGTCCAGGATCACCTGGGTCGACCGATAGTTCTGCTCGAGCTTGATGAGCGCCGCGCCCGGGAAGTCCTGCTGGAACGAGAGCATGTGACGGACGTCCGCCCCGCGCCACCCATAGATCGCCTGATCGTCGTCGCCCACGACGCAGAGGTTCCGGTGCTCCGCGGCCAGCTGCTTCACCAGTCGGTACTGGGCGGCGTTGGTGTCCTGGAACTCGTCCACCAGCACGTGATCGAAGCGGCGCTGCCAGTACGCCAGGCGCTCCGGGTGCTGGGCGAACAGGTTCAGCGGGAAGAGAAGCAGGTCGTCGAAGTCCATGGCGTTGGCTTGGCGCAGGGCCGGGCCGAGGGCCGCGTAGATGTCCGCCGCCAGACGCTCGAGCGGGCTTTCCGCGTTGGCCCCGAGCTCCTCCGGGAGCAACATCCGATTCTTGGCCCCGGAGATGATCGAGTGGATCACGCGGGGGGGGTTCGCTTTGGGCGAATGCCCGCGCTGCTCCAGCATGCGCTTGATGAAGGACTCGGAGTCGTCCTGGTCGTAGATCGTGAAATTGGAGCCGAAGCCCAGGAGCGGGGCCTCGCGTCGCAGCAGCCGGGCCGACAGCGCGTGAAAAGTGCCGATCCACAAGCCACGGGGGTCGGCGCCCAGCAGCGAAGCCACGCGGGCCCGCATCTCGCCCGCGGCTTTGTTGGTGAACGTGACCGCGAAAATGCGCCACGGAGCCACGCCCCGCTCGCGTATCAGGTGCGCGATGCGGGTGGTGAGCACGCGCGTTTTCCCGGAGCCGGCGCCGGCGAGTACGAGCAGGGGTCCGCCGGTGTGGCGAACGGCGGCTTCTTGCTGGGGGTTGAGGGCGACGGTCACGTTCAGCTGGCGGCGACCAGAGGGAACTCCAATACGAACTCGGCACCTTCGGCGCCGCTACCCGCCGCGCCCGGTCGGTAAACCAGGCGGCCGCCATGCTGCTGCTCGACGATGCGTCGCGCCAGCGCCAGGCCGATGCCCCAACCCCCCGGCTTGGTCGACACGCCGGGCTCGAACAGCTGGGGCCGCACTTCGAGGGGCACACCCGGGCCATCGTCGCGCACGCTGACGCGCGCCGTGCGTCCCCCCCCGGCCGCGTCGACGGTCACGTCGATCCGCCCGCCGCGGCCGGACAGCGCATCGATCGCGTTCTTGATCACCGCTTCGAGGGCCCACTCGAGCAGCACCGGGTCGCCGAGGGCCGTCGGTCCCGGGCCTGTGGCGCGGAGCGACAGGGTCACGGGGCTCGCCAGCGTGGGGAGGCGAGGCCGGAAATAGCTCACGACGCGCTCCGCCAGCGCACCGAGTCCCACCGGCTCACGACGCGCCGGCCGACCGATGCGCTCGAACCGCTTGGCCACGCGCTCGAGGCGTTCCGCATCCGCCTGAAGGTGATCCGCGAGCTCGACGCCAGTGGTACCCGGATTTTCCCGCAGGTAGGCAATCCATCCCGTGAGGCTCATGAGCGGCGTGCCGAGCTGGTGCGCCGACTCCCGCGCCATGGCCACCCACAACCGATCGCGCGCCGCCGCGACCTGCGAGCGGTATGCCCACGCGGCGAGCAGGGCCAGACAGAGCAGGACGGTGCCCTCGAGGGCGGCGATGCCCGCGAACCGGCGGGCGGCGGGGCCGGCTCCATAATGAATGGTACCTACCCCCGGCTGCACGAGCGGCGCGTTCTCTAGATCCAGATCCGCGATCCAGGCGCGCAGGCGGGCGGTGTCCCGGCCTATGCTCACCGGCGCGTTGTCGAGCGCCGTGATGTGGCCGGCCGTGTCCGTCACGACGATGGCGATCCCGAGCGACCGTACTTGACGGGCCAGATCGAGGAGCGCATCGGTGGCGGCGTCCGGGCCGGGATCGTTGAGCCCCGCGAACACGCGGCCGAGCAGAATGCTCGTCTGGCGCGCGTCCTCGCGCAGGTGGCGCGCCACGACCCACGCGTAGCCCACCGTGATCCCGCCGAGGAGCAAGGCCAATCCCACGACGGCCGGGGGCCCCATGCGGCGGAGCGCGGCGCTACGCGGCACCGGAGGAGGGCGCTAGCCGCTCCGTTCCCACATAGGGGACGAGGGCTCGGGGTAACGACACGGACCCATCCGCCTGCTGGTGGGTCTCGAGCAGTGCAGCGATCGTGCGCGGCAATGCCACACCCGAGGCGTTCAGGGTGTGGACCAGCTCGGGCTTGGCCCCTGGAGCCGATCGGAACCGGATGCGCGCCCGGCGCGCCTGAAAGTCGGTGAACGTGCTCGAGCTCGACACCTCGAGCCATTGGGCCACGCCCGGAGCCCAGACCTCGAGGTCGTACGTCTTCGCGCTCGCAAAACCCAGGTCGCCCGCCGCCAGCAGGACGACGCGATAGGGCAGCTCGAGCCGCTGCAGAACGGCTTCCGCGTGCGCTGTCATGCGCTCGTGCTCGGCGGCCGACTCGGCCGGGCGGGCGAAGCGGACGAGCTCCACCTTGTCGAACTGATGTACGCGGAGGAGACCGCGCGTGTCCTTGCCCGCGGCGCCCGCCTCGCGCCGGAAACACGGCGTGTAGGCCGTGTAGCCGAGCGGGAGCTTCGCGCCGTCGAGGATCTCATCGCGGTGCAGGTTGGTGACCGGGACCTCAGCCGTGGGAACGAGAAAGAGATCGTCGGGCTCGGTCTTGTAGGCATCGTTCTCGAACTTCGGCACCTGCCCGGTGCCCTCCATCGTATCGCGCTTCACCAGGAACGGGGGCTCGACCTCGATGTAGGCGTGCTCCCGCGTGTGCACGTCGAGCATGAAGTTCACGAGACCTCGCGCGAGCCTGGCGCCCGCGCCCATAAATACGGGAAACCCGGAGCCCGCCACCTTCGCCCCGCGCTCCAGGTCGAGGATACCGAGCGCCGCGCCGATCTCCCAATGCGGCTTCCCGCCCTTCGGCGCGGGCTCGCCCCAACTGCGCACGATCGTATTGTGCGACGCGTCCCCCTCGGGGACCTCGGGCAGCGGCAGGTTCGGCACGTAAAGCGACTTGCGCTCGACCTCGGCCTCGACCGCGCCCAGCTCCTTCTCCTGCTCGTCGATCTTCGTGCTATGCGCCTTCCGCTCCTTCACCACGTTTGGGGGCAGGCTGCCGTGCTGCTTGATATGCTGCGCGTCCGCCTTGGCCGATTCGTTGCGCGCGGCGTTCAGGCTGTCGAGCACGGCGGTCAATCCCCGCCGCTTCATGTCGAGCGCTTCGAGCTCATCGAGTTGGCGCTTCAAGGCGGGGTCACCCCGCCGGGCGAGCGCGGCGCGCACCTGCTGGGGCGAGGCGCGAAGCAGCTTGAGATCGATCACGTGCTACTGAGTGGGGAGGCCGGGCGCGAGGCCGCGGTAGCCGCAATTCTGATCGACGAGAATCTCCATCTCCAACCGGCGCGCCGTCGAGTCCACGGCGAGGACGCGCAGCTTGGCGTATAGCGACACCGTGGCGCCGAAGGAGCACGTGGTCGGGCGCGAGCGCACCAGCACCACCATGCCGGAGTCGAGGGCCAACGGCTTGTCGAAGACGTAGGGCGACGTCGGCGCGAGCGTGATCGCGGCGAACGCCGTCGTGACATGCTCCAGGCCGGAGAGCTGGCCCAGGTTCAACGTGCCGAGAGGGAAAAGCGCGGGCTCGCCGATGGAGTCGAAATCGAACGCGAAGTCGAACCCCGTCGTCTGGTCCGTGCGTACCTGCGCGGCCCCAGCCAACGAATACGCCGATGGCAAGGTGATGTCGGTGCCTCGAAGCGCCCAGAGCGACACCGTGTCGACCGTGTTGGTGAAGATGGGGGTGGGCAGGCCGTTGTTATAGCTGCACCCGAAGGGGAGCAGGGCGACCGCCGTCAGGGCGCCAAGCGCAATGAAACAGCGACGAAACCGCATGAGGTGCGGGGAAGATACCGCGCTGCGTCCAAGTGGGTCAACCCACGGTGGCTGCTTGACTTCGCTACTCTCGATTCCTAGCTTGGCCGCCGTATGGCGACGATCCGGGAAGTGGTCGAGGCCTTGAGCCGCCGCAGCGGCGTCGACGCCGTCATGGTGGTCGGTCGCGACGGGCTGCCGATCGATTCCCGCGCGGCCAACGGCGTCGACGCCGACAACGTGGCCGCGCTCCTCCCCTCGGTCATCAACGGAATGGCGCAACTCGGTCAGGCAGGCGGCCGTGGCGAGTTCGGCACCGCGGTGCTCGAGTTCGGATCCGGACTCGCGGTGGTCACCGTCCTGCACGCCGATGCGCAGCTGGTAGTCCTGGTGCGGCCGTCCACGAACGTGGGCGCGCTGCTCTACGACCTGCGCCGTCACCGCTCGGCGATCGCCGGCCTGCTCTGACCGGGCACGGTCCTTGGCGCCCGGTCGGCGGCACCTCCTCGTGGTGGACGACGAGCCGCACATCGGCTTGCTGCTACGCCCGCACCTCGAACGGCTCGGATACGCCGTGAGTCTCGCCCGCACGCTCGCCGACGCGCGCGCCGTATTAGACGATCACGCAGCGCCCTTGGACGCGATGCTGCTGGATCTCCACCTGCCCGATGGATCCGGCCTCGAGCTCTTGCGCGAGCTTCGTGCCCGCACGGCCACCCGTGCCTTTCCGGTCATCGTGCTGACCGCGGAAGGAGAAGAGCGCGTGCTTCAGGAAGCGGAGGAGCTGGGCGCGGGCCTCCTGACCAAGCCGTTCAGCCCGAGCAAGCTCACGGCACGGATCGCGACGCTGTTGGGCGACGCATGAGCATTTGGGCGGCGATTCTGGCCGGCGGCTCGGGCACCCGATTCTGGCCGCTCTCGACGCCCGAGCGGCCCAAGCAGCTGCTGCCGCTCGTCGGCGATCGGCCCCTGCTCGTCCAGGCGGTGGAGCGCCTCGACGGGCTCGTGCCACCCGAGCGGATCGTCATCCTCACCGGCCCCTTCCTGGTCGACCAGGTGGCGCGAGCGGTGCCCCAGATTCCGCGTGCCCAGGTGTTCGCCGAGCCGCGCGCGGCGTCCACGGCGCCGGCACTGGTGTGGGCGGCCAACTGGATCTCGCAACGGGAGCCGGGGGGCGGCGCCCAGATGCTCTCGCTGCACGCCGATTGGGCCGTCAGCGACGACCGGGCCTTCCGCGCGGCCGCCCGCCAGGCGCTCGGCGTCGCGGAGGAGTACGACGTGCTCGTGACGGTGGGCGTCAAGCCGTCACGGAACGAGACCGGGTACGGCTACGTCATTCCGGGCAAGACCCTCGGAGGTGCCCGCACCGTGCGCCGGTTCGTCGAGAAGCCGTCGCCCGCGCGCGCCGCGCTGCTCCGCCGGCAGGGTGCCCTCTGGAATACGGGGCTCTTCGCCTGGGGCGTCGCACGCTTCCTGGGCGAAGCCGGGGCGTATGCCCGTGAGCTCAAGCCCGGGTGGACGGCGCTCGCCGCCGGTGACGTGGCCGGGTTCTTCAGCGCGGTCCGGCCCGTCGCCGTGGACGTGGCGGTGCTGGAGCGCGCCAAGCGGCTCGCGGTCGTGACGGGCACCTTCGACTGGGACGACATTGGCTCCTGGGACGCCTTGCTACGGATTCGCAAGCCCGATGCCCGGGGCAACGTGGTGGTCGGGAACGCGACCGTCGCCGACGATGTCCGCCGCTCGGTGATCTGGTCGGAGAGCGAGCACGTCGCGGTCGTCGGCCTGGAAGACATGGTCGTGGTGCGTGCGAACGGTCATACCCTCGTGATGCCCACCGGACGCGCCGAGCACCTGAAGGAGCTGGTGGAGCGACTGTGAGCCACGCCCTGTACCTCCTGGACCCCGACCCCGCGCCCGCGTGGGCGCCGTTCGCCGGTTCGCGCCCCCTGTGCGAGTTGCGCGCGGGCGCGCACTTGATTCGCGAGCGCTGGGAAATGTTCGTCGGCGCGGAGGCCACGGGGATCTTCGCCCTGCCCCACCTCGCGGGGTTCACAGAACCCGGCGTGCCTCCGGTCGGGCCTCGGCGGGCGGTGGCCGGGCCAGTGGTGATCGGATCGTCCACGTTCGCGCCGTGCGGGCTCGCCCCGTCGCTCCCCGAGGGGGGGGCCTTCCGACTCACGAATGGCGGCATCACAGTCGGCTGGGGTGCCGGACCCGGTGGTACGTGGGACGGCCCGCAACCCCATGCGACCGCGGTAGAGGTCCCGGGCCTGGTCCTCCACGGCGTCTACGATCTGCTCCCCGCGCTCGAGCGTCTCCTGAGCGACGACACCCGCGCGCTGCTAGGCGAATCGGACCCGGTCCCGGCGGGGAGCATCGTGCTCGGAGACCCCGCCGCGATCGCGGTGCACGATGCCGCCGTGGAACCCGGCGTCGTCTTCGATGTACGCAACGGGCCGGTGGTGCTGGAAAGCGGCGCTGAGGTCCGCTCCGGCACCCGGCTCGAGGGACCGCTCTGGGTCGGCCCGAACGCGCACGTGCTCGGCGGTCCGATCCGCGCGTCGGCGATCGGCCCGCGCGTCAACGCGCGCGGTGAGCTGTCGAACTGTGTCTTCCTGGGCTACGGCAACAAGGCACACGACGGATTCGTGGGCCACTCGGTGATCGGCCGGTGGGCGAACCTCGGCGCGGGCACGATCACCTCGAACCTGAAGAACACGTACGGGCGCGTGCGCCTCGACGTGGCAGGTGCGTCGCTCGAGACCGGGCTGCAGTTCCTCGGCAGCCTGATCGGCGATCACGCCAAGACGGCGATCGGCACGCTGTTGTCGACCGGGACGGTGATCGGCACGGGCGCGAGCGTGTTCGAGGGCGTGCGCGCGCCGAAGTACGTCCCCCCCTTCGCCTGGGGGAGCGACGGCGCCACACGGATGACAAAGGAAGGCTTCTTGAAGATCGCCGGTCGGGTGCTCCCGCGACGCGACGTGGTGGTGGATGAGGCCACGCGGGCCCTGCTCGGTCGCATCTACGACTGGAATTTGGGCTGATTTGCCCGTTCCCCCGTTGCTCATGGCGGGCGGACGGCGCACATTGGGAACCCCGGCGAAACGCGGCGCGCGATGGCCCAGACCGAACAATTCCGACGAGTCGGCAAGTTCGAGCTCCACGAGCTCATCGGGGAAGGTGCGATGGGCGCCGTGTGGAAAGCGTACGACTCGGTCATCCGGCGCTACGTGGCACTCAAGCTCCTGTCGCGCGCGGGGCGGAGCGCCGACGCGCGCGATCGTTTCCTCCGCGAAGCGCGCGCCGCGGGTGCGCTGCAACACCCGAACATCGTCACCATCTACGACCTCGGCGAGTCCGACGGGCAGCTCTTCATCGCCATGGAGCTGGTCGATGGGCGCGACCTGAGCTCACTCATCGCATTGAGTGAGCCACTCGCGCTCGAGCGGAAGCTGGACATCGTCATCGAGGTTCTGCAGGGGCTGTCCTACGCGCACGAGCGCGGCGTGATTCACCGCGACATCAAACCGTCCAACGTGCGCGTCGCCTCCGACGGTTCGGTCAAGATCATGGATTTCGGGATCGCGCGGCTGCAGTCGGCGGATGCGACCGGTTCGGGCGCGATCATCGGCACACCGACGTACATGGCGCCGGAGCAGATCACGAATGGCGCCATCACTCCCGCGACGGACATCTTCGCGGTGGGTTGCCTGCTCTACGAGCTGCTCGCGTACCGCAAGCCGTTCGAGGGCGAGACGGTCCATGGTGTGCTCTACCAGGTGCTCACGACGGACCCGAAGCCGCTCCGCACCATGGCGCTCTCCGTTCCCGCGGCCCTCGAGCGCGTCGTGGCGAAGGCCCTGAACAAAGTGCCCGAGGAGCGCTACGAGACGGCGCGCCAGATGCAGTCCGCGCTCTTCAGCATCCGCGCCGCGCTGTCCGGCGCGACGGATACGACGGAGCGTATCAGCTTGCGGTGGACGCCGATCCCGTCGGCCGTGCTCCGCCTGGTCACCCACACCCCGATCAAGTGGCGCGCCACCGTGTTGACGACGTTGATGGTCATGACGCTGGTGCTGGTGTACGTATCGCGGTCACCGTCTCCCGCCGCCGCACCGTCCCCCGAGCCCGGCCTCGCGAACGCCACGCTCGACCAACTCCTCAGTTACCCGCTCCCGCCGCACCTCAACGCGGCGCTGCTCGCGCAGCGGGACTCCGCACTCTCCTCCCGGGACCGGGCGCAGCGGGCAGGCGCCATGAAGAACAACGTGCCGACGCTCATCCTCGCCGAAGCGGTGCTGCAGAACGCCGAACGCGCCTTGCGCTCCGGGGACGTGGCTCGCGCCGCCAGCGGCTATCTCAGCGCGATCCCCCAGTATCGCAAGTCACAGACCGAGGCAGAGGGGCTTCGCGTGGAGGCCGAGCAGTCGATCGCGCGCGCCACACCCGTGGTCCACGCGCTCGCGACGCGGCCGGAAGCGGGACGGGCCGCGACTTCGCTCGCACGGGCGGAATCGCTGTACACCGCGATGGATTATGTGGTGTCCCGCATGGCGGCACTCGATGCGGAACAGGTGGGTGTGGCGGCCGGCGTCGCTCCGCCGTCGCCCCAGCCGGCGAACACGCGCGACGCGATCGGCGTGCTGCTGCAAGATCTCGAACGTGCCGTCTCGAGCGAGCGGGTGGGCAACCTGCAGGTGCTGATGCCGAGCATGGGGGACAAGGACGTCGCGGCCTGGCAGAGCTACTTCAAGCGCTATACCCAGCTCACCGCGCGCTATAGCGTCGAGCGCCTCAACCCGCGCGGGGACACGGTCTACGCGGCGGTCCGGACTTCCTACATGTACGTGCCGGCAGGGGGCGGCGCGCAGGGCGAAACCCGCCTCCGTCAGACGATCCGCTTCACTCGCTCTCCCAACGGCTGGCGCATCGCGGACATCCGTAACGCACCCTGAGTCAGCTCAGTCCCACGCCCGCTCGGTCGGTGCCGGCGGTGGTGGAATCGCCACCGAGTCCGCCCTGGCCGTCGGGGGGCCTACGCGCCGCAAGGTCACGGGCTTTTCCAGATCTCCGCCCGAGAGCGTGAGCTTCTCGCGATCGAGCTTCATCCCGTACACCTGCCAGACGCCGTCGCCCAACGTGAGCCAGAGGCTGTCCCCCACCACACGCCAGCGCGCGACCTGATCGCCGAACTGGGCTGAGCTGTCGCTCCGCACCATGATGTTGCGGATCTCGTCCTCGGTCTTGGCCTGCCAGCGTCCTTCCAGGCGGGCCCGCTGCGCCGGTTGGGAGGAAGGGGGTGGATCCGACGTCTGCCCCGCGAGGGAAGCCGCGGACGAGCAGCACAGGATGAGTACCGCGGAAAGTCGAAGGATCACGAGCCGTCGAGGTTCAGGGAGCCGATATCAAGATACTTACCCGGACCGAGCCGGATCAGGTCCCGGACGACGGAGGCGCGGGCGGGGTTGGCGGTTGCGGCGCGGGCACCGGCGCCCGCTCGTCGGTCATCACGGCCACCTGCGGCTCCCATTGACGCATCATGCGCAGGAAAGCGCCCGCGAGCTCGGGATCGAACTCGGTCCCGGCGCGACCTTCCACGTAGGCGAGGGCGCGCTCCTGCGGCCATGCGTCCCGATACGGACGGTTGGTCCGCAGGGCGTCGTAGACGTCGCACACGTGCACGAGCTTGCTGGCTCGATGACAATCCCGCCGGAACCGCATCTTGGGATAGCCCTCGCCGTTGAGCATGATGTGATGCTCGTAAGCGACGACGGCCGGCAGGTCGAGCGCTTCCTCCGATTGGAGGATGATGCGCGCCCCCTCGGCGGGGTGCTCGTTCATGAGTGCGCGCTCTTCATCGGTGAACCGGCCGGGCTTGGTGAGCACCTCGAGGGGGATCTTCACCTTGCCGATGTCGTGGAGTAGCCCCGCAACGCCGAAGGTCCGGACATCGCGCGCCGGGAGCTCGAGCGATTCGGCGAGCGCCATCGCGAGCACCGACACGTTCATGGAGTGCGTCGTGGTGTACTGATCGAACTCCTTGAGCTGCAGCAGCGGAATCACGATCTGGTGGCCGCTGTGCATGGCGACCGCGAGCGAGCGCACGACCGCTTCCGCCTCCGTGAGCGGGAGGACGCCGCGGCTTTTCACTTCGTCCTGCACCCAGCGGAGGGCGTCGGCCTCTTCGCTCAGCGAGTAGGTGATCGTGGCCGTGGGGATCGCAGCAGCGGTCTTCTCATCCTCGCCGCGAATGCCCACCGCCCCGAACCGGATGCTGGAGCGGCGCATCTGCCGCGCCTCGGACGTGTCGATCGCCGAGAGCGTGAGTCGCGCCAACACCTCGTCGAGAAACTCCTCGAACTCTTCCCGGCTGACGACGTCCGCGAACTCGAGGCGCTGGATCCCCGCCTGCGCGAGCCGCTGCCCCCAGTCCCACGCCTTCATTTCCCGCAACGGCATGCGACCGAACACGATCTCTTCGCCCAGGAACGTGAAGAGCGGCTGCGCTTCAGTCGCCTGCAGGTCGCGCAGTTCCCGGTAGGCATCGTCGATCGCCCGCTCGCGGGCGGGATGGCCCGGTGTATAAAGCGTCATCCCGGCCAGGGCGTGGGCGAACGCGCCGAGAAAGGCGGCTGGTCCGCTCACGGGTGGCCGCCGGGGTCGGCGGCGTGGCGGATCTCGTGGTCGCCCGAGGCGGCCGCGCGCGCCAGGCGGGCGCGCGCGCGCCCGTTCTGCTGCCAGCCGGTGACGAGGGCCGCCAGGGCGACGAGGAGCTCCGGCGACTTGGGCGGCAGCTTCTCGCGCCCGAACAGTGTTCGGCCCGCGGAGGTCAGCTGCAACAGCGTCTCGAGGGCGGCCGGCGTCGAGGTGTGGCCGAGCGCCCGGATCGCGAGCACGCGAAGGTCCGTGGGCAGGGTGCGGTCGGTAGCACGGCTGATCAGCAGCGGGACGGCGCTGTCCGGTGAACGTTGCAGCGCGACCGCGAGCCCCAGGGCGAGCCGCAGGGTGCGCGGGTCTTGATCCGCCAGGCCGACGGCGAGCGCTTCATCCCGCCCTTCGGGGAGCTTGAGCTGCAGCTTGACGGCTTGGAGGCGCACCCGCGCGTCGGCGTGGTGCATGAACCGGACGGCGGAGAAGCCCGGTGGCACGCCGATCTCCTCGAGCAGCGTCAGGAGGTTGCGAGTCACGTACCACCGCGGGTCCTCGAGCCGCGCGATGACCGTGGGGGCGATGGCGGTGCCCATCTTCACGAGCTGTGCGAGGAGTCCGCGCCGGGTGCCGCGGGACTCGGCGGTCGCGAGCACGTCGAGCAGCGGCGCTGCCGCCGGCGGGCCCACGAGCGGCACGACGCGCTCGAGCGTCTTGAAGTCCACCGGCTCGCGGTTCGCGATGCGGCGCACCACATCCACCGTGGCGACGCGCCCCCGCACCACCCCGCTGGCCGCATTTTCGACGGTCACCGTGTCGAGGGCATCGAGCAGCTGCTCGAGCCGTCCTTCGCTGACGACTTGGTCCACCGCCGGATCGAGGCGCGGGCCCACCGTGCCGATCTCCAGGGCCATGGCGACGATCCGGTCGGGCTCCATGAGGTGGGCATCCGAACGCGCTGGGGTGGCGACCGGCGCGCTCCGCGCCATGCGCTGCAACGCGACGCCGTACTCTCCCGGGTTCGGATCGGGCAGCGTCCACCCGTCGAGCAGCCGGCGTACTTGATCGCGCAACGCCGCGTCGGCCTGAGGGCGCACGGCCTCGGCGCCCGTCTCCGCGTGGGCGGCCAGCTTCGAGAGCAGTCGCACGAGGGAGTGCGAGATCGTCTCCTGAGTCGTCTCCGCCGCGGCCGTGAGGATATCGAGCACGGCGTCCACGGCCATGCCGTCCGTGACATCCGCCACGAACTGGCGACGCTGCGTGAAGTCCCCTCCCATGAGCACGAGTCGCTGCAGCGTATCGGGCTTGAGCGTCCGGATGAGCCGGGAGGTGCGACGCCGCAGGGCGGCCGCCTCCGTGCCCCCCGCCGTCTTGAGCTCCGCGGCGATCTGCAGCAGGTAGCCGACGATCACTTGATCGTAGGCGGCGTCTCCCCCACTCGTGGCGCGCGCGTTGATCGCCTGGGCGATCACGGCCGGCTCGGTGGGCGTTGCGGCGTCCGGGGCGGTGGCGAGAGCCGCGCGGGCGAGTCCCACCCAGAGCTGCGCCGCTCGAGCATCGCCTTCCGCCGGTTTCCCGCCTTGCTCCGCGAGCTCGAGGCGCTCGTAGGTGAGCGGATGGAGCTGCACGTGTCGCCAGGCACTGAGTCGCTCGGCGCCCTCGAGCCCGAGAGGCCGCCCGGTCCGGTCCGCCTCGACGGCCAACACCTTGAGCGCATCCGCTACCTCCGACGCCTCCAAGCCCCGCCGGAACGTCACCGCCCCGAGATGGTGGCGGTGCAGCCGGCCCGCCAGCTCCCGGAGGACGGGGTGTTTGGGATCCGTCGCCACGCCCTCGATGACCAGCTGATGGCGCGCCACACCGAGCGACAGCGTCGCGCGGTCTTCGAGTAGGAGTTCGGCCCGCCGGGTCAGCGCCGTGACGGCGGGCTGGAGGGAGGGGTGGCCCTGGGGATACATGGCATGCTTGTGCAAGGCGATCGAAAGCTCGACCAGGAAGTCGGCAAGGGCCCGCGATAACGTGGCGCGCTCGTGCGAGGGGGCAGGCATTAGGGCCCTAAGATAGCAGGCAAGGCCAGAACTAGACGCGCAGACGCACAGGGGTGAACAGCAACAGGGGCCAGGAAAACCCTGACCCCTGTTCACCATCAACCACTGTGCGTCTGTGCGTCTACCTGTGCGTCTGTGCGTCTACCCGTGCGTCTGTGCGTCTGTGCGTCTAGGTGTTAGTACATCCCACCCATGCCACCGCCGCCCGGCATCGGCGGCGCCTTTTCCTTCTCCTTCTTCTCGACCACGACCGCTTCGGTCGTGAGGAGCAAGCCGGCGATGGACGCGGCGTTCTGCAGCGCCGTGCGCGTCACCTTGGTCGGGTCGATCACGCCGGCCAGCACGAGGTCCTCGTACTCGTCGGTCAGGGCGTTGTAGCCGAAGCTCAGCTTGCCCGCCTCCTTGACCTTCCCTACCACGATCGACGCTTCCGCGCCGGCGTTCTGTGCGATCATGCGGATCGGCTCCTCGAGGGCGCGCCGGATGATCTCGACACCGATCTTCTCATCCTGGTCGCGCGCCTTCACCTTCTCGAGCGCGCTCTGCGCGTGCAGCAGCGCTACGCCACCGCCGGGAACGATGCCCTCCTCGACCGCCGCGCGCGTCGCGTGCAGCGCATCCTCCACGCGCGCCTTCTTCTCCTTCATCTCGGTCTCGGTGGCCGCGCCCACGTTGATCACGGCGACGCCGCCCGCCAGCTTCGCGAGCCGTTCCTGCAACTTCTCCTTGTCGTAGTCCGACGTCGACTTCTCGATCGCCGCTTTGATCTGGCCGATGCGACCCTGGATGTCGGCCTGCTTGCCCTTGCCACCGATGATCGTGGTGTTGTCCTTGTCCACGACGAGCCGCTTGGCTTGACCGAGGTCAGCGAGCACGGTGTTCTCGAGCTTGAAGCCGAGCTCCTCCGAGATCACCTTGGCGGCAGTGAGGACCGCGATGTCGGTGAGCATTTCCTTCCGCCGGTCGCCGAATCCGGGGGCCTTCACGGCGCACACCTTGAGGGTGCCGCGCAGCTTGTTGACCACCAGCGTCGCCAGCGCTTCTCCCTCGACGTCCTCGGCGATGATCAGCAACGGCCGCCCCGCCTGCGCGACCTTCTCCAGAACCGGGAGCAGGTCCTTCATGGCGGAGATCTTCTTGTCGTGCACGAGCACGTACACGTCCTCGAGCACCGCCTCCATCTTTTCCGGATCGGTAATGAAGTAGGGCGAGAGGTACCCGCGGTCGAACTGCATGCCGTCCACGGTCTCGAGCGTGGTCTCGAGGCCCTTCGCCTCCTCCACCGTGATCACGCCGTCCTTGCCCACCTTGTCCATGGCGTCGGCGATCTTGTCGCCGATTTCCTTATCGCCGTTCGCCGAGATGGCCCCGACTTGCGCGATCTCTTTCCGGCCCTTGGTGGTCACGGAGATCCTCTTCAGCTCCTCGACCACGGCCTCGACGGCCCTGTCGATGCCGCGCTTCAGCGCCATCGGGTTGACGCCCGCGGTGACCGACTTCAGGCCCTCGCGGAAGATCGCCTGGGCGAGCACCGTGGCGGTCGTCGTGCCGTCGCCGGCGAGATCCGAGGTCTTGGTCGCCACTTCCTTCACCATCTGGGCGCCCATGTTCTCGATCTCGTCCTCGAGCTCGATCTCCTTCGCCACCGTGACGCCGTCCTTGGTGACCGTGGGGTTACCGAACTTCTTGTCGATGACTACGTTCCGGCCCTTCGGGCCGAGCGTGACCTTCACCGCCTCGGCCAACTGGTCCACGCCACGCTTCAACCGGGCGCGGGCCTCTACATTGAATTCGAGCCTCTTTGCAGGCATGTCCAATTCCTCCTAGAAGACCTCAGCCGAGCTTGGCGATGACGTCGGATTCCTTGATGAGAATGATTTCTTCGCTGTCCAATTCCACTTGGGTGCCGCTGTATTTCCCGTAGACCACCCGGTCGCCGACCTTCAGCTCCATCGGGACCGCCTCCCCCTTCTCCCGGCGTCCGGGACCCACCGCGATCACCTCGCCCTGGATCGGCTTCTCCTTGGCCGTGTCGGGGATGTAGAGACCACCCTTCATCGTCTCCGTCTCCTCCATCGGTCGGATGGCCACGCGATCCGCGAGCGGGAAGATCTTGAGCTTCGCCTTCGCAGCCGTTGCGGTTGCCATTGCGGTTCGACCTCCACTCCGGTACTTGGTCATAAGTGCTTGTAGGACAATGTTGTTAGCACTCTTCACCAACGAGTGCTAAACCAACCGCACGGAATCTCTCCGCATGGACGAGGCATGTCAAGGGGGAGAAACGAGCGGTCGGACCACGGGCGACGCGGCCAGCGAGTCGACGATCGCGCGGGCCCGATCGGCGTCGGTGGGCCCCAACGAATCGATCGGCGCTGACACACCCGCCAGGATTTCGCCGGTCCGCGTATCGGCAAGCCGGACGTGTAGCCACATCACCGCCGACGGCTCGAGCTCGCGAAACTCGAACGCGAACAGGTACGCTGTCGGCCCGCTCCCTCCGCGAACGTGATCGCGCACCGAGAACCCCCGGTGCCGCAGGCCTTCGGCGATGCCCCGGCCGAGCGAGTCGTGACGCGTGACGAGAATAGCGTAGCTCTTGAGCGAGGACGG
>DATLVU010000031.1:0-89184 GCA_035577025.1 Gemmatimonadales bacterium
ACGTCGCGCCCACGCGTCCACTGCCCGTCTCCGAACGCAGCCGAAACCCTCGTGAGCACTGTCACTCGCCGGCCCCCCTCATCGGTGCATCTTGTTCCTCACCCCAGGGCACTTTCACGCCGCCCCGTGCGCCCGCACACCGGCTCAGGGAGACTCGCCGTATGGTCCCCAGAGCTCGCAACCGTGAAGCACGAGGAGGGCTCGTGAAGACCACATTCTCCTTAGCCGCGGCCTTGGCGGTCATAGCGCCCGCCGGGCTGTGTAGTCAGACCGGCAACGGCGCACCGAGTGGACCGCATTTCAATCTCAATATCATCGGAGTGGCCCACGACAAGAGCCCCAACATGGGCGGCAGCGGCAACGTCATCTTCGTGGGGCTCGGAACGAAGACCGACGCCGTGACGACGAAGATTCTGCTCAGTCAATCAGCCGACGGCGTCTTCCAAGTACTGGACAAGAACGGGACTGACGGCGAAGCATCGTTCGCCCTCCCCGTCCCGGGCACGTATACGGTCTGGGCGCGTGCGCTCGGCACGCCGGGTGGCCAGTCGAAGATCGCGACCTGCGCGACCTTCACCGACCCGACGACCGGCGTCGCCACGCTGCTGTGCTCGACGGACAACGAGGTCTTCGTGCGTGGGACCGGGAAGAGCAGCTTCCGCAACGTGACCACGGCGCTGACGACGATCACACTCGCACCCGGCAGCCCCGCCGAGCTGGCGTGTGGCACTCCGACGGTAAGCTTGTTCGCCGCCTGCCTGCAGGACTTTCTCTGGCAGTATGACAACAACGGGTTGAAGCTTCTGCAGATTCGCTTCTATCCCAACAGCTAGCAGGTTAGTGACGCTTAGCAGGAAGGGGCGCAGCATGCTGCGCCCCTTCGTGTCATCTTACCACGCGGTCCCAACGTCCGGGCCACACGCACGCAACCGAATCGACGCCAGACGGTGTCTCACCGTGGACCCGTCCGCCCGAGGTTTCATGCGATTGCCACTCGTCTTCCTTCTGTCAGTCGTGCTTGCCGCCCCGCTGCCGGCATCGGCGCAACAGGGCAGCGCCACGGACCTTGCCGGCCTGTGGGAAGCGAAGCTCCGCTTCGGTCCCGACATCCGCGGCCCCCTGGTCCTCAAGCATGTGGCCAGCGCCTGGCGGGCGGAAATCGCCGGGCGAAGCGCTGAGGCTCACCTCGCGGGTGACACGATCACGTTCGAGCTCCTCGACGCCGGTGGCGGCTTCAGAGGACATTGGACGGTGGGGCGTGGGCGCATCGTCGGCCATTGGATCCAGGCGACAACAGTGACGAACGGCTCCCGGTTTGCTTCGCCGGTGACGCTCACGCGAGCGCGCACGGCCGAGCAGTGGCAGGGCGACGTGGATCCCCTCGCCGACGAATTCACGATATACCTGAAAGTCGAGCCCGAGCCCGACGGATCCATACGCGCCTTCCTCGAGAACCCCGAACGAAACCTCGGCCGCTTCGTACGGGTCGCGACGCTCGAGCGCGCGGGAACCGCGGTGCGCCTCCTCGCGGCCCCGGCCAACGGGAAGCCGGGCAGCGTACTCGCGGAAGGCGTTTTGCGCGACGACGTCCTGTCCATCCCGCTCCGCGGGAGCACGTACGACTTTCGTCGTGTGGCCCCGAACGAGGCAAGCGATTTCTATCCTCGGGGACGTCCGGGCGTGGGGGCCGCGTACACGTACCGCGCGCCGACAGCCCTGGACGACGGCTGGCCAGTTGGCACGGCGGAGCAGGTGGGCCTGTCGCGGGAGGCGCTCGAGACCCTCGTCCGTACGATCATCGACGCCCCGATCGACAGCGTCAGCTCGCTCGAGACGCACGGTGTGCTCGTCGCCAGGCACGGGAGGCTGGTGCTCGAGGAGTACTTTCACGGCGAGCACCGCGACAAGCCGCACGACACGCGCTCGGCCGCGAAAAGCCTGACGGCCACGCTACTCGGCGCGGCGATCCAAGCCGGCGTTCCCGTCAGCCCACGCTCGCTCGTCTACCAGGTGATGAACGGCGGCACGCTGGCGAGCGACCTCGACCCGCGCAAGCGGGCCCTGACCGTGGAACATCTCCTCACGCAGACCTCGGGGCTCGACTGCGACGACTCGGACCCGAACTCGCCTGGCAACGAGGACGCGGTCGCCGAGCAGACCGCGGAACCCGACTGGTGGAAGCTCACACTCGCCCTGAAGATGATCCGCGATCCCGGCACGCGCCCGGTCTACTGCAGCGTCCAACCGAATCTTGTCGGCGGCGTGCTGCGTACGGCGGCCGGACGTCCTCTGGTCGAACTGTTTCACGACCTGATCGCGGAGCCGCTCGAGATCCGGCGGTACTGGATGAACCTGACCCCGACGGGAGAAGCGTACATGGGCGGCGGCGTGCGGTTCCTGCCGCGCGACTTCATGAAGCTGGGGCAGCTCATGATCAACGGCGGCACGTGGCATGGTCGACGCATCGTGAGCGCGGAGTGGGCGAAGCGGGCCACGTCGCCGCTCATCCAGTTCGGGAGTGGGCGGTACGGGTACCTGTGGTGGGTGATGGACTATCCGTACAAGGGCCGGACGATCCAGGCGTTTTACGCCGGCGGGAACGGCGGGCAGGTGGTGATGGGAATCCCGGCGCTCGATGTCGTGGTGGCCTTCTACGGCGGCAACTATAGCGATCGGGTGGGATTCCAGGTACAAGAGCGGCTGGTACCGGACTACGTCCTGCCGGCGGTCGTTGGGAACTAGCGGCCATCTGGTGGGCGGCCCTCGCCGCCTGTAAGATCGAGCACCCTCTGTCGCTCCCCGAGGGCGTGACGCCGTCCTAGTGACTTCGGACCGAGGAGACCCCCCATGCGAAGTGTCCTGCTGAGCCTGGTCGGGCTGGCGCTCATCGCCGCGCCCGCGCCGGCGCAGACCGCCGACGAGATCATCGCCAAGTACGTCAAGACGGTCGGCGGCATGGAAAAAATCCAGGCCGTGAGTACGCTGCGGCGAAGCGGCAAATTCCTCGGAGGCGGTGGCTTCGAGGCCGTCGTCCTCCAGGAGAACAAGCGCCCGAACAAAGTGCGGGAAGAGTTCTCGCTCCAGGGGATGACCGGCGTCAACGCGTACGACGGCAAGAGCGGCTGGAAAATCGAGCCCTGGTTCGGAAAGAAAGATCCCGAGGCGCTGAGCGAGGAGGAGATGAAGCAGATCGTCGAGGACGCCGACTTCGACGAGCCGCTCGTCAACTACCAGAAGAAAGGAAACAAGGTGGAGTTCGTCGGCATGGACCAGATTGAGGGCACGGACGTGTACAAGCTCAAGGTCACGCTCGCGAGCGGGGACGTGCGCTACTACTACCTGGATACGGACTACTACGTCCCCATCAAGATCGAGCTCAAGCGCATGATTCGCGGCGCCGAGCAGGAGTTCGAGACCTCACTGGGCGACTACAAGGAAGTCGCCGGGTGGTATCTGCCGTACGCGATCGAGACCCACCGGAAGGGAAGCGACGACGTTCAGAAGTTCACGTACGACAAGATCGAAGCCAACGTTCCGATCGACGAAGGCCGGTTTGCCAAGCCCGAAGCCAAGCAGCCCACCGGAAAGGAGGACTGAGCCATGATGCATCCATGGATTCTCGCGCTCGGCCTCATCCAGGGGCCCGTCACTCCGACCACCCAGCAGGCGCCGGTGCGGGTCGACTCGGAAACGATCTCCGGCTTGGGAGCCCGCAACATCGGCTCGGCGGCGATGAGCGGCCGCGTCGCCGCGATCGCGGCCGTCCACGAGGGGGCGCGCCTCACCGTGTACATCGGCGCGGCGAGCGGCGGCGTATGGAAGTCCGTAAACGGGGGCACGACGTACAAGCCCGTGTTCGACGAGCAGCCGGTGCAGTCCATCGGCGCGATCACGGTGGATCCGAAGGACCCCAAGATCGTGTGGGTCGGCACGGGTGAAGCATGGACGCGGAACAGCGTCTCCATCGGCGACGGCGTGTACAAGTCCACCGACGGCGGCGACAACTGGACGAACGTTGGGCTCAAGGGATCCGAGCGAGTCGCCAAGATCCTGGTCGACCCCACCGAGTCGAACACCGTCTATGTGTGCGTGCCGGGCAAACTCTGGAGCGACTCGGACGAGCGGGGCGTCTACAGGACGACCGACGGCGGCAAGTCCTGGACCAAGGTCCTCAAGGGTGCGAACCCCTCGACCGGCTGCTCCATGATCTCGATGGACCCGCAAAACCCGAAGACGATCTTCGCCGGGATGTGGGATTTTCGACGCAAGGGCTGGACGTTCCGCTCGGGAGGTGACGGGCCCAACGCGACGAGCGGGAGCGGCCTGTTCAGGAGCGGAGACGGAGGTGCGTCATGGACCGAGCTCGACGAGAACAGCGCCAAGGGGCTGCCCTCCAAGCCGTGGGGGCGCGTGGCCGTCACCGTGGCACCGTCGAAGCCGAACGTCGTGTACGCGTTCATCGAAGCGGCGGTGCCGAAGAACGCGCTGTACCGCTCCGAAGACGGCGGTAAAACCTGGGAAGCCCGCGATCGCAGCCAGGCGATGATCTGGCGGCCGTTTTACTTCGCGAACCTGATCGTCGACCCTAAGAATGAGAACCGGCTCTACAAGCCGGACCTGAACCTCGTCGTGAGCACCGACGGCGGGGGGAGCTTCAGCAACATCTCAGGCGGGGCACACGGCGACTTCCACGACGTCTGGGTCGATCCCGCCAACACCGACCACCTCATCACGGGCGACGACGGCGGCGTGTGGTACTCCTATGACGCCGGCAACAAATGGTGGAAGGCCGACAATCTGCCCATCTCACAGTTCTATCACGTGAGCCTGGATATGGACCGGCCGTACCACGTGTACGGCGGCCTGCAGGACAACAGTGCGTGGGTCGGCGAGTCGCAGTACCCGGGCGGCGTCACGAACAGTCAGTGGGAGAACATGTACAACGGGGACGGCTTCTGGATGTTCGTCGATCCCACCGACCCCGACTACATCTACGCGGAGTATCAGGGCGGGGAGATCGGGCGCGTCAACCGCAAGACGCACGAGACCCGCAGCATCAAGCCGCTCCCGCGCTACAAGGAGGGGAAGCTCCGATTCAACTGGAACGCACCCATACACATGAGCGCCACGCGCAAGGGCACGATCTACCTCGGTGCGCAGTTCCTGTTCCGGTCGCGCGATTTCGGCCAGACGTGGGAGCGCGTCTCCCCCGACCTCACCACGAACGATCCGGCCAAGCAGCAGCAGGAGCAGTCCGGCGGCGTGACGATCGACAACTCGGCGGCGGAGATGCACACCACGATCTTCGCGATCTCGGAGTCCCCGAGGAACGCCAACGTCATCTGGGTCGGCACGGACGACGGGAACCTGCAGCTCTCCCGGGACGGCGGGAAAACCTGGACCAACGTCGTCGGCAATGTCCGCGGGCTGCCGCCGAACGCGTGGGTGTCGTCGCTCGAAGCGGGGCATTTCGACGAAGGCACGGCGTACGCGACCTTCGATCTGCACATGTTCGGCGACGTGCGTCCCCATGCCTACAAGACGACCGATTTCGGGAAGACGTGGTCAGCGCTCGTGGCGGCGGAGAGTCCCGTGCGCGGATACGCCCACGTTGTGAAAGAGGACCTCGTCGACCGAGACCTCCTCTTCCTCGGTACGGAGCTCGGTCTCTGGGTCTCGCTCGACGGCGGGAAACAGTGGGCACACTACAAGGGCGGCGACCTGCCGAGTGTGGCGGTCCGCGACCTGGCTATCCATCCCCGCGATGACGATCTGGTGATCGCCACGCACGGCCGCGGCATCTGGATCATCGACGACATCACCCCGCTCCGGGCGCTGACCCCGGCGACGCTGGCGAGCAACGCGGCCTTCCTCCAGACCAAGCCGATCGTCCAGCGAGTCCCGGCGCAGGGCGGGTGGGCGAACGGCGATGCGACGTTCGTGGGGTCCAACCCGCCCGATGAGGCGGTGATCACGTACTACCAGCGGCGGCGCCACATCTTCGGCGACCTGAAGATCGAGGTGTTCGATCAGGCCGGGAAGCTCGTGGCCACGGTGCCGAGCAGCAAGCGGCGCGGCCTCTCCCGCGTCACCTGGTCGATGCGCGTCAAGGCGCCCACCGTACCACCAGCGGCGAGCGTGGCGTTCGGTGCGGCGTTCGGCGCGCGGGTGCTGCCGGGCGCGTACACGGTGAAGATGTCCAAGGACAAGGACGTGCTCACGACGCAGCTGCAGGTCCTGCCGGACCCGAGGGTGAAGCACACGCTCGCGGATCGTCAGGCGCAGTTCGCGCTCGCGCAGAAGCTCTCCAGCATGCTCGGGGACATGACGTTCGCAGTCGATCGGATAAACGGGGTGCGGCAGGGGCTCGAGGACCGAATCGCGAAGCTGCCCCCTGGTGATTCGCTGGCCGCGCGCCTCGGTACCGCATCCGTGGCCGTGGACGAGCTTCGCAGAAAGATCGTCGCGACCAAAGAGGGCGGGATGATCACCGGCGAGGAGCGCCTGCGAGAGAACCTGGCCGACCTGTACGGATACATCGTCTTCTACGAGGGGCGGCCGTCGCAGGCTCAGGTGGACCGGACGGATGCGATCGGGCGCGAGCTGGCCGACGTGGTTGGCGATTTCGACGCGTGGACGGCTCGGGAGCTGACCGGGCTCAACGCGGCGCTGACTGCGAGGCACGTCGACTCGATTCGGCTCCTGACGCGGGGCGAGTGGGAAGCAGGCAGCGCGAAGGGTGCGGGGGCGCAGGACTGATCGGGAGCTCGGGGAGCTGGGGCCATCAGGGCCCCAGCACTACCCCCTGCGTCTGGCCGTGCTTCGTCTCCACATCATAGGCGCGGTTCCGGGAGCGTCCGTCCGCCACGATGTCCTCACCGGTGCGCGACGCCTGCGAGTCGAGCTGGGCACACGTGGCCGCACGCAATCCCAACAGCGTCCGGTACAAGTCGGCGGCGTTTCGCTCGGCGATCGCGCGGTGTCCAGCCTCGTGCACGCGTACATGCTGGAGATACGTGCGCCAGGACTCCCGCAGGCTCGCGGACACTGAAGCCGGCGGCGTCCAACGCGGTAGTGTCACCGTCACGTTCATTGTGACCTTCAAGTCCTGCAGCGCGCAGTTCGAGTCGGCCGCCGACACCGGCACGGCCTTGTACGTCCACTGCAGATCCCACACGGTAAGTGCATCGAGGGAAGTGCCGCTCGCGTCCTTCGGACCGAGGCGACGGATGCCCTCGCGGAGCGCGCCCGCGCTCGTCCCGTCGATGTCGTAGTACTGCTCGCGACCGGTGATGGACACGCGAGGAAGCGCGGGGGCCGCGGTGGCCGCCGGAGCCGGCGCGGTCTCGGGCTCGGGTGAAGACCCGCCGCACGCCGACACCAGCGCGACGGCCGTGAGAATCGCGAGTCGTCGAATGGTCGTCACTAGGCCAGCGTGATGTCCTGCTCGATCACGAGATCGGTCGGCAACCCCTGAATCTCGAGCCGGGCGCGCGCCTTGAGCGTCTCCGTGCCTTTGAGCCGGCCGGTAGCAAGCGCCGTGTCGACGCTCTTTTCGATCTCGCGCTGCGCGGTCACGCCGAAATGCTTCAGGAACTTGCGGACCGATTGGTTGAACGCTTCTTCGTTCATGGTGTCACCTTGAAGACTTGATCGTGCTGGCGCACGCGATCCTTCACCTTGATGGCGACTTCGTCACCCACGTTGGCCTGCGAGACCTTCTGGTGATTCACTTCCATGGACGCGACCGGCTCGGTGAAGTCCGTGGTATGGCCGTGAAAGCGGAGGCTCTCGCCCACTGCGATTGTGCCCTCCGTGACACGCACGACGGCCACGCTCGGACCCTTGAAGTAGTGCACGACGGTCCCGATCAGCTGTTCGGGCATCCAGTCCCCCCCCGTCCCCGTGCAGTCCGTACCACAATATGATGCGGGGCGGGTATCGCTACGGCAACGCCCCGGTGGCGGCTCAGTATGCGCGCCAGCGTGCTATTGTACAACCGTGTCGGAGTCTTCCCCCCGCGTCGTCGTCGTCACGCCGGTCCGGAACGAGGCCTGGATCCTCGATCGGTTCCTCGCGGTCGCGAGCCGGTTCGCGGAGCGGATCATCGTCGCGGACCAGCGCTCGACGGACGACAGCCGGGCGATCTGCGCCCGGTATCCCAAGTGCACCGTGGTCGACAACCCCACCGACGAGTTCAACGAAGGGGCGCGGCAGCTGCTTCTGATCCGCCACGCCCGTGCCCTCGTGCCGCCGCCGCGCATCATTCTGGCCCTGGACGCCGACGAGATCCTGGCGGCGAATGCCGTTCAGGCTCCCGGCTGGCGCACGATGCTCGACGCGCCGCCCGGGACCATCGTGTGCGTCGAGCGCGTCGACTTGTACGGCACCCCGGACCGGTCCATGCGGCACGACCGTCTCACGCCCCTCGGATACGTGGACGACGGGGTGGAGCACACACCGCGCGACATGCACAGCGTGCGCGTGCCGATCCCCGAGTACGCCCAACGCCTGCTGCTGCCGGACGTCACGGTCCTCCATTACGCCGCGCTCCGGCCGCGGGCGCTCGCCTCCAAGCTCCGCTGGTACAGCGTGCTGGAGAACGTGCGCGGAACGTGCCCGTGGGTCTTCAAGCGACGCCTCCGCTACGCCATGCACGTGAACTTCACGGGCGCCGCCCGGATCGAGTCGAGCACGGAGGAATGGTTCCGCGGTTGGGAAGCGGTGGGCATCGACATGCGGACGGTCGTGGACGATGTCTATCACTGGTACGACGTCGACGTGCTCCGTTTCTTCCGGGAGTACGGCACGCGAAAGTTCTGGCTGGATGACATCTGGGACTTCGATTGGGAAGCGTGCCGTCAGGATGCGAAGCGACGCAACCTGTTCGGCATTCCCGACGCCGTGCATGTCCCTCCACGAGCGCTCGTCGAGGCGATGCGCGGGTTGAGCTTGCTGCACCGGGCGCAACGGCGACTCCGACACCGCCTCACCGGTCGAGAGGCTCCACGCTTTGCATGAGTGCCCCTAGACCCGCGCCGGACCCGCGGGAGGACCGGCGAGCGTCAGCGTCTTGATCAGGCGTTGGTGCTTGTCGCCCAGGACGAGCCTCGCGTCCTCGCAGCGGCGATCGTCGGCGTAAACGGCCGCCACCGCGCTGCCCGAGCCACACAGCCGCACCCAGTAGGGATGCGTTCCGGCGAGCCGCTCGAACAGCGCGCGCAAGGGAGGGTGCTTCCCGAAAACGGGAATCTCGAAATCGTTGCCGCCCAGCCGGCCGATGCTGCCCCACGACGCGAAGGCGTCGACGTCGAGCACGACGGGGCCTCGGGGGTGTGGCTCCAAGTTCATCTCGTCCCACCAGCGATAGGCATCGGGGGTGGCGACGCCGAGCGGCGGGGACGGCATGGCAATGAGCGCCGGGAGCGCGGGCGGGGGAGGGAGGCGGAACAATCGTTCGCCCCGGCCCCATGCCACGGCGCAGGGCGCGCCGCTCGCGAAGAACGCCACATCCGCGCCCAGCCGGGCCGCGAAGTGCAGCAGCTCTTGGGATGGGACGGCGTTGCCCGTGAGCATGTTCACCGCGTGCAGCGCGGCGGCGGCATCGCTCGAGCCGCCTCCCAAACCCGCGCGCACGGGAATCCGCTTGGTGAGCTCGAGCGCGACGCCGAACGTGTTCCCGGTGGCGTGGAGCACGGCGCGCGCCGCGCGCACCGCCAGGTTTTCTTCGGGCGGTCCCAGATCCGGCCCATGCACGGTCAGCTCAACGGTTCCCCCGGCCGTGCGCGTCACGATGAGTTCGTCCGCGAGGTCGACCAGCGCGAACGCGGTCTCGATCTGATGAAAGCCCGTCGGCGCCTCGCGCGCGAGAATGCGGAGGAACAAGTTCACCTTCGCATGCGCGGCTACCCGCACCGCGTCCGTCAAGGAGCGGCTCCTTCGTGCGCCCCGGTCTGGCGCAAGTCCCTCAAGTGCAGCCGCATGCTGGCGAGAGACCTGAGACCCAGCAGGGTGATCGGCAGGAACGTGGACACGTGATAGGCGACCCCGTAGGCGAGCGCGAGGCTCGGCGTGATGCCGTAGATCTGCAGTGTCAGTTGCGTCGCCTTCTCGAAGACGCCGAAGAAACCCGCCGACGCGGGCACGGCCACTGCGAACCCGAGGATGCCCTGGAGCAACACGGAACCCTCGAGCGGAACGTGGAGCCCGAACGCGCGGAAGCACACCGCGAACGAGGCCGCGTTCACGAGCCACAGCACGAGCGACCAGAACAGCATCGCGCCGAACCGGCCCGGCCGCTTGAGCACCTCGAGGCCGGCCACGAGTCCTTCCGCGAGGCTGGCGAGACGCTCCGCGAGTCGCGACGGCAGCACGGCTCGCGCGAACCGCTCGAACAGCGCGAGCCACGGCGCCGGCCGCAGCACGACGACCAGGAGAACGACGAATAGCCCGCCGAACAGCACCGCCGTCCGCCCGGCGAGGCGCGAGAGCGGCGTCCCCATCAGCGTCGATGTCCGAGGAAACGAAGGTGACGCAATCGCCAGCGCCATCAACCCCAGCATCACCAGCGCATCGAAGACGCGTTCCACGCCAATCGACGCGAGCGCGGTGGTGAATCGCACGGGCACCTGGCGGCTGGCGACGTACGCACGCGCGAACTCTCCCGCCCGCGCGGGCAGGATGTTGTTCGCCATGAAGCCGATCGCGACCGCGTGCCACAGCGGCCAGGCGGCCAGCGGGGCTTCGTCCTTGTCCCGCAGGATCACCCGCCAGCGGACCAGGCGGATGGGGAATGTCAGCGTCGCGAGCACGACCGCGAGCGCGAGGAGCAAAGGGTCGACTGCGCGCAGGCCCGCGAGGACCTCGGTCCAGTGCGTTCCGCGGACGGCCCACGCCAGGAACGCGACCGTGACACCCAGCCCCACGACCCAGGCCCCTCTCCATCGGGAGGACGAGGGAGGAGGTGGAGGTGGCGGGTGGCTAGGGACTTTGGGGGGGCTCGAGGGCGAGGGCAACGAGGTCGCAGACTTCGTCGACGAGGGCCCGCAGCGCGTCGCCGGACACCTGTTTCGCCGCCTGGCGCAGCTCCTGGGCCCGCTTGAGCGCTCGGTCGCCGCGGTACAGCAGCGTCCGCACGTCTACCGCAGCGGCGTCTCCTGCGCCTGCCGAACGGGAGGCGGCAGGGACAGGGGGAGCGGAGGCTGCCGCCGCCGGCGCGAGTAGCTCCTGGAGCGACGCGGCCCCGATGCCCGCCCCCGCCATCCGCTCGTACAACATCCACGACCCAATCAAGTCCGCGGTCTCGGGAACCGCCTCGGCGACCCGAGGTGGCCGGGCGGGGGCGGGGGCCGGGGCCGGCGCGAGTGTCTCGATTGGTACGACTGGCACGGGAGCCCTGGGGGGGGCTGGAGCGGGCGCACGCGGTGGTACCGGCGCAGGTGCGGGGGCTGGTGCTCCCGGCTTGAGGGTACGAACCGCGCTGGTCAGGCCATCGAGCTCGGCGGCGAAGGCCTCCTCGTCGCCCGCGCTCGAGCGGGCGAGCAAGTCACCTGCCTGGCGCAGCAGCGCTGCGAATCCGGCCGCGCTGCTCACCGCTACGCCGGACGCCACCGCCTCGCGCGCCGCGAGCGCGAACAGCGACACGCGGTCCGCCAAGGCGCCGCCGCCCGCATTGGCGAGCGCGCGAAATGTGGTGCCCAAGGTGTGGGCGCGGAGCTCGCGCTGCGTCGTGGACGGGGCCCGTTCGAGCGAGTCCGCGGCCTGCCGCAGGTGCTCGCCGTGGCTCACGAGCTCGAGCCGGCCGAGAGTGGAGGGACGCGCCGCGGGCACGCCGCGCGACACGATGTGCGGGCCCGAGTCGTTGTAGTAGAGCGAGCCGATCGATACGACGTCCGGCTCGCTCTCCATGAACTTGACAAGCAACCCCGCGAACTGGCGGAAGTCCGGGCTTTCGGGGTCTGGCCGGCCGCGCTCGGCCACCTCGCGCGCGGCGCGCGCAATGGCCTGAGCGGCCGTCTTGAACAGCTCTCCCGTATTGGCCGGTGGCTCGAGCCCCGATTGTGATAGCTCGCCAACGGCGCGTTCGATGCCTTCGAGCAGGTCGGGGAGCGGGGGCAGATCGTTCACCGCCGCCAGGCCTCGCAAGGGCTGGATCGTCCGCAGCACGAGGGGAAGCGGGTCCTGCGCCGCCGGATTCGCCTTGAGGGTCTGCGCCGCGCGGTCCAGCGCGCTGGCGATCGCGGCGCCCTCGCGCGCCACGAACGCCCGCACACCGGCGTCCAGACCCAGCGCCTCCGCCGCGCGGACCTGCGCCGACGGCCGGCCCGCCACCTGGTCGAGCTCCTGCGCCAGCGCTTCGGCCTTGGCGGTGTCTCCGTCGGTCCACGACGCCGCCTTGCGCACAAAGATCTTCAGGTCGTCCACGCCGCGCAGGGCGAGCTGCTTGGTCTGCGGATCCCAGGCGCGCCGGCCTTCGCGCACCGCCCGCGTCAGCGCTTCGAGACCGGCCGCGGCGCGCGCGATGGCATGTTGGTTGGCCATCAACGCGCTGCCCCGGAGGGCGCGCGCGAGCCGCACCAGCTCCTCAGTATTGGGGGTTTCGCTCCCGACCAGACCATCCAGCCGCTCGAGATACTCCCCCGCTTCCAACGCGAAGAAGTCATGCATCCCGAGCGGTTTCTGGGGCGGTGTCATGAGGCTCCCAAAGTAATGAATACCGGGGAGAAGGGAGAGGGGAGAGGTTCGTTCAGTGGAGCGTCCCTCTCCCCTCTCCCCTCTCCCTGGCTTCGTCCACCAATGCTCGCATCCGCCTCACCGCCTCTTCGATTCCCAGGAAGATCGCGTTGCTGACGATCGAGTGCCCGATATTCAACTCCTCGATCTCCGGGATCGCGGCGACAGGCTGCACGTTCTCGTACGTGAGGCCGTGACCCGCGTGCACGGCCAGCCCGCACGCGCGGGCGTGAGCGGCCGCGCGCTGGAGCGCGCGGAGCGCCGCGTCGCCCTTGCGCCAGGTGTGCGCGTATCGGCCCGTGTGCAGCTCGATCGCGGGCACGCCGAGCGCGGCGCCCTGGTCGATCGCCCGAAGATCGGGGTCGATGAAGAGGCTGACGCGGACGCCGCGTGCGACGAGGGGCGCGATGGCGGCGCGGACGCGACGGTTCGTTCCGCCGAGCGCGAGCCCGCCTTCGGTGGTGATCTCTTGACGCCGCTCGGGGACGAGTGTGGCCTGGAACGGCTTGAGGCGGGCGGCGATCTGGACGATCTCGGGCGCCGCGCCGAGCTCGAGGTTGAGGACCGTTCGCACCGCCGCGCGCAGTGCGCGCACGTCCGCGTCCTGGATGTGGCGCCGGTCCTCGCGCAGATGCACGGTGATGCCGTCCGCGCCGCCGCGCTCCGCGGCTTCCGCCGCGCGGACGGGGTCCGGCTCGTCGGCGCCGCGCGCTTCGCGGACGGTCGCAACGTGATCAATGTTGACGTAGAGCCGCATGCGGTCTTACCTTCGGTTCACTCCGTTTACACTCGAGGGATCGCTCGTGAGACCACGACTGGCCGTGCTCGTCGCGCTGGGCGCCCTTGCGTGCGGAGGTCATCCGAGCCAGGTCGCGCCGCAGTCGCCACAACAGACGCTCACGCAGTTCATGGCCGCGGTGAAGGCGAACGATCTCTCGCGAATGGGCGCCCTGTGGGGGTCGGACCGTGGGCCGGCGGCGGACTGGATGAAGGGCAACGAGCTGAAGGAGCGCCTCACCGTCATTCAGAAATACTTGAACCACGACGGCTACCGCGTGATCGAGGGACCACTCCCGGTCGCGGATCACGACAACACCATCAGCTTTCGAGTGGAGCTCCAGCGGTCGAGCGCGTGCACCATCGTCTTCCCCGTCGATCTGGTGCGAGCGAAGGGTGGCGGCTGGGTCGTGAACGACGTGCACCTGGCGAGTCTCCCTACACCGGGCGCCGCGTGCCGCCAGTGAGTCCGGGGAACGTTTCGGCCCCGCGACGCGTTACCTACTCCGTCAGCTCCAAGAGAATGCCGGCCGTCGCCTTCGGATGGATGAACGCGATACGCCGGCCGCCGGCGCCCCGCCGCGGCACCTCGTCCACCAGACGATACCCTTTCGCCCGGCAGCGTTCGAGCGCGCGGTCGAGATCCGGCACACGGTAGCAGACGTGATGGATCCCGGGCCCGCGGGCGGCGAGGAATTTCGCGACCGGCCCGGTCGAATCTCCGGGCTCGAGGAGCTCGACCTGGACGTCGCCCAGCGTCAGACCGACGATGCGCGCGCCGTCCGCCGTCTCCGGTCGTCCGGGCTCGAGGCCGAGGACGTCTCGATAGAAGGGCAGGGCGGCGTCGATCGATGGAACGGCGATGCCGATGTGCGCGACACGGGCGCTTGACACGGTCATGTCGACCGTCAACATAACGATTGCACGAGAGGGAGTGGAGAGGTCATGGCAGGGGACCATCTGACGGCGGTCACGGACGCCACGTTTGGAGCGGAGGTCGAAGAGCACAAGGGGCTCGCGATCGTGGATTTCTGGGCTACCTGGTGCGGCCCGTGCCACATGGTGGCGCCGATCCTCGATCAGCTGGCCGGCGAATACCACGGTCAGCTGAAGGTCACGAAGGTGGACGTGGACGCGAACCAGAAGACGGCGATGCGCTTTAACGTCCGGTCGATTCCGAGTATTCTATTCTTCAAGGACGGCCGGCACGTGGATACGCTCGTGGGTGCGTACCCGAAGGCGGCGTTCGAGCAGAAGATCAAACAGCACCTGTCGTAGCATCCTCCCCGGAGGGCCATGCGCGCGAGCACCGCTCGCCTGATGAACTCGCCGGTTCGCCTCGCGGAGCTCGCATTTCCGCAGGTCAACCGGCTGATTCATCGGACCCGCCTGGCCTTCATTCATCTCGACAATCTCCTCGCGTTCGCCAAGCGCGACCGCGACGGCCGCGTGGACGGCTACATCACCGCGTATCTCCCCGACGAATGCGTGCTGCTCTTCTTCCGCAGGGGCGAAGCGGTGAACGCCGCGTCGCTCCACACGGCGGGCCGGCAGGTGATCACGATTACCGAGGCCCTCAAACGCATGCGCGCCGAAGTCGAGCGGGGAGAGTTGACTTACGCCGCGGCGCCGATGGAGCAGCTGGCGTGGATGTACCAGGCCTGTGCGGTACCGGTGGACATGCGGGTCCTGGACGCCGCCCAGCCCGGTGCCTTCTTCGCGGCGTTCGCGCGGGACAAGGTCTCGGGCATCCTGGAGCTGACGTCGAACGGTCGCGTGTCGTACGTCCGATTCGACACGGGCCGCTACCACAGCGGCTACTTCTGCGACAAGCCGGACGTGATGGCTATCCCGAAGTTCCTCGAATCGCAGTTCAACGCGGGGCCGGACGGCCAGGCGCCCGTGCTCACGGCGGCGACGTTCCCCTACGTGGCGGAGCTACCGCAGCAGGCGCCCAACGCGCTCATCAACACCTACCGGGAGCTGTACTGGCGCATCGTCGACGAGGTGGACAAGGAGTTCCCGGGCGAAGCGAAGCGACGCGCGCAGAAGGTGAGCACCGGCATCCGCGAGGCGCACAAGGCGATCACCATCCTATCGGCGGCGCGCGGGGCGGAGACCCCCGAGGCCGTCGTGCAACCGGAGGAGTTGTCGAACGCCCTGACCGACTGGTCGCTGCAGCTGCTCGAGGGCGTCGAGGTCATGATGCCGGGCACCGCGCCCAAGATCCTGCGCGAAGCCACGCGCGAGCACCGGTACGTGCTGCAGTCGGCCGGGTTCTACACTCGCCTGCCGTGGCAGGTCTCGTGGTGAGATGTCCGGGACCCTGTACGTTGTCGCGACGCCGCTCGGCAACCTCGACGATCTCTCGCCGCGCGCCGCTGCAACACTGACGCGCGTCGTCGCCGTCGCGGCCGAAGACACCCGTCACACCAAGCCGTTGCTCGTACACGTGGGCTCCCGCGCGCAGCTCATCAGCTTTCACGCGCACTCGAACGACGCGGCCGTGCGCCGCATCCTCCATCTGCTCGGGAGCGGCAAGGACGTGGCGCTCGTGACCGACGCGGGCACCCCGGCGGTGAGCGATCCCGGCGCCGCGCTCGTCGCGGCCGCCCGGGAGCGCGATGTGCCCGTCCTGACCATTCCCGGACCCACGGCCGTCGCGGCCGCGCTTTCGATCTCGGGGCTCGTCGCCGATCGCTACGTCTTCCTCGGCTTTCTGCCGCGCAAGGGCGGCGATCGCCGCCGGCTGCTCGACGTCGTGGCGCGGAGCGAGTGGACCGTGGTCCTGTTCGAGGCGCCGGCGCGCGTCGGCGACTTGCTTCAGGATCTGATGACGGCGTGCGGCGGGGAGCGGCGCGCCGCCGTTGCCCGCGAGCTGACCAAAGTGTTCGAGGAGACCCGTGCGGGGACCCTGACGGAGCTCGCGGGTTATTACGCCGAAGCGCCGCCCCGCGGCGAGGTGACGGTGGTTGTCGCGGGCACCGGCAAGCCCGTTCCCGAAGATCCCGCTCCTCCGGATCCGGAAGAGCGCGCCCGCGCACTCCTCGCCCAGGGCATGACCCGCCGCGACGTCGCCGAGCAGCTGGCCGAGGAGACGGGGATCACGCGCAATACCGCGTACCGGCTGGTGAATGAACTATGAGACTCGCCCCGCTCGCTCTGTGTACGCTCGCTCTCACTGCGACGGAACGACGGAACGACGGAAAGAGCTTCCCTGCCATCCCCGTTCCGTCGTTCCGTCCTTCCGTCGCCTCTCTTACGATCGGCCGCCTGCACTACGACGGCGGCGGCGACTGGTACGCCGGTCCGTCCTCACTCCCGAACCTCCTCGCCGCCATCCGCCAGCGGACCAACCTGCAGGTGGCCGAGCGGGAGCGCGTTGTCACCCTCACGGGCCCTGAGCTGTGGGACGTGCCTTACCTCTTTATGCGGGGCCACGGCAACATCCGTTTCTCGGACGAAGAGGTGAAAATCCTGCGCCGCTGGCTCGAGCAGGGCGGCTTCCTGCACGCCGATGACGACTATGGGATGGACAAGTCGTTCCGCCGGGAGATCGCCCGGGTGTTCCCCGACCACCCCCTGGTTGAAGTTCCGTTGAGCCACCCCATCTATCACGTGGTGTACGAATTCCCCAAGGGGCTCCCCAAGATCCATGAGCACGATGGACTGCCGGCTCAGGGGTTCGGTATCTTTTTGGGTGACCGCCTGGTCGTGTACTATTCCTATCAGACGGATTTGGGCGACGGCTGGGAGGACCCCGAGGTCCACCACGATCCCCCGGAGCTACACGAGGCGGCATTGCGCATGGGCGTCAACCTCTTCACGTACGCCGTGAGCTCGACCCGGTGACCGACACCGCGCTCCGGCTGCGGCAGCTCGGCTCGCCGCACGCGCGCGCCCGCGCCGGAGCAGTCTTGCTCACGAGCGCGGGCGTCGTGCTTGCGCTCGCGGCCGCCGGTCTCGCCTTGGCGCCTCGCGTCGCGCCGGTCGTGGGCGCGTGGGTTCTGATCGCGGGTGTCGCGGGCGCGGCGGTGTGGCTGGTGCGGTGGGCGAGCCGCCTGGTCGCGCCGTCCGTTGTTGGGCGCTTGGTGGAGACGGCGGCGGGAGCAGAGACGCGCGCGGGCAGTGTGGTCGGGCTGCTCGCGCCGGGGCGAACGGCGGGCGCGAGCCCCGAGCTGTGGCGACTGGCGGATCAGCGTGCCGCGCTGGTCGTCTCGCGCGCGGGCCCGGCGGTGCGGCGGATCCTGGCGCGCGACACGCGGGGCTGGGTGGTCGGAGGTGCGGTCGTGGCGGCGCTCGGTGCCGTGCTGTTCGTCGCCGCCTCGCCTGCCGCGGGGCGCGCGGCCGCGTTCTGGCATCCGTTCCGCACGCTCGCCGACGCGCGCGCGCCCGTGCGTCTCGACGTCGATCGCGCGACCGTACGGCGCGGCGACAGCGTGACCGTCACGCTCGAGGTCCCGGCGGCGACCCGTGCCACGCTCTGGACTCGCCGGCCGGGTGAGGCGTGGACGCCGGCACCGATCTCCCTCGATTCGCTTGGTCGCGCCACGCGCCGCGTGGGACCGCTCGAGTCCGATCTCTATCTCCGGGCGTCGAGCGGCACCCGCCGCAGCGTCGAGCGCAGAGTCACCGTCCAGATTCCCGCCTTCCTCGCCGGCCTGCAGCTCACGGCCCGGTACCCCTCCTACCTCGGCCATCCCGACGAGCCGCTCGTACCCGGTCCGGACACGATCGCGATTCCGGAGGGCGGCGCGATCCTGACGAGTGGCGCGGCGAGCGTGCCGCTGACGACAGCAGCGTGGCGGCACGGCGGCAGGCGCACCGGTCTCGAGGTCAACGGCGTGAAGTTCGCCGGGCGGCTTGAGCCGACCGGGTCCGGCGTGTGGGCGCTCGAGCTGGGCACGGCGGATGGGACGCCGGTGGAGGGTGAGGCGACCGAGCTGCGGCTTCGGGTGATCCCGGATTCCGCGCCGGTGGTGACGCTCCCGGTGCCGGGGCGCGACACGATGCTGCCGCTGTCGCTCAAGCAACCGCTCGTCGTCGACGCGCGCGACGATCACGGGCTTTCGCGGCTCGAGGTCGTGAGTTGGCGCGTGAGCCAGACCGGGAAGGTGGGACAGGCGGTCCGCGACTCGCTCGACGTGTCGGGTGCGGGCGAGCGCGCGATCGTGCAGAGCGAAATCGACGCGGAGCGTCGCGGCCTGCTCCCGGGCGACACGCTCCGGATCAGAGCGGAGGCGTGGGACAATGCGCCCGTTCCGCACGTGGGGCGGAGCGCCGAGATCGCCTTGCGCCTGCCGAGTCTCGAGGAGCTGCGGGCGGCGACCCGCGCCGCGACGCGCAACGTCGCGTCCGCGGCGGATTCGATCGCCGCGGCCGAGCGCGACTTGGGCACACGCACCGGTGACCTGGCGCAACAGCGCCCGCGCGATGCCTCGGGCTCGCGGCGCCCGGGAGACGCCGGGCGGGGGGCGGACGGTACGCTCCCGTTCCAGGCCACCGAGCGGGCTCAGGCGGTCGCGCGCGAGCAGGAGGCGCTCCAGGAGCGGGTGCGCGAGTTGTCGCGCGCGGTGGAAGACATCGCCCGCGCGGCGCAGGCGGCCGGGCTCGATGACACGGCGTTCCAGGCGCGGTTGCGCGAGGTTCAGGAGCTGCTGCAGCGCGCCGTCACGCCCGAGCTGGCGGCGCGGTTGCGCGAGCTGCAGGAGGCGCTGCTCCGGCTCGATCCGGAGGCGATGCGCCGCGCGCTCGAGCGCCTCGCGGAAGCGCAGCAGCAGCTTCGGGCCGAGCTCGAGCGCAGCCAGGAACTGTTCCGCCGGGCGGCGGTCGAAGGAGCGCTCGCGACCCTCGCGGCGGACGCCGAAGACCTGAAGCGCCGGCAGGCGGAGTGGAATCAGGCCGACGCGCCCCATCCCGACAGCGCGGCGGCGGAGCGCCAGCGCGCGCTTGCCGATCGCACGGACTCCCTCGCACGCGGCATCGAGCGCGTCGCCACCGACCTCGGCGCCCCTCCCGCGAATGCGCTCGCGTCGCCCCGGCAGGCGGCCCAGGACGCGGGCGCGTCCATGCAGCGCGCGGCACAGTCCGCGGATCAGGGCCAGGCCGCCGGGGCGGAACAGGCGGGCACCGAGGCCGAACGCCAGCTCGCCACCGTGCCGGATGCGCTGCGCGGCCGGCGCGACTCGCTCGCCCGCGAATGGCGGCAGGAAACGCTCGCGGCGCTCGATCGGGCGCTTTCGGAGACGGCGGCGCTCGCGGAGCGGCAGCAACAGGTGGCGGAGGCGCTGCGACGGGGCGAGGCGGGGGCCGCGACGCGCGCGCAGCAAGCCTCGGTCGAAGAGGGGACCGATGCCGTCGGGCGGCAGATCCGCGAGGCCGCGGGCAAGCACGCGCTCGTCTCGCCTCAGCTCGACGCGGCGCTGGGGTACGCCAAGCGTCAGATGGCGGCGGCGCGGGGCCAGCTCGAGGAAGCCGATCCCAATCCGTCCGAAGCGGCCGGACCCGCGGAAGAGGCAGTCGATGCCCTGAACGCCACGGCGCTGGCGTTGGCCCGGAGCCGTAATCGCGTGGCGGGCGCACAGTCGGGCAGCGGCTTTGCGGAGGCGGTCGAACAGCTCGCGCGCCTGGCGCGCGACCAGCAAGGCTTGAACGCCCAGGCCGGGGGACTCCTGCCGATGATGGGCGCGAGCGGAGACGCCATGGCGCAACAGCTCCGGGCCCTCGCCGCGCGCCAACGCGCGCTGGCCGAGCAGCTCGAGCGCGTCCAGGCGGGTGGGGCCAACTCGGCTGCCGGGCCGCTCGCGCAGGAGGCGAAGGAGCTGGCGCGCCAGCTCGAGGCCGGACGACTCGACCGCGCGACGATCGAGCGTCAGCAGCGACTGTACCACCGGCTGCTCGACGCGGGGCGCACCCTCTCGAACGACGAGCCGGACGAGAACAAAGAGCGCGTCAGCCGTGCGGCGACGGGGGATAGCATTCATCTGCCTGCGGCATTGAAGGCGGGCGCCACGGGCACGGGCCCGCGACTCCGGTATCCCACGTGGGAAGAGCTGCAAGGGCTGAGTCCGGAGCAGCGGAGACTCGTGCTCGAGTATTTCCGAAGGATCAATGCGCCGCAGCCTTGAGGTCGCGCTGGTCGTGCTTGTTTCACCGCTCTCCGCCCAGGCCATCGGCCAAGGGTTCGAGCTCGAGCGCGCGGGCCACTACGACCAGGCCGCGAGTATCTACTTCGCGACGCTGCGCGCCGAGCCTGCGAACGTGTCGGCGCTGCTCGGCCTCGAGCGCGTGTTGCCGCCGCTCAATCGGCTGTCAGAGCTCTTGCCCGCGGCCCGCCGGGCCACGGCGGCGAGCCCGGCGAACGTCACGCTGCGCGGCATCCTGCTCCGGACGTACGTTGCCCTGAACGAGCCCGACAGCGCCCGAGCGGTCGCCCTGCGCTGGGCCGCGGCGTCTCCGCGGGACGAGGGTCCGTATCGGGAATGGGCCATCGCGCTCGAGGACGTGCATCGGCACGCCGACGCGCGCGCGGTGCTGCTTTCGGGGCGCCAGGCAATCGGCCGTCCCGGCGCGTTCGGAATCGAGCTGGCCGAGCTGGACCGGCTCACGGGCGACTGGCAGGGCGCGGCCCGCGAGTGGGCGGCGGCCCTGCCCGACGCGCCCGCGCAGCTCACCAACGCGGTGAGCGAGCTCGCGGAGGCGCCCGAGGCCGAGCGTGAGCGCATCGCTCGCGTGCTCACGGGGGAAGGTGCCGAAGGGAAGGAGGCGGGGGAGTCGGCGATGCTCACGCGGCGCCTCGCCGCCGAGCTGCTCCTCGGCTGGGGCCAGGCCGCGCGGGCGTGGATCGTGTTCGCCCCGACGGTCGCCAACCCGTCGTCCGATGCGTTGTTCGCCCTCAAGCGATTCGCCGACATGGCGGGCGCGCGTGGCACACCCGATGCCCGTCGCGTGCGGGGGCTCGCGCTGGCGCGCTACGGTGAGATGGCGCCCGAGCCCGAGGCGGCCCGCGCGTGGGCGGATGCGGCTCGTGCGTTTGTCGAGGCGGGTGACCGCGCCGCCGCACGCGAAGTGCTCGAGCGCGTGGCCCGGGACTCGAGCGCGCCCCCCGATGTCCAGCAGCTCGCCCAGAGCGCCGTGGTCGAGGCGCTGATCGACGGGGGCCAGCTCGAGGAGGCCGCCCGCCAGCTCGCGAGCGACCACCGGCTGTCCGCGGACGATCGCGCGGGTCTGTCGCGCCGTCTGGCGCGGGCGCGCATCGCCGGGGGCGGGGACGTTGACGGCGCCGAAGTGGCGTTGGCGAACGACTCGAGCATCGAGGGCCTGGCGGTCGCCGGGTGGATCGCCCTCTATCGAGGGAGACTCAAGCGGGCGCTGGAGCTGTTCCAGGCCGCCGGACCTTATGCGGGCGACAGACGGGATGCCACGGAGCGCTCGGAGGCGCTGGCGCTGCTGCAACAAGTACCACGCGACTCGTTTCCGGAGCTCGGGAGCGCCCTCCTGCTCGTTGCGCGCGGAGACTCGACGGGCGCGGTCGCCGCGTTGTCGCGCGCGGCTGACCGGCTCGACCCGGGCGCGGGGGGAGGACGGACCGACATCCTGCTCGTCGCGGGCCGGATTGCGGCGCGGCCGGGCGGAAGTCTCGAGCAGCAGCGCACCGCGCTCGCGCTGTTCGATGAGGTGGTGCGCACCGGCGGTCAGGGAGCGGCGGCGCCCGCGGCCGAGCTCGAATGGGCGCGGCTCCTCGTGCGCCAGGGACAGAGCGCCGATGCGATTCAGCATCTCGAGCACCTGATCCTGTCGTATCCGGGCAGCGCCATCGTCCCCGAGGCGCGGCGGGAGCTCGAGCGCGCGAAAGGGGCGATACCGCAGTCGTGAAGCGGAGAGAATTTCTTCAGACGGCAGGGTGGCAAGGCGGCATGATCGTCGGAGCGCATTTGCTCGGACTCCGTCTTCGGTTCCGCCCTGCCGCCCTGCCGTCTCTGCTCATCCCGATGGACGACGCGCAAACGGACCACCTGAAGGCCTACGGCGTCACCTACCGCGTGGTCCAGGCCGGCATCACCGCCGAGTGGCTGCTCAACTACCGCGGCGGGTCGTTCCTCATGCCCGATGGTCCGGCGATCCGCCGCGACGCGAACCTCGCGGGTGTGCGCTTCGAGCCCGTGGACGACGCGCAGGTCACGTCCATCCGCGGTGAGATCGAGGCGAGCAACATGGACGCGGTGCCGCTCGAGAAAGCGCCCAAGGTCGCGGTGTACGTACCCCCCAACGCTCCGCCGTGGGACGATGCCGTCACGATGGCCCTGCAGTACGCGGGAATCCCCTTCGACAAGGTGTGGGACTTCGAGGTCTCGGCCGGGAAGCTCTCGACCTACGACTGGCTGCACCTGCATCATGAGGATTTCACCGGTCAGTACTCGAAGTTCTACCTCATCTACGCCGGCGCGCCGTGGCTCGCCGAGATGGTGCGGTTCAATACGGACGCGGCGAAGCGATTGGGCTTCACCACGGTGCCGGATCTCAAAAAAGCGATGGCGCGCCGGATCCGCGACTACGTGAGCAACGGCGGGTTCCTGTTCGCGATGTGCACCGCTACGGAGACCCTCGATCTGGCGCTCGCGGCGGAGCACGTGGACATCGCGGCCGCCTTCGCCGACGGTACGCCGATGGACCCCGATGCCGATCGCAAGCTCGACTGGTCACAGGCCCTGGCGTTTACCGGGGCACACGTCGAGCCCAACCCGCAGATCGCGAGCTTCTCCGACATCGATGGGCATCAGGTGAACGCCGGTCCGCGTCGCCAGCCGCTCGGCGCGTTCAAGCTCTTCAACTTCAGCGCCAAGATCGACCCCGTGCCGACCATCCTGGTGCAGAATCACCGCCAGGTGATCACCGATTTCTATGGACTCACGACGTCGTTCCTGCGCTCCCGCTTGAAGCCCAGCGACGTGGTGCTGGCAGACGAAGAGGGGGCGCCGTGGGTGAAATACATCAATGGGGATCACGGGAAGGGGACTTGGACGTTCTTCGGCGGGCACGACCCGGAGGACCAGCAGCACCAGATCGGTGATCCGCCCACCGACCTGTCGCTCCACCCGCATTCTCCGGGCTACCGCCTCATCCTCAACAATGTGCTCTTTCCCGCGGCCAAGAAGAAAGAGCTCAAGACGTGAGCGCGGAGCGCCTCGCGCCGGCGGTGCGCGAGCTGCTGCGCGCCGAAATCGCAGCCGCGCACGGGCGGGAGGTCTCGTTCGTGGCGCGACCCGATGCCAACGGCCTGATCGTCGAAGCGCGAGTCGTGGCCCGCGGCACGGTCGATGCCGTCCTCGCCCTGCCCGGCGTCGCCGTGCGCGGCGAGCTGCTGCTCCACAACCATCCGAGCGGCGTGCTCGAGCCCTCGGGCGCCGATCTCACCGTGGCGGCCCGGCTGCACGACGGCGGGGTGGGGTTCGGGATCGTCGACAACG
The DNA here is from genome assembly GCA_035577025.1 of Gemmatimonadales bacterium. Taxonomy (GTDB): domain Bacteria; phylum Gemmatimonadota; class Gemmatimonadetes; order Gemmatimonadales; family GWC2-71-9; genus AG41. The sequence continues at coordinate 23,976 of DATLVU010000031.1, forward strand.
ACGTGACCGACTGTTACGTAGTGGTGGAATGCGCGCGGCCGCGCGCCACCACCCGCATCGATCCGATCGATGTCGCGGCGCTGCTCGCGCCGGGTGGATCGGTGGCGCGCGCGCTCGGTACGTTCGAGGACCGGCCCAGCCAGCGCGACATGGCGGCCTACATCGCCGACCTGTACAACGACGGCGGCGTGGGCATGCTCGAGGCGGGGACCGGGGTGGGGAAGTCCTTCGCCTACCTCGTCCCCGCGCTCGTCTGGGCGCGTGAAAACGGCGAGCGGACCGTCGTCTCGACCAACACGATCAACCTGCAGGAGCAGCTGGTCGGGAAGGACCTTCCCATCCTCGCGCGCGCCCTCGGCTCTGGTGACCACTCGCCGAGCTTCGCGCTCCTCAAGGGCTGGCGGAACTACGTGTGCCTCTCGCGGCTCGAGCAGGCGCGCGAGCAGGAGGACTCGCTGTTCGCGGACGAGCGGCGCGCCGAGCTCGACGCGCTCGCCGGGTGGGCGGCCCGCACCAGCGACGGCTCCCTCGCCGACCTGCCGGACGAGCCGAGCGGCGACGTGTGGGATGCCGTGTCGGCGGAGTCGGATCTGTGCACCCGCCTCAAGTGCCCGCACTTCGACCGCTGTTTTCTGTTTCAGGCACGACGCCGCGCGGCGGAGGCGGACGTCGTCGTCGTGAACCACCATCTGCTCGCGTCGGATTTGGCCGTGCGCATGGCGTCGGACAACTGGCAGGAGGCCGCCGTGCTCCCGCCGTATCGCCGGCTCGTGCTCGACGAAGCCCACCACCTCGAGGACGTGGCGGCCATGCACCTCGGCGCACAGGTGAGCCGGCTCGGCGTGGATCGGCTCCTCTCGCGGCTCGAGAAGAACGGGCGTGGTCTCCTGCCCACTCTCCGATCGCTGCTGTTCGGTCGCGACGACCTCCTCTCGGCGGCGAGCCGCGACCTCGTGCAGCAGAACCTCGTGGATGCCCTCGCGGCGGCGCGGCGCGCTGCGGAAGACGTCTTCGCGCGCCTCGCCCGCCGGCTCGATGGCGAGCCCGGACCGGCACCGGTGCTGCGCTTACGCGACGAGTTCCTGCATGACGCCGTGTGGGACGAAGGGCTCGGCTTCGCACTCGACAACCTGCTGCTCGCGTTCGCGCGCCTCTCGGAGGGCACGGCGACGATCGCCGACCGGCTCGCGCTCGACGATCCGTCGGAACGCCGCGCCCAGCTGTTAGGCGAGCTGCGCGGCGTGGTGCGCCGGCTCGACGCGGCCGCCGCGGGACTGACCGCGACGCTGCGCCCGCCGGCCGGGGGGCCCGCCGCCGTCCGCTGGGTGGAGCGGCGCGGGCGGAAGGTCCCAAACCTTTCGCTCGCGACCGTTCCGCTCGACCTCGCACCGATCCTCAAGGACAACCTGTTCGACCGGATCGAGACGGTCGTGTTGACGAGTGCCACGCTCGCCGCCGGCGGCGACTTCAGCTACCTCGAGGAGCGACTCGGCCTCGACCTGCCGCCGAGCCGGATGAAAGTGCGCGAGATCCACGCGTCGCCGTTCGATTTCGCCGAGCAATGCCTGTTCGGGATTCCGACGGATTTCCCCGAGCCGCGCGACGACGAGTCGGGTCATGGCGCGGCCGTGGCGCGCGTCCTGGTCGAGCTGGCCCACGCGTCGGACGGCGGTATGTTCGCGCTGTTCACGAGCCACGCGGCCTTGCGGCGGGCGGCGGACGCGGTCCGGAACTCGATCGCCGGCCGCTGGCCCCTGTTCATCCAGGGTGAAGGACAGCGCGATCACCTGCTGCGGCGATTCCGGGAGGCCGGTTCCGGGATCCTGCTCGGCACCGACTCGTTCTGGGAGGGGGTGGACGTCCCGGGTCGCGCGCTCAGGGTCCTTATCCTGGCGAAGCTCCCGTTCAAGGTCCCGAGCGAGCCGCTCACCGCCGCGCGCCTCGAGCGGCTCGAGGCGCGTGGACTGAACGGATTCGCCCACTACCTCGTGCCGAACGCGGCGCTCAAGCTCAAACAGGGGTTTGGGCGCCTGATTCGTAGCCGGAGCGATGTGGGCGCCGTGGTCCTGCTCGACCGGCGGGTGGTGACCAAGCAGTACGGGGCCCTCATTCTCCAGGGGCTCCCGCGGGCGAGTCGGGTGGTGGGGCAGTGGGCAGACGTGCTCGGTGCCTGCGAGGAATTCTTTGCGCGACATGGGATTGGAGCGGAAGAAAAGGCGGTAGAGGGGGGTAGAGGTCGGTAGAGGTCGAAGTGGTCGGTAGAGGGAGAAAAGCGGCTGTAACGGGTTGCACCGCCAAAGAGTAAATTCCGAACGTAGCTCGCGCGTATTTTGGTGGAGAGGACCAGGCGTGACTCAATTCAGCAAGCGGTTGGCGGCGCTGCCCACCTATCCGATGGCCGAGATCCCGACGATCAAGCGTCGGCTCGTCCAGGAGGGGGTCGACGTCATCGACGTGGGAGCCGGGGACGCGGACTTCGCGCCACCCGAGGTCGCGGTCGACGCGCTCAGCCGGGCCCTCCGCGATCCCGCGATGAGTCGCTACGCGTTCCAGATGGGCCTCCCCGCGTTCCGCGAGGCCGCGGCCGCGTACATGAAACGCCGCTTCGGCGCGCGATTCGATCCGTTCACGGAGCTCCACCCCCTCATCGGCTCGAAGGAGGGCATCGCGCACCTGGCCGTCGCGATGCTCGATCCGGGTGACGTCGCGATCGTCCCCGAGCCCGGGTACGCCGTGTACGAGGGCGGCACCGTGCTCGCCGGGGGAGAGCCGTATCGCTACGCGCTGACGCCGCGAACCAACTTCCTGCTGGAGCTGGACGAGCTCCCGCCGGACGTCGCCCGCCGCGCCAAACTCGTTTACTTGAACTACCCCAACAATCCCACCGCCGCGATCGCTCCCAAAGACTACCTCGAGCGCGCCGTGGCGTATTGTCGCCAGCACGGTATCGTGATCGCATACGACAACCCGTACTGCGAGATCACGTTCGACGGCTACGTCGCGCCGAGCATCTTCGAGATCCCCGGGGCGCGCGAGGTCGCGGTCGAGTTCCACTCGCTGTCGAAGAGCTTCTGCATGACGGGGTGGCGGCTCGCATGGGCCGTGGGACGGCCCGAGCTCATCGCTGCGCTGGCGCGCGTAAAGAATTACGTGGACACGGGCGCGTTCCTCGCCGTGCAGGCGGCTGGGGCGGCGGTGTTGCCGCAGGCGGAAGCGCTCTCGCGCGGCTACGTGGAGCGGTTCAAAGAGCGCCGCGACGGCGTCCTCCCGGTGCTTCGAGCCCAGGGCTTCGAGCCCGAGACGCCCGTGGCCACGATGTATTTGTGGGTCCCGCTCCCCGAGGGTGTCGAGTCCGCCACGTTTGCGCGCCGCGCGCTCACCGAAGAGGGGGTGGTGACGTTGCCGGGGACCGGGTTCGGCGCCGGTGGAGAAGGGTTCTTCCGGATCGCGTTGACGGTCGGCACGCCGCGGCTGGTCGAGGCCGCCGAGCGGCTGGGAAAGGTGCTCACCGTTGTTTGAGCTGCGGCGGAGCTCGCGCGAGGTACGGCGATTCACCTGGATCGCCAGCGCCGTGTTCCACGGCGGGCTCATCGTATGGGCGATCACGTCGTCATGGCAGATCGACCGGCACCAGCGGCTGATCACCATCATTCGGCCGCAGAGCCCGCAGTTCATCGAGCTGCCCCCATTCGGCGGGACGCGTCGGGGGATCGGCCCGAGCGGTGGCCTGGGGCGGCCGCTTCCGAACGCCGCCGTGCCGGACACGACGCCGCCGGTGCCGGCGCCCGTCGGGCGTCCGGATACGAACCTCGCCACGAGCTCCGAGGCCGTCGGCCCGCATATCATCTCGCCACCCCAGGTCGGCGACGGGCGGCTGTGGGTGACGCCCCGTCCCGCGCTGCCGTCCGAGGTGGCGGACGCGCTCTATCAGCCGCAGGCCGACCGCGACACGGCGGTGGTGCACCGGCTCCACGCGATGGTGGACTCGCTCAACGTGATCATCGACCAGGACCAGCGGGCCCGTCAACGCCCGACCTGGACCACGGAAGTCGCGGGCCAGGTGTTCGGCATCGATTCACAGTTCATTCACGTGGCGGGGATCAAGATTCCCACGGCCGCCCTCGCGCTGCTCCCGATCACCTTGCCGCAAGGGAACTACGACGAGCAGATGCGCGCGCGTCAGCTGGACGAGATGCGACAGGATCTGATGCAGGCGGCGCGGCGTACCGAGACGCTGCATCTGTTCCGGCAGTACGTGCGCGAGCTGCGGGAGCGCAAGCAGGAAGAGCGCGACGCCGCGCGGCGGGCCAAGCCGGATTCGACGAAGGCAAAGGCTGATACGGTCAGCGGAGTTCCCTGATCGGATCCCCACACCTCCGAATTTCCGTTTTCGTGTTATTCGCGCCCTGAGAGGGCGCGCTCGGCTCGGAGGGCGTCCTTAAGGACGCTCCATCTGCCGAGCGCGGGCTCTCAGCCCGGGATACTCATCGATGCGGCATCTCGTAGTCGCTTCAGCGCCGCTTCCTTTCCCACGACGTAGAGTAGCTCGTTCACGGGCTCGGATACCGTTCCGCCGCTCAGCGCGATGCGGATCGGCTGGAAGATTTTCCCCGCGGCGACGCCGCGCTCTTCGGCCAGTGCGCGTAGCCGCTGCTCGAGGGCCGTCGTGGTCCACTCGGTGCCCGCGAGCGCCGCGAGGCTGGCCTCGAGCGACCCCTTGTAGCCCGCCGGATCCTTGGCGATCTCCTTTTTGGCCTTCTCATCGAACTGCAGGTGCTTCGCGTCGAGCCGGACCGCGACCTGGCGCGCCACGTCGAGCGTCGTGCGGGAGCGGGTCTTCACCGCGGCGATCGCCCTGAGGATCGCCTCCCGGTCGCCTCGCACGCCGTACTGCGCGAGGTGCGGCGACACGAGGGGGTAGAGCGCCTCGGCGAGGGTGGCGGACAGGTACTGGCCGTTCATCCACTCGAGCTTGGTCATGTCGAAGATGGCGGCCTTCTGCTGGATGCCTTCGAACGAGAACAGCTGGATCATCTCGTCCTGCGTCATGATCTCGCGGTCGCCCCCCGGGCTCCAGCCGAGGAGCGCCAGGAAGTTGCGCATGGCGGCGGGCAGGATTCCCATGTGCTGGTAGTCTCCCACCGCGGTCGCCCCGTGGCGCTTGGAGAGCTTCTTTCCATCGGGGCCGTTGATCATCGGTACGTGGCCGAACACCGGCAGCGGCGCGCCGAGCGCGCGGTACAGCGCGATCTGCTTGGGCGTGTTCGAAATGTGGTCGTCGCCCCGCAGCACGTGCGTGATCTGCATGTCGATGTCGTCCACCACCACTGCGAAGTTGTAGATGGGGGTGCGGTCGGACCGCAGGATCACGAAGTCCTTGATATCCTCGCCCTGAAACGAAATGCGCCCGTGGACCGCGTCGTCCCAGGCGATCTCGCCCGGGGGCAACCGAAACCGGATCGCGCCCTCCTCGACATGGGCCTTTCCCTCGGCCAGCAGGCGGTCCGCCACCTCCTGATGCCGCGCGAGCCGGGCGCCCTGGAAGACGGGCTCCTCGTCCCAATCGAGCCCCAGCCACGTGAGGCCATCGAGGATCACGCGGGTATGCTCGTCGGTCGACCGGGCCTTGTCGGTGTCCTCGATGCGCAGCAGCATCTTGCCGCCCACGTGGCGGGCGTACAGCCAGTTGAACAGGGCCGTGCGCGCACCGCCGACATGCAGGTAGCCGGTGGGAGATGGGGCGAATCTGACGCGGGTCATGCGAGAGGTGTCTGGTGTCAGGTGTCCGGTGTCCGCTGGGCGCCCCTGACACCGGACACCAGACACCGGACACCCGTCTTTACCACGGAGAGGGGGGGATTCGAACCCCCGATAGAGGTATTAGCCCCTATAACGGTTTAGCAAACCGCCGCCTTCAGCCACTCGGCCACCTCTCCAACGTTGCAGCGCTCCAACTTAAACCTCGACGAATCGTGATAGAAGGCCCCTTCACGGCGCGCCAAGTGCAAGTCTTTCCCCTGCACTATATAACTCCTTGATGTTATACCAAAGATATAGTATACTACTTGCAGTTGTTATAACCGTTCAGGAGGGATACCATGGCGCAATACCGGGGTCAAAAGATTCGCTTTCGCCAGCGGGGGGCGGTGCGGTTACGCGTGCGGCAGCTCCTGGAGACGCGCGGCTTGTCGCCCTACGCCCTGGCCAAGTTCACCGGCCTGAGCCTGAACAGTATTTACCGCCTCACCAGCGCGAGCGGCCGCTTCCGCCTCATTCGCGCGGACACGATCGAGCGGCTGTGCGGGGCCCTCAGGGTAACCCCGAGCGAGCTGTTCGAGTACGAGAAGCGGGCGTAGCGTGCTCATCTTCGCCGCACACCTGTCACGGCGCGGCCACAAGACTGGCGCCGGCGCCCTCGACCCGCGGACAGGCCAGATGGCACCGGCTTTGCCCCCGAGAGGGGGTATGCCCAGGATCCTTGTTATGCTGCTCGCCGCGACGGCACTGACCGGCATGGCTGCACCAGCGACCGCCCAGGAGGCCCTCAAAGGCGTCAGGTTTGGGGAGTGGGCGCACGTCGACCGCGGGCCGAACCCATTCTTGGGATCTCTGGCGGTCGGCAGCCGCGTGTCTACGGGCCTTCGCGTGAACCAAGACGCGATGCGCATCGTCGCTGTGACCCAACCAGCGCGAGTGTCGTTGAGCACTTCGACGATCACCGACATCCCCGGGCGCGTTTCCTGGAACCAGACGCACACCGTGCTCGCAAGCGCGTTCGTGGTCACGCTGATGATGGATGCTGCGCAGACCCGCGAGCTCGCGCGTCACGGCTGGTCCGGCTTCCGTGAGGCGAACCCGCTGCTGGGCGACCGGCCCAGCGTAGGTCAGGTGAATACGTACACGGCCATCGCCGGCCTCACGGTCCTCGGCGCCGCCGCCGCCCTTCCACCCAAAGTCCGGCCGTGGCTGCTCGGCGCCGCGATCGCGGTGCAGGCGTTCACCGTCGCCGGCAGCGTGCAGAACGGTCTCCCGATTCGGTTCCCCTGACGCGTCTCCCAGGTCCGTAGCACCGTAGAGGATCAGCGCTCGCCCGTCGTGACTGCCGCCGCGACGCTCGTCGGCCGGACCGTCCACACCACGGCGTGAATCGGTGCGTCCAGGTGCAAGTCACCTGGGGAGCTCCACCCCGCGATCTGACCCCTCCCGTTGATGGCCAGCGCAACGCTGGGCCCACTCCCCAGACTGCCGAGATCGCTCATCGTCGTGCCGTTCCAGAGGAACGCATGACATCCGACCTCATAGTTGTAGCAGGTGCTCGAGGGGAGGGCGGCTTGGCCCACCACCTGGCCGCGGCCGTTCATGGCCATGGCATGGCTGTCCGCGCCGCCCAGGGTGCCGAGGCCCTGCATGGTCGTCCCGTCCCAGAAGAACGCCAACTCCTGCGCGGGAAGGAATCCCGCCGAGAAGCCCGCGACCTGTCCTCGCGCGTTGAGGGCCGTCGCGCCGCTGAACCAGGACGATGGATCCCCGGACCAATCGTCCCCCCCCACTGCACCGAGGTCCTGCATCGTGGCGCCGTCCCAGAAGAACGCGTGTGACGTGCCGGAGGCGAGACTGCTGACGCCCGCGACCTGTCCCATCTCGTTGATGGTGGTTCCGAAACTCGTGCTGCCCCCGAGGGTCCCGAGGTCGCTCAGCGCCCTCCCGTCCCAGAGGAACGCATGCGATGCGCCGAATCCGGTCACCTGACCGCGGGCATTGATCGCCAGCGCCCTGCCGGGCCCGAGATCACGGAGCACGCCGTGATCCCACACGACTGCGTGGACGTCGAACCCGCCGGTGATGCGGCTGAAACCGACCACTTGGCCGGCCGCGTTGAGGGCCGTGGCTTCGCTGTAATCGCCGCCCAGCGTGCCGAGGTCGCGCACCGTCGTGCCGTCCCAGAGGACCGCGTGCCGTTCACCGGAGGCAACGACACTCGTGAACGCCACCTGGCCGGCGTCGTTGAGCGCGATGAACGGCGCACCGAAAGTGCCGCCCGCGAACGCGCCGAGATCGCGCATCGCGCCGCCGTCCCAGAAGAACGCGTGTCGCTCGCCGGTCGCGGTCGTGCTGAAGCCCGCCACCTGGCCTCGGACGTTGATCGCCAGGGCTTCGCTGTGGTTGCCGCCCAGGGTGCCGAGGTCCGTGAGGGCGACAGGGGTGACGACGGCGAGCTCCGGTCGCCACGATTCCATCGGATTCGGCGGGCTGCTGCAGCTCGTGGTCAATGTTGTGAATAGAGATACGGACAGAGTGGCGATGGCCGAACGGCAGAGCCGGACGGGTGTTGCAGGGCGCATGAGATACCTTCTTCCTGACAGGACATGCGCTGCCGTGTCGTAGCACATGCGCTGCGGTACGGCAGCGCGGGTGGGCTGCACTCCTCAGCGCGACTTTCGCTGCAACGTTCGCGCCCCAGACGGCGATGGTCCTCACACGGGTCCCTTGACTTGCCGCGGCGCGGGCCGATGGGTCCCTTCCGCGGCTCCGCCGCAGCGGCCCTGTTCACCCCTGCCGCAAACGTGTGGGGCGTTCGTTACAGATTGCGACGGTCCGCGGCACCCTAAATTCCCGGCATGTCTCCCGGCGCCTTCGCGACCGTCGCGGGCGTCAATCGCGCCATCGTCTCGTGCGCCCGCTGCTCCCGACTCCGTGCGTACTGCCGCCGTGTGGCGCGCGAAAAAAAGCGCGAATTCAGGGAGTGGACCTATTGGGGAAAGCCCGTGCCCGGATTCGGCGATCCGCGCGCACGGGTCCTGATCGTCGGACTCGCGCCCGCGGCGCATGGGGCCAATCGGACAGGTCGCATGTTCACCGGCGATTCGAGCGGGCGGTGGCTGTACGAAGCGCTGCACCGCTTCGGGTTCGCGAGCCAGTCGGACTCGCTCCGGCGGGACGACGGCCTGCGGCTGATCGACTGCTATATCACGGCCGCCGCGCGGTGCGCGCCCCCGGGGAACAAGCCGCTCCCGGTCGAGCTCGTCCGCTGTCGGCCCTTTCTCACGGCCGAGGTGCGGTTGCTGTCACGCGTGCGGACGGTGGTCACGCTGGGCCGCGTCGCGCATGAGGGTTGGCTCAAGGCGACCGGGTGGTGGGAGCGGCTCACGCCGCGCGCCCGGCCGCCGTTTCGTCACGGAGCGGCGAGCGCGTTGCCGGACGGCACGATCGTCATCGCGTCGTATCACCCGAGTCGGCAGAACACCAACACGGGAAAGCTGACGCGGGCGATGTGGTACGAGGTGTTTCGACGGGCGCGGCAGTCGCTCGACGCTACTGGATCTCGAACTCCGCTTTGACGTCGTACTCGTCCACGGCGCAGATCCCCACCGATGCGACGTAGTGGCCGGGACGCGGGGCCGCCTCTCGGGGCAGGCGGATCTGATCGCGAAAGACGCCGGCGCGCTGCACGGCGAAGCGGCGCGCATCGGGATTCGGGACCTGGGTGGTCGAGTCCCACAGCGTGACGTTGTCCCTCGTCTTGACCGAGATGCACACGAAGTCGTTGTTGGGGAGGATGAACCAGATCGGCGCTTCGCGCCGATTGAGGATCGAGTACAGCACGATCGGGTTCACTCCGGTCTCTTTCCCGGTCGCATCGATCCAGCTGAAGCGGTTGGGGATCACGGACAGCGTGACGTCCGCATGCTGCGTCATCCCGCGGTCCATGGTGGCGTGACCGGTCCCGGGGGGCTCGACCTCCTTGGCCTTTTCGATCTCCATCGCGATCGGCGGATCGCCGCGCTCGGGAATGCGGGTGACGCGTCCGGTCGCCTCGATGTAGCGGTTGACGTACCGGCTCCAGCGATCCTGGTTCCCCACGATCGGCACCACGTACGTGCGCGCGCCCAACGCGCGCAAGGGAAGGGGCACCACGATGGTCCACAGTCCCACCTGATCGTCGTGCTGGAGAAAGCCCTGCGCCGTCACCGTCGTGTCGACCGCTTGCGCGGAGGCGAGGGTGGCGGACGCGACGAGCGCGGCAAGTGCGGTGACGGTCCGCATGCCTCAATACTTCACCGTGGAACGCCCGTCCGCTAGGGCGTTTTTGCGGCACGAACGGATGGAGATGCGACAGGGGCTCTGGTTGAGGTCGGGAGCGGTGGGTATTGTAGGGAATCCCGCGTCGGAGGTCCCTCCATGATGCATTCGGTCGGTTCGTTTCGATCGTCGTCTCCAGCCTCACGCTCTTCTTCTCCTCTGTGGTGCACGCGCAACGGTTCGGCGCAGTCGCGGTCGGTACCAATGTCGCGCAGGGACCGGCGCAGCAGCTGCAGAGCCTGAGTGCTGGATTCGCTACCACGGGCTGATGAACGCTCCGGCCGACGCACGGTGGCTCGTGCCGGTAACGGTGGGGATGCGATTCTAAAGGCCGGTGATCGGTGACCGGTGACCGACAAACCGGCCGCACGAAACGTCACTAGTCAAGACGACGCCCGACGCCTATGCTAGATCGCCTTTGGAGGTCGCCGTCGGCCATATGCGTCGGGTGATGTGGTCCATCCTCCTGCCCGTCGTCTGTAGTGGCAGCCTGTGTCCGGTCGCCGCTCAAACGTCGTCGTACGACCACCTGGAGACGGCGCGCGTTCATTTCCGCGGCGGCAGGCTCGACAGCGCGGTCGTGCACCTGCGCTCCTCGCTTGACACGTCGGGTCATCCGACGCGGGACGATCAGGTCCAGGCCTGGCTCCTGCTGGGCGTGATCGCCTTTTACAAGGGGGACGATTCGGGAACGAGCGCCGATTTTCGGCGCGCGTTGGCTCTCGACCCGGTGCTCAAAGGGGACGGGCTGGCCCGCTACGATTCGGCGCTCGTCGTCCTGTTCAACGCGCAGCGGAGCACGGCGGTGGTGGACACGGGGCCGCCTACGTCGCGAAGCAACGCGGTGGTGGACTGCACGAAGACATGTCCCAGCGACGTGGTGCTACCGCGCCTTTACGACGTCTCGGTGTTCGGAGTCGGGCCGGATCGCTTTGAGGCGGAGCACGATCGCTGGGGCATGATCACGTTTCAATTCATTGTAGACACGGCCGGCCAGGTGGCCCCCGCATCGGTGCGGCTGATCAACAGTACCCTACAGATGAAAACGCTTGAACGCGACCTGCTTCTCGGACTCGAGCGGGCCCGGTTTCTCCCCGGCCAAGAGAAGGGGCATCGCGTTCCGATCCTCGTCGAGTGCAAGCTCCAGTTCCGCAGCGGCGCTCTGCACGCTGAAGTTCCCGTGTCGCCGAGGCGACGTCCACCTTCATAACCCTACTGAGAATCGTCCCCTTACGCCGCCCGCGGGAGTAGGTAGCCGCTCCACCCCACTCATGCGCGCCGCTCTCGCGTTCGGTCTCCTCTGCGTCCTGTGCCTGACCCGGCTCGCGGCCGGTCAGGAGATGACCGGCTTCGATCGCGAACGGGACCGCCTCATGCTGCGCGCGGTCGAGAAGGATCTTCGCCAACACTACTACGACACGACCTTCCACGGCCTCGACCTCGCCACCCTTTTCGATTCCGCGGAGGCGCGCATCAAGCGGGCGCAGTCCAATAGCGAGGCATTCTTTACCATCGCGGTGACACTCAATTCATTGCAGGACTCGCATACGTTCTTCCTCCCGCCGCAACGCACCACTGACGTGGAGTACGGATGGAGCCTGGGGACGGTCGGCGATTCCTGCTACATCGTGAAGGTTGACCCCAAGAGCGAAGCGGCGGCGAAGGGGGTGAAGCCTGGCGACCGCGTCGTCGCCGTCGACCAGTTCGCAGCGAACCGTACCGATCGATGGAATCTTGAGTACGTCTATCGCCGCCTCGTTCCCCGCATAGCCGTTCGGCTGGCCCTTCGCAGCCCCGGCGATACCGTACGATCGATCGTGGTGCAAGGGAAGGTCGTGCCACGTCCGTCAATCATGGACTTCACCCACGGCGACGACATCTGGCGCGTGATTCGCGAGGCAGAAAACTTCGAGCGCAGTCAGCGCAGTCCATACGTGGAGTTAGGCACGGACATTATCGTCTTGCAGCTGCGCACCTTCAGCGTCGAGGATCGCGAGATCGACCGCTTTGTAAAGCGCGCGCGGGAATTCAAGGCTCTCGTTCTCGACTTGCGCGGCGATCCCGGCGGCGACGAGTCGACGTTGCTCCGCCTCGCCGGTGCCCTCGTGGGCGTCGACACGTTCGGCGTCCGTCATCAGCGCCACAAAAACGAGCCACTCAGCACGCGCGCCGACGGTCCCCGATTCACCGGCACCGTCGTGGTCGTCGTCGACGCGCAATCGGCGTCGGCCGCAGAGATGCTCGCCTACCTCGTCCAGATGCGGAAGCGCGGGCCGGTCGTGGGCGACCGGACGGCGGGCGCCGTGATGGAAGCCGAAGGGTACTCACACGGGGTAGGCACCGACATCGTCGCCCTCTACGGAACGCTTGTGTCGGTGGCGGATATCGCCTTCGCGGACGGAACGCGCCTCGAAGGTCGAGGGGTCATTCCGGACGAGATCATACTGCCGAGCGGCGCGGATCTCGCCGCCCACCGCGATCCGGCGCTCGCTCGCGCGCTCGCGCTCGCCGGACGCAACGTCTCGCCGGAGGAAGCTGGCTCACTCGTTCCGATCGAGCGGTGACGCGGCGACCTAGGGGAACCTGAAGCCCTCAGGCGGCGTCCGACGTTCCGCTCGCGCGCGCCGCTGGTCGCCGGATCGGCGATCCGTGCCGCTGCGGCGGTCCACGTGAACCGTGATCGCGTCACGACGCCGGTCGCGCGTGATGCGGCGGCCGGCGTCTCGTCGCCGGTCCTGACCGCGTCGCCGGGGATGCTCCCGCTGCGTCGTCTGTGTGCTCATGTCGTCATTGCACTGCATTCCCGGGGCCACGTCGAGTGCCGCTCGGGAAACCTGTTCCCTTACCTGAGCTTGAGATGCCCTTTTGACGGAATCCCTGAGTCAGCGACGGGCCCCCAGGCTGTTGCGGCTGGTTCAACCGGTGAGGAAACGACGCCTCAGCATCCGAAGGATGGTGCGTTTGGACACCAGGGTCCGCAGCACCGACCGGTCGCTGAGGCGGTGTACGGAAATCGTTGTAGGACTTAGCGGAGGGCACAGGACTCGAACCTGTACGGGCTTGCGCCCAGCGGTTTTCAAGACCGCCGCCTTACCAGTTAGGTCTAGCCCTCCCGATTGCTACCACTGAACTTACGCTGCGGCGGCCTGGCGAGAAGGCCGTCTTGAGGCGAGATCGGCCTCGTCGAGTCTTCCATCCGCAGAGCTTCGTGATCTCAATCCTCGGACACGCCGGCGCGACGGCAATCGCGAGCTGCCGGTCCTCAACCGCTGCCCCGCTCTCCCGTTTGGCGCGCGCCCCATCATGAGGTGACAACAGTCACAGCCTGCCCTGGCCCGGACGAACAAGCTCAGGACCTCATGATTCGGTCACCCCGTATCGTCTTCTGGCTGCCCGCGCTCGCTCTGGAGAAAAACCATGCCATACCAGGCCGAAATCAGTCGTAAGAACCCGGGCTGTTTCCTGTTTCTGGTCGACCAGTCCGAGTCGATGGAGGACTCTTTTGCCGGCGGAGACAATGGCAAGAAGAAGGCCGAGGAGCTGGCGACCATCCTCAACAAGCTGCTTCATAATCTGTGCATCCGTTGCGCCAAGTCGGACTCCATTTACGACTACTTCCATGTCGGTGTGCTGGGCTACAGCGATGAGAGTTGTAAACCGGCGCTCGGCGGTGAACTGAGCGGGCGCTCGTTGGTCCCGATCAGTGAATTGGCCGGCAAGCCGTTGCGCATCGAAGAACGCACCAAGCAATCGGACGATGGCGCCGGCGGCGTGATGGACCAAACTGTGAAATTTCCCGTCTGGTTCGACCCCTATTGGAAAGGGGGCACGCCGATGTGCGCCGCGCTCAAGGACGCCACCAAGTTGGTCGAGACGTGGTGCCAGGAGCATCCGACGGGATTTCCGCCGATCGTCATCAACATCACCGACGGCGAGGCAACGGATGGCGATCTCGTCGCCGAGGCGCGCAAGTTGACGGCGGTCAGCGGCGAGGACGGTTCGGTGCTGCTCTTCAACATCCATCTGTCGTCGACGGCCGGGCCGTCGATCGAACTACCGGGCAATGCCAGCAAACTTCCGGATCAGCATGCCAAAGCGCTGTTTGAAGCCTCATCGACGCTCACGCCGTTCATGGTGGCACGCGCGACGGAGCTGGGTTTGCCGGCCGGGGAAAACTCGCGAGGATTCATCTTCAACGCGCAACCGTTGCACGTCATCCATTTTCTCGATATCGGCACGCGGCCGGCGAATGTTCGCCTGCGTTGAGCACCGCTGCGGTGAACCACGCCACGGCGGCCAACGAGTGCGACATAAAGGTTTTCTGCTGCCCGAAGTCGGGCAACAGTGTTGAGGAGTACGAGGATGCATGGGCGCATCGGCACACTCGCACCCCCGCCGGCCAGCGCGTGGCGGTGGCCGATGGCGCCACCGAAAGCAGTTTTGCCAAGCTCTGGGCGGTGCTGTTGGCCGAAAGCTACGTGCGCAGTGAGCTCGCCGGGGCAGAGTTTTTTGCGCGGTTGCAGCCGGCGCGCCGCCTCTGGCGGCGAAGATTGGCGGGTCGGCCGCTCCCTTGGTTCGCCAGCGAAAAGGCCGACCAGGGCGCGTTCGCGGCTTTGCTCGGTCTCCAGATTGACGCTCACACGAACCGGTGGACGGCGCTGGCAGTTGGTGACTGTTGCCTCATGCAGGTCGATGACGTCGGTAAAGGGATGCGGGTGATCACGGCGTTCCCCTTGCAGGAATCTTCGCAATTCACCATGAGCCCGTATCTGATCGGCTCTAGGTCGGACGGCGAACCACCGCACGAACGGATACACATCAGCAAAGGCAGCCTGCGCGATGGCGACATGCTGCTCCTCGCCACGGATGCGCTGGCCGCATGGCTCTTGAAACAGCATGAAGCCGGGCGACCATTGTGGAAGTGGCTGTACCGGAAGCTGCGTACGCCAGAGAGCTTCGCCGCGATGGTCGCCTACGGCCGCACGCATGGATTGCGCAACGACGACTTTACGCTGGTTCGCGTCATTCATCACGATTCACCGGTTGCCGCGAAGGAGCGATAGCGATGGGGGGGGGAGCCTGGCCGGACCTGACCGAATACCATGAGGCGGTGCAGCACCCGCCGAAGGCGTTTGCTGACCCAGGATTACGAGTGGTCGCCCTCGAGCTTGATCGGTTCGGGATGCCCAAGCCGGCCACCGGCGGCAACGCCGTGGTCTACAAGGCCAGGCAGCCGGGCGGCTTCTTGTCATTCAAGAAGACCTGGGCGATTCGCTGTTTCTTGCGCCCCATCAGCGACCATGCCGAACGGTACGAGGCGATCTCGAGACGTCTTCGCGCGGTCCGCCTGCCCTACGACGTCAATTTTCACTTTCTCAAGCAGGGCATCCAAATCCGCTCCAGCTGGTTCCCGATCGTCAAAATGCAATGGGCCGAGGGCGACCTGCTGCACAGTCATATCGAGAAGCAGCTCCGCTATCCCGGCTCACTCGCGACCTTGCGGGCAAAATGGGTGACACTGGTTCGCGACCTCGAAGCTGCTCGGGTCGCGCACGGCGATTTGCAGCACGGCAATATCCTGGTGCGCGGCGGATCGATCCACTTGGTCGACTACGACGGGATGTGGGTGCCGGCCTTGAAGGGCCGCCACGCTACGGAAATCGGCCACCGTGCCTACCAGCATCCCGAACGGAGCGAGCAAGACTACGGGCAGGAGATCGATCGGTTTTCAGCTCTCGTCATCTATCTCTCGCTGGCGGCGCTGGAGCAGGATGCCACCCTCTGGGAACGGTTTCATACCGGCGACAATCTGATCTTCGTGCGCGAAGATTTTCAGCGGGTGGGTCGATCGGAGATTTGGCAACAGTTACGGCGTATCGGATCGGCGCACATCGACCAACTCGTCGCTGCCATGGCAGCCATGCTGCAGCAGCCTCCGATGAAGGTCGGCACGCTCGATAGCGTGCTCACAAATCTGGCGAGCTTCAAATTTCCTCCCGCGACTGCGGCGTCGCCTCCGGCCCAGCGAGTCGCGTCCAAGCCGCCGGCCAAGTCCACCCCGTCGCCAGTGCCGAGTTGGATCAAAAAGGGCGGTTACCGCAATTCGGATGACTGAGGCAGTGAGCCTGAATCCGCTGCGTCGCCTTAGCGCTCCGCGGGCGGATTAAAGCCGTAGCTCGTGTTCTTGAAGACCGAATCCGCGACCACCAACGCCTTGCTCGCGAGGTCCGGCTGCTTGGCCCGCAATACCTGACCGAGCGACTGATACAGCAGCCCGTAGGTCGCGAGAATCCCCTCTGAGGGCTTGTCCACCCAGCCGCGCGGACGGTTGCGCGCCGCGCTCGCCATGTGATACACGTTGAAGGCGAGGTTCTCGGTGCGCGGCACGTTCACGTAGCCGAACACCGAAATGATCTTGATGCTATCCGACTCGGCGAGCGCCTCCGTATGCAGCTTGCGCGCGAACCCTTGTCCCTCGAGGTCGGCGGTGAGACCGAACTGGTCGGCGTACGGGCCCACGGTGCGGGAGAAATAGATCGGCCGCCGGCCCATTTGATCTTTGATCGCCTGGAGCACGATCACGTCCGCCCGCTCCAGGTACTGGCGTCCCAGTTGCTGCGGATCGAGCGTGATCGCCACGCCGCCGAGGTTCACGCCCTGCTTCTCGCCGAGCCAGTACACCGGCAGGAGCGAGTCGCGGACATACGTGTCCGAATAGCTGAGCAGCCGGCCCTCGGGCTTGGGCCACGAGCGCCCACGATAAATCGCGGGCGCGTTCGTAGGATCGAACGTGGCGAGCGGGCGGCGCTGCAGCTGCCGGATGTACCAGTCCGTGTTCGCGAGCGACAGGTTGACGACGGTGACGTCCTGCCGGATGTGCTCCACTTCCTGGGCGTACCACAGGGGGAAGGTGTCATTGTCACCCGCCGTCACGAGCACCCCGTATGGCTCGACGGACTGCAACAGGTCCGAGGCGAAGTCACGCGCGAGCGTCTCGCCCTTGCGGGACGCCGTGAGACGGTTCCCAAAGAACGGGACGAGCGCGAGCAGCAGGACCGGGGTCGCGAGCACCCAGCGTCGCTCCGCGTTCGGCTCGCGGTCCGCGAACGCGTCGCTCGCCCACTCCATGAGGGTGGCGAGCCCCATACCCACCCAGACCCCCCAGAGCGCGAACGACGCAATGAAGAAGTAGTCCCGCTCGCGGACCTCGCGCTGCAGCTGCGGATTGTCGAGTGCCCACGAGTAGCCGTACTTGAAGTTCAGATAGAAGATCAGGAGCAGCGTGAAGGTGGCGATGAGCGAAGTCATCGCGATCGCCGTACGGAAGTCCGCCTTGAAATGCCGGTACGCGCCGAGGCCGCCGATGATGAAGAACAGCGTGGCGAGCCCCGCGCGGAACTGCGTGGGCAAGTCGCGTCCCCACTGCCACGAGAAGTATTGGATCCACATCCCGATCTGGGCGGTGAGGGACGCCTGGCGCTGCCACACCGGCGGCTTGCCATATTGCTGGCGCGTGAGCACGTCCCACAGCGCCGACCAGTTGGTCGGCTCGCCTTCGTTGATCGCCGGGAAGTGCGCCGAGCGAATCGGCAGGAACAGGTAGACCGAGATGCCGACCACCGCGACGAGCAGCACCGCGACCGCGAAGTCCCAGTTCCCCGCCTGCAGGATCGCGTAGAGCAACGCCAGGACGAACAACCCGGCGGCGAACGCCAGGGGCGTGGCGCTCTCGAGCCCACTCGCTACGATCATCGCGTACACGCTGCAGAACACGAACCACTGCGACCACTCCACCCGTCGCGCGGCGGGATCGCTCGGCCGCTGCGTCTTGAGCTCCGGAAACAGCAGCACCACCACGACCGGTCCCACGAGCACGCCCATCATGTGATTGGTGGACGTGAGGGCCAGGAGGTAGACGATCATCAGCAGGTGATGATCGTGTGCCTCGCCCAGGGGCTGGTCGTCCCAGCGCACGATGAGCCACAGCACCAGTGCCACGGAGAGGAGCGAGAGCGTGTAGACCTTCTCGTTCACGACCGACTGGTTCCACACCGTGAACGACGTCGCGGCGACGAGCGCGCCAGCCACGGCGGCCAGTCGGCGCGGCCAGCGCGCTGGCACCCAGCTGCGCATCCAGCGCTCGCCCACGAGGAACCAGCATCCCGCCGCGATCGCGCTCGTCACCGCCGCGAGCAGGTTGATCCGCTCCGCGTAGTGCGCCACCCAGGGGATGAGGCCCCAGGTGTGGGCGATGAGCACGAACAACGGGTTGCCGGGTGGGTGGGGGATGCCGAGCACGTAGGCGGCCGCGATGTATTCCGACGTGTCCCAGAACTGGGTGGTCGGCGCGAGGGTCGCCACGTAGATGATCAGTGCCCCCAGAGCGACGAGCCCCGCCAGGAGATACGGCGGTCCCTCGACGGGCTCGAGGGTGCTGGCGTACGACGACGGCGTCGGTTGGTTGGTCATGCTCCCCGTCACGAGTTAGTGCCGGAACTGCCGAATGCCGGTCAACACCATCGCGAGATCATGCTGATCGGCCGCGGCGACGACCTTCGCGTCGTTCACGGAGCCGCCGGGCTGGATGATCGCCCGCACCCCCGCCTGGGCCGCTTCTTCTACCCCGTCGGGGAACGGAAAGAACGCGTCGGAAGCTAACACGGCCCCGGAGGGGTCGTGCCCCTCCTGACGCGCCTTGTGGACCGCCAGGAACGACGCGTCCACCCGCGACATCTGGCCCGCCCCGATCCCGATCGCTGCCTCTTCACGGGCGAGCAGGATGGCATTCGACTTGACCGCCCCCACCGCCGCCCAGGCGAACCGCAGGTCGCGCCATTCGGCGTCGCTCGGCGCCCGGGAGGTCGCGACCTTCCACGCCGCCTCATCCCTGATTCGGGCCCCACGCGGGCGCTCCTGCACCAGGAATCCGCCCCGGATCCGTTTCCAGTCCCAGCCCGCTGCCTCGCCGGTCGGGAGGCGGATCACGCGCAAGTTCTTTTTCTCCCGGAAGACTGCCAGCGCATCGTTCGCGAACGCGGGTGCTACCACGACCTCGACGAACAGCTCGCGCATCGCTTCGGCCGCGGCGCGGTCGACGCCGGCGGTGAACGCGATCACTGAGCCGAAGGCCGACGTGCGATCGGTGGCGAGCGCCCGTTGGTATGCTTCGGCTCCCGAGCGCCCGAGCGCGATGCCACAGGGCGTGGTGTGCTTGATGATCGCGCACGCGACGCGGCTCGAGCCCTTCTCGTTCGCCCACCAGGGCGTGACTGCCATGAGTCCCGCGTCGACGTCGAGCAGATTATTGAACGACAGCTCCTTACCGTGAAGCTGCTCGAGATCGCGAATCCCGGGCTCGGACGAGGCATACAGCGCCGCGGGTTGATCCGGGTTCTCGCCGTAGCGAAGCTCCTGACGGCGCTCGAGGGCGATGGTGATGCGCTCGGGCCAGCCGGTCTCCCCCTGGGACAAATAGGCGTGGATCGCCGCGTCGTACGCGGCGGTGTGGGCGAAGACTTTGGTGGCCAGGTCCCTTCGTAACCCCGGGCTTGCGCCCGGGGTGAGTGAACCCGATCTGAGGGCATCCAGTACCACGGGGTAGTCATCCGGATCCACCACGACGATCGCGTCCGCGTGGTTCTTTGCGGCCGAGCGCAGCATGGATGGGCCACCGATGTCGATCTGCTCGATCGCCTGCTCGAACGTGACCCCGGGCTTCGCCACCGTCTCGCGAAACGGGTACAGGTTCACCGCGACCAGGTCGATGGGTACGATCCCGTGCTCGGCCAGTGCGGCGCGATCACCCGGATGCGCCCGACGGGCGAGCAGGCCGCCGTGCACTTTGGGGTGCAAGGTCTTCACCCGGCCGTCCATCATTTCGGGGAATCCTGTGACCTGCTCGATCGGAATCACGGGGATGCCGGCGGCGCGCAGGGCTTCGGCCGTGCCTCCGGTGGACACGATCTCCCAACCGAGCCCCACCAGGCCGCGGGCGAAGTCGACCACCCCGCGCTTGTCCGACACCGACACCAGGGCTCGCGCGGTCACCAGCTCTCGGCGACCGCCTGGATAATGTCCGCGAGGCTCGCGACGTCCCTCAGGTCCACGACCTCGGCGGGCGAATGGGAATAACGGAGCGGCCAGCCGATGGCCACATCCACCACGCCGTACGGCGTGAACACGGAGCCGTCGTTGCCGCCATTGGTGGTGCCCACCTGCAGGGCGATGCGATGGGCGCGCGCGACATTCACGAGGGAGTCGACGTAGGCGGGGGGCGTGACGGACGAGTTGTCCACCGACCGGGCCACGGCACCCCGGCCGATTGGCGCGACGGCGAAATTGGGCAGCTCGAGCGGCGAGTCGGCGGAGACGAAGGTATCGATTGCGTGCACCCGTCGGATCGTGGTGCCGAGCGTCGCGGCCACGGCTTTCGCGCCCTCGAGCCCGATCTCCTCGCGCGTGCTCCAGACGAAGATCACCGGGCGCTTGAGTAGGGCGCGGTTGAGATGGCGGAGCGCCAACACCTGCGCCGCGTCGCCGACGCGATCGTCGAACGAGCGACCCGTGGCCCGCGTCCCGGCCAGCCGGACGAAGTGCTTGGGCATCGTGATCGTGGAGCCGATCTTGATGCCGAGTGCCTCGGTGGCCTCGCGCGACGTGGTGCCCACGTCGACATGGAGGGGCGGGGGATTGTGCCGAGTGAACGCGGAGTCGCGCGGGGCGAATACGCCCGGCACGTCGCCCTTCTCGGTGTGCACCAGCGCCGGCTGTGCTTCGAACAGCGACGCAAAGAACCCACCGCGCGTCTCGAGCTCGAGTGAGCCGTCGTCGTGAATCGCGGCGACGCGGAACCCGATCTCGTCCAGATGCGCTACGAACACGACCGGCGTGCCGCTCGGCCCCACCCGCGCCCACAGGTTCCCCGCCGAATCGGTTTCGGTCGTCACCCACGACGGCAGCAGTCGCTTGACCGTTTCGCGCACGGGGGCCTCGGACCCGGAGACCCCATAGGACTCGACGAGCTGGGAGAGGACGGATTGGGTCTCGGAGATGCGGGGGGAATCTTGGGCGGCTAGGTGGCTAGCCGGGTAGACGGCTAGAAAAAACACCACAGCCGTCCTTACCCTAGCCGTCCAGCCGTCTAGCCCTCTAACCGGCTTCATCGTCCCCCCATCCACGTGACCAGCTCCTTCACAAGGGCCTCCGCGGCGCTGAGATCAACCGTCTCCACTGCGGTGTCCGGGTACTTGGCCGGCAGGCTCACGGTCTTGGTCTCCTCGAAAGGTCCGAGCAACCGGCTTACGGTCTCCAGACCTGCGTTGCCGGCGTACAGGCTTTGGGTCGTGAACGCGACGACCACCGTGCCCTGCACGCTCGGTTTCGCTCGAACGGCGGTGGCGAGCGCGGCACAGGCGGCGCGGCGGCCCGCGGCAGGTGCGGCAAGGAGACGATTGCCGTAAACGTGTGGCTGTTTCGTCAACGATACCGGCGCGAGCACGGCGACACCGAGCCGTTCGACTTCGGCCGCTGAGGCGGCGCCGACGTCCACGTACGCGTTGTCGACGGTGAACACAGGATCAGGTGAACCCGGCCCGCCGCGCCCCCGAGTGAGGTGGGTGGATCGCACAGCGACCACTCCTGACACCGGACCCCGGGCACCAAACACCGTGACTCTTTCGCCCTCGAGCTGCTGATCGAACAGCGGATATGCGAGGCGTGCCCCGCCACCGACGCGTCGCAGGAACAAATACCCGTCGGGCAGGATGTTGCCCACGACGTAGCCCACCTCGTCGAGCGGGCAGGTGAGGAGCCGCTTGGGCGCGCCCTGACCCAGGGTGAGCGTGACGCTGCCGGCGCGGTCCCGCGTACTGCCGGGCAGCAGCCTGAGCAGCGAGTCGCCCATCGCCTGCTCGAACCCGGTGACGGCGGTCATGGAAGCGAATCGGAGCGCGAGACCGTCGAGGGGGCTTTGCGCAGAGAGGCGACGGAATGACTGAATGACGGAAAGTAAAAACAGCGCGAGCCGGAGTCTTGTCATGCATCCTCTTTCCGTCGTTCCGTCGATCCGTCGAAGTTGGTTTGTTGCACGGACACCTTCACTGGCCCCTGGGGCACCCCTTGCCGCGCCAGCTCCTGTACCACGAGTGGCAGCAGCCGATGCTCCACCTCGAGTACCCGCGCCGCCAGCGATTCCGGTGTGTCTCCGGCCTGAACCGGCACGGGCCATTGGGCGATGATCGGCCCTCGGTCGAATTCCTCATCGACGTAGTGTACCGTCGCACCCGAGACGTGAGCTCCACTCGACAGCACCGCCTCATGGACCCGGCGACCGTACATCCCCCGCCCGCCGAAATCGGGGAGCAAAGCCGGATGGATATTAATCAGGCGCCAGCGAAACCGCGCGACCGCGGCCGGGGGCACGCGCTTCAGGTATCCCGCAAGGACCGCCAGGCGGGCATCGCCCAGCGCACGGACGAGCTCGTCCGCATCGTCGGGATCTCGGAGCACGACGGTGGGGACGCCGGCGCGCCGGGCGCGCTCGAGCGCCCCCGCGCCGTCTCGGCTCGAGACGACGCGCGCGATCCGCGCGAGCGTGGATCCGTGGAACGCGTCGAGCAGCGCCTGCAGATTGGTCCCGCCGCCCGACACCAGAACGGCGACAGGGACCGGGGCGGGGGACGACGCCATCGTCACCGTGTGCAGGGTGCGAGCGAGACGGGGCGGGAGCCCGACGTGACGGTGAGAACGAACGGCCCGGTGGCAAGGCGATCGCTCGTCGTCACGACAATGAAATAGTCGCCGGTCTTGGGAAACCGCACCGTGAGTCTCGCATTGCAACGGCCGCCGGAGTCGTCGTCCTGCGGCGCCGTCTTCTCGAGCCCAGGTCCAAGCAGAAACACATACGCGTCGAAGGCGTCGGATGCGAGATCGATGGTCACGGTCGTGCCCCCACGGCCCGCCAGCCGCCACTCAAGCGCATAAGTGTTTTCGGTCCGGAGCAGCACGTCGCGTCTGGTCAGAGAGTCGCGCACGGTGTCGCCCGGGGCGATGGTCCCGCGGACCGCGGGGGGCGGGGGCGGGGGCGGGGGCGGGGTGGACGCAGGGGCAGCCTTGCGTTGTGCCCCGAGTGCCGTGGGGATCACGACCGCGAGCAACGCGGCCACTCGATGCGGTCTCATGGCGACCTGGTAGGGGGTGGGGCGGGCGACGAGCGCAGGATGGCCGCGGCCGCAGCCGCGAGATCAGGAACGACGGTGAAGCCGAGGGCGCGCGCCTTCCCCACCTGCATCGCACCGCGCCCGGTCTCGACCAGCAGGCCGCGCCCGCCGAGCGTGTTCGCCGGCGACAGGTCGCTGACCCGGTCCCCTACCCAGTACGAGCGACGCAGGTTCAAGCCCAGGGCGGCCTCCGCGTCCCGGAACAGCTTCACCCCCGGTTTGCGGCATTGGCACGGACCGGTGAAGTCGGGGTGATGGGGGCAGAAGTACTCCCCGTCCAGCCGCGCGCCGCGCTCCGCGAGGAGCTCCGACAGACGACGTTGTACGGCCGCATACGCGGAGGCGTCGAACAAGCCGCGCGCGATCCCACCCTGATTCGAGACGACCACCACGGACCAGCCGGCGTCGTTCAACCGGCGAATCGCCTCTCCCGCACCCGGGAGGAGCCGCACCTTGTCGGGCTCGTGCAGGAATCCGGGCGGCGGATCGTCCACGATCGTGCCGTCGCGGTCCAGGAACACCGCCCGCCGCGCGTGGTCACCCATCGAGGGCGGCCCGCACCGCCCGCGCCACCGTGTCGAGCTGGTCAGGAAAAATCGTGCGCGGGTCGAGGAGCACGTGGTCGTCGGCGATGCGCGGGACGATCGGTGGAGTGCCACCGCGCAACCGTTCCGCGAGTGTGGTCGGTGTCAGGGTCTTCGGTGTGAGCCGGAGGAGCCACGTCTTGAGCTTGGCGCCCGGGAATGACCCGCCGCCCACCTCGGACTCGCCGTCGATCACGTCGGCGTCCTTGCCGAGGGCCTTGTGGAGCGTTTCGGCTTGGCGACGCAACTGGGCGATGTCCTCGGTCAACATGCGCAGCACCGGAATCTCGCGGCGCCCGGACTCGGGATCCCGGTAGAGCGCCAGCGTGGCCTCGAGCGCCGCGAGCGTGAGCTTGTCGGATCGCACGGCTCGCGCAATCGGATCGGTGCGGCACGCCTCGATTGCCGCGCGCGTGCCCAGCAGAATTCCCGCCTGGGGGCCGCCGAGCAGTTTGTCACCCGAGAACACGACGGCGTCGACACCGCTCCCCAGCGCTTCCACGACGGTGGGCTCCCCACGCAGCCCCCACGGCGCGAGATCGAGCAGGAGCCCGCTGCCGAGGTCGTAGAGGCTCACGACGCGGGCCTCGCGCGCCAATGCCGCGACCTCACCGGCCGTCACCTCCGCCGTGAACCCCGTCACCTGGAAGTTCGACCGATGCACCTTGAGCAGCAGCTTGGTGTGAGGCGTGATGGCGCTCTGGTAGTCGCGCCCGTGCGTGCGGTTCGTGGTGCCGACCTCGACCAGCTTCGCTCCCGAGCGGGCCATCACGTCGGGCACCCGGAACGCGCCGCCGATTTCCACGAGCTCGCCCCGCGAAACAATCGCTTCGCCGTCCCGCGCCAGCGCGGAGAGCGCGGTGAGGAGGGCGCCCGCCGCGTTGTTCACCACGAGCGCATCCTCGGCCCCGGTCAGCTCGACCAGGAGATCGCGGCAAAGCGCGTGACGCGAGCCGCGCGTCCCCGTCGGGACGTCGTACTCGAGATTCGCGTAGCCCGCCGCGATCCGCTCGATCGCCTGGCGAGCGGCGCGCGCGAGCGGCGCGCGACCGAGGTTCGTGTGCAGCACCACGCCGGTGGCGTTGATCACGGGCGCGAGCGAGGGGGAGCCGAGCCGCTGCACGCGCCCGAGGACCGCAGCACCCCAGCCTTCCGGTGGCGCGCTGCCGCCGCGGGCGCGCGCGCCGGCGATCGCGTCCCGCACCGCGCGTACCACCAGCGCGCGCGGATGCGCCCCGAGGAGTCCGGCGATGTCGGGATCCGCAAGCAGCGCGTCTACGGCGGGGAGCCGGCGGCGAAGATCGGTCATGGGGGGGGCGGTTTCGGGGGGGAGGCCTTTTTCTTGGTGGTGTCGGCCGGCGGCTTCGGAACCGGGACGACGAGCACGCCCTGCGCATTGCCGCTCACGCCGCTCAAGTTCGTGCTGTGCACGCGGACCAGATACTTCGCCCCGGCGGCGAGCGGCTTCTCGACCTGGACGACCACGCGATCGTACGGCACGGGGCGCTGTGCCAGCAGCTTGCGGACGCGCGCGGTATCGAGTTTGGCGGTCGTGTCGGTGGCACCGCGACCGCCGCGCCCCGGAGGCCGAGCAGGGGGGGGAGGGAGGGGGGGGGCCGGCCGGGCTCGCGCGGTGTCTTTGCGCGCCGTCGTATCGCGATGCGTGGTGTCCTGCAGTCGTTTGAGGGAGTCCTGCAGCCGCTTGACCGAATCCGCGACGGCGCGCGCACGCGCCTGGATCGAGTCAAACTGCGCCGGCCGGAACAGCGCTCGCACGGGCACCGGCGACGTGTCGGGTAGCGCAAAGAGGTGCACGGAAGATGTGTCCGGCGGCCGTGCGGGATCGAGCGATTGGGTGAAGTTGACGCGGAAAGTGACGGAGTCGACGGGATCCACCTGTTTCACGCGCGGTCCAACCGTGTCGTGCACGAAGACCCAGAGCAGGGTGCCCGCGGTCGAATCGACCGCGACGGTCACCGTGTCGAACGGCTCACGCCGGTCCCGCCGGCGATTGTTGTTCTGGTCCTGGATGGCCCACACGCGATAGCGTCCGGGCGGGATGTTGCGCAGGCGAAAGTCTCCGGTCGAGTCGGTCAGCGTCACATACGCAACCGTGTCGGGCAGCAGGGCAGCGCGGATCACCGCCTGCGGCAGGGTCCGCTGCTCGACCCATGCCAGCGCGGTACCGGTCAACGAGGCCGTCGGCACCGCGCTGTCGGTCGAGAACACGATCGTGGTTCCCTTCTTCGTAATGTTACGCCGCAGGTCCGCGATTCCGGGCAGCACCTCCAGGTGGTAGACCCGGTTCCGCTTCCATCCTTCAGCGGGGTTCACGTGAATGGCGTCGCGATGCCAGGACACCTTGACTTCGCCGTTCACGGGCGAGAGCACGATCCGCGCGGCCAGGCCCGTGATGGCGCCGCCCGACGACGACCCCCCCCCCGCGGGTGCCTCGTCGATGACCTCGTCGAACTGGACCACTGCCGCGCCGTGCAGGTCGGGCACCACGGCACCCGATTCGGGAACCGTGCGAAGGATCGCGGCGGGCGTGGTGCGGGGCGGCCCACCCGGTGGGTCGCCCGTTTGCGCGCACGCGAGCGCGAGGATCCCTAGGAGCAGCCCAGCGACTTGAGCTTGTCGGCCAGCACGTGTCGCTGCTCGCGCCACGCCCGCTCCTTCTCGCGCTCCTTGGCGACCACCTCGGCGGGCGCCCGCGCGACGAACTGCTGGTTGGTGAGCTTGCCGGCGAGGCCGGCAAGCTGCTGGTCGAGCCGGGTCAGCTCGCTCGACAGCCGCCGGCACTCCTGTTGCACGTCGATCGCGCCCGCGAGCGCCACGAACACCTCGGACCCGTCCGCCAGCACGGCGTGCGCCCCGGCGTCCGACGCGCGCCGGCCGTCGAGCCGGAGCGCCTTGATCTGCGCGAGCCGCGTGATCGTCTCGCGCTCGCCCTCGAACGCGCGCCGGGCTTCGGCGGTTCGGCCGGTGACAACGACGCCCACCTGCGCCTTGGGGCTCACGCGGTATTCCGCGCGGATGTTGCGAATCGCCGAGATGGCGTCCTGCACCATCGTGAAGCGAGCTTCGGCGTCCGCGTCGATGAGGGCCTCGCGCACCTCGGGCCATGCCGCTACCGCGAGGAGCTCGCCTTCCTCACGGCCCGGCAGCTTCTGCCACAGCTCCTCGGTGATGAAGGGCACCACGGGATGCAGCAGGCGGAGCGCGACATCGAAGCAATACGCGAGCACTGCCTCCGCAGCGCCCCGGGCCGCTCCGGCCGGCGGCCCGCCGGTCTCGGCGGCCTTCGCGGCCCGGGGCCCCGCGTCGGACTCAAGTCGCGGCTTCACAGCTTCGACGTACCAGTCAGCCAGCTCCTTCCACACGAAGTCGAAGCACCGCTTCGCGGCTTCGTCGAGCCGGAACTGCTCGAGCGACGCCGTGGCCTCCTGGATCGCGCGCTGCGCCCGCGACAGGATCCAGCGATCGGCGAGTGGCAGCCGCTCGACGTCGAGTGACTCGAGCGCGGGCACCTGCTCGGGCAGCTGCCCCAGGATGAAGCGGCCGATGTTCCACAGCTTGTTGGCGAAGTTCCGCCCCGGTGCGAACGTCGTGGCGAGATCGTTCGGGTCCAGGATCAGGTCGGAGCCGAGCGAGACTCCCGCGATCGCGGTCCAGCGCAGCGCATCGGCGCCGTAGAGCCGCACAACGTCCAGCGGATCGATCCCGTTGCCGAGCGACTTGGACATCTTGCGATGCTGCGTGTCCCGCACGGTGCCGTGGAGGTACACGGTCGAGAATGGACGCGCGCCTCGAAAGTGATACCCGGCCATGATCATTCGGGCGACCCAGAAGAACAGGATCTCGGGTGCCGTGACCAGCGTGTGTCCCGGGTAGAAACGCTTCAGGTCGCGCGTCTCTTCCGGCCAGCCCAGCGTCGCGAACGGCCAGAGCCAGGATGAGAACCACGTGTCGAGCACGTCGGGGTCCTGCTCGACCGGACCGCCACACTTCGGGCACGTCGTCGGATCCTCGCGGTCGGCCCACCGATGCTCGCACCCGGTGCAGGTGAAGACGGGGATACGGTGACCCCACCACAGCTGTCGCGAGATGTTCCAGTCGCGGATGTTCTCCATCCAGTTCTGATACGTCGCGCCCCAGCGCTCGGGCACGAGCACGATCTCCCCCGAGCGGTACGCCTCGAGGGCGGGCTCCGCGAGCGGCTTCATCTTCACGAACCATTGATCGCTGAGCCTGGGCTCGACCACCGTGCCGCAGCGGTAGCAATGGCGCACGGAGTGGCGGTGGGGCTCGATCTTCTCGAGGAGCCCCCGCTCCTTGAGGAGATCCACGATCTTGGCGCGCGCGTCGAACCGATCGAGGCCCGACAGCGCCTTCGGGACCCGCGTGGGGTGCTCCAGGCGGGCGTCCTCGGTCATCACGATCGGCATCTCGAGCTTGTGACGCAGGCCGATTTCGAAATCGGTCGCGTCGTGCGCCGGGGTCACTTTCACAGCGCCCGTACCGAACTCGGGCACCACCGCTTGGTCGGCGAGGATCGGGATCGGGATGTCGACAATGGGGAGCCGCGCGAGCTTGCCGACGAACCCGGCATAACGCTCGTCGTTCGGGTTCACCGCAACCGCGGTGTCGCCGAGCATGGTCTCGGGGCGCGTGGTGGCGACCGTGAGGTAGGGCTTCGGCCCGTCTTCGACCGGATACCGGATGTAATACAGCTTGCCGTCGGTCTCCTGGGCCTCGGCTTCCTCGTCCGAGAGCGAGGTGAGACAGCGCGGGCACCAATGGATCACGCGGTGGCCGCGGTAGATCAGCTCCTCCTCCCACAGGCGGACGAACACCTCCCGCACCGCGCGCGAGTAGGCGGGGTCGAGTGTGAATCGGGTGCGGCTCCAGTCGCAGGACGCGCCGATGATCTTCAGCTGCTCGAGGATGGTGGGGCCGGTCTCGCGGACGAAGGCCCAGACGCGCTCCACGAACCGCTCCCGCCCCAGGTCGAAGCGGGTCTTGCCTTCCTTGGCGATGATCCGCTCGACGACATTCTGCGTCGCGATGCCGGCGTGATCGGTGCCCGGAAGCCAGAGCGCCTCGCGCCCTCGCATGCGCTCGAAGCGGATGAGCACGTCCTGCGTGACGTTGTTGAGCCCCTGACCCATGTGCAGCACCGCCGTGACGTTGGGGGGCGGGATCACGATCACATACGGGGGCTTAGGCGACTCCACGTGGGCCGTGAAGGCCTGGGCGGCGAGCCAGCGCTCGTAGAGCGGGCGCTCGACGGCATGCGGATCGTATTGGGGGGGAAGCTCGAAACGCGTGGCGGTCATTCCATATAATAGAACAGGTCGGGGAGGTTGGTGGAGGATGGTGGAGGGTTCTCCACCATCCTCCACCATCTTCCACCAACCTTCACCAAATTCCCGTTTATGCTAAGATTCCGGCCATGCCCGAGGAGTCTCCGGCTCTCCCCACCAGCCGCATCGCGCGCTGGATCGCCATCGCCGCGGCGATCGTGTTCACGGTCGCGCTCTATTTCCGCGAGGGGCTGCACGTTCAGCCCCTGACGAACACCCCGTCTACCGCTCCGGCTGCGCAGACCGGCCAGCCGGCCAACTGAGCTGATGGCGTCGGAGATTCGTGTGACGCTCCCGGATGGGAGCGAGAAGCGTCTCCCTGCGGGCTCGACGGGCGCCGACCTCGCGAAGGCGATCGGACCCGGGCTCGCCAAGGCGGCGCTCGCCCTGCGCGTGAACGGTGACGTGCGGGATCTCGCACGCCCCCTACCGGACGGCAAGCGCGTCGCGATTCTGACGGATAAGGACCCTCAGGCGCTCGACGTCCTCCGGCACTCGTCCGCGCACGTGCTGGCCACGGCCGTGCGACAACTTTTTCCGCTGGCCCAAATCGGCTTCGGCCCGCCTATCGAAGACGGCTTCTACTACGACTTTCAAGTGGACCGGCCTTTCACGCCGGAGGATCTCGAGGCGATCGAGAAGAAGATGATGGAGGTCGTGAAGGCAGACTACCCGTTTGTTCGCGAAGAAGTGTCCCGTGCGGAAGCCAAGCAGCGCTTCAAGGACGACCCGCTCAAGCTCGAGCGCATCGACGACCTGGGGCCGGACGAAGTCATCTCCGTGTACACCGACGGACCGTTCGTGGACCTGTGTCGCGGGCCCCACGTGCCGAGCACGGGGCGTATCAAGTACTTCAAGCTGCTGCACGCCGCCGGCGCGTATTGGCGCGGGGACGAGCGCCGCCAGATGCTGCAGCGCATCTACGGCACCGCGTGGTTCGCCAAGGACGACCTCGACGCGTACCTGCGGCGGCTCGAGGAGGCGAAGAAGCGCGACCACCGGATCCTCGGCAAGCAGCTCGACCTCTTCTCGATCCAGGAGGACGTCGGGCCGGGACTGATCCTCTGGCATCCCAAGGGTGCGATCCTCCAGTTCCAGCTGCGGCGCTTTATCGAGGACACGATCCTCGAGCGCGGCTACTCGCTGGTGTACACGCCGAACGTGACTCGCGAAGAGCTGTTTATTCGTTCGGGTCATCTGCCGCTGTACGCGGCGAACCAGTTCCCGCCGATGGCGGCAGGGGAGGGCGAGTCCGAAACGGTGCGCTATCGGGTGAAACCGATGAACTGCCCGATGCACATCCTGATTTACGCGTCGCAGCAGCGCAGCTATCGCGACCTGCCGATCCGTCTCGCCGAGATCGCCAACGTGTATCGCAACGAGCGGTCGGGGACGCTGCACGGCATGCTCCGTGTGCGCGGTCTCAGCATGGACGACGCGCACCTCTTCCTGCGCGAGGACCAGATCGAGCAGGAGATCTTTCACCTGCTCGACATCGTGGAGCTGGTGCTCGGCAAGACGTTCGGTCTGTCGTACCGGCTCGACCTCGCCACACGCCCGGACAAGAAGCTGGGCACCGACGCGACGTGGGATCAGGCGGAACACGCACTCGAGCAGGCCTTGAAGCACCGCGGCGCAACCTACCGGCTGGATCAAGGTGGGGGTGCGTTCTACGGGCCGAAGATCGACATCAAGTTCAACGATGCGATCGGCCGCGAGTGGCAAGGGGCGACGATCCAGCTCGATTTCGAGCAGCCGGAGCGGTTCGGGCTCGAGTACACGGGCGAAGACAACAAGCCGCACCGGCCGGTGATGATCCACCGCGCGATCTACGGCACGATGGAGCGGTTCGTGGGATTCCTGATCGAGCACTTTGCCGGCGCGTTCCCGCTCTGGCTCTCGCCCGAGCAAGTCCGGGTGCTGCCGATCTCGGACGCCCAGGCGCCCGCGGCCCGGGCCGTGCACGAACGATTGCGCGGAGCGGGCCTGCGCTCGCACCTGGACGACCGCAACGACACGCTCAACTACCGGATCCGCGACGGCGAGCTGCAGAAGGTGCCCTACATGGCCGTGGTGGGGCAGCGCGAGGCCGATGCGGGGAGCGTCGCCGTGCGCTCGAGGGGAGAAGGCAAGAAGCAGGAAGTACTGCCCGTGGCGGACTTCCTGGCGAAACTTGAGGAGGAGGTTCGCACGCGCTCCTTGACCCCGTTAGTTTGAGGGAGATGGCCAACAGCGACGTCACCACCCCCGTCATCCTCAGTGCCGTCCGCACGCCGATCGGCCGGTACCTGGGCGGCCTATCGCCCTTGCCCGCGCCGCGGCTCGGCGCCCTCGTGATCCGCGAGGCGGTGCGCCGAGCCGGCGTCGAGCCGGGCGCGGTCGAAGAAGTGATCATGGGGAACGTGCTGCAGGGCGGGGTGGGCCAGGCGCCCGGGCGCCAGGCGGCGATTCACGCCGGCCTCCCCGGAACGATTCCGGCGGTCACGATCAATAAGGTGTGTGGCTCCGGGCTCAAGGCCGTCATGCTCGCCGCGCAGGCGATCAAGGCGGGCGACGAGCAGTGCGTGGTGGCGGGCGGCATGGAGTCGATGTCCAACGCTCCGCACTACGTGTACGGCATGCGCGGCGGCATCAAGGCGGGCAACACGCAGCTCGTGGACGGCATGATCCACGACGGGTTGTGGGACTCGTTCTCGAACACGCACATGGGCAACCTCGCCGAGTACACGGCAAAAAAGGCCGGCGTATCGCGTGCCGACCAGGATGCCTTCGCGCTCGCGAGCCATCAGAAAGCCGTAGCGGCCATGGAGGCGTGCCGCTTCAGGGCCGAGACGGTCCCGGTCGAGATCCCGGGGAAGAAGGGTCCGACCGTGATCGAAAAGGACGAAGGCCCACGCAAGGAGACCTCGCTCGAGGCATTGGCGGCGCTGAAGCCCTCATTCGAGAAAGACGGCTCGGTCACGCCGGGGAATGCCCCCGGTCTGAACGACGGCGCGAGCGCGCTCGTGGTGGCGTCGCTGGCCTTCGCCAAGGCCCACGGCCTGAAGCCGATCGCCCGCATCACCGCCTACGCCACGGGCGGCGGCGAGCCCAAGGATCTGTTCTTCGCCCCGATCGTCGCGGTCCAGAATCTTCTGGCGAAGGCGAAGACCGCCATCGGCGACTACGACTTGATCGAAGCGAATGAAGCGTTCGCGGTGCAGGCCATCGCTGACGGACGCGCGCTCGGCTGGGATTGGAACCGGGTCAACGTGAACGGTGGCGCCATTGCCCTGGGGCACCCGATCGGCGCGTCGGGCGCCCGCGTGCTCACGACGCTCTTGTACGCCCTGAAGGATCGAAAGCAGACGACCGGCCTCGCCACTCTGTGTCTCGGGGGCGGGAACGCCGTGGCCCTCAGCGTGGAGATGCTTTGATGCAGACTCAGACCGCCGTCGCGTCCTCCTCCCCTCTGCCCCTCGCGGCACGCCGCGCCATCGCCGTCATGCTGGGCGCCGCGCTCGTGGCGATCGCAGCGCAGATCGCGCTCCCGCTGCCGGGCACGCCCGTGCCGATGACGTTGCAGCCGCTCGCCGTGCTGCTCGTCGGCGCGCTGCTCGGGCCCGGGCTGGGCGCCAGCTCGCTGCTCCTCTACCTTGCGCTCGGCGCGGCCGGGTTGCCGGTGTTCACGCCGTTCGGGCTGCCCGGCGTCGCGCGGCTGCTCGGTCCCACGGGCGGGTACCTCCTGGCGTATCCGGTGGCCGCGTTCGTCGTCGGGAAAATCGCGGGCGACGCTCGCCGGTTCGGGCGGCTCGCCCTGGCGGCGCTCGCCGGGATCGTCCTGATCCATCTGGGCGGTCTGGCGCAGCTCGCGCTGCTCACCGGCAGCCTGTCCGCCGCGGCGACGCTCGGCACCTTGCCGTTCGTCGTGAGCGACCTCGTCAAGGTGCCACTCGTTGCCCTGATCGTGAAGCCCACCGTGAGTCCCCTCCGCGCGCGCCTATGACGGCGCGCGATTCGTTTGAGGACTAGCGCGCCGTCCGCATGAGCCGCGTGGCGGTGGTGGGTGCGGGCACGATGGGCAACGGCATCGCCCACGTCTTCGCGCAACACGGGTGGGACGCCACGCTGATCGACGTGGCGCCCGGTCTGCTCGAGCGCGTGCTGGCCACCATCCGCGCGAACTTCGAGCGACAGGTGAAAAAGGGCGCCGTCAGCCCGGAGCAGCGGGATGCCGCCTTGGCGCGCATCCGGACCGCCGCGAGTCTCGACGCCGTGAGCGACGCCGAACTCGTCGTCGAAGCGGCGACCGAGCAGCCGGACGTCAAGTTCAAGATCTTCCGGGAGCTCGACCGCGTCGCGCCGCCGCGCGCGATCCTCGCGAGCAACACGTCGTCCATCTCGATCACGACCATCGCCGCGCAGACCAAGCGGCCGGCCCTCGTGATCGGCATGCACTTCATGAATCCGGTCCCCGTGATGACACTGGTGGAGGTCATCCGGGGGCTTGAGACGGGGGACGAGACGGTTCGAAAGGTGGTAGAGATTGTAGAGGTGTTGAAGAAAGTTCCCGTAGTTGTGCAGGATGCGCCTGGGTTCGTGTCGAACCGTGTACTCATGCCGATGATCAACGAGGCCGTGTTCTGTGTGATGGAAGGCGTGGCGACGCCCGACGCGGTGGATACCGTGATGAAGCTCGGCATGAACCACCCGCTGGGGCCGCTGGCGCTGGCGGATTTGATCGGACTCGACGTGTGCCTCGCGATCCTCGAGGTGCTGCAGCGGGATCTCGGGGACGATAAGTACCGCCCCGCGCCGTTGCTGCGGACAATGGTGGCAGCGGGCCGGCTGGGCAGGAAGAGCGGCCGGGGGTTTTATGTCTATCGCGATTGAGCCGGCGGGCCTCTCCGAGACGCAGCGCCAGATCGTGGATCTGGCGCGCGAATTCGCGCGCACGAAAATCGAGCCGTTCGCCGCGGAGTGGGACCGCACCGGGCACTTCGCGCGCGACGTGATCGACGAGTTGGGCCGCCTGGGATTCCTGGGCATGAGCGCGCCCGAGGAGTTCGACGGCATGGGCCTCGACTCGGTCACGTATCTACTGGCGCTCGAGGAGATCGCCGCCGCGGACGCGAGCGTGGCCGTATCGCTCTCGATCCACAACGCGATCCCGACCACGATGCTGCTCCGCCACGGCACCCGGGCGCAGCAGGAGCGCTGGCTCCGCCCGATGGCCCGGGGCGAGCTCCTCGCGGGGTTCGCGCTCTCCGAACCCGAGTCCGGCTCCGATTCGGCCGCCTTGCGCACGCGCGCGGTGCGGGACGGGGACGAGTGGGTGCTGTCCGGCGCCAAGGCCTGGGCCACGAACGGCGGCACGGCCGATCTCATGGTCATCATGGCTCGGACCGAGCGTGGCATTTGTGCCTTTATTGTGCCGACCGACGTCGCCGGTTATCGTGCGGGGAAGTCCGAAGACAAGATGGGGTTACGCGCCTCGAACACGGTGACGCTGGCGCTCGAGGACGTGCGGTTGCCGGCCGATCACCTGGTGGGCGAGGAGGCGGCGGGCTTCGGCTACGCGATGGAGGCGCTCGAGGTGGGTCGCCTCGGCATCGCGGCGCAGGCCATCGGGATCGCCCGGCGGGCGCTCGAGCACTCGGTCGCCTACTGCGCCGAGCGGAAACAGTTCGGACAGGCGCTGCGCGAGTTCGAGGCGGTGCAGTTCAAGCTTGCGGACATGGCCACCCGCGTCGAGGCGGCCCGCGCCCTGACGCACGCCGCCGCGGCGCGGCGCGACCGGGGCGAGGAGATCACGATGGCGGCCAGCATGGCCAAGCTCTTCGCCTCCGAGACTGCGATGTGGGTGACGACTCAGGCAGTCCAGCTGTTCGGGGGATACGGGTACATGCGGGACTTTCCCGTGGAGAAGCTGTTCCGGGACGCGAAGGTCACCGAGATCTATGAAGGCACCAGCGAAATCCAGCGGATCATCGTCGCTCGCGGTCTCTACCCCCGCGGCTAAGGCCGGTCCTGACGGGCGCAAGCCCGAACGGATCGACCTGTTCCCCCTGCTCGCGGAGCACGAGCACGAGCAGGTGAGCTTCTACTATGATCCGTCCACCGGATATCGCGGGATCATCGCCATCCATTCCACGGTGCTCGGGCCGGCGCTCGGCGGCACGCGCTTCTGGAGCTATCCGAGCGACACCGACGCCCTGATCGACAGCCTGCGGCTCGCGCGCGGCATGACGTACAAGGCCGCGGTCGCGGGGCTCAACCTGGGCGGCGGCAAAAGCGTCATCATCGGCGACAATCGCACCACGCGGCGCGAAGCGCTGTTCCGCGCCCACGGTCGCCACGTCGAGTCGCTCAAAGGGCGCTACATCACCGCCGAGGATGTCGGGACGAGCACGAGCGACATGGAGTACATCAAGGCGGAGACGAACCACGTCACCGGCCTGATCGGCAAGTCGGGCGATCCCTCGCCGGTCACCGCGTACGGCGTCTACCGCGGCATCAAGGCGTGCGCGAAATACCGCTACGGCGCGGACGGCCTGGGCGGGAAGCGCGTCGCTTTGCAGGGATGCGGCTCGGTGGGCTATCATCTCGCCAAGCTGCTGCACGCCGAAGGCGCGGTCATCACGTGCACCGACATCGACCCGCAGCGCGTGAAGCGGGTCGTGGAGGACACTCGGGCGACGGCGGTGGGCACGGACGATATCTACGATGTGCGCGCCGACATCTTCGCGCCCTGCGCCCTGGGGGCCGTGATCAACGACGACACCGTGAACCGGCTGCCGGTCGAGATCGTGGCCGGCGCCGCGAACAATCAGCTGGCGGAGGACCGTCACGGCGACCTGCTCGAGCAGCGCGAGATCACCTACGCGCCGGACTACGTGATCAACGGGGGCGGCCTGATCAACGTGAACGCGGAGCTGCACGGCTGGGCACCCGAGCGCGCGCGCTCCAAGGCGGGGGAGATCTACGACACCATTCTGCGCCTGTTCGAGATCGCGCGCGAGGAAGGTATCCCGAGCTACCGCGCCGCGGACCGGCTCGCCGAGCAACGTATCGCCGCGATCGCGAAGGTACGGCGGAACTTTGTCTGAGAAGATCTTCGTCGGGGCGGACCACGCGGGCTTCCAGCTCAAAGAGCGGCTGGTGGACGAGCTCAAGCGTCTGGGGTACGAGCCGGTGGATGTCGGCGCGAAGACGTGTAACCCGGCGGACGACTACCCCGATTTCGCGCGGCCGGTGGCGGAAGCCGTGAGCACCGGCGCGGCGAAGCGCGGAGTCCTCACATGCGGGACAGGGCTCGGGATGGGATATGTGGCGAACCGGTACCCGCACGTGCGGGCAGCGGTGGTCTGGAGTCCGGAGATCGCCGAGCTGTCGCGCAAGCACAACGACGCGAACGTGCTCGTGCTGCCGTCGCGGTTCATGAGCGAGGACGAAGGGATGGATATCCTGCACAAGTGGCTCGACACGCCGTTCGAGGGCGGGCGTCACGAGCGACGCGTCGCCAAGATCGACCTGTGACCGACCGCCGGGCATCGCTCGCGCAGGTGGATCCGACGATCTACCAGCTCATCCGTCGCGAAGTCGAGCGTCAGGAGCACGGGCTCGAGCTGATCGCGAGCGAGAACTTCGTGTCCGTCGCGGTGCTCGAAGCGATGGGCACGGCGCTCACCAACAAATACGCCGAAGGCCTGCCCGGCAAGCGCTACTACGGCGGGTGCGAGGTGGTCGACGAAGTGGAGCAGCTCGCCATCGATCGCGCCAAGGCGCTCTTCAAGGCCGAGCACGCCAACGTGCAGCCGCACTCGGGCGCGCAGGCGAACATGGCCGCGTATCTGGCGGTCGCCAAGCCCGGCGACACGCTGCTCGGCCTCGCGCTGTCGCACGGCGGTCACCTCACGCACGGCGCTCCCGTGAATTTCTCGGGCACGCTGTTCCGGGCCACGCATTACGGCGTCCGTGAAAACACGGGTCGGATCGACTACGACCAGGTCCGGGAAATCGCGCGCCGTGAGCGCCCACGCCTCCTGATCGGCGGTGGGAGCGCCTACGCCCGTGTCATCGATTTCGCGGCTCTGCGGAGCGTCGCCGACGAGGTCGGGGCGATCCTCGTCGTGGACATGGCCCATTTCGCGGGGCTCGTGGCGGCGGGCATCCATCCGTCTCCGGTGCCGCACGCGCAGATCGTGACGACCACGACGCACAAGACGCTCCGCGGCCCGCGCGGCGGCATCATCCTGTGCGGAGAGCAGCTCGCGAAGGATGTGGACAAGCAGGTCTTCCCGGGCCTCCAGGGCGGCCCGCTCGAGCACGTCATCGCGGCCAAAGCGGTGGCCCTGGGCGAGGCGCTCGCGCCCGACTTCAAGGTCTACGCCAAGCAGGTCGTCAAGAACGCGCAGACTCTCGCCGCGGCGCTGATCGACCGCGGCTACGCCATCGTGTCGGGTGGAACCGACACGCATCTGATGCTCGTGGACCTCCGTCCAAAGAGCGTCACGGGCAAGGAAGCGCAGGAGCTGCTCGATCGCGCGGCGATCACGGTCAACAAGAACACGATCCCCGGCGATCCGCAGAAGGCGTTCGTCACGAGCGGCGTGCGGATCGGGACGCCGGCCGTGACCACTCGGGGCTTCCGCGAGGCGGAGATGCTCAAGGTGGCGGAGTTCATCGACACGGTCCTCACCCGGAAGGACGACGCGACCATTGCCCGTGTGAAGTCCGACGTGCGCGAGCTGGTCGAGCAGTTCCCCTTGTACGCGGCGCCCGTGCGGCCCGCGGTGGCGAGCGCCCATGGCTGAGTCCGGCGGTTCGTCGGGACGCCCGTCGCGGGGAGGGTCGGGCTCGTTCACCGTCCACCCGGCGGAAGAGCTCGAGGTCTACTTCAACGAGGTCGCCCACGGCCGTCCGGTGGGCTTCGTCGCCTCCTCCAAGTGGAAGCCCCCGACCGACATCTACGAGACCGAAGACGCGATCGTGGTCTACATGGATATCGCCGGCATGCACGCCGAGGATTTCAGCGTCGAGTACGCGGAGGGAGTCCTCACGATCGCCGGCGAGCGCACGGTGCGCCGTGAAGAGGGCAAGCCGCATTTCCACGTGATGGAAGTCCAGGTCGGTCCGTTCGAGCGTCGCTTCCGCCTGCCCGTACCCGTGGATCCCGAAAGCATCAGCGCGAGCTACGAGCAGGGGTTCCTCGAGGTGCGCCTCACCAAGCTCCCCACGCGTCTCTCGGGACCGCAGTCCGTTCGGGTGCAATAGATGGATCGCCTGCCGATCCTGCCCCTCGGCCGCCTGGTCGTCTATCCGCACGTCGTCCTGCCGATGGCGCTGACCGATCCGAGCGCCGTCCAGCTGATCGATGAAGTGGTGCAGGGGAACAAGCGCCTCCTGCTCGGAGTGGTGAAGCCGCTCAACGAGGCCGAGCCGCCCGAGGGTGCCGTCATGAACGCGCGCCCCGACGAGCTCTATGAGGTGGGCACGCTCGGCACGGTGGTCCGGATGCTCAAGCTGGGCGATGGATCGGTGCGCGTCATGGTTCAGGGGCTCGAGCGCGCGCGGTTGGTGGAAATCACTCCCGCGGATCACTGGCTCGTGGCGCGATTCGAGACGTTCCCGCCGGGCAGCGGGGAGGACGCGCGCACCGAGGCCCTGAAACGCACAGTCCACGCGCAGTTCTCCCGCGTCATCGACATCGCGCCGTACCTGGGTGAGGAGCTCCACGAAGTCCTCGTGGGCATCACCGACGGGGGCAAGCTCGCGGACTTCGTGGCGGCCAACCTGGACCTGGCGCTGCCCGCCAAGGCCGAGCTACTCGCGCTCGACGACGTGAACCGCCGCCTGGAGCGGCTGGCGGAGCTGCTGGGTCAAGAGCTCCAGGTGCTCGAGGTCGGCAGCCAGATCCAGGAGAAGGTGCGGACCAGGCTGGACCAGAATCAGCGCGAATACGTGTTGCGCGAGCAGATGCGGGTGATTCGCCAGGAGCTCGGGGAGGAGGCCGAGGAAGATGAGCTGACCGAGCTGAGCAAGAGGCTCGAGGAGGCCGGGCTCCACGAGGAAGCGAAGAAGGTCGCCGAGCGGGAGCTCAAGCGGCTGCGGCAGATGTCTCCGCAGTCGGCCGAGTACCATGTCTCCCGCACGTATCTCGAGACGTTCGCGACGCTGCCCTGGGGTCGGACGTCCACCGACCGGCTCGATCTCAAGGCCGCGCGCGACATCCTCGATCGCGACCATTACGACCTGAAGACCGTTAAGGAGCGCATCCTCGAGTATCTGGCGGTGCGCACGCTGAACCCGTCGGCGCGCGGGAGTATCCTGTGCTTTGTGGGTCCGCCGGGCGTGGGCAAGACCTCCCTGGGGCAGAGCATCGCCGAGGCGCTGGGGCGGCGGTTCACCCGGGTGTCGCTGGGCGGGGTGCGGGACGAGGCGGAGATCCGCGGCCATCGTCGCACGTACGTGGGCGCACTGCCCGGACGCATCCTCCACGCGTTGCAACGATGTGAGACCCGCAATCCAGTCCTGATGTTGGACGAAGTCGACAAGATGGGCGCGGACGTCCGCGGCGATCCGACCGCCGCGCTGCTCGAGGTGCTCGATCCCGCGCAGAACGGCACCTTCGTCGATCACTACCTCGAAGTGCCCTTCGACCTGTCGGGGGCGATGTTCATTGCCACGGCGAACAGCCTGGCGCCGATCCCCGACCCGTTGCTCGACCGGATGGAAGTCCTCACGCTGCCGGGGTACACGCCCGGCGAGAAGCTCGCGATCGCCAAGCGCTACCTCTTGCCGCGCCAGCTCAAGGAAACGGGACTGGCGGGCGAGAAGGCCGGCGTCGCCGACAGCGCGCTGGAGCGCCTGATCGCGGAGTTCACGCGGGAGGCCGGCGTGCGCCAGCTCGAGCGGGAGATTCAAGGCGTCCTGCGCAAGGCGGCCCTCGAGGTCGTGGAGGGGCGGGCGGCGACGGTGAAGATCACCGCGAAGAACCTCGAGAAGTTCGCGGGCCAGCCCAAGGTGCAGAGCGAGGTGGCGGGACGGACGCCCGAGGTGGGGGTCGCCACGGGCCTGGCATGGACGCCCGTGGGCGGCGACATCATGTTCATCGAGGCGATCCAGATGCCCGGCAAGGGCCAGATCACCCTGACCGGACAGCTGGGCGATGTGATGAAGGAGTCCGCCCAGGCGGCGTGGAGCCTGCTGCGGGCCCGGGCCGTGGTGCTGGGGATTCCGCTCGAGGCGTTCACGCAGACCGACGTGCACCTGCACCTGCCCGCGGGCGCGGTGCCGAAGGACGGCCCCTCCGCCGGCATCGCGATCGCGACGGCGCTCGCGTCGCTTCTGTGCCGACGCCCGGCGCGCCACGATGTCGCGATGACGGGGGAGCTGACGCTGCGAGGCCGCATCCTGCCGATCGGCGGACTGAAGGAAAAACTGACGGCCGCGGCCCGCGCCGGTGTGAAGACCGTGCTCGTGCCGGCACGCAATCAGAACGACATCGTGGAGGTGCCCGACGAGGTGAAGCAGCTGCTCGAGATCCGTCCCGTGGAGACCATCGACGAGGTGCTGGACATCGCGCTCCTCGAGCCCCACCCGGCCCGGCCCCTCATGGTCCGGCCGCGCTCGTCGGGGCAAACAGAGGCGCATCCGTGAGCGACTTCGTCACGCTGGAAGAAGCCTTCGCGCGGATCGGCTGCGAGGACGGGCGCTACCACGAGCGCGGGTACCTGTTCGTCCTGGCCGCGCTCGAGTATGCCCAGGGGAAGCTGCCGGCGCGCCGTCATCTGAGCGGCGCCGAGCTCGCGTGGGCGTGTCGCGACTTCGCGCAGGAGCAGTTCGGCCTGCTCGCGCCGACGGTCCTCGAGCACTGGGGCATCACGAAGACGGAGGATTTCGGGCGCATCGTCTTCATGTTGATCGAGGTCGGCCTCCTGGCGCGGCAGGCGAGTGACAGGCCGGAGGACTTCGATTGCGTCTACGACTTCCGGGAGGTGTTCCGGGCCGGGTATCCCTGGCCCGGCGTGGAGCGCGGATAGGGGCCGGTGGATCGGGTGAAGGGGGTGCCGCATGGACGACGTGAAAGAATGGCCCGCCTGCAGGAAATGCCAACAAGGTCTCCTCATCCCGTTGTCGGACTACGGTCGCGACGGGGCGCCGATCACCTACAAGGCGTGGGTCTGTAGCAACCCGGAGTGCGGATTCAACATCCGCATCGATAACGGGGAAATCTCCTTCGGGCGCGCCATCGGCCAGAGCTTCAAGTAAGCTTGGACGCCGTGCGCGCGCCCGCCGTGAGCGGCCGCTTCTATCCCGGCACGCCCACCGAGCTCGAGGGCATGGTCCGCGAGCTCCTCGAGGCGGTCGGCCCCGCCCACCCGGCGCCGGCGCGCGCGGCCGTCGCGCCGCACGCAGGATATCCCTACTCGGGGCTCACGGCCGCGCACGTGTTCGCGCGTCTCGAGATTCCTTCCATCGTGGTGATCCTGGCGCCGAATCACACCGGCGTGTGCCGCGCGCCGGGCGGCGCATCGCTGTGGGAAGCGGGGGCGTTTCGGACGCCGCTGGGGGACGTCCCCGTGGACGATCGATTCGCGCAGGCCCTGCTCGACGCGTCGCCCTTGGTCGGATGCGACCACGCGGCGCATGAGCACGAGCACGCGGTGGAGGTCGAGCTGCCGTTCCTGCAGCTGCGACGCGCCGACGTCCGGATCGTGCCGCTCGTCCTGGCGTGGGACGTCTGGGACCGCTGCCGCGAGCTGGGGGAAGCGCTGGCCGCCCTCGTCCGCCGCTGGCCGGACCGCGCGCTGCTGCTCGCGTCGAGCGACCTCACGCACTACGAGCCGGCGTCGGTCGCGGCGCGCAAG
This sequence comes from Gemmatimonadales bacterium, assembly GCA_035577025.1. Classification (GTDB taxonomy): domain Bacteria; phylum Gemmatimonadota; class Gemmatimonadetes; order Gemmatimonadales; family GWC2-71-9; genus AG41. The sequence continues at coordinate 66,074 of DATLVU010000031.1, forward strand.
GACCGGAGAGCGCTCGAGGCGGTCGAGGCGTTGGACGGCGCGGAGCTCTTGGCGCGGTGCCGCAGTGAGCACATCTCCATGTGCGGCCGGGCGCCCACCGCGGCGGTGCTGGCCGCTACCCGGATGTTCGGCGACGCACGGGCGGAAGTGGTGCACTACAGTCACTCGGGACTCGTAACGGGAGACGACGATGCGGTGGTGGGCTACGGAGGGGTGGTGATCGCGTGAATCCGATTCCCGTGTTGTCCGCGACCGAGGCTGCCGCGTGGGACTCGGCCGCACGTACGCAGTACAGGATTCCTTCACGTGTGCTCATGGAGGCCGCGGGTCGCGCGGTTGCGGACGTGCTCGTCCGAGAATATCCGGCCGTGCGGGCGCGCGGCGTGCTCATGGTGGCCGGCGCCGGAAACAACGGCGGGGACGGCTGGGTCGCCGCGCGCGCCCTGCACGCGAGCGGCATCCCGGTGTGGGTCGCCGCGCTCGACCCGAAGACCGATGACGCGATCGACAACCGGGCCCTGGCGCGCATGGACGGCGTGCGTGAGACCGGGCGCGACGAGCCGTGGCCGGCGGCCGCCGTCGTGGTCGATGCTCTGCTCGGCACGGGGGCCGCGGGACCCGCGCGGGGGGACGTGCTGGCGCTGGCGCAGCGCGTCGTGACGTACGGCGCGCCGGTCGTCGCGGTCGATGGGCCGACGGGACTCGACCTCTCGAGCGGCGAGCCGCACGGGCCGGTGCGCGCGGAGCTGTCGATAACCTTCGGCGGCCCGCGCCGCGGCCACCTGCTGGCGCGCGAGTGGTGCGGCAAGATCGCCGTCGTCGATATCGGACTGCCGCCCGCGGACCCCAGCTGGCCGCTGCTCGTCACCGATGGGTGGGCCGGCGCACGATTGCCGAAGCTCGCGCCGACCATGCACAAGGGAGATCGGGGCCGGGTGACCGTAGTGGGGGGCGGGAACGGGATGACCGGGGCCGTCCTCCACGCCGCGCGCGCCGCCTTGGCCGCGGGCGCGGGACTCGTGAAGCTCGTGGCAGCCAAAGAAACGATCGAAGCCGCGCGCGCGAGCTTGCCGGACGTGCTCACCGTCGAGTCGGCGCTCGGTCCCGAGCTCGAGGCCGCGGCCGGCGAAGCGCTCGAATGGGCGGACGCCGCGGTCGTGGGCCCCGGTCTGGGGCGCGACGCCCACCGGGCATCCTTTCTCAAGGCGGTGCTCGCCTGCCGCCCAGTACCGACCGTGATCGATGCCGACGCGCTCACGCTGCTCGAAGCCCCGCTCCCGGAGCGGCCGATGGTGTTCACGCCCCACCTGGGCGAGTTCCGGGCACAGTTCGGCGACCAGCTCGCCGACCAGGCGGCGAACGACCGCTGGGGCGCCGCCGTCAAAGCCGCGCAGAAGGTGAAGGCCACCGTTCTATTGAAAGGCGTGCCCACCGTGATCGCGGATCTGCGGGGTCCCGTGCACGTCGTGGCGAGCGGGAACCCTGGACTCGCCACCGGCGGATCGGGGGACCTGCTCGCGGGCTTTATCGGCGCGTTCCTGGCGCGCGGCAGTGCGGGACCGGAGGCCGCCGCGCTCGGCGCGCATGCGCTCGGACGCGCCGCCGAGCTGGGCGCCCGGCAATGGACCGCCCGCAGCCTGCGTCCCGCGGATGTGCTTGCCGCCCTGCCCGACATCTGGCGTACCTGGGCCAACACGCAGCCACCCGGCCCACCCGCGCTCACGCTGTTGGAGCCGCCGGAGACGGCGTGAGGACCGGCGCCTCGCGACTGGGCGCAGGCGGAGAATTCGACCACCTGCGCGCGATCTTCGCGCGACTCGGCTCGGACGCTCCAGACCTGGGCGACGACTGTGCCCTCGTCTCCGTCGCGGGGAGGACGGTCGCGGTCAGCATCGACCTGTCGCTCGAAGGCGTGCACTTCCGGACAGACTGGCTGTCATTTCGCGAGATCGGCTGGCGCGCGACCGCAGCCGCGCTCTCCGATCTCGCCGCGGCGGGCGCTACGCCCCTGGGAGTCCTTGTCTCACTCGGAATGCCCGGCAGCCGGCAACGCCGCCCCGGCAACGCCTCACTCGAGATCATGTCCGGCGTCGCTGCCGCGGTGCGCAGCGTGGGAGCCCACGTCCTCGGAGGCGACCTCGTCCGCTCCCAGCGCTATCTCGTCGACGTCTGTGCGCTGGGACTCGTGACCCGGCCCGTCCGTCGGAACGGGGCCCGTCCGGGTGACGGGCTGTGGGTGACCGGTCGACTTGGCGGTGCCGGATTGGCCTTGCGCGCGTTCCGCGCGCGCCGCCGCGTGGAGCCAGCGCTCCGACGGCGGTTCGCGCGGCCCGTGCCACGCATTGCCGCCGGGAGGTGGCTGGCCCGGCATGGTGCCCGCGCGATGATCGACATTTCCGACGGCCTGGCGGGCGATGCGGGCCACATCGCGGCGGCCTCGGACGTCTCGATCGAAATCGAGCTGGCGCGCGTGCCGTGCTGGCCTGGCGTGACCCCGCGTGACGCCGTGCGGAGCGGGGAAGAGTACGAGCTGTTGGTCGCGCTGCCGCGCCGATTCCAAGAGCGCGATGCCCGCGCGTTCCGTCGCGCGACCCGGCTGCCGCTCACCCGCATCGGCGTCTGTATCGCGGGCCGGGGCGTACGGATAACGGACAATGGACAACGGATCACGCCTCCCCGTGGCTACGATCACTTCGCCCGGCGATGATTCGCACGCTCTGGTTTTACGCGGTGCTCGTCGTGTCGAGCGTCATCCATTCCACTGGCGTCATCCTCGCGGCGCTCCTGGGCGTCAAGCGGCGTCCCGGGGGAGGCGGTGTGTACGACTGGGGTACGACCGATTGGTCGCGCCAGATCCTGCGGGCGGCCGGGACTCCGGTCGAAGTCGAGGGGTTGCACCGCATTCCCGACGGCCCGGTCGTGTACGCTGCGAACCACTCTTCGATGTTCGATATCTGGGCGCTCGCGGCCACCTTGCCCGGATCGGTGCGGATGGTGGCGAAGCAGGAGCTTGCGAGGATTCCGCTCCTCGGTCGGGCAATGGTGACAGCGGGTCACGTAGTGATCGATCGGCCGCACCCCCGGCGGGCGCTGGAAGCGTACGAGCGCGCGGCCGCGGCGATCCGGAGTGGCGTGTCGGCCGTGGTGTTCCCGGAGGGGACGCGCAGCCGCACCGGTGAGCTCCTGTCGTTCAAGAACGCGCCCTTTGGGCTCGCGATTGCGGCGCAAGTGCCGGTGGTGCCCCTTTACATTCGCAACACGTTCGAGATCATGCCCAAGGGCGGGTTTCTGTTGCGCCCCCGACCCATTCGGATCGAGGTGGGGGACCCGATTCCGACAGCCGGAATGGCCCTCGAGCGGCGCCAGGAGCTGCGCGACCGCGTCCACGCCGCGATCCTCGGGCTCAAGACGCGCGTTGACGCGCGGGGCGCCGCTCGCTAGGGTAGGGCGACTATGAGCACCATCATTGCGGTTCGCGCGCGTGAAATCCTCGACAGCCGGGGCAATCCCACCATCGAAGCCGATGTCACCCTGTCGAGCGGCGCGGCGGGACGGGCCGCGGTGCCGAGTGGTGCCTCCACCGGGGAGCACGAAGCGGTCGAGCTCCGCGATGGCGACCAGAAGCGGTTCGGCGGCAAGGGTGTTCTCGAGGCGGTGAAGAACGTCAACGAGGTCATTGGGCCGCGGCTCGAAGGGATGTCGGGCGAAGAGCAGATCGCCGTGGACTTCGCCATGCTCGACCTCGACGGCACGCCCAACAAGAGTCACCTCGGCGCAAACGCCATCCTGTCCGTGTCGATGGCCGTCGCCCGGGCTGCCTCCCAGGAGGCGGGGCTCACCCTGTACCGCTATCTCGGCGGTCCCGTCACGAACGTGCTGCCGGTCCCGATGATGAACATCTTGAACGGGGGCGCGCACGCTGCCAACAACGTCGATTTCCAGGAATTCATGATCGTGCCCATCGGGGCCGAGGGGTTTCCCGAGGCGCTGCGCATGGGCGTCGAAGTGTTCCACGCCTTGAAGAAGGTGCTCGCCAAGCGCAACCTCTCGACGGCCGTGGGTGACGAAGGTGGCTTCGCGCCCAACTTGGCGAGCGACGAAGCGGCGCTCGAGGCAGTGATGGCGGCGATCGAAGCCGCCGGATTCGAGCCGGGGAAGGACATCGCCATCGCGCTCGACCCCGCCGCCTCGGAGCTCTTTCAGGACGGATGCTACGTCTTCAAGAAGAGCGGGGCGGGGACCAAAACGTCCGAAGAGATGGTCGCCCTCTACAAGACCTGGATCGATCGCTACCCGATTGTCTCGATCGAGGACGGCCTGGCCGAGGACGACTGGTCCGGCTGGGCCAAGCTCACAGAGACGCTCTCCTCTCGCGTGCAGCTCGTGGGCGACGACCTGTTCTGCACCAACGTCGAACGGCTCGACCGGGGCATTGAGGAAGGGGTGGCGAACGCGATTCTGATCAAGCTGAACCAGATCGGCTCGCTCACCGAGACGCTCCAGTGCATCGAGCACGCCCGCTCCAACGGCTACGGCGCCGTCATCTCGCATCGCTCCGGGGAAACGGAGGACACGTTCATCGCGGATCTCGCGGTGGCGACCGGCGTCGGGCAGATCAAGACCGGGAGCGCGTCGCGTACCGACCGGGTCGCCAAGTACAACCAGCTGCTCCGCATCGCGGAAGAGCTGGGCGACACGGCCACCTATCCCGGCCGCCACCTGTACGGGTTGTGACGCGCGCGCGGCTCGTCGGGCTCATCGGTGCCGCCACGCTCGTCGGGCTCGCCTTTCAGGCGGGGGAATACGGTGCGCTCGATTGGCTCACCCTTCGCAGCCAGCTCGTGCAGGAGCGGCAGGCCGTCCATGACCTGGAAGAGCGATTGGATTCACTGCGGCGGCTGGCGCACGCACTCGAAACGGACCCCGCCGCGCAGGAGCGCGCGGCGCGCGAGCAGTTCGGCATGATCCGGAAGGGTGAGCTGTTGTACCGGCTGGTTCCGAAGGTGGACGCCGGCGGCGATTCGAGCCCTCGCCGCTAGCGTCCGATCCCGACCGAGAGAGTCACGACCTCCACCGTTTCACTACCGCCCGGCCCGCCGCCGAGCAGCGCGTCGTCGACCCGGTAGGCGAGCCGCCACCAGAGCGGGCCCCGCGGCGGTTTGTAGACGACGCCCGCTTCGCCTCCCTGCACGCGACCCGCGAGGAACGGGGGAAACGTGACCCGGGACGAGAGCCCGCGCCACAATTCCACGAAGCTCGTAAGCCGAGCGGTCAAGATGGGCGCGTCGATGCGGGCGCGCCCCTGCCACACCACCCACCGCTCCGTCGCGCTGTCCGTCACGTACGCTCGAAGCAGCGGGCCGAGACTCACCTCGAGCCACGGGAGTGGCCGGGCGGCCACGAACGCGCGGCCTTCCACCAGGTCCCGCGCCGCACCCCCCCCGGTCCCGCCGCTGGCCGCGTCGAGCCGACCTTCGATGAGGCCCGCCCCGAACGTGAGCGGACCGTAATTCACACGCCCTTGAGCGCCCAAGGCCGGCCCGCGCAGCTGCTGGACGACACCGGGTGCCGTCTCCTGCCGCAGCCACACGGCGGCGGCGTCGCCTCGAAACGCGAAGGTCGCCCGCTCCTGTGCTTGGGTGACGGAGACGAGCGTAGGCAGGACGCAGAGCGTACCAGCAATCCACCTCATGGCGAGCTCCCCGTGCGTTCCGCGGTGGCGAGCGGTTCCGCGCGGATCACGATCCGCAACGTCGCGCGGCGATTGGCGTTCTCGGCTTTGACGGTCTCCACCCGCTTCATCCAGGCGTCGCGCTGCGGCGCGTTTGCCCGGATGTTCTGGACCAGCGGGCGGCCCGGACGCTGCGTGATGAAGCCGACGACCCCTGCCGCCCCGACCGCCGCCCCGACGGCGAAGCGCGCATCGTTCCCACCCGAGCTGCGCGCGATGATCGACGGAAGGGCGATCACCGCGGCGGCGGCCACGACACCGGCCGCGAGCGACCGCACCGCCGGGCCCGCCGGCGTGCGCTCGGGCAAGAGCGCCGGAGAAGTCGGCGCGGGCGGCCACGGAAGCGTGTCGTCCGCGCGCTGGTCGATGTCGAGCGTCACTTGTCGAGCCGGCGGAGCGTTGGCGGCTTCGGTCCGCGGCGCGACGCGCAGGATGTAGCGTCCGCTTGGCACGGGTGTGCCGCTCGCGGTGAATCCGTCCCACGTCACGGCCAGGCTGTCCGCCACCGGACCCGTGTACAGCTCGCGCACCGGCGTGCCATCGTCACGTGCCAGTGTGACCGCCACCTCGGCGAGCGAGCTCGTGAAGACGCGGGCGGTGAAGCGATCCCCGCGCGCGCGCAGCTCCGTCACCGGCGGCACGCTGAGCGCGACCGTCTTGGTTGCCTGTCGGACCTCCTGAAACAGGTTCGTCACCTGGGGAGGAAAAATCAGCTCATCCGGCCGGTAGCTGGGATCGAGCAGCACCACGTCGCTGAACGCAAGCGCCGCGGAATCGCGCCGGCCCCGGAACAGCTCCGTCGCGCCGAGATAGGTGAGCGCCTGCGCCCGTTCGGCCGTGGAGAGGGTGCCGACGGCGTCTTCCGAAAGGCTGCGCTTCAACAGCGCCACGGCGGCGTCGTACTCGAGCGCACGGTACGCTCGTACGCCCTGACCCACGAGCTCTCGCGCGGTTTGGGCGAGCGCGTCGCGCGGGTGCGCGAGCGCAAGGAAGAGCACGAGGGCAATGGCGACGCGCTTCATCTCATCGCTCCACGAGCGTGATGTCGGTGATGCGCAGGCGCTGACCCGGTGCCACGTCGATCACGCGCTCATACGCGCGGTACCCCTGCCGCTCGACACGCAGCTTATGCTGCCCCGGCGGGACGGGGAGGTCGAGTTGTGGCGTGTTGCCCATCGGCCGGCCGTCGATGTACACGCTGCCCCATGGAATCGCGTTGATCGACAAGGACCCAGGCTCGGCCCGCACCTCGGGGGCAGGAGCGGGGGCGGGTGCCGGTGGGGGCGCCGGTGGGGGGACCGGAGCAGGTGACCGTGCCCGCTCGCGAACAGGTGCAGGAGCGTACGTCCTGGCCGGTGGCCGCCGCGACACGGGTGCTGGGGCGGCTCGGGTTGGCGCGGGGGGCGCGGGGGCTGGAGGGGCCGAGGGGGCCGGGGGGGGCGCGATGAGCGCCGCCATTGAGTCCGGTCGCGCGGCCGGCGGCGGCGCTGTGCGCGCGGGTGCCACGGCGTGGCTCGGTAGCGCGGCGGGCGCCGAGGAGCGCGTGATCCACGCCGCGGCGACGGCGAGGGTCACGATGCCCGCCGCGGCTGCGACCACCCGTCGGCCAAAGCCACTCGTCGCGGCCGGATCCTGGTCCGCGTCCGCGATCACGACGGGGTTGCCCCCCTTCCGCGCGGAGTGCGGCGTGGCGCCGAACCAGGCCGGACGCGCCTCCGGTTGCGCGCTGCGGCCATCACCCCGGTGGTCGTCCAACGCGGCCACGAGGTCGAGCACGCTCGGGAACTGATCGGCGGTCCGCGCGCTCAGGGCGCGTCGCAACGCCTGGGAGACGTGCAGCGGCAGCCCCGCCCCGTCGCCTGCACGTGCGATCGCTCCAGTGAGGCACTGACGAATGAGTAGCGCGAGCGCGCGCTGATCCGCGGCCGGTGACGTCTCGCCGATCCCGAACCCGTCCACCACCACCCATTCGTTCGCATCCACGACGACGCACTCGGCGGTCAGCGCTCCGTGCGACGCGCCGCGCCGATGAGCGTAGTCGAGGGCGCTCGCCACTTGCTCGAAGAGGCGGAGACACGCCCCGAGCTCCATGGAGCCGACCGTGCGCAGCAAACTCGCGAGGGTGCGGCCTTCGATGTACCGGGTCGCGACCCAGACGAAATTGTCCGTCGTCCCGAGCGCGAGCACGCGGGCGATGTGCGGATGGTCGAGCCGCTTGGCCGCCGCCACGGGCTCCAGGACTTCTTCGGCCGAGCGCTCGGCGTGCGCGCGCGGAGCGACCGTGAGGGCGACGACCTGGTCCTCCGCGTCACGCGCGAGGTAACGAATGGGCGTCTGGCTCAACAGGCGCTCGATCTGGAACTCGTGCGCCAGCTCCCGTCGCGCGTCCAGCTCGGTGGGCAATGCGACCGCGCCGTCCGGGGCGGTCAATCCGGCCGCAGGTGTGTTACTCATGGTCCAGGACGGCGGGATGCAAGCGTCGCACCGCTCTGCCGCGCTCCCGCCGGAGTGAAACGGCCCCGTTTCGGTGCCAGCCAGGGCGGGGGTGTTGGATCGAGGCAACGGGTGTGTCGACGCCCCTACGCGTCGTTGACGGGATCGGGAGGCGGGGTTAGGCTCCGGTCCATCGGAACCTGGCGTTGTGGCAGGGTAGCTCAGCTGGTTAGAGCACGGCACTCATAATGCCGGGGTCGCGGGTTCGAGTCCCGCCCCTGCTACTTCCTCCCTTCCTTAACTATCCGCCGCTACATCCGAAACAGGTAGCTGAACTTCACGAAGAACCCGTCGCTGGTGCGGTGCAGGTCGCGGAACGCCAGCGCGTCGGGCTCGGTCAGGCTGTTTCCGTACCCGGCGTACATCACTGTCCCCGGTGTGGGGTGATACGACAGGAGCCAGTCGAACCGCACCGCGTTGGTCGTGCGGGCCGTGGCGCGGGTGTACACGCCGGTGGTCGGGTCCTTGATCAAAATCGGATCGTTGGTCCGGGAGTCGTCGCGCAAGGAGTCCTGCCACTGCGAATCGTACTGGCCCACCAGGCGCAGGAACACCGGCCGCGACACCTGGTATTCGACCGCCAGCCGTGGGATCCGGTGCAACCCTACGATACTGCCGTCCGTTTTCCGCCAGTACTCCTGATGCGAATAGCTCGCGCTCACGCGCAGCTGATCCGTGGGTCGCCAGTCCCCGGTCGCCTGGATAATGAGGATCCGCGCCGGTGCCCACTCGAAAAAGTTCTCGTCTTGAGGGGCCGGGAGGAGCAGCAGCGTTCCCGAAAACCGCTTGAACTGCGGCGTCGTGACGTTCAACATCAGGTCGAGGTTGCGGATGTGCGGGGTTCCGACGAAGGGCACGATGGTGGTCCCGCCACTGTCGGTGTGCTCGAGCGCGTAGTCCCGGTACAACGATGAGTCGTAGCCGAAGGATTCGAAGAACACCCCGGTCGTGATCGTCCAGCCGCCCCGCAGCACTCCGGTGAGATTGACGTGCAGCTCCTTATCCTCGGCCGCGCGGCCCGAGGTGAAGTTGTCGTACTGCCACCGGCCGAGGAGAAACAGGTCGGGCGTCCAGCTCTCGAGCGAGGAGCCCGGGCGCCCGAAGAACGTGAGGCGGTGGTCGACCACCGCGGTGACGATCCCTGCTCGCGCGATGAAGCCGCTCGCGGCGACAAAGTCCGGGTGAATGCCGGTGATCCCGTAGTGAAACGCGAACTCGCGCCCGGTCCGATCGAGGGTCGCCTGCCAGAGCGGCGCGTTCGCCACGCCCGCGCTCGATCGCGTGAAGCTCTCCGCTCCTTGCAACGCCAGCGCGTAGATCGGCCCGAACACGAGGCGCGCGTCCGCTCCCGCCACCCGGTTGTAATCGCCGCCTTCGATCCGGTCGGTATACACGATGCCCACCGTCGATTGCCCGACCAGATCACGCCGCATGCGGAGGATGTTGTACACGGGATGGTCCGTTCTCGTGAGCGACGCCGCGGCGTCGTCCACGCCGATTAAGGCGCCCAGATTCGTCCCGGATACCTTGCCCGTGAGCTTCACCGCCGCCACCGGTTGGACGAGCCGGCGCGTGTAGATGAGCGTGTTCGGCGTGTCGAACTGCTCGAGGCCCTCGAGGAAGAAGGGTCGCTTCTCCGGGAAGAACAGTGCTTGGCGCGGGTCGAACTGCAACTGACCCGCGTCGGCCTCCACCTGAGAGAAATCGGGATTCCCGGTGCCGGTAAGGGTGAGGTTGTTGGTGATCCCCCAGCGCACGTTGCCCCCCAGCTCGGGACCCGTCGCGGTATAGTGCCAGCTCGACGGGCCCTGCGCGCCATCCGCTTTCCCCGTCGCCTCCGGATTCAGGTCGAGGACGAGCCCGCGGTGCAAGTCGTGGAGCTCGGCGAGGGTACCCGACTGTCCGAGGAACGACGCGGCGGCCCGCCGCGCCGGCGTCCAGGTATCCTGGTGCCCGGAGTGCTGCACCTGCCGGATGACGTTCAGTCCCCAGTTCTGCGACGGCGCTGGCTGGTAACGCAGGCTTTTGAACGGGATCCGAATCTCGACTTCGTATCCGTAATCGGTCAGGCGACCCTTGGACTGGTAGACGAAGTCCGCCGACAGATCCACGGTGTCGCGGACCGTGCCCCCGTAGCCCGTCACCCCGGACTGCGTACCCTCGTTCAGCACGCCGTCGGACTGCACCCCGAGCGGGTTCACGCCGAACACGATCGCCTGGCGATGATCGTCGAAGGTGTCGAGCAGGATCTGGACGTAATCGTCGGCTGCGATCTTGTCGCGATCCGCCAACGTGGCGTGGACCGACCCATGGGGCTCGAACGCGCGGATTCCAAAGTAGATCGCGCCGCCCGAGTACCACACGAGCACCTCGGTCGAATCCTCGGCGGGCCGGCCATCGACGGGGGCATACTCGGAGAACCCGGTGAGCCGGGCGGCGCGCCCCCACTCGGGCTCGTCCAGCGCACCGTCGATGGTCACCGATCCTTCGAATCTCGGGACCTCGACCCTGAGCTCTCCAGCGCGACCGGAGTAGCTGGGTGGCAGACCGCCGCTCTGTAGCCAGGCGACCAGCGCGAGGATCATGGGGGCGGGCACTCGCCGGCCAGTGGGCTCAGAAGTACCAGCGAACGAAGGCCGAGGCTCCCGTCCCGACACTCGAGCCCCCGGCGCCGGTGTCCAGGAAGGTTGGGGTGCCGCTCTGCTCGAAGCTCGGCGTCCCCAGGTGCAAATAGGCGAGGTCCACTTCGCCGCCTACGCTGAGGTGAGAGATTCGATGCTCGCCACCGAGCGTGGCGGCTGCGAACCAGTCGGTTGCACTTTGCTTCAGCGAGTTACCGGATTGGTCCGTGTCCTGGATTCGGCCGAAGGCGATACCGATGCGAGGGCCGTAGTAGAGCAGTGTGCCGCTCCCCACCCGGCTGATCCCGAAGAGGCCGGTGCCCAACAACAGCGCGCTCGACGACTCCGTGACGCCATTCGCAGGATTGGTGGGATCGCTGCTGGATAACTGGACGGAGCTGTGATGCCACCCCAGAGTCGGCTCCAGGCGAAACGATCGTCCGGTTGCAATCGGGATATACACGGTAGATGTGCCCGTCAGTTGGCCGATGGGATTGTCCGCGAGAAAAGCGAGGCCAACGCCGACCTTCGCAGAATCATCTTGTGCCACCACCTGCGCGGTCGCCATCACCGCGACGGTCAGAATCGCCAGGATCGTCCGCACGGATGCCTCCAGTCAGAGGGAAGAACGCGACTTCTTGAACATTCTCGTCTACATCTCGAGCCCCCTCCACACCACCGCCCGAATTTTGCGCGAGCCCTCGGCAGCGTATGCTTGGGCCGCCTTGAGGAGCGCCTCGTACTCGGCCCGCCAGGCGGCGGGCATATGGGCGCGAAAGTGGGCCGCGGTCATCACTGCACCCCGCGGCTCGCGCGCGGCACCGTAGCCGACGTCCACGACGTCGCCCAGGAAGCACGTGGAGCTTCCCGTGTCCATCACGTTCGCCACGCGGCACTCGAAATGCGCATAGCAGTCGTCGAGCACGGGCGCGCCGAGGGTCCCCGACCGGTGCGGCACGTCGGCGAGCTTGTCGCGGGCGCGTCCGCTCGAAAAGCCCAGCCGATGGATGAGCTCGAACTGGTCGTCGCGCAGCAGGTGGAGGACGAAGCGGCCGGTGTCGAAAATGAGATCGTGGCTGTAGTTGAACTTGTGGATGTACACCGACACGCGCGGGATCGTCGGGACGATGGACGCCCGGACCGCGCTGTCGGAGATCATGCCGTTGCGCTTGCCGCTTCGCTCCGACGTGATCGCCACCACCGGGGAGGTGAGGTTACGGAGCAGCTGGTAGAGGGCGTCGGGCTGCATCGGCCCAATTATACTTCCAGCATGCCTTCGTTGCCCTCCCGTCTGGCGCGCCACGTCGCCCGTGCCCGCTTGTTTCGACAACCGGGCGCGGCCGTCGTCGCAGTGTCCGGTGGGGGGGATTCCGTGGCGCTGCTCGACTTGCTGCACGCACTCGCGCCGGCGTGCGGGCTCGAGCTCGTGATCGCGCACGCGGATCATGGTATTGCACCGGAGAGTCGGGCGGTTGGACAGTCCGTGAGAGCGCTCGCCGAGCGGTACGCGTTGCCGTTCGAGCTGGGCGAGCTCCACCTTGGCCCGGACGCGACCGAGACCACCGCCCGACGGGCGCGCTATGCCTGGCTCCGCGACGTCCAGCGGCGTCATGGTGCCCGCTACCTCGTGACCGCCCATCACCGCGGCGACCAGCTCGAGACGATCATCCTCCGCTTCTTGCGGGGTAGCGCGCCGGCCGGTCTCGCCGGCATCGCCGCGCGCGCGCGGGGCGGCTTGGTGCGACCGCTCTTGCCGTTCACCAAGGCCGAGCTCGCGGCGCACGCAGCCGCGCGCGGCCTACCCGTGCACGACGATGCCGCGAACCGCGACCCACGCCATCTCCGGAGCTGGGTGCGCGCCGCGCTATTGCCCCTCATCGAAGAGCGGTTGGGTGCCCGCGTGAGCGAGGACGTGCTGCGCACGGGGCGTGCGGCGGCGTTGGAGCGGCGCGCCTGGGACCACGCGCTGGAACACCTTCCTGGTCTTGAGCTTCGCCTCGATGCGCATGGTTTCGACGTTGCTCGGGCAGGCCTCGCCCGCTATGATCACAGGCTGTCCGTCGCGCTCGTGCGCGCCGCGGCGCGCCGGGCGGGACTGGTGCTCGGCGTGCGTCGTGCTCGGCGGCTGATCGACCTCGCGCGCCGCCCGTCGGGGCGTCGGCTGTCGCTCGGCGGTGGGTGGTGGGCGGAGGTGGCGTTTAACCGGGTGGGTGTTCGCACCCGGGAGGTTGGGGAGGATCTGGAGGTTGTGGAGGTTGGCGAGGAAAAGCACCAGGGAAGGGCGGAGTTCGGTGCGTTCCACCTGGAGTGGTCGTCAGAGCCTGCACCGGACCGGCTCGCGCGCGGCGACTGGACTACCTGGATCGCCGGCGGTGACTGGCAGGTGCGACCGCTTCGGGCCGGTGACCGTGTGGTGCCGTTGGGTGGCGTGGGGCGGCGGCAGGTGCGTCGCATGTTGATGGAAGCGCAGGTGCCACGCTGCGATCGCGCCGGTTATCCGGTGGTCGCGCGCGGCGAAACCATTCTCTGGGTGCCGGGCATTTGCCGGAGTGCTGCCGATCTCCCGCAGCCTGGAACTCGGGCGGTGCGAGTGGATGTTACAAAGCACGGCGAGCCTCAAGCAGACGGGCGGGCGTGAGCTCAAGCAGATCGTCTTCGACGAGCAGACGATCGCGCGGCGGGTTCGCGAGCTGGGCCAGGAGATCACGGCGGCGTACCCCGACGGTGAGCTCCTGGTGCTCGGTCTCCTCAAGGGCAGCTTCATCTTCCTGAGCGACCTGGTCCGGCGCATCGAGCGGCCACTGCAGGTGGATTTTCTCGTCGCGGCGAGCTATGGCGCCGACACGATTTCGAGTGGCAACGTGCGGCTTCTGTACGATCCGGAAACCGAGCTTCGGGGTAAGCACATCCTGTTGGTAGAGGACATTGTGGATACGGGCAAGACGCTCAACCGGCTGGTGACGATGCTACGCGAGCGCGCCCCGCGGAGTCTGGAGATCTGTGCATTGCTGCATAAGCATCTGGCCGAGCATCTCGAGCTCGAGCCGGCCTTCATCGGATTCGACGCTCCCCAGGTGTTCCTGGTGGGCTACGGGCTCGACCACGCCGAGAACTTCCGGCATCTGCCCTACGTCGCGAGTTTGACCTGATGGCCAACCGCGTCCCGCCGCCGCGCGAGTTCAGCTGGGCCCGAACCCTCCGGACGCTCTCGTTCTGGGCGCTCCTGATCGTGGGGGCGGTGGCCCTCGTCCAGTTCGCGGCCCGTAAGCAGGACGCGATCGAGATTTCCTACAGCGAGTTCACCGAGCAGCTCGACAAGGGCAACGTCGCCGCCGTGGAGATCACCGAGCGCCAGTCGGTGCGCGGGGACTTCAAAGCGGCCTACCCCCGGCGCGACGGGCACGGCACCGTCGATCATTTCACGACGCTGCTCCCGTTCGAATCGAGCGATACGTGGGTCGGCACGCTCCGCCAGCGCGGCGTGAGCGTGAAGGCGCTCCAGGACAAGCAGTCCTTCGGCGTCTTCCTGTTCGGGTTCCTGCCGTACCTGCTCATCTTCGGCCTCCTCATCTTCATGTTGCGGCAGATGCAGCAGGGCGGGAACCGCGCCTTCGCGTTCGGCAAGTCGAAGGCCAAGCTGCTCGCGGGTGACACGCCGAAAGTGACGTTCGCCGACGTCGCCGGCGCGGACGAGGCGAAGCAGGAGCTCGAGGAAATCATCGATTTCCTGAAGGACCCGCAGAAATTCCAGCGACTCGGCGGGCGGCTCCCGAAAGGCGCGCTGCTGGTCGGCCCGCCGGGGACGGGCAAGACGCTGCTCGCCAAGGCTGTGGCGGGCGAGGCCGGCCGGCCGTTCTTCTCGATGTCGGGGTCGGATTTCGTCGAGATGTTCGTCGGCGTCGGCGCGTCGCGCGTGCGCGACCTGTTCGAGCAGGGCAAGGCGCACGCGCCGTGTATCATCTTCATCGACGAGATCGACGCCGTCGGCCGCCATCGCGGCGCGGGGCTGGGCGGCGGGCACGACGAGCGCGAGCAGACGCTCAACCAGCTGCTCGTCGAGATGGACGGATTCGAATCGAACGACGGCGTGATCCTGCTCGCCGCCACGAACCGCCCCGACATCCTCGATCCGGCGCTGCTCCGCCCGGGTCGCTTCGATCGTCAGATCGTCGTGGATATGCCCGACGTGAAGGGGCGGGAGCAAATCCTGCGCGTCCACACGCGGAAGATTCCGCTCGGGTCCAACGTGGATCTGGAGCGCATCGCCCGCGGCACCCCCGGCCTGGCGGGCGCCGAGCTCGCGAACGTGGTGAACGAGGCGGCCCTGCTCGCCGCGCGGCGCAATAAGACGGTGGTGGGCATGCAGGACCTCGAGGACGCCAAGGACAAGGTCATGCTCGGCCTCGAGCGCCGGAGCCGCGTCCTATCGGACGAGGAGCGCCGCCTGATCGCCTACCACGAGGCCGGGCACGCGCTCGTCTCGCTGAACCTCCCGGGCTCGGACCCGCTGCACAAGGTGACCATCATTCCACGGGGCCGCGCCCTCGGCATCACGGCGTATCTGCCGGAGGAAGAGCTCCACAAGTACACGAAGCAGTCGATCCTGTCGCGCCTGGCCATGGCGTACGGCGGACGGGTGGCGGAAGAGCTCGTGTTCGGACCTGAGAAAGTCACGACGGGCGCGGCCCAGGACATCCAGCACGCCACCGACGTCGCGCGCCGCATGGTCACGCAATACGGCATGAGCGACACGATCGGCCCGATTGCCGTCGGCGACCGGGAGGCCGAGATCTTCCTCGGGCGCGAGGTCGTGCAGCGGCGCGAGATCTCCGAGCGCACGGCCGAGCTCGTCGATACCGAGGTGAAGCGGATTCTCGGCGATGCGTACGAGCGGGCCAGGACGGTGCTCATCGAGCGCCGCGACGCACTCGATCGCCTGGCCGCGGCGCTGCTCGAGCGCGAGACGCTCGACCGCGAGTATGTCGAGCTCGTCGTCGCGGGCAAGCCGCTGCCTCCCGTGCCGCCGCCGCCACCCGCGCCCGCCTCCTCGTCGCCCGAAGGCGCGGCGCGCGAGAAACCCGGCGCCGCGCGCGGTCCCGTACTGGGCAGTCCACCCCCGGAGCCTGCGGGCGCCTGAAGTTACGCCCACCCGACGAGCCGTGATGGCCCGTCGGGTTTCTCATTCGCCTCCCGCAGTTCCGCGTCCCCTTCAGCACCCGACGGATGACGGTTAGGATTGTGGGCATGGAAGCGAAGAATGCGGACCTCGCTGCCCTGCGCATCAACCGGTCATCCGAGTCGGCCTCCGCGGCGCCCCCCCCAGGGGGTCGTGTCCCGCGCTGGCTCATGATCGGCCTGCCCGCCGGCGTCATCCTGGCCCTCGTCGGCGTGTTTTTGATAACGGGCGGCGCTCTTCGTTCGGCAGTGCCGGTGCACCTGACGCCCGCGACCATGATGTCGCCGGTGCGCTCGGGGGCCGTGCTAATCGCGAGCGGCTATGTCGTTGCCCAACGCAAGGCCGCGGTGGCGTCCAAGGGGACCGGGCGGCTCGTCTACCTCGGCGTGGTCGAAGGCGACCGGGTGCGGTCGGGGCAGGTGATCGCTCGCATCGAGGATGCGGACGTCAAGGCGCAGCTGGCGCAGGCGCAGGCGAATCTCGAGATGAGCCGGGCCGACCTGCGCGACGCCGAGAATTCCCTCGCCCGCGAGCGCTTCCTGCTCGACAGCGGATTCACGTCGCACGCGAGCTTCGACGCCGCGCAGGCGCGCTACGAGCGGGTGAAGGCCGGCATCGCGGTCGCGCAGGCCACGGTCCAGGCTGCGCAGGTGGCGCTCGAGAATACCGTCATCCGCGCACCCTTCGACGGCACGGTGCTCACGAAAAACGCCGACGTGGGCGAGGTCGTGGCGCCCCTCGCCGCGAGCGCGTTCTCGAAGAGCGCGGTAGTGACGATCGCCGATCTCTCCTCACTCGAAGTCGAGGCGGACGTCGCGGAGTCGAACCTCGAGGCCGTCGGGGTGGGGCAGCAGTGCGAGATCGTGCTCGACGCGTTCCCCGACGTGCGGTATCCCGCCCGGGTCGCCAAGATCGTCCCCACGGCCGATCGCGCGAAGGCCACCGTCCAGGTCAAAGTGGCCTTTCGCTCGTACGACTCCCGCGTGCTGCCCGAGATGAGCGCCAAGGTCCACTTTCTCCCGCGGCCGGCCAAGGCCGGAGCGGATACGGCTCCGGTGCTCGTCGTCCCGTCGAGCGCCGTGACCGAGCGAAACGGTCAGGCCGTCGTGTACGTGGTGCAGAACGGCCGGGCGGTGGAGGTGCCGGTGACGGTCGGCCGGCAGGTGGGCACGGGTGTGGCCATCCGCGAGGGTCTCGCCGCCGGCACCCAGGTGATCGACAGCATCGGTGATCGCGTGCGACGCGGCGCCAAGGTCAAAGTCGAATAGATCGAGGAGTGCATGCCTAATCCGATCGTCCAGATTCGGGGCCTCTCGAAGGCCTATCGACGCGACAGTCTCGAAATCCCCGTGCTGCGGGACATCACGCTCGAGGTCCCCGAAGGGGAGTTCCTCGGCTTGATGGGTCCCTCGGGCTCGGGGAAGACCACGCTCTTGAACCTGATCGCGGGGATTGACCGGCCCGACACCGGGACCGTCACCGTCGCGGGCACCGACGTGACGAAGCTGAGCGAGTCGCAGCTTGCCCGGTGGCGGTCCACGCACATCGGGTTCGTCTTTCAGTTCTACAACCTGATCCCCGTGCTCACCGCGTTCGAGAACGTGGAGCTGCCGCTGCTTTTGACCTCGCTCTCGAAGAGCGAGCGGCGGAAGCACGTCGAAACGGCGCTGGCCCTGGTCGGGCTTGCGGATCGGATGCACCACTACCCGCGCCAGCTGTCGGGCGGTCAGGAGCAACGGGTCGCCATCGCGCGCGCGATCGCGACCGATCCCACGATCCTCGTGGCCGACGAGCCCACGGGCGATCTCGACCGGAAGTCCGCCGAGGAGGTGCTCACGCTGCTCGAGCGCCTCAATCGCGAATTCAAGAAAACCATCGTGATGGTGACGCACGACCCGCACGCCGCCGAGCGCGCCCATCTCGTGCGCCACCTGGACAAGGGCGAGCTGCAATGAGGGCACGACCGTGAAGCTCCTTCGACTCGTCTTCAAGAACCTGTCCCGGCACCGCCTCCGCACGGCGCTCACGATGCTCGGGATCGCCACGGCGGTGATGGCGTTCGGCCTGATTCGTACGATCGTCGGCGCCTGGAACGCCGGCGTCACGGGGGCGTCCGCCAATCGGATGATCACCCGCCATCGGGTGTCCCTGATCTTCCCGCTCCCGCTCCCCTACCGCCAAGAGATCGCGAGGGTACCGGGGGTGACGGCCGTGTCGTGGGGCAACTGGTTCGGGGGCGTATACGGGGATCCGAACGACTTCAAGAACTTCTGGGCACGGTTCTCCGTTGATTCCACGTACTTCGATCTCTACCCCGAGTTCCAGGTGCCGCCGGACCAGCTCGCGGCCTTCAAGAAAGAGCGCGACGCGTGCATCATCGGCCGCAAGCTCGCGCAGCAGCACGGCTTCAAGCTCGGCGACGTCATCACCATGGAAGGCGACATCTTTCCGGGACGCTGGCAGTGGGTGGTGCGGGGGATCTACACGGGTCGCGATCCGTCGACCGACGAGACCCAGATGTTCTTTCACTACGACTACCTCTACGAGCAGGTGAAGGCGCGGGAGCCCGGCCGGCCCGTGGACGCCGGCTGGTACGTCCTGCGTGTCGGGTCACCCGACGCGATGGCGCGCGTCGCGGCGACGGTCGACTCGCTGTTCGTGAATTCCCGAGCGCCCACGAAGACCGAGAGCGAGCGCGAATTCCAGCAGAGCTTCGTCCAGATGTCGTCCGCGATTATCACGTCGCTGCAGGTCGTCTCGGTGGTGATCATCGGGATCATTCTCCTGGTCCTCGCGAACACGATCGTCATGTCGGTCCGGGAGCGGACGCGCGAGTACGCCGTCTTGAAGACGCTGGGCTTCTCGGGGCGCCACCTAGTGACCCTCGTGTTCGGCGAGGCCCTGGTGATCTCGCTGACCGGCGGGGTGGTCGGGTTGCTCCTGACGTTCCCCATCGTGCAGGGGTTCGCGAAGGCGCTCCCGACGTTCTTCCCGGTGATCAACGTGGCCCCGCTGACCATCGCGCTCGGCATCGGGGCCGCGCTCCTCGCCGGACTCGCCGCCGCGGCCGTTCCGGCGAATCGCGTGGTTCGCATGCCGATCGTCGTCGGCCTGCGAACGGTGGGGTGACCGGCCCATGATGCGGATTCCCTTCTCCTACATCTGGCGGAGCCTCTGGGCCCGCCGTCTCACCACGGCACTCACCATCGGCGGCGTGGCCCTTGTGGTGTTCGTCTTCGCGGGCGTCCTCATGCTCGCGCGCGGCCTCGAGGCCACCCTCGTCGAGACCGGCTCGCCAGACAACGTGATCGTGCTCAGGCGCTCGGCGACCTCCGAGCTCTCGAGCCAGGTGGACCGGGCGACCGCGGACGTCCTCGAGGCCGAGAATGGCGTGGCGCGGGGAGCCGACGGCCGCGCGCTCCTCTCGCGGGAAGTGGTCCTCGTCATCGACCTCTACAAGAAGAAAAGCAACGCATTGGGCAACGTGTCGATCCGGGGCGTGTCGCAGCGGGCGCTCGAGCTCCGGCCCGGCGTGCACATCGTCCGGGGACGGCCCTTTCAGTTCGGCACCCACGAGATTGTAGTCGGCAAGAGCATCGCATCCCAGTTCAAAGGCGTAACGCTCGGTTCGCAGTTGTCCTTCGGCGGCGACCGCTGGACCGTGGTGGGGATCGCCGACGCCGGAGGCACGGGCTTCGACTCGGAGATCTGGGGGGACGCCGATCAGTTCATGCAAGCGTTCGGTCGCCCGGTCTATTCGTCGTTGACGTTCCGCGTCGCCGATCCGGGCCAGTTCGATCAGCTCAAGGCCCGGCTGCAGGCCGATCCTCGCATGCAATACGTGGAGATCAAACACGAGCGGGACTACTACCGCGAGCAGTCGCAGACACTGGCGAAGTTCATCCGGATCCTTGGCCTCATGGTGACTACGATCTTCAGCTTCGGCGCGATGATCGGCGCGATGATCACCATGTACGCGGCGGTCGCGAACCGGACGGTCGAAGTGGGCACGCTGCGAGCCCTGGGGTTCAGGCGCCGGAGCGTGCTGGGGGCGTTCCTGGTCGAGTCCGTGATGCTCGCGCTGGTGGGTGGCGGGCTCGGTGTCGCCCTCGCGGCCCTCCTCTCCTTCGAGCGGATCTCCGTCATCAACTTCCAGAGCTTCTCTGAAATCGGCTTCGGCTTCGCGTTGTCACCCGGCGTGATCGTGAGCGCCCTCATCTTCGCGGTCGTGATGGGGGTAGTCGGTGGGTTCCTGCCGGCGGCGCGCGCCGCGCGCCTCGACATCGTCAGCGCCCTGCGAGCGTCGTGAAGCTCACCGCGCTCGCCGCGCACACTCCCGAAGCGGTGCGCGCGGCGCTCGCGGCCCGGGGCTGGGAGGCCCAGCCCGCCTGGTTCGCCGCCAACGGCGTCCAACCCCTCCTCGTCCTGTTGGAAGAGATCACTGAAGCCGAGCGCGAGGGCCTCGTGCGCTGGGGCGCGAAGGCGGGCGCCGACGTGCTTACGGGAGAGGGATGGGGCCTCATCGGCGCCGCGGCTAGCCGGCTCGCCCCGCTCGCGCGTCCGGACCGCCTGCCACCCGGCCTCGAAGGCTTGGCCCCGGAGCTCGGCCGCTTCCTTGCGAGCTACGCGGAACCGCCCCGCTGCTGGGCGATCGCCGGCCGCACGCTGGCCCTGGAGCACCCCGTCTTGATCGGCGTGGTCAACGTCACACCCGACTCGTTCTCGGACGGCGGCCGGTTCACGACCGTCGACCGCGCGGTGGCCCAGGCGGAGCGGCTCGTCGCGGACGGGTGCGAGCTGCTGGACGTGGGCGGCGAGTCCACGCGACCCGGCGCGGTCACGGTGGGGGAGCGGGAAGAGATCGCGCGCGTGGCTCCGGTCATCGAGGACCTGGCCCGGCGGGGCCTCGGGCCGCTGTCGGTCGACACCCGCAAGGCGGCGGTCGCACGGGCGGCGCTCGGCGCCGGCGCCGCCGTGGTGAACGATGTCTCGGGTCTCTCGTTCGACCCCGCGATGGCGGGCGTGCTGGGGACGTCGGAGGCCGGTTTGATCGTGATGCACATGCGCGGGACGCCCGATACCATGGACTCACTCGCCGTCTACCGGCACGTGGCGGCGGAAGTGGCGGCCGAGCTCGGCGCCGCCACTGCGCGGGCGGAGGCCGCGGGCGTCGGACGGGAGCGGATCGTCGTCGACCCGGGGTTCGGGTTCGCCAAGACGCCCGAGCAGAACTTCCGCCTGCTCGATGAGCTGGCAACGCTAGCCGGCTTGGGCTATCCTGTAGCGGTGGGACCGTCCCGCAAGCGCTTTCTCGGGGCCGCGACCGGGCGGCCCGTGGACGACCGCGACCGCGCGACGGCCGTGGCGTGCGCGCTCGCATGGGAGCGCGGCGCGCGCCTGTTCCGGGTTCACGACGCGGCCCTCGCGCGCGAAGCGCTGCGAGTCGCCGCCGCGACGACAAACGCACGATGAACTTCGAGGCGTACCGCTTCCTCATTCCGCGCTTCTGGCCGGACGTGGTCGAGATCCTTCTCGTCGCGTTCGTGATCTATCGTTTCCTGTTGTTTCTCGTCGGGACCCGCGCGATGCAGATCGTGGTGGGCGTGATGATCCTCTCGGTCGCGTACTTCGCCTCGCTCCTGGCCAAGTTCACGATGATCAGCACGCTGCTCTCGTACGTGTTCACGTTCGGGGCGTTCGCCGCGGTCGTGGTCTTCCAGCCCGAGCTCCGGAACGCGCTGGCCCGGCTCGGCCAGTCGCAGTTCATGCGGCGGTTCTCTCAGAGCGAGCGCCAGTCGGTGGCCGAGGAGATCGCGGAGGCCATGGATCGGCTGTCGCGGGCCGGGACGGGTGCCATCATCGCGGTGGAAGGCGACATCGGGCTCGAGGAATTCATCTCGTCTGGTGTGCCGATGGAGGCCAAGGTCTCGGCCGATCTCCTGACGACCATCTTCACGCCCTACTCGCCCTTGCATGACGGCGCGGTCCTGGTGCGCGGTGACCGGATCATTGGCGCGGGGTGCGTCCTGCCGCTCACGCAATTCAAGGTCTCCGACAAGTCGCTCGGCACGCGACACCGCGCCGCGCTGGGGCTCTCGGAAGAGACGGACGCGACGGTCCTCGTCGTGTCGGAAGAGACCTCGACGATCTCGGTCGCGAGTCACGGACTGCTGCACCGCCATCTCTCCGCGCCGCAGGTGCGTGACCTGTTGAGTGGCGCCATCTCGCACCTCGAAGGCGGCGAACGAGTTACAGCGCCAGCGAGCTGACCCCCCGATTGTTTCAGGCCTGACCCCGGGCTAGTTTTTGCGGTTATGACTTTTGCGGCTCTGGCCGAGCGGCTGGCCCACGTGCGGGCCGAGATCGCTCGGCGGCAGGCAGCCGCGGGCCGGACCGCGCCCATCACGATCGTCGCGGTCACGAAAGGCTTTGGCGTGGACGCCGTGGAAGCGGCGCTCGAGGCCGGTGTCACGGACCTGGGCGAAAACCGGGTGCAGGAGGCGCTCGACAAGGTGGACACGCCCGCGGGGCGGCGGGCGACGTGGCACCTGATCGGGCACCTGCAGCGTAATAAGGCAAAGCAGGTCGCGGGGCGGTTCGCGCTGGTGCACTCGGTCGACTCCGTGGCCCTGGCGGACGAGCTCGACCGGCGGGCCGCGGCTCACGGCGCGAAACAGCGGGTGCTGTTACAGGTAAATGTGGCGGGAGAAACGCAGAAGAGCGGCTGCACGCCCGGTGAGGCGGCGGCCCTCGCGCGCCACGCGGCGGCGCTGCCGCATCTGTCCCTCGAGGGACTGATGACCATCGCGCCGTTCACGGACGATGACGCTGTGCAGCGCCGCACGTTTCGCGGGCTCCGCGAGCTGCGCGACGCATTGCAGGAGGAGGGTCTATGGCTGCCGACGCTCTCGATGGGGATGTCCGCCGACTACGGCGTAGCGGTCGAGGAGGGGGCAACGGTGATCCGCTTGGGTACCGCCCTGTTCGGCCCGAGGACAACGGGGTGAACGATCCCTCGTTTCACCTGACACCCCTCGACGTGCGGCGCCAGGAGTTTCGCCGCAGTCTGCGCGGCTACGAGCCGCTCGGC
>DATLVU010000032.1:0-42836 GCA_035577025.1 Gemmatimonadales bacterium
GAAGAACGCTTCCTCGGCGGTCACCAGGTTCCGAAGATCCGACTTCATCGAGGCGATATATGCCTTCGCCTTGGTGTTGGCGAACTTCGGGATCGCGATGGCGGCCAGAATGCCGATGATCACCACCACGATCAAGAGCTCAATGAGCGTAAAACCCTTGCGGTTCATCTGACGTTGTCTCCCGTTGGAGTCCCTCTACCCAGCCTGCAACATTCCAGAAGCGAGTTGTCCCCCGGAGAGTTGAGGCAATCCCTGTGCCTGGATTGACAGTTTTGCGCATAACGACTGTATTCGCAGTTGCTTAAGTGCCAAAGCGGCGGCCTGACCTGAACCCTCGTTCAAGTGTCTGAGTCGGGTCTTTTGCAAGCCGCCAGGGCTGACCGCAATGGTCTTTCGGAGGGCCTCAAAATGCAACGAGCGGCGGGGAAGTCCCCGCCGCTCGCGTAGTCACTACACCGCCCCCGCTTACTGGCAGGCGGGCGCGCCTTCCGTAACCGCCGGCGCAACGACACCGGTGTTCACGAAAATCGCGCAGGTCACCAAGGGGTTGGTGAGGTTGACGTTCGTGATCGTCGCGCTCCAACCACCACCGTTCACCGTCGGACCGGCCAACCGATTGCCGGTCGTCACGCAGAAGTTCACGGTGCCCGCAGTGGGCGGGGTGGTGCACGACGTGGTGGCGCTGTACTTGACCGAGTCGGCGAAGAACGCTTCCTCAGCGGTCACCAGGTTCCGAAGGTCCGACTTCATCGAGGCGATGTACGCCTTCGCCTTGGTGTTGGCGAACTTCGGGATCGCGATGGCGGCCAGAATGCCGATGATCACCACCACGATCAAGAGCTCAATGAGCGTAAAACCCTTGCGGTTCATCATGAAATCGCCCCCGTTGGAGTCTTTCAGCTGACGGCAGACACCCTGCTAGTCGAAGTGCCCCGGCCGGTTGGCGGCAAGCACTATGCCCCTGACCCCTTGAACAGTCAAGAGACGTATTCACAACAACTTGGATATGGCAGATCAGGGGCTGCCCTAGCCCTGAGAGTCGGGACTTTTGCGATTCTTCTGGCCGACCGCCACGCTCGTTTACCGTTGGACGTTGGCACCCCGGAGATGCGCGGCGCGTGCCATGAGCGAGTCTGCTGCCTCCGGGTAACCATGCGTGCGCGCGACCTCGGCCTCGTGCCGATAGTAGCCGGCGCATCCTCCATGACACAGCCGCTCGAGGCCGGCGAGCAAGGAGTCGGCTCCCTTCGGCTCCCCGGCGGCGAACGCCGCGATGGACCCCGTCACGTAGATCGTCGCATCGCGATCGTACAGCGATGCCGCGACACGCGCCGCCACGGCGGCCTCCTTCGGCATCCGGTTGTCGAGATACAACGCGATCAACCGCTTTTGCCCGACGTAAGATCGAGGCGAATCGGCAATGATGCTGTCAGTGATCTTCGCGTCGTTGTACCAGACCGGGACGCGGAACGCGGTTCGGATGGCGGCTGCCACGACGACGGCCGCGACCGCGGGTCGGAGCACGTGACGCGGGAGCCGTCCGAGCCAGGCGGCCACCGCGATCACGAGCCCCGCCGACGGTAGATAGAGCGTGCGCTCGGCCAGGTAGAATCCCGCGGGGAACACCAAATTGGCGACCGGAAGAAAGGCGATCCCGATCCAGCCAAGGCCGAACGCCTCGAGCTTGCGCCCGCGTTTCCAGGCGAGCATGAGCAGCAGGCCCCACAGCAGGGCGCAGAGCATTCCGGCCAGGAAACGCGGGTCGGCGAAGGACGTCACGGCGGTCCGCTCGGACGGAGAGTAGTCGACCCGCAAGGTCAGCGGGAATACGAGCAGCCGCGCGACGTCCGCCAGGGCACTGACACCCGTGATCCGTACCGTCAGGCCTGTTTCGCCGACGAACATCGGCGCGATGCTCTCGAATCCCTGGTACGGATGGCGCACCACGGCGCGAACGACCGCGTACAGCGCGAGGACCCCGACCCACGTTCCCGCAAAGGTCGCGATCCGCCGCCGGTCTGGTCGCGCGAACCCAAGCATCCAGCCCCAGACGATCAACCCAGGGGCGACGGCGGCGTTTTCTTTGGAGAGCATGCCGAGTGCGAGCGCCGCGGCGCACCATCCGACGCTCTCCCTGACGAGGGCCGCGTAGACCGCGAGCACGGTGAACAGCGCCGCCATGAGTTCCGCCCGCCCCACGACGCTGGCAACCGCCTCGACGTGGACCGGGTGGACCGCGAACAAGAGGCCCGCGACCAGCGCGGTCGTGTCGTCGGACCAGCGCCTGGTGAGCGCGGCGACGGCGACCGCGACGGCCGCATGCCACAGCAGGTTCACCAAGTGGAACCAGGGTTTCCCGTCGATCAGATAGTCGAGGGCGAAGCTCGCGATCACGAGCGGCCGGTACATGTGGCCACCCAGGTCCGGAGGCCAGTAGGGAACGGCGAACGCGCGCCAGATACCCGACGGGTGGATGACCAACGGGTTCTGCACGATGATCGGCAGGTCGTCGACGGCGAACCGATTCCAGAGCGCGCCGATGTAGACCACCAGAGAGCACAAGGCGACGATCTGATAGACGCGCTTGGAGTTCATCGGCCCCGGCTCCTCCTGCTGCGAGCCAGGAATGAATCGGCCGCACCCGGGTATCCGCGTGCCCGAGCGATCGAGGCCTCGTACCGGTAGAAGAAATCGCAGGGACGACAGACGACTTCGAGTTGCGTAAGGATCGAGTCGGCCAGGGCAGGTTGTCCTGTGGCCCAGGCAGCCTCCGCGCCGGTGACGTAAAGCCAGGGCAATTTCACGTCGAAGAGGCTGGTCGACGTCCGAAACTCGTCGAGCGCCTTGGCCGGCTGATGGGCGGTCAGCAAGAACATTGCCACGTGCCCATGTGCCAGAAACGAGTTGGGGGAGTCTTCGAGCTCGCTGATCGTGACCTCGCGCGAGTCCTTCCACACGGGCACGCGCAACGCCGTGCGCGCTCCACCCGCAAAGACCAGCACACCGAGCACCGCCGCCAATCGGGGGGGGGGCTCGAGCGCCTGCAGCCAGGCTCCCACTGCAAGGGCGAGTCCGACGGATGGCAGGTACAGGTTCCGCTCGCCGATCAGGATGCTGCCTACCGCGAGGAGGTTCGAGACCGGCAAGAAGGAGATTCCGATCCAGCCCAGGCCAAACGCTTCGACTCGGCGCCCGCGCCGCCAGCAAAGCCAGAGGAGCGCCGCCCAGGCGGTGAGACAAAGCAATCCGAGCATGAACGAAAGATCGAGCGGCGACGTGATGAGACTTCGCTCCGCGGGCGAATAGTCGATGCGCAGCTTGAGGGGGAACACGAGCAGGCGAGCCACGTCCGCGAGTGTCGCGATCGCCGTGAGCCGAACGTCGATCGGAGAGGCGCCGAAGAATACCGGCGCGGGAGTGTTTGCCACACCCTGCTGCAGCACCGCGATGCGAAATGCGAAATACGCGACGCCGAACACGAGCCACGACGCCGCGTACGCGAGCATCCGCTCCCGCGAGGGGCGCGCTAAACCCAGCACCCACGCCCAGACGATGAGCGCCGGAACCACGATCGCGTTCTCCTTGCTCAACACTCCGCACGCGAGCGCGGCCAGGCTCCACCAGAGGTGATCCCGCGCCAGCGCCGCATAAACCGCCAGAACGACGAATAGCGCCGCCATGAGCTCCGCCCGCCCGACGACATTCGCCACCGCTTCGACGTGCACCGGGTGGACCGCGAACAGAAGACCAGCCGTCCAGGCGGCACGATCACTGCTCAGATGCCTCGCCAGGTAGGCCACGGCCACGCTCGCGCCCACGTGCCAGGCGAGGTTCACGGCGTGGAACCACCAGGCCGACCCGCCGCTCAGCGCCCAGTCCAGCGTGTACGAGGCGATCGGCAAGGGCCGATACAGCCCGCCGCCTACGTCCGGCGGCCAGTAAGCCGAGGCGAACGCACGCCACATGCCGCTGATGTCGTGGACCAGGGCGTTGAACGCGATGATCTGGTTGTCGTCGAGTGCAAAGTGATTCCAGAGTGCGCCGAGGTAGAACACGATGGCGCACGCCCCGACGACGGCGTACAGGCGCCTGGTGTTCACACCTTGCGCCGTTGCCGGAACAGATTGTATCGCAGGATGTGAAACAGGGCCGCCAGTCCGTCCCGCCACGTGATCTTTTTCCCCTCGGCGTACGTCCGGCCGCTATACGAGATGGGAAGCTCCCAGATGCGCGCGCCCGCTTGGGCGAGCCGCGCAGTCAGCTCGACCTCGATCCCGAATCGCTCGGCGGTCAGCGGGAGCCGCTTCAAGACCTCCGCCCGCACCAGCTTGTAGCACGTCTCCATGTCGGTGAGGTTCAGGTTCGTGAACATGTTGGAGACGAGCGTGAGGAAGTTGTTGCCGACGGCGTGCCAGAAGAACAACACGCGATGCGGGCCACCCTGGAAGCGGGAGCCGTATACCGCGTCCGCCCGGCCCTCCGTGATCGGGCCGATCAGGCGAGGCAGGTCCATCGGATCGTACTCGAGGTCGGCGTCCTGGGGGACGATCACGGCTCCGGTCGCGGCGGCGAACCCGCTCCGCAGTGCGGCTCCTTTGCCTCGGTTCGCGGGATGGTGAATGACCCGATCCACGAGCTTCTCCCTCGCGAGACGGTCGAGCAGAGCACCCGTTCCATCGGTCGACGCATCGTCCACGGCGACCACTTCGAGCCGCAGCGGGACCTGTCGCAGCCGGCGGAGCACGGCCTCGATGGTCGTCACTTCATTGTACGCCGGCACGATCACCGACAGCAGGAGATCGTCGGTCACGCGGGGACTTCGCCGATCGCGATCAACGACTGTCCCACGCGCCAGGGGAGCCAGCGCTCCAGCCGGAACAGCGGCACGAAGGCCTCGTAGTAACGGAGCGCCGCCGCCGAGATCATCGGCCGACGCAGCACGCGGCTCGCGAGCCACCAACCCAGCACTCCCCCGAGATTGAAGTACTCGACGTGACCGACCCGGAACCCGGCCGCCTCGAGCTTGCCCACGACCTCCCCGCGCGAGTAGCGGCGGAAATGTCCTAGCGCCCGATCGAGCGTGCCGTACAGCGGCCGCAGGGCGGGCACGAGGAGGACGAGCCGCCCGCCTGGCCCGAGCAGCTGGCGCATGGCGGTGAGCGACGCCCCATCCTCCTCGATGTGCTCAAGCACATTGAGACAGAACACCGTGTCCACGCGTTCGGCGACGAGGTGGGGATCGAACGCTGGCAGCCGTAGCTCAACGACTCGAACATTGGGTCGATCGCCGAACGACTCGCGCAGTCGAGCGAGATAATGAGGCTCGGCGTCCGTGAGGACGGCCCGCTCTCGATCCACGAGGAACGCAGACATGTTGCCGATCCCGGCGCCGACCTCGAGCACGCGCCGCCCTACCCAGGGGCGCAGCCGCTCGAACATCCAGCGGTTGTAGCGCGGGGCCGCGGCCATCCGCTCAAGGGTCGCGGCCCCGAGGTGATCGACCGGCGGAGGGGAGGGGGAGGACGCCACCTCAGCTGGTCGCATCGCCCTCGTAGCGGCTGAGCTTTCGATAGAGGGTGGAGGGATCGATCCCGAGCACCTCGGCCGCCCGGGTCTTGTTCCCGCCCTCGCTCTGCAGCACCCAGGTGATGTAGGCGCGTTCGATGACATCGAGGGTGGGATTGGGGTGCGCCCGCTCCGCCACGAGCGGCTCGGCGCGCGGCTCCGTCAGCTTGTCCGGGAGCGCCGAGAGATCGATGCTGGTGCTCTTCGACAGCACCACGGCCCGCTCGAGGGCGTTTTCCAGCTCGCGCACGTTACCGGGCCAGTCGTACGCCAGCAGCGAGCTCTTCGCGTCTTCCGTCAGAGTCTTGACGGGTTCACCGCGCTCCTTGGCGATCCGGCCGAGGAACTCCTCCCACAGGATCTGGATGTCGTCGCGACGATCGCGCAGCGGCGGAAGGTGAATGGCGATGACGTTGAGCCGGTAGTACAGGTCGGTGCGGAAGCGCCCGCGCTTGATGTCGTCCTCGAGATCGCGGTTGGTTGCGGCCACGACGCGGACGTCCACGGGGATGGCTTCGGTACCACCCACCGGGATCGCTTCCCGCTCCTGCAGCACCCTGAGCAGCTTCACCTGCGTCGCGGGCGACATCTCACCGATCTCGTCCAGGAAGAACGTGCCGCCGCGCGCGGCGGCGAAGAGGCCCTGCTTGTCGCGCACGGCACCCGTGAACGATCCCTTCACGTGACCGAACAGCTCCGACTCGAGTAGGCTCTCCGGCAGCGCGCCGCAGTTGAGCGAGAAGAACCCGCCGTCCGTGCGCGCCGACAGCTCGTGGATGTAGCGCGCGATCACCTCTTTCCCGGTGCCCGACTCGCCCTGGATCAGCACCGTGCTCTCGGTCGGTGCCACCTGCTCGGCGAGCTTGAGCACCTCGAGGAACGTGCGGGACTTGCCCAGCGGCTTCACCAGCCCGGACCGCTCGCGCCGCCGGATCTCCTGCTTCAGCTGCTTGTTCTCGGCCTTGAGCAGGCGCTGCTCCGCGGCGCGCCGGCAGATCGCCACCAGATCGTCGTTCGAGAACGGCTTCTGGATGTAATAGAACGCCCCCTGGTTCACGGCCTGAATCGCGCTCTGGAGCGACGCCTGCGCGGTCATGAGGATCACCGGCGTTTCGGGATCCTGCTCGCGCACGGCCGAGAGGATCTCCGTACCCGACACGCCGGGCATCTTGATGTCGGTGAGGACGATATCGGGCGGGCTGCCCTTCAGTGCCTCGAGTCCCGCCTTTCCTCCTTGCGCTGTGGTGACCTCGAATCCTTCGCCCTTGAGGAGGATCCGGAGCACGTCGAGGATCCCCATCTCGTCGTCGACCACCAGAATCGATGGCTGCTGGCTCATGCGGCTTCCTCTTTCCTTCGGGCGGCTGGGAGATACACGGTGAAGGTGGTCCCCTTCCCGGGTGTGGTATCGACGAGCACCATGCCGCGGTGGGCGTCCACGGCGCGCTGCACGATCGCGAGGCCGAGCCCCGTGCCCCCGACTCGTCCCGTCACGAACGGCTCGAACAGGCGCGCCCGCAGGCCCTCGGGGATGCCCGGGCCGTTGTCGCTCACAGCGAGCGACACCGGGTTTTCAATGCCGGCGCCCCCGGGCAGCTCCTGCGACGCGGGTCGGCCGACGCGTACCTCCACGTGCGCGCCCTTCCCCGTGGCCTGGACCGCGTTGAGGACGAGGTTCGAGACCACGCGATGGAGGAGATCCTCGTCTCCTTCCATCGGCGCCGCGTCCCCGCTGAGCTCGATCGCTGCGTCCTCCGGACAATCAGGATGCTCGCGCACCAGGCGGATGGCGGCCGCCGCCACGTCCCGCAGGTCGAGCGGCCGGCACTCGGTGGCCCGCACGCGTGAGAAGTCGAGAAACTCAGAGAGGAGACGCGACAGGCGGTCGCTTTCCCGCACGATGAGCGACGTGAGGAACTTCTCGTCGGCATTGACCCGTTTTGCCCGCCCCAGCTGCTCCACCGACGACCGGATCGAGGCGAGCGGGTTCTTGATCTCGTGGGCGAGGCTCGACGACAGCTCGGCGACGGCCTCGAGCCGTTCGGCGCGCAGATGCAGCTCCTCGAGGCGCTTCGAGTCCGAGATGTCGGTGAAGATCGCGGTCACGCGCGGCTCGCCCTCCGGCTCGACCTCGAGCGTGGTGGTCGTGACGCCGATCGTGAACGTTCGGTCGGGCCGCCGCACCGTGGCTTCGACGCGCATCGCCCGGACTCCCCGCCGAGCAGTGGCCGTGATGGCGGCCCAGAACTCCGGCGCGATCCGCGCGAATTCCGGCATGATCGGCTTGCCCCGCCAGCCACGCTCCTTGAAGCCGAGGATCTGCTCCGCCGCGGGGTTGCAGTACAGCAGGTGACCGCCCTGGTCGACCGTGACCACTCCCGTGGGGATGTTGCGTAGTACGTCCGATGCCTCGAGCCGCGCCTGCCGCAGCTCGCCCGCAAGTGCCTCCCGCTCGGCGCCCATGACCGACACGCGGCTCGCGAAGTACGCGGTCACCGCGGCTACCGCCACAAAGACCAGGAGCTGGAGCGCGATCTGCGCCGTCATCGGCGTGCTGTGCCCGAACAGCACGTCGGCGATGTAGACGAGCCCGACGAGCGCCGTGATCAGCGCCGTGCTCGCCGGGGGCATCAGGACGGCCGTGACCGCGATGAGCGGGACGTATAACGGCGTGAGATCACTCTGCGGACCGCCGGTGACGTGCACGACCGCGGTGATCAGAGCGACGTCGAACAGCGCCTGCCCGTAGAGGAACGTCCGGCCGGGCGAGCGGTTGCGAATGTGCGTGTGCCAGTAGGACGCGATCGTGACCAGCACCCCTGCGACGAGCATGAACGACGTGATGAGAAGATCGAGGGGCGTGACGACAGCGAACTTGAACGACGCGGCCAGATAGATGGCGGCGGCCACGCACAGCCGCCCCACGTACACCGACCGCAGGAGACTTTGCGGAGTGGGTATAGCCGATCCCCGCGAGCCGCCTCCGAGCCAGCTCATCGCGCTCCTCGCAAGCCCGCGCCGCCCGATCGTCGACTCGGCGAGCTCATAGGTGTAGTAATTTCAATTACTTACAGATATCGCTGGATCTGTTGACTGCGGGCGCAGGGCGTAAGTATTAGGAGTGGTGTGGCAAAGTGCAAGAGCGCGGCACCGCATGGAGTTCGCTATCCTACGATATGCGGCGCGCGCTTCGGGTCCGGGTCTGGCAGATCGTCGTGGGGCTGCTGATGCCGGGGCTCGTGGCCGCGCAGGCCGCCCTCACACCCGCCGACTCCGCGATCCTCGCGTCTCAACCCCTCAAGCGATTGGTGATCGCTCCCTCGCTCCTGCGCCGGATCAGTCTGCTCGCCGCGGGCCTCGATCGTGAAGTCGTACTGTGCCTCCAGGGGACGACATCGGGTGATACCGCCCAGGTGCGAGAGCTCGTCATGCCGGACGTCGTGAGCTCGGGGGCGGATCACGTCGAGCCGCTGCCGTGCGCGCCGGGCACCCTGGCGGTGTGGCACAACCACGTGTGGGCGGGGCCGGACTCGAGCTTTGGCGTGAAGTCTCCGGAGGACCTCTGCTCGCTCAGCCAGCCCGACCTCCGCACGGTGGTGGCGGACTCGATTCCGTTCGCGGTGGTGAGCGTGGGACACGCGCGCGGTCCGATCGTATGCTGGTGGCGGCGCGTGCAGGCGGTGGTGAACCGCCACGTGAAGTTCCTCCCGCGCTTTCCGCGGCAGTGGCTCGAGCTTCCGAATCTCGCGGGCGCCGATCCGGATCAGGGACCGTCCGCGCCGTCCGTCCCCTGACGGCTCAGCCCGTCTTATTCGGACGGTTGCACGATGATCTTGCCGCGCGCGGCCAGGCAGGTCAGCCGCGTCCTGCCACCCGTCCGTAACCGCTCGGGCACGCGATTAGCGCGGAGCACCGCGATCACGTCGTTCGCCGTGTGCTCCGCGAGTACTTCCTGCGTGATCAGGAGCGTGGCGTCGTCCGGAGTGGGGCCGACGCGGAAAGTGAAAACGGGGCTTCCGTCCTCGCGGTGCACCTCGACCGGCTTCGGCCGAAGCTCCGACCCCACCCAATCGAGCACGTCGCGCGCCGTCAGCTCCACGGCTGGCGCGGGCCGGGGAGCGGCGAGCGCCCGCCCGTCCTCCCGAGCGTGCTCGAGCGCAACCCAACGACCGGCGAACCGCGCCATGGCGTCCTGGACGGTGTCGTCGAGGGTGATCCCGAACGGCATGAGATCGTAGGCATCGAAGAACTCGCTCACGATGCCGAGCGTGAGGGGCAGCAACTCCTCCATGCGACGGCTCACCGCCGGCCACACGTCGGGATCCTCCGCCACGAGGCGAGACAGACGGAACAGGCCATAGGTCATGTGCCTGGCTTCGTCCGCCTGAGCGCGCGCGAGACCATCGCGAAAGCCCGGCATCAGATCACGGCCTGAGAGGGCCGTGTCGAACCAATGATAGCCCGCGTCGCCGAGGACGCCCTCGCCGACCAGGCTGTAGGCCACGAGCGCCTCCGCCTGCGCGACTGGCGTGGGATCGACCAGCAGGCGCCGCATGGCCGCCGGCAGCTGCTCGGCGAACAGTCGCCGAAAGCTCGGCGTCTGGTAGCGTTGCAGGTCACCCGACTGATGGCACACCTCGTCGAGCACCCGACGGAAGAACTCGGTATGGCGCGCCTCTTCGGCGAGGAAGGTCGTGAGGAACCACTGCTCCTCCAGCCGGTCCTCCCGCATTACGGCCATCACCAGTGGGAGGAGGTCGCGGGTCATGCTCTCCTCCGCGGCCTGGAACAACACCGTGAGGCGAAGCAGCACGTCCCGCTCGACGACCGAGAACCGACCCCAGTCCTTCGCATCCGGCCGCAGGTCGAGGCTCCGCGGATCCCAGGCGCCCTGTTGCTTCGCCTCGTGATACAGGCGCATCGGCGTGGAATCGTGGCGCAGCGAGCCGGCGGAGGCCGGCGTCGTCTCGCGGGGGTCGGGGACGCTCATCGGTTCGAATGTAGAATGCCGACCCGCGTCCCAGCCACCCCCGGTCGCCCCTCGCGCGTCGGCGAGCCGGCCGCCATTCTTAGCCGTCCTTCCGCCCTAGGGCGTACTCGGCAATGATCCGAATCCGTCATGTCGTCGCGCTGCAGGCGCTCCTCGTCACCGGCCTCGACGCACAACAGCTCGATACCACACTCTGGACGCGCCTCCGCTACCGTTTCGTCGGCCCCGAGGGCAATCGCGCGATCGCCGTCTTGGGTGACCCCGGCAATCCGCTCGTGTCCTACGTGGGCGCGGCCTCCGGCGGCATCTGGAAAACGGAGGACGGCGGCGTTCACTGGCGGGCGGTATTCGACAGCGAGCCGGTACAGGCGATCGGTGCCCTCGCGATGGCGCCTTCGGCGCGCAACGTCCTGTGGGCCGGGACCGGGGAGACGTTCTTCATCCGCTCGACCACGGCCCTCGGCAACGGAGTCTACAAGTCGACGGATGGGGGCCGCAGCTGGCGTCACATGGGGCTCGATGCGACGGGGAGGATCGCGCGCATCGTGATCGATCCCGCCAACCCGGACATCGTCCTCGTATGCGCGCTGGGGCGGGCGTACGGGCCGGCCCCCGACCGCGGTGTGTACCGCACCGCCGACGGCGGGAAGAGCTGGGCGCGAGTCCTGTTCGTGGACGCCAACACCGGGTGTTCCGACCTCGCGATGGATCCGGGCGATCCCAACACCATCTTCGCGGGAATGTGGCAATTCGAGGTCAAGACGTGGCATCTCCAGAGCGGTGGGCCGGGCAGCGGCCTGTGGGTCTCGCGCGACGGCGGCGTGACCTGGACGCGTCTCGTCGGCCACGGGCTGCCCGACGCGCAGCACGCCGTGGGGAAGATCGCCGTCGCGGTCGCCACGTCGAACCCCAACACGGTGTACGCGCTGATCGAAGATCAGGATCCGGCGCTCTATCGAAGCGACGACCGGGGAGCCACGTGGCACCTCGTGAGCCGGGACCACAACATGGCCGAACGCGCGCCGTACTATGTGCGCTTCGCCGTCGCGCCGGACGACGAAGACCGGCTGTACTTCGTGTCCGTCCGCTTCAGCATCTCCAAGGACGGCGGCCGCTCGCTGGGACGCTCTGACTTCCACGGTGGGGGCGACAATCACGACGTCTGGATCGACCCGCTGAACCCCGACCGCTTCATGATCGCGCACGACGGGGGGGTGAGCATCACGCTCAACCGGGGCAAGACCTTCATGCGCATCGTGCTCCCGATCGCGCAGCTGTATCACGTGCATACCGACACGCGGGTCCCGTACAACCTGTACGGCAACCGACAGGACGGCACCTCGTACCGCATGCCGAGCCGCAGCCTGTCGGGCGGTGCATCGGAAGGACAGTGGGGGCACGTGGGTGGCTGCGAGAGCGGGTTCGCGATCCCGGATACGGTGACCAACACGACGGTCTGGTCGGGGTGCTACGACGGCGGGCTCGAGGTGTACGACACGCGGACCGATCACGCGCGGAACGTGCGCGTGTGGCCCGAGGCGGCGTATGGGTGGCGGCCCGCCGACCTGAAGCATCGGTGGAACTGGACGTTCCCGATCGCGATCTCGCCGCACGATCACGCTCGGGTGTACGTGGGCAGCCAGTACGTGCACGTCACGACCGACGGTGGCGCCAGCTGGAAGGTGATCAGCCCGGACCTCACGCGGAACGACACGACCCACCAACAGAGCTCGGGCGGCGTGACGACCGACAACCTCATGACGTTCGACGGCGCCACGCTGTTCGCCATCGCCGAGTCGCCGCAGCAGGCGGGCGTGATCTGGGCGGGCTCGAACGACGGCCTGGTGCACGTCACGCGCGACGGCGGCGCGACGTGGGTCAACGTCACCGCCGGCATTCCGAAGCTCCCGCCCTGGGGCAAGATCTCGAACATCGAGCCGTCCCGTTTCAATCCGGGAACCGCGTATCTCTCCGTGGATGCGCACGAACTCGACGACCTGGATCCGTACATCTACAAGACCACCGACTTCGGCAAGAGCTGGAAGCGAATCTCCGATCCCCTGCCCCGGTCGCCGTTATCCTTCGTGCACGTCGTGCGCGAGGATCCGAGCCGGGCCGGAATGCTCTATGCGGGTACCGAAAACGGTGTGTACCTCACCGTCGACGATGGAGCGCACTGGCTCCCGCTGCAAACCAACCTGCCGCACGCGCCGGTTTCCTGGCTGACGGTGCAGCCCCACGCCCGCGACCTCGTGGTCGCCACCTACGGCCGGGGCGCTTGGATCCTCGAGGACATCTCACCGCTGGAGCAGCTCGAGCCCGCCACCCTTGCGTCCACCGTGTTCCTGTTCACGCCCCGCCCCGCGTACCGGTTCCGGCCGCAGCAGGGCGTGGCGAGCGCCCCGAACAGTGCCGTGGAGCCCGACACCGTCCCGTACGGAGCCGACGTCACGTATTACGTGTCGCCAGCGATAGCGGATACGAGCGTGCCGCCCGACACGACGCACCGTTTGAAGCCGGCGAGGATCCTCATCCTGGGCCCGAAGGGGGACACCGTGCGAGCCCTCGAGGGAGAGCGGCGGCCGGGGTTGAACCGTGTGTGGTGGGATCTGCGCTACACGGCCCCCACGGTTCCGAAGCTCCGGACGACGCCGCCGGGCAAGCCGTTCGTCCGGGTCGGCCCCGACGGCACTCGTCCGCTCGTCACATGGGACCTGGACCTGTCGCTGCGCGGGCCGCTCGCGCCCCCGGGCACCTACACGGTGCAACTCACCCTCGCCGACACGGGGACCGCACGAAAGACCGCGGTCACGCTCACCCAGCCGCTCACCGTGCTGAAGGACCCCAATACGGCGGGCGGCGACAGCGATGTGCAGGCACAGGCCCGCCTGGCGATGGCGATCCGACGGGATCAGGACAGCACGGCGCGGATGATCAACCGGCTCGAGTGGGTCCGTAAGCAGCTGCGCGACCTGTCGGGGCAACTCCGCGGGGATTCGGCGCTGGCGGGAGACTCGAGCGCCAAGCGCATCGCCGCGCTCGCCGATTCGCTCGACGCGAAGGCGCTCGGCGTGGAGGGCGCCTTGTTCGACGTCCACCTGACGGGGGCCCGGGAAGATGCGTTCCGCTCGCCGATCCAGCTCTACGGCCGGCTCGCGGCCCTGCAGTCGGACGTTGCGGAGAACGGCGCCGATTTCGCTCCCACGGCGCAGCAGGTCGCCGTGCACGAGCTGTTGGCTCAGCGCTTGGCGGACGCGGCGCGGCGGTTCGGGGAGCTGATCGACACCGCTCTCCCGGCGTTCGGAGCCGAGCTCCGCAAGGCTCCGCTCAAGGACGTGATATCGGCGATTGACGGGACCGGTGGCGGGGCGCAGCCCGGCCCCCGGTCCCCCGGCCCCTGAGACGGGAACGGCTACTGGACGGCGTTCACCATGTCGAAGATCGGCAGGTACATGGCGACGACCATGCCGCCGACGATGACGCCGAGCACGACGATCATGATGGGCTCCATGAGCGAGAGCAGCGCGCTCACAGCCGCGTCGACCTCGTCGTCGTAGAAGTCCGCGATCTTCGAGAGCATCTCGTCCATGCCGCCGGTCTGCTCGCCCACCGAGATCATGGAGATCACCATCGGGGGGAAGACCTTCGATTTCGCGAGCGGCGCGGAGATGGTTTCACCGCCCGCGATCGAGGCACGCGACTCCATCACGGCGTTGTGAATCACCATGTTGCCGGCGGTGCGCGCCGTGATCTCGAGACCGTCGAGAATGGACACGCCCGACGAAATCAGGGTGCCGAGCGTCCGGGTGAACCGCGATACGGCCGCCTTGCGCAGCACGTCGCCCAATACCGGCATCTTGAGGAGCAGGGAGTCGATCTGCAGCCGTCCCGGCGGGGTCTTGTAGTAGCGGTTGATCGCGAAGACCACGAACCCGGCCCCGCCGATGATGACCCACCAGTAATCCCGCAGCACGTGGCTCGCGCCGATCACGATCCGCGTCGGGAGGGGCAGCTGTAGGTTCACTGACGCGAACATGTTCTGGAACGTCGGGATCACGAAAATCAGCAGGACCGACACCGCGATCACCGCCACCGAGAGAATGACCCCGGGGTAGATCATCGCGCCCTTCACCTTGCGCACGATGGCGTCGTTCTTCTCGAGGAACTCGGCGAGCCGGACGAGAATTGTGTCGAGAATACCGCCCGCCTCGCCCGCCGCCACCATGTTCACGTAGAGGTCGCTGAACGCCTTCGGATGCTTGCGCAGCGCGTCGGCGAGCGTCTGGCCGCTCTCGACGTCGTATACCACCTGGCGGGTGACGTCGGCGAGGATCTTGTTCTCCGTCTGCTGCGACAGAATGTCGAGGGCCTGCACGAGAGGCAGACCCGCGTTGATCATGGTGGCGAACTGGCGCGTAAAGACGACGACGTCGCGCGTCCGCACGCCGCCGCCGAACTTGAGGTTGAGCTTGAACTCTTTCGGGGCCGCTCGGACCTGGACCACCACCATGCGGTTCTTCCGCAGGTGGGCGATGACGTCGTCCCGGCTGGGCAGATCGATCTTATCGTTGACGAGATCGCCCTTGAGCGTACGCGCGGTGTATTGGAAGACCGGCATGGCTAACTCCCTTCCGGGCGCCTAACGGCGGGCCGCGACCTTGCCGGCGCCGGGCTGCTGTGGCGCTGCGGTCGGCGACATCACTTCCTTCTCGTCCATCGGCTGCTCGCCGATCATCCGCAGGAACTCGTTGGGCGTCGAGGTGACGCGCAGGCACTCGTCCTTCGAGACCTCGCGGCCCACGTACAGCTGATACAGCGCGTCGTTCAGGGTCTGCATCCCGTGCTTCTTGCCCGCCTGCATCATCGAGGGGATCTGCTCGATCTTCTCGTCGCGGATCAGCGCCCGCACCGCGGGCGTCATGATCAGGATCTCGCACGCCATCACGCGGCCCCGACCCTTGATCTTCTGCAGGAGCGTCTGGGTGATGATGCCTTCCAGCACGAAGGACAGCTGGGCGCGCACCTGGGCCTGCTGGTGCGACGGGAAGACGTCGATGATGCGGTTGATGCTCTCCATCGCCGAATTGGTGTGGAGCGTCGCGAAGGCGAGGTGGCCCGTTTCCGCGATCGTGAGGGCGGCCGCGATCGTCTCGAGGTCCCGCATTTCGCCGATGAGCACCACGTCCGGGTCTTGCCGCAGCGCGTACTTGAGCGCCGCCGCGAAGCTGTTCGTGTCGGTCCCGATCTCCCGCTGGTTGACGATGCAGCTCTGATGGCGGTGGATGAACTCGATCGGGTCCTCCACCGTGATGATGTGTCCCTTCAATTCCTTGTTGATCTTGTCGATCATGGCCGCGAGCGTGGTGCTCTTGCCCGACCCGGTCGGCCCCGTCACCAGCACGAGCCCGCGCGGCTTCTCGGCCAGCTTGGCCACGACCCCAGGGAGCCCCAGCTCCTCGAAGGTGCGCACGTTGAACGGGATCTGCCGGATCACGAGCGAGACACACCCGCGCTGCTTGAAGCAGTTGCCGCGGAAGCGCGCGAGGTTCTGGATGCCGAACGAGAAATCGAGCTCGTTCTCGGTCTCGAACCGCTTCTTCTGGTTCTCGGTGAGCACCGAGTAGGCGATCGAGAGGGTGTCCTTGGGCGTGAGGACCGCGTCCACGCCCGCGTTCACAATGTCGCCGTCCACTCGAAGCTTGGGACGCTCACCCGCCACGATGTGCAGGTCCGAAGCGTCCTTCTCGATCATCTCCTCGAGCAGGGAGCGGAGATTGAGCCCTTGCGAAGCGCCAGCC
Organism: Gemmatimonadales bacterium; assembly: GCA_035577025.1. GTDB lineage: Bacteria > Gemmatimonadota > Gemmatimonadetes > Gemmatimonadales > GWC2-71-9 > AG41. Next base: position 16,354 of record DATLVU010000032.1, read on the forward strand.
GTCATGCCGCCGTCTCCTTCACGACTTCTTCCAGCGTGGTGATGCCGCGCTTCACCTTGAGCATGCCATCCATGCGCAGGGTGAGCATCCCGTCCTTCACCGCCTGCTCCCGGAGCTCTTCCGTCGAGCCGCCTTTCAGCACCATGCGCCGCGCGGCGCTCGTCATCGCCATGACCTCGTACAATCCTTGCCGGCCCTTGTACCCCGAGCCGTTGCAGGTGTCGCACCCCGCGCCCTTGTAGAACGTGAGCTTCGCCGCCTCGGCCGTGGGGATGCCGAAGGCATGCAGCTCCTCGTCAGTGTACTTGTGCTCCTGCTTGCACTCGACACACACGCGCCGCACCAGCCGCTGCGCCACGATGAGGTTCACGGCGCTCGCCACGTTGAACGGCTCGATCCCCATGTCAATCATGCGCGTCACCGTGGACGGCGCGTCGTTGGTGTGCAGCGTGGACAGCACCAAGTGGCCCGTGAGGGCCGCCTTGATCGCGATCGAGCCGGTCTCGAGGTCGCGGATCTCGCCCACCATGATGATGTTGGGATCCTGCCGCAGGAATGCCTTCAACGCCGCCGCGAAGGTCATCCCCACATCGTTGCGCACCAGGACCTGATTGATCCCCATCAAGTTGTATTCGACCGGATCCTCGGCGGTCATGATGTTCACGTCGATCTGGTTGATGCGCGACAGCGCCGAATATAGGGTCGTGGTCTTGCCCGACCCCGTGGGACCCGTCACCAGCACCATGCCGTACGGATTCAGGATGGCCCGCATCAGCTCCTGCTCGGCCTTGGGCTCGAACCCGAACTTGGTCAGGTCGAGCGCCAGGTTGCCCTTGTCGAGAATTCGGAGCACGATCTTCTCGCCGAACAGCACGGGGAGGGTCGACACGCGGTAGTCGATCACCTTGGCGCCGAACTTCAGCTTGATCCGGCCGTCCTGCGGCACGCGGCGCTCCGCGATGTTCAGCTGCGCCATGATCTTCACGCGCGAGGTGAGCGCCGCGCGCATCTTGACCGGCGGCTTCATCACTTCCTGCAGCGCGCCGTCCACCCGGTAGCGCACGCGCATTTCGTGCTCGAACGGCTCGATATGAATGTCCGATGCGCCGCGCTTCACCGCGTCCGTAAGCAGGCCGTTGATCAGCTTGACCACCGGCGCATCGTCGGCGAGGTCCTGCGCCTTGACGTCCTCGTCGGTCTGGTCCTCCACGACCTCGAGGTCTTCCGCCGCCTCGATGTCCTTGAGGAGCGTCTGCAGCTGGGCGTCGGACTGTTGGTAGTACTTGTCGATCGCGTTGCGCAGCGTGTACTCGCCCGCGATCACGGGGAACACGTCGCACCGCGTTATGAATTTGATGTCCTCGATCGCGGTGACGTTGTTCGGGTCGGTGATCGCCACCGTCAGGGTCCGCCCCTCGCGCTTCAGGGGCAGCACGGCGTGCTTTATCGCCACGTCCGGCGGGATCAGCTTGATGATCTTGGGATCGACCTCGAAACGGGACAGATCGACAGCAGGCATCCGGTACTGCCGGGCCAGCATCTTGGAGATCTCGGTCTCCTCGACGAAGCCGAGCTTCACCAGGGTGTACCCAAGGCGCATCCCCGTATTCTTCTGCTCGAGGAGCGCCTTTTTGAGCTGATCCTGGGTGATAAGGCCCTCGCGGAGGAGGATCTCACCCAGCTTGTCAGAGGTGGCTGCTGCGGTCGCCGTACGCAACTCGTTGAAAATGAACAGCATAACATATGGGAGGACGAAGGGAAGTCAACCCCGAACGGCAGGTTATGGAGGTTGAGGAGGTTGGGGGAGGTGGGGGGAGGTTGATGCAATTCATGGCAGCACACCCGAAAACAACACGTAAGGACGCAGCGACTCGAGGAGTTTCGGACCGACACCCGGGACGCTGTCGAATCGCGCAAGCCCGCCAAACGGACCGTGTTGCTCGCGCCAGGCCACGATGCGTTGCGCGAACGCGGGACCGATCCGGGGGAGCCGCGTGATCTCCGTCACGTCGGCGCGGTCAAGGTCGACGCGCTCCCCGGGCAGCAGCGGGCGCGCGAGCCGGGCGGCGTTTCGCGCGGTGGCGCGAAGCCCGCCGGTCGGCGGCGTGTCGACCGAGACAAGCTGGACGTCGCCCGGCGCGGCCACTGAGGATGGGGCGAGCGCGAAGCGCACGCCGGCGCCAGCGAGCGTGAGGGAGGCGAGCAGGAGGGCGGCTCTCCGATCATCCATGAGGAAAAGCTAGGACGGGCCTGTCGCCCTTCAGGAATCGGATTCTTGCCGCGGGGAGTCAAGAAATTGCAGGCTCGAGTTGTTGCCTTTCCTATCTCACCAAAGCCACCGCGACATCGCCGACGACCTGCAGGGAAGCCGCCGATACCTTGTCAATCGTATCGTCCGTCGTATGCCAGTACGGGTAGTCGAAGTCCACCACATCGATCGCGTGGATGCCCGCCTTTTGCAGGGCGACATGATCATCGGTGAGATTGTGCTTCACGCCGGGAATGAACACGTGACTATATCCCAGATCGGCGGCGACGTGCCACACGCGATCGACGACTTCCGGCGCGAATGCCTCGGAGTTGGCCTCGTAGTAGAACTGCTGGTCCTTGTCGGCAACCATATCGAACAACACGGCGTACAGGGGCGGGTAGCCGGGGGGCTGGTGGGCGGCGAAATAGCGCGAGCCGATCAGCACGTCGTTCGTGTCCGTCGAGAAGTCCCCATAGTCCTCGCCGTCGACGAACAACAGGTCGACCCCGCTGGCCGGCGCCTTGGCCTTGAGCGCGTCGGCGACGCCGAGCAGGACGGCGACGCCGGAGGCGCCGTCGTTGGCGCCGGGGACGGGCAGGCGCTGCTGCCCCAGGTTCTGGCTCTGGTCCGCGTGTGGGCGCGTATCCCAGTGCGCGAGGAAAAGAATGTGGTCGGGAGCCGAGGGCCGGAAGCGCGCCAGGAAGTTCCGCAAGTGCAGGGTTTGGCCGTTGCGCGTCACGTGCGGGATGACCTGCACGATGACGGTGTCGGCCGTAGCGCGGAGCCGCTCGAGGATCCAGTCGCCGGTACGCTCGTGGGCGGGCGTGCCTGGAATGCGGGGCCCGAACGTCATCTGCTGCTCGAGGTAGCCGAAGGCGCGCTGGCCCGAGAATTCCCGCGGGCGCCCCGCCCCGCTCTTCGCCGTGCAGGCGAACACGAGCGCGAGGCAGGCGGCCAGGGGAGGGCTGAGGCGCCGGCCGGGGCCGGGGCTGGGGCTCTTTCGAATGGTCACAGGGTAGTGGATGTCTTGTAAGGACTTGGGCTGCGGAATATAATGGCGCCACCGATCGTGCGCACCCTCAATCGTTACCTCCTCCGTCAACATCTCGCGCCGCTCGGCTTCGCGCTGGCGGCGCTCACTTCATTGATGTTGATCCAGCAGGTCGCCAAGCAGCTCTCGAGCCTGCTCGGCAAGGGGCTCCCGACCGGCGTCATCATCGAGGTGTTCGTCCTCTCCCTGCCGTTCATCGTCGCCGTGACGCTACCGATGGCCGTGCTCGTGGCCGTGCTGCACGTCTTCACGCGGCTCGCCGGCGACAACGAGATCACCGCGATGCAGGCGGGCGGCGTGAGCATGTTGCGACTCGTGACGCCGGTGCTCGCGGGCGCGGCCGGCATGGCGATCCTGTCGTTCGCGTGGAACGATCAGCTCCTCCCCCGCACCAATCACGAGCTCCGCACGCTCCAGGTCGACATCCAGCGGAAGAAGCCGTCGCTGACCCTCAAGGAGCAGGTGATCAACGAGGTCATCCCGGGACAATTCTTCCTGCGCGCGGCGCGCATCGACGCCAGCTCCAACAAACTCAAGGATGTGACGCTCTACGACCTGGGCAACGCGGAGCGGCGGCGTATCATCACGGCCGACAGCGGGCGCATGGCCTACTCCGCTGGCGGCCGAGATCTCTTTCTGACGCTCGAGGACGGGGCGATCGAAGAAGTGAGCCGGACCGACCCATCCCAATTCAACCGGACGTTTTTCCGAACCAACCGTATGAAGGTGTCCGGGGTTGGCAACACGCTGACACGCACCGAAAACGACACGTACAAGAGCGACCGCGAGATGTCGACGTGCGAGATGCGGGTCGGGGCGCGGGACGCCCGGCGTGACGCCGCGCGCGCGGCCGATGATACCCGCCTCTCGATCGAGAACGACTTGCGCCGGTTGACGGGCCTGAGCCCGGTTCTGCCCGCTCCGCCCCCGTCGGATCCGGACACGACGCCGGTCGGGCTCTACTGCCGGATGCTCCGGCGCATCGGGAAGTGGTGGGGCCCCGCGGCGGCGCACGCCCAGACAGCGCAGCAGCAAGCCACCCCGCCCCGCCCTGCTCCCCGGCTGCGTTCGGTCCAACCCACGCCCCAGCGCCCGTTCCAGCTTCCTCCGTCCGCCGGAGTGACGCGGCCACCTCAGCCTCAGCCCCCGGCGGTGTACATCACGCCCGGCGCGGGGATCGGTGAAGACCAACGCCTGAACGGCGCGCTCATACGCGTAGCGACGTACGAGGTGGAGATCCAGAAGAAAGCCGCCATCGCCACCGCGTGTCTGGTGTTCGCGCTGCTCGGCGCGCCGATCGCGCTCCGCTTTCAGCGAGGCGGCGTCGGCCTCGTGATCGGGTTGAGCGTCGCGGTGTTCAGCGTCTATTACATCGGGTTGATCGGGGGCGAGGAGCTGGGCAACCGGCTGATCGTCTCGCCGTTTTTCGCCATGTGGACACCCAACCTGTTGTTCGCCGTGGTCGGGCTGATCGGACTGTGGCGCATCCGCAAGCCGGGGAACTCGCCCCACGGCGGGGACTGGAGCGACGTGGCCGATGTCGCGCACGCGGTGATTCGCTGGCCTTCTGCGGTGCTTCGTGCGGTGCTCAGGGAGCGGGCGCCGTGAACACACTCGACCGCTATTTGTTGCGCGAGTGGACCAAGGTGTCCCTGCTCGCCGCGCTCGGGTTCCCGTTTCTCGTCATGGTCATCGATTTGACGGACAAGCTCGACACGTACCTCGGCCGCGGCGTCACCAAGGGGCGGGTCGCGTACTCGTATCTGTTCTACCTGCCGGAGACCATTTCGTTGGTGCTGCCGGTGGCGGTGCTCTTCGCGGTGGTGTTCACGGTCGGTGCGCTGGGGCGCCACTCGGAGCTGACGGCAGCGAAGGCGTCCGGCATCTCGTTTCATCGCGTGGTGCGGCCGCTGTTGCTCGCGTCGCTGGCGGCGGTCGTGCTCGATCTCGGGCTCACGGAGCTCGCCCCGGTGACGTCCGCGCGTCGCGCCGAGCTCCTAGGCGAGAAGGCGCCGAGTAATCTCGGGTCGCGGTTCAGCCCGTTCGTGTATCGGGCGGACGGCGGGTGGGTGTACTCCATCCGCTCGCTCGAGCTCAAGACCAACGGCGCCCAGATGCGCGACCCGATCATGGAACGGGAGGGCACCGGCGAGGAGTACCCGACGATTCTCGTGGCCGCGCAGCAGGCCACGTACGATACCGCGCGGGCGACCCGCGGCTGGACGCTCACCAAAGGGGCGGTGCGTTATCTGCTCGGCCCGGGTCACGAGCCGACCTTCCGCTTCGACGCCCTCCGGACCCGGGCCCTTCGCGAAACGCCGGCCGCCCTGCTCGCGGAGCCCAAGGCGCCGGACGAGATGCGCTACGTCGAGCTGGGACGCTACATCGATGCCCTGGCGCGCTCCGGGTCGGACACGAAGAAGCTCCGCGTGGAGCGCGCGCTCAAGCTGTCGGTCCCCTTCGCCTGCATCATCATCGCGTTGTTCGGCGCGCCGCTGGCGATCTCGACGCCCCGGAGCGGGACGGCGTGGGGCGTGGCGGTGTGCCTCGCCACGACCTTCGTGGATCTGCTCATGTTCCAGCTATCGAAGGCGGTCGGTGCGGGGGGCGCGCTGCCGCCGGCGTTCGCCGCGTGGGTCCCGAACCTGATGTTCGGAGTGGCGGGCGTGTGGTTGTGGAGGAAGGCGAGGACGTAGAGGTCGGTAGGAGTCGGTTGAGGGCCGTAGAAGTCGTAGAGGTCGGTAGAGGTATGCCACTCCACCGACCTCTACCGTCTTCTGCCGACTTCTATCGACCTCTTAGAAGATATACCTCAACCCACCTTGTAAGCGCCAGCGACTCGTCAGGGAGTTCGACAACACGGCGGGTCGCTTCGGCAGCAACAGATTGTAGATACCCCGCTGGTTGACGACATCGTAGCCGGTCTGGGTCAGCATGGGCTGCTCTTCGAACTGCGCAGTCTGCGTGATCCGCCCCCACGTGCCGTTGAGCAGGTTCAAGATATTGAACACATCGATCGACAGCTCGACCGATTGGCCGTTCAGGGTACGGAACCCCTTCACGATCCGGGCGTTCAGGTAGTCCTGCCACGGGTTGCGACACGAGTTGCGCGGCAACAGCCGCCCGCGATTGTTGTTGAGGCAGTCTTCCCCAGAGATGAAGCCGTTCAACTTGTTCCAGTTGGCGGTCGTCGTGTCGGAGAGCGTGATGTCGCTTCGATTCCGGGGAACGTAAATCATGTCGTTCCCTGAGATCCCGTCGGCGTTCGCGTCGTTCGACACTACGTAGCTGAACGGCATGCCGGAGTATCCGATGTAGACGAGCGAGAAATCGACGCCGTACGGCAGATTGATTGTGCCGCTCGCCGTGATCTTGTTCGGAGTATCGAACACCGAGGTGCGAAGGTTGCGGCTGGCGAGCGGTCCATCCAGGGCGCCGAAGTTCAAGTTCGAGCTCGCGATCGACGACGTGAGGGAGATGAGATCCTCGGTGTGCGAGTACGTGTACCCCACGTTGAACGAGACGCGGCTGAGTGTCTTCTGCAGCTGACCGGTCAGGAAGAAGGACCGGTCCTTGCTTTCGTTCGTGTGCTCGATGATTTGACTGAAGCTCGTGTTGATGCGGGCCGGCGTGGTCCGGCCGTTGGCCGCGTTGATCGCGCCGTAGAGGGGCCGCCCGGCCTCGCCCACGCTCGCGCCCTGAATACCCTTGAGGTTCACGTCCGTGAGAAAGAACTGCTCCAGCGCCTTCGTATACAGGAAGTCGAATGTCCCCACGACGTCCCACGGCAACTTCTTGTCGGCGCCGAGAGAGATCTTCAGGTCCTCGGGAAACTTGAAGCTGGGGTCGAAATAGTTGACGGTCCGGACGGCGTTGGTGTTGGCGCTGGTCTGACCCTGGCACAGTTTCGGCTGACTGGCCACATCGACGGTGAAGTTTTGTGGGACCAGAGCACCGTCGCACGAGAGTGTAAACTGCTCGAGGCCGGTATTCACGAACGCATTCGAGATCCAGACGTACGGTGGACGACCGCTGAATACGCCGATCCCCCCTCGCACGATCGTCGACGCGTCACCCATCACGTCATAGTTGAATCCGAGACGCGGCGACCAGAGCGCGTTGCCCGATGGGGAGTTCGAGGTGTTGATCTTGAGTCCGGTCAGCGTGTCCAGCACCGGATTACGAACCGGATGGTCCATATAGGGTACGTCGAGCCGCAAGCCAGCCGTGATTCTCAACTTGGGGCTGGCGGCCCAGACATCCTGTATGTACCCACCGATCTGCTGCACGTTAAAGTTCGCGATCGCGCCTTGCGGCCGGAGAATCGTGTCGGCCGGCAGCGCGATCTCGTAGTGGTAGGCGTGCCCGACGAACAGTGATTCAGGATTCGCGAACGCCCAAACCCCGAACGAGCCCGGGAAGAAGCCGTTCGAGAATTTGTAGAACTCGTTGTGCGTGCCGACGGTAACCGTGTGCAGGCCCGCACTCCAGGTCACATTGTCGGTGACCTCGTAGATGTCCTGGTTTAAGAAGTTGTTCTGCGAGAACTTGTCCGAGCCAGCCGCGAGAATTGTCGTCGGCCGGACGCTGCTCGTGTCACCCGGGCGGTTTCCGTTCACCAGGATGAGCGGCACATTGTTCGGAAGATCCCGCTTGTCCCGAATCGCGTTGCGGCCGACGAGCAACTCATTGGAAAACTTGTCGAAGAGCAGCGCTTTCCACACTGCTCGCGTCGTGTTCGTCTCGTTGTGCTGGCCCCACCCTGAGTTCGACAACTGATAGCCATCGCGGAACTGGGTGCCGAAGATCGGGCTCCGGGTCAGGTTCTCCGCCGTGGCGTTTACGTAGTTGTGCGAAACTTCGAGGTCGCTATTCGTACCGAGATGGGCCGTCACCTTGGCGAACAGGTTCTTGTCGGGGTTGCCGAGCGTCGGGGACGCAAAGGTCCCAGGGTCGAATCCGTATTTAGTTTTCAGGATGTTGATGACGGAATCGGCGCGACTCGCCCGGATTCCGACGCCGATAGAATCCAGCCCGCCCGTGGTGTCCGGCCCGATCAAGAACTGACTTGAGAACGGCAAACCGCGCTGCTGCCAGTCGCCACTCGCGAAGAACTGCACCCGGTCCCGAACGATCGGACCACCAATGGAAAAGCCGTACTGGTCGGTATAGAAGGGCGTGACCCTCCTTGGCGTGGGGGAGGAGGTGTCCGTTCCGACCAAGAACTGATTCTGGTAATAGCCGAAGATCGACCCGTGGAACTCGTTGGTTCCCGACTTGGTGATCCCGTTCACCAGGCCACCCGTAAAGCTTCCCTGACGCACGTCGTACGGAGCGATCTGGATCTGATATTCCCGGATGGCCTCGATGGAAATCGGATGGGCGTTCGCCTGCCCGCCTGGTGTTCCGCTCGACGCGAGTCCGAAGACATCGTTGTTCACGCCGCCGTCGATCTGGATGTTATTGAAGCGGTTGTTCTGACCGCCGACCGACGAGCTGGATTGCGCGGTGCCCGCGAGCGGGGAGGTTTGGACGAGGTCGGTGAAGTTTCTCGTGATGTTGGGGAGACGTGACAAGGCCTGCGCCGTGAGGAGCGTCGATGGGCCCGTGCGCGACGTCGAGATGAGCGGATTTGCTTCCGTTTCGATGGTCACGCTCGCGAGCTCGACCGCCGCCCGCTTGAGCGAAAAGTCAATGATCGCTCGCTGGTTGAGCGTGAGCGTCAGGCCTTCAGTTTTTTCCGGTCTGAAGCCGAGCGTGTGCACTTCGATGGTATAAGGACCGCCTGGGGTAAGGTTCTCGAAGAGGTAGCGGCCGTCGTCGCCGGAGCGCCGGGTCGCGCGTGCGCCCGTGGAGGGGTTCACAACGCTGACTTCGGCTCCGGCCAGGGGCGCGTTCGACTCATCCGTGATCCGGCCGGCAATCGCCGCCGAGGTGACCCCCTGCGCCGCCGTCGCTCGCGGGAGCATCAACAGCACGACCGCGGCGAGAGCGCCGATCGACCACACAAAGCGTTTCATCCGAAGGATCTCCGAGAATCTGAGGGGACGCGTGTTAGGGCGGGGTAAACATGCCTGCGGTCGGAAAGGTCGTCAATCTGAGAAAATGTCACACTCGCGTCACAGACCCGCTCCCTTCCCGGCTCCGCGGGAGCCGAACGCTGCCAGATAGACCGGCACGCCGAGGAGAATGCCACCGAACGCGAGCCCGGTACCAACGGGATGCTCGCGCAACGCATTCCCCAGAATGAGAAATGTGGCTACCACAAACAGCAGGGGCACCACCGGGTAGCCCCACACCCGCACGGGACGCGGCCGGTCGGGCTGCCTGCGCCGGAGCACGAACACGGCCGCCGCCGCGAGGGCGTAAAACGGGAAGATCGCCACCACGAACTGATCGGCCAGCTGCTCGAAGTTGAGCAGGAGCACCCACACCACGCCCAGCAGCCCCGTGACCACGATCGAAACAGATGGCGTACGAAACCGCGGGTGCACCCGCGCCACCTGCTTGAACAACAACCCGTCGTCCGCCATCGCAAAGAAGATCCGCGGCGAGGTCAGGATCGACCCCAGCAGCGTCGAGAACGTGGCGATCATGACCACGACGGCAATGAGCCCCACTCCGACGCGCCCCACGACCAGCTGCGCCGCGTCCGCCGCCACGAGGGGCGACTGCGCCATCTGGCCGATCGGGATGAGATAGAGGTAGGCCGCGTTGACCAGCAGGTAGATGCCGATGACCGCCAGGGTCCCGATGACCAGCGCGCGCGGCATGTTGCGCTCGGGGTCCTTGACCTCACCGCCCACGAACGACAGGTCGCCCCAACCGTCATAGGCCCAGAGCACGGACACGAGCGAGAGCCCGAACAGCCCTGGGGTCACCGCCCCGGCGACCTGGCCGAAGTGCGTGAAATCCCCTTGCCCCACCAGGAACGCCAACAGGACCAGCAGGAGCAGGGCTCCGTACTTGGCTCCCGTCGTGAGGTTCAAGATGATGGAGCTCCACCGCACACCCACGTAATTCAGCGTCGCCGTCGCGACGATCGCGCCCGCCGCCACGTAATGGACGTACGTGGCGTTCGGCTCGACCTTGGGATCGAAGCCCAGCGAGCGCAATAGATACTCCGCGAACGGCGTCGCGATCGCTCCGAGCGCCGATGCGCGGATCAACAGCAGCTCCGTCCACCCGAAGAGAAATGCCGGCAGCCGGCCGAATCCCTCGCGGATGTAGACGTAGACGCCCCCCGAGCGGGGAAAGAGCGCCGCGAGCTCCGAATACGTCAGCGCACCGCACAGCGCGAGCAGGCCGCCGAGGATCCACACGCCGAACATCGGGAGGGGGTCGGGAACGCGCCCCGCGATGATCGCAGGGGTTCGAAAAATCCCGCTCCCAATGGTCGACCCGATCAGCACCGCCACCGCGCTCCACAAGCCGAGCTGGCGGGGCAACCGGTCACCCCAGCGGTCTGGGGCGGGCGATGGAGCGGAAAGGGGAGAAGCGGACATGCGCGGCCGGAATATACATTTCGGCCCCCATGACGCGATTCACCCGGCTCGCGTGGACCGCAGCCACGTTCACCTATTTGCTCATCATCCTCGGCGCCATCGTCCGGATCACCGGCTCGGGGCTGGGCTGCGGCGAGCATTGGCCGCTCTGCAACGGCAAGCTCCTTCCGCCGCTCGACGTCCCCACCATGATTGAGTACGGGCATCGGCTGGTGGCGGCCGCGGTGAGCGTCTTGGTCGCGGGGCTCGCGGCCTATGCATGGTGGTTAAATCGGGGAGCGGGGAGCGGGGAGCCGTTCCCTCTCGGCAGGGCGCCTTACGTAGCGCTCGGCTTGCTCGTGGTGCAAGTGCTCCTCGGCGCGGTGACCGTCACGCTGCGCCTCCCCCCGTGGACCGTCATTCTCCACCTCGGCACCGCGATGCTCTTGCTGGCGACGCTGATTGTGATCGCGAAGGGCACGCGACTGACCCCGGGCGCAAGCCCGGGGATAAGGGGACTCCGCGTGACCCCGGGCTTGCGCCCGGGGTTAGTGGCGCTCGCTCTGGGCTTCGTGACCGTGCTGTTCGGCGCGCTCACGGCGAACCTCGGCGCGGCCACCGCCTGCCTCGGGTTCCCGCTCTGTAACGGCTGGATCCTACCCGCGGGGAATTACCTCCAGTACGTGCACTGGACGCATCGTCTGCTCGCGTACACGCTGTTCGTGTACGTGTGGTGGTGGGCGCTCCGAACGAGAACGCGAAGTGCATGGTACGTGGTTGCGCTGGTGACACTGCAGGTCGCCGTCGCGGCGGCGATGATCTTGCTAGCGCTTCCCCGGCTCCTTCAAGCGGCCCACGTCGCCGTTGGCGCGGCGGTGTGGGCGGCGCTGGTGCTGGCGGTTCTCTGAGTTGTCAGACAGTGAACAGCTCGTCCTGCGGCTTAGGCGGCGTCACTTCGGGCCCGGCCGTATCGATGTACACGTTGATCTCGCTCCGCATGCCGAAGCGTCCCGGGAGGTAGACACCGGGCTCCACCGAGAATCCCACGCCGGGCACGAGCGCACGAGCATCCTCGGTCTCGAAGTTGTCGATGTGCGGCCCGGAGCCGTGCAGGTCCCGGTCGATCGAGTGCCCGGTGCGATGCACGAAGTACTCCGCCAGCCCGGCATCCTTGACGACGGCGCGGGCAGCGTCGTCGACCTGAGCGCCCGTGATCGCGCCGTTCCGCCGCCAGTGCTCCCGGAGAAATTGCACCGCGGCGTCCCTAGCACCCTTCACGGTCTGCCAGACGCGCCGCACCTCCGCGTCGGGTGAGCGCCCGGCGAAGCCCATCCATGTCTGGTCCGCGAACACCGAACCCCGACCCGGCCCCGCCCACAGATCGAGGAGCACGACGTCGCCCGCCGCCAGCCGCCGATCCGCTCCCGGGTGCGGCTCGTAGTGCGGCATCGCAGTGGTGGGCCCGAACGCAGCGATCGGGCCGTCGTTGGTCCAGAGTCCCGCGCGCTCGATCGCCTCGAGCACGTGCTGTTTAACACCCGCCTCGCGTACTTCGGCGCCGCGGGCGACTTCGCTGGCGATCCACGCAAAGGTGTCGCGCGCGATGGTCGCGAGCGCGCCGGCGGCGCGACGATGACCGGCGAGCTCGCTCGCCGACCAATGCGCCGCGAAACGGGACACCAGCGGCGCCGAGCTCACCAGCCGGGCGCCGAACGACTCGAGGAGCTGCACGACACCGTGCGGCACGCGGTCGAGGTACGGCACCTGGTCGAGCGACGAGGTTTCGATGGCCAGCGTACGTCCCTTGACGAGCCCCTGGAGATGGCGATGCAGCTCTCCCCACGCACCGTACGGTCGCACTTCTCCGGGAAAACCTTCCAGGGCCTGCAGCTCGATGCGGTGGGCGACGGCCACGGGACGTCCGGAGCGCGGCAGGAGGACGAAGAGCCGTCGCGTCCCCATGCCGGTGTCACCGAGGATGCGCCCGGCGATCGGGTTCACCTTGCGGAAGTCGTACAGCAGCCAGCCGTCGGCGCCCAGCGCGGCGAGCGCGTCGGCAAGCGCCGGGAAGTCGAAGCCGTCGAGTAGCGGCATCAGTGGTGCCTGGGATCGGGTGGGGCGCCCCGCCACTCGCACGCCGTGCCGCCGGTGGCGCGACAGGACACATGCAGCATGGCACCCTCGAAGCCGACGAGGAGTCGCAGCAGCTCCGTGAAGCCCGCGCCGTAGAGTGCACACGCGGCGCCGTCCGGCGTCGCATGCAGCGCGAGGGGATCGCTGACCCGCGCCACGGGAATCTGGCTCTCGCGCTTCAGCTCTCCCGCGAACACGGCACGCGCCGCGCGCCGCGCCGCCATGTATCCGAACGCCCGCGGGACGGCGCGGGCCGCGAGCCGGGTGGTCGTGAACAGACGCCGGACCGCCCGTCGCGCCGCCCGCCGGCCCGCATCGGCAAACACGAGGTCGGCATCGGGGCGGCGCCCCACCAGCCGCAATAGCGCCTCCACGTGCGACGGGTCGGCGTCGGCGTTGCGCCGCACCATGCCTTCGTATTTGCGGAGCTGCATAGCGACGGTCGGCGAGAGGCCGAGGCGCTTGGACAGGAGCTCCTCGGCGAACTCCGATAGCCCGTCCTCGACCGGGGTGTCGAGGTTCTTGACCGCCTCGAGGACGGCGAGTGGCACGATACTGTGGACCACGGCGCGCGAAACCTAGCAATCCAGGCCCCATTGCGAAACCCGGGCGAGTGGGGAGAGGTTACGTCACGCTATGACACCTCCGACTCCGCCCACCCCACCTGCCCCGCCGGCTTCCGCCCCGGGAGGTCAGGCCGCCGATGCCGAGAAGCGTGCGAGCTTCGAGCGTGAAGCGCTGGTCCACCTCGACAGCTTGTACCGCGTCGCGCTGCGGCTCACGGGAAACGCGGCCGAGGCCGACGACCTCGTCCAGGAAACGATGCTCAAGGCGTATCGCGCTTGGCACCAGTTCGAGCGCGGCACGAACGCCAAGGGGTGGCTGCTCACCATCCTCCGCCACGCCTTCATTAATGAATACCGGCGGCGCACGCGACACCCCGAAACGGTCGATATCGACGCGATCGAGCCGTTCTCGGTCTTCCAGGAAGTCCAGGACGACGATCCCCAGGGGACCTTCTTCGACCGAATCGTGGACGACGAGGTACTCCGCGCCATCGACACGCTTCCGGAACAATTCCGGGAGACTGTGGTGTTGAGCGACGTGGAGGGGATGTCGTACGAAGAAATCGCCCGGGTGCTGGAAGTGCCCGTGGGCACGGTAAAGTCGCGCTTGTTCCGGGCGCGTCGCATGCTGCAGCAGAAGCTGTACGATTACGCGGTGGGCATGGGGTACATCAAGGGGAGCTCAAAATGAATTGCCGCGAGTGCAAAGAGCATCTCTTCGAGTTCCTCGATCGCGAGCTCACGCCCCAGCTCGAAACCGAGATCCGGCAACACCTCGTCGAATGTCCCCCCTGTGGCGAAGAGTTCGATTTCGATAAGCTGTTCCTGCAGTTCCTGCAGGCCCGCTGCCGGGCCCAGGGCGCCCCTCTCGAGTTGAAGCGCCGCATCCTGAACGAGCTGTTCGACGAGTGAGATGGCTCACCCCGGGCGGGCTGGTGGCAGCCTGCGGCGTGGGGTTCGGAGTCGCGTGGGGGTTGGGTTGGCCGGGGCTCGCAGTGCTCGCGGCCTTTTTTCTTTCCGGGAGTCTCCTCACACAGCTGGCCGAGCGGCGCGCGCCGCTCCGCAATGCGAGACAAGTGCTCGCGAATGGCGGCGTGGCGGCTGTGGCCGCGCTGCTCGGATCATGGTCCGCGGCAGCCGGAGCCATAGCCGCCGCCGCGGCCGACACCTGGGCGACCGAGATCGGAGCCTTCTCGCCCCTCCCGCCTCGTCTCGTGACGTCCTGGCGGCGGGTCACCCGGGGCACCTCGGGGGGTATCACAGCGCTCGGGACGCTCGGCGGCGTGGCGGGCGCGACGCTTATTGCCGGACTCGTCGTCTCGCTTTCACCCCGGGGCGTGGCCCCGGGGTTTGCCACTCTGGTAAGCGCCGGCTTCGCAGGCATGCTCGCCGACTCCCTGCTCGGCGCGACGCTGCAGGGCAAGTACGAGTGCCCCGCCTGCGACGCCCGCTTCGAGCGCGGGAATACCGTATGCCACGAACCGGTCCGGCTCACGACGGGATGGCGATGGCTGGACAACGACGCGGTGAACTTCGCGGCCACGCTCGTCGGCGCCGCGGTCGCCGCCACCGCGGTATACGCGCTGCGCTGATCATCCTGGGTATTTCATGACTGACGGTTGGGATGCCGTGGTCGTCGGAGCGGGGCCCGCTGGCGCAGCCAGCGCGCTCCTGCTCGCGCGCGCCGGGGCCCGCGTGCTGCTCCTCGACCGCGCGCGGTTCCCGCGCGACAAACCGTGCTCTGAATATCTGAGTCCCGCCACGACCGCGATCCTCGAGCGCCTGGGAGGAGGCATCCTCGACGCGGTCGAGGGCGCGACACACGCCAAGCTATATGGAATGAAGGTGGTCGCGCCCAGCGGCGCCGCGATGTGCGGCCGCTTCGTCGACGCTCCGCGGCCGTACAGCTTTGCCCTCCCGCGCACGACGTTCGACACGATCCTCGTCGCCGCCGCCGAGCGCGCCGGGGCGGTGGTCCGTCAGGGCGTGATGGTCGACGACCTGGTCCTCGATGGCCGCGTGGGGAGCCGGGCCGTCGCGGGAGTCGTAGCGCGCTCCGCGGACGGGGCGCACGACACGTTTCGCGCGCGGATCACGATCGGTGCCGACGGGCTCCGCTCCGTGGTCGCGCGGCGGCTCGGTCTGGTGCGGACGGCCCCGCCACAGCGCGTCGCCTTCACCGCTCATGTGGCCGACGTGGCGGGAGTCGACGGCGTGGGCGAGCTGCACGTCAGCGATCATGGCTATGTCGGCATGGGCCCGGTGGGCGGGGGAGTCACGACGGTCGCCTTGGTCGTGCCGCAGGCTACCGTCCGCCACGAGCGTCGCGACTTTCGTAGCACGTTCTTCGACGAATTGGAACGGTTCCCCGGCCTCGCGGGGCGGTTCAATCCGCGCCGCCTAGTACGCGAAGTACTCGTCACGGGGCCGTTCGCACAGTGGTCGCGCGCGGCCGTCGCTCCGGGCGGTGGCGCGATCCTGGTCGGTGACGCCGCCGACTTCTTCGATCCGTTCACGGGACAAGGGATCCACGCGGCCCTTCGAGGGGCCGAGCTCGCGGCGGAGTGCGTCATCCCCGCGCTGGCGCGCGGGGTCAGTATGACCCTTCCAGCGCAAGCGTTGCAGCCCTATGTGAAGGCACGACGGGGAGCATTCCTCGGAAAGTGGCTGCTCGAACGCCTGATCGCCGTGGGGGTGGGCTCGCCGAGGCTCACCAATCATGTCGTGCGTCGCCTGGCGCGGCGTCCCGACCTCGCGGATCTTGTCGTCAGCGCGGCCGGCAATACCGTGCCCGCGCGTCGTGTGCTCGCTCCGAGCGTCCTCGCCCAACTCCTCTGGTGACAGTATGCCCGGCGTCGACCCCGCTCAGTTCCGCCAGCTACTCGGCAGCTTCGCCACCGGAGTCACTGTGGTCACCACGCGGGACCCCGCGGGCCGGCCCATCGGCATGACCGCGAGCTCGGTGGCCTCGGTCTCGCTGCACCCGCCGCTCGTCCTGGTCTCGATCGATCAGGCGAACGACATGCACCCAGCGCTCTCCGCGGCGAAGCGGTTCGTGTTGAACGTGCTCGCGCACGATCAAGAGGCATTGTCGCGCCGCTTCGCGGCGGAGCATCCCGATCGCTTCGATGGGATCGCGTATCGCGAGTCGCAGCACGGCCTCCCAGTCATTGAGGGCGTGGTCGCAAGCATCGAATGCGAGAAGCAGGCGACCGCTCCGGGAGGGGACCACACCGTGTTCTTCGGCCTGGTCACGGGTGGCACCGCCTCAGACCGCCGCCCGCTCCTGTACTACCGTGGCGGCTACACCGGCCTCGACAAGACATGATCGGCACCGAGCTGTTAGACGATCCGCGGGCCGACCCGCTCGCCGTGGATCGAGAGCTGCGCGACATCGCTCGCCTCAACGCGCTCTTCGGGGGGACCCGTGCCGTGGTGCGGGAGCTCGCGCCGTTCTTCGCGCGGGGCGCTGGGCGGGGAGGCGGCCACTGGACGCTCCTCGATGTCGGAACCGGGCTCGGCGACATCCCGCGAGCGGCCGCGCGCGCCGCGCGACGGCACGGCCTTACGCTCCGCCTCGTGGGCGTCGAGCGGAACCGAACCGCGGCGCGCCTCGCGCGCACGTCCGAGCCGGGAGTGCCGCTCGCATCGATCCTCGCCGATGGAGGCGTCCTGCCGCTCGCCTCGCGCTCGGTGGACGTGATCGTGGCGAGTCAGGTGCTACACCATGTGCCGAGCGCGACGGCGGCGCGTTGGGTGGCCGAGTTCGATCGCGTGGCACGGCGGGCGGTGGTGGTCGCCGACCTCCGCCGATCCCGGGTCGCGATGGCCGGGGTATGGGCCGCCTGTTGGGGTCTGGCGATGAACGCGGTTACGCGGCACGACGCCGTGTTGTCGCTGCGGCGTGGCTACACGCGACCGGAGTTCGACGCCCTGCTCGCGGAGGCCGGCGTGCCGGCCCGATCGCGCCATCGGGCGGGATTCCGCATCGTGGCGGCCTGGGAGCCGGCCGCGTGACCATGCGAACGGTCGACCGCATCACGATTCGGGCACCCATCGGGCGCGTGTTCGAGGTCGCGGCTGACGTCGAGCGCTGGCCGCGGTTCTTGCCGCACTATCGCGCGGTGCGGTTTCTCCAGCGGGCCAATGACACGGGCGTAGGCACCGTCGAGATGGCCGCCTGGCGGCCGTTCGGCGTGGTGCGCTACCCGGCGCGGTGGGTATCGGAAATGACCGTGGAGCCGGGTACCCACGAAATCCGCTATCGCCACGTGTGGGGTATCACGCGCGGGATGGACGTGTGGTGGCGACTCGAAGCGCGGCCGGAAGGCGTGGATGTTACCATCGAGCATCAGTGGGCTGGTCCGAGTTGGCCGGTCGTCGGCCCCTTCGTGGCGCGCTTCGTGATCGGGCCGGTATTCATTCACGGGATCGCGAAGCGAACCCTCGCGGGTATCAAACGACTCGTTGAGGGCGGGTGACCTCGGGGTCGATTGGAGGGGCGCATGTTGGAACGGGAGCGTAGATGAAAAACGGTGCCAGGCGGGTGGTGATCACGGGCGTGGGAGCGGTAACGCCGATCGGGACGGCAGTCGATGGCCTGTGGGCAGGACTCGCGGCGCGGACATCCGCCGTCCGCCAGATCACGCGCTTCGATCCGACGCCGTTTCGCAGTCGCATCGCCGCCGAGATCCCGGACTTTCGGCCGCAGGATCATCTCGACGCCAAGCGGGCGAAGCGGCTCGACCGGTTCTCACAGCTCGCCGTGACGAGCGCGCGGTTCGCGGTCGCGGACGCCGAGCTCGACCCTGCGCGGGAAGATCGGGATCAGGTAGGCGCGATGATGGGTTCGGCGCTCGGGGGCGTGGCGTTCGCGGAGTCGCAGGTCGAAGGCTTCAGGACAGAAGGACCGCGCGGCCTCGATCCGGCGCTCGCGCTGGCCGTCTTCCCCGGCGCGGCGAGCTGCAACATCGCCATCGAGTTCGGGTTCACCGGTCCGAACTCCACCAACGCCATGAGCTGCGCGTCGGGGACGATCGCCGTGGGGGAGGCGTTTCACCAGATCCGCGCGGGCCGGGCCGACGTAATGCTCGCCGGAGGCGCGGAAGCGCCCCTCGCGCCCATGACGTACGCGGCGTTCAGTGTGATCCGCGCGATGAGCACGCGGAACGACGATCCGACACATGCGTCCCGACCGTTCGACGAGGATCGCGACGGGTTCGTCATGGGCGAGGGCGCCGCGGTGTTGGTGCTCGAGGAGCGGAGCCGGGCGGTCGCGCGCGGGGCCAAGATCTACGCCGAGCTGGTGGGCTACGGGTTCACGAACGACGCCTATCACATGACCGCCCCCCGCCCCGACGGCCGCCAGGCTGCCCGCGCCATGCAGCTCGCGCTCGCGGACGCGCACGTGGCGCCGCCGGAAGTGGGGTACATCAACGCCCACGCCTCCTCGACGCCGCTCAACGATTCGACGGAAACCGTCGCCATCAAGCAGGTATTCGGCGACCACGCCTATCGGCTGAGCATCAGCGGCACCAAGGGCTACTACGGTCACGCGCTCGGCGCGAGCGGTGCGATCGAGGCGGCGATCTGCGCACTCGCCATGGAGCGACGCTGGCTCCCCCCCACCATCAACCTCGAGCGACCGGACCCCGCGTGCGACCTCGACTGCCTCCGGGGGGAGGGCCGCACCGCGTCGCCCGAAGTCGTCCTCACCAACTCGTTCGGGTTCGGTGGCATCAATGCGGCGGTCGTGTTGCGGCGACCGTAGCACCGGCTAGATTGCCCGCGGGATACAACCTCGAGGACCAGATGCCTCAGCAGCTCCGGCCGCTCGCGGCCGAGTTCGTCGGGACCCTGCTGTTCCTGTTTCTGGGCGCCGGCAGTGTGGTGGCGTTCATCGCCAACGGACCGACGACGGGGAGCATCGGGCCCCTCGGTGTAGCGCTGGCTCATGGCGTCGGCATGGCGATCATCGTGTCGATGACGATGAGCATCTCCGGCGGCCACATGAATCCCGCCGTCACGGTGGGTCTGTGGATCGCGAACAAGTTCGACGGCCGTATGGTCGGACCGTACATCGCGGCCCAGTTGCTGGCCGCCATTGCCGGCGCCGCTCTCGTGAAGGTCCTGTTCCCGCACATCGCCGTCGCCACTGCCGCCGTGGGCACGCCGCGGCTCGCGAGTGATGTGACCTTCATGCAGGGAGTCTGGATCGAAGCGGTGCTCACCTTCTTCCTGGTCAGCGCGGTCTTCGGGACGGCGGTGTCGTCCGAGGCGCCGAAGATCGCGGGCTTCGGCATCGGACTCGCGATCTTCGTCGACATCCTGGTGGGTGGCAGCCTGACGGGAGCCGTGATGAACCCGGCCCGTGCCTTCGGGCCAGCGGTGATCTCCGGGCAGTGGGACGCGCATGCCGTGTACTGGATCGGCCCCTTGATCGGAGCCGGCGTGGCCGGCGCCCTGTGGAAGGCGGTGCTGCTCCCGCGCCGCTAGAGCGCCTCCGCCGCACAGGGCGCGAAGTAGCTGAGGACGATGTCCGCCCCGGCGCGGCGGATGGCATAGAGCGTCTCCCACATGGCGCGGGCCTCGTCGAGCATGCCTCGCGATGCGGCGGCTTTGATCATCGCGTACTCCCCGCTCACCTGATAGGCCCCGAGCGGCGAGCCGAATTGCCGCTTGGCCCGGCGGATGATATCGAGGCACGGCAACGCCGGCTTCACCAGGACGATGTCCGCGCCCTCGGCGAGGTCGAGCTGGATCTCCTTCATGGCCTCATCGCCGTTGGTGCCCTGCATCTGGTAGGACTGGCGGTCGCCGAATTGCGGCGTCGAGCCGGCTGCTTCCCGGAACGGTCCGTAGAACGCCGAGGCCATTTTCGCGGCATACGCCATGATCGGCACGCGGGAGAATCCGCCGGCGTCGAGCGCTTTGCGAATGCCCGCGACCCGGCCGTCCATCATGTCGCTCGGTGCCACGATGTCGATGCCCGCGCGCGCCTGCGTCACCGCCACTTTGCCGAGCAGGTACACCGACGCGTCGTTGTCGACCTCCCCGTCGTGCACCACACCGCAGTGGCCATGGTCCGTGTACTCGCACAGACACGCGTCACCGATCACGAGCAAATCCGGCGTCGCGCGTTTCACCGCGCGCGCCGCCTGCTGAACGATGCCCTGCTCGTCGTAGGCCTCCGAGCCGGTGCCGTCCTTCGCGGCCGGGAGTCCGAACAGGATGATTCCACCGAGCCCTAGACGCTGCGCCCGCTCCGCGTCCTTGACGAGCTCGTCCACGGACGTCTGGTAGACGCCCGGCAGTGTGGCGACTTCCTGGCGCACGCCTTCGCCGTGGCACACGAAGAGCGGCCACACGAGCTGCGAGGGCACGAGGTGAGTCTCTTGCACCAGCCGCCGCAGCGCCGGGGTGCGGCGCAGGCGGCGCATCCGGCGTATCGGGAATTGACTCATCGGCCGAGCAATCTCGACGCACCGTGGGCGCGGAGCAAGTCCGCCACGCGAGCGCCCGCCGCGGCGGGGTCCCGTTCGTCCATGTCGGCTGACGCAGTGATCTGCACAGACCCGTCTTGCGCTGTGACTCTCCCGAACAGCCTGCTCCCCGCTCCCTGCTCCCTGCTCTCGCAGTACGCCGCGACCGGGGCCTGACAGCCACCTTCGAGCGCCGCGAGCAGGCTCCGCTCGGCCGTGACCGCTCGCGCGCTGGGCGCGTCCTCGAGCCCAGCCAACGCCTTTTTCGCTTTGCGGTCATCGGCTCGCACCTCGAGGCCGAGCGCCCCCTGCCCGGGCGCGGGCATGACTTCGAGCGCGTCGAGGCGAGCGGCGATCGCTCCGGTGAGCCCGAGCCGCTCGAGTCCCGCCCCGGCGAGGAGCGCCGCCGCGAGGCCGTCCCGTCCCTCCTGCACCTTGCGCACCCGGGTAGGCACGTTGCCTCGCAGCGGCACGATCTCGAGGTCGGCGCGGAGGTAGCGGATCTGCGCCGTCCGACGGAGGCTCGACGTACCGATTCGGACGCCAGCCGCCAGCGCCGCGAGCGACGTCATGCCGGGATCCTTGCTCACGAGCACGTCCGCGGGATCCGCTCGCACCGGCACGGCACCGAGCGCCAGTCCGTCCGGCAAGCTGGTCGGCAGGTCTTTGAGCGAGTGCACCGCGACGTCGATGCGGCAGTCCAACAGCGCTTGCTCGATCTCCTTGGTAAAGAAGCCCTTCCCTTCGAGGAGTTGGAGCGGGCGGTCGATGTCGGCGTCGCCTTGGGTCTTGATGATCTCGACCTCGGCGGTGATGCCCTTCCGGCCGAGCGCCGCTTTCACCCACTCCGCCTGCCACAGGGCAAGCTCGCTGCCGCGCGTGCCCAGCTTGAGAGCGCTGCTCACGCCTTCTCCGCGAAGTAGCGCACGAGAGCATCCACCAGACCGTCCGTCGTGTACTCGCGCGCTTCGATGACGACCGGGATACCGTACTCCTTGGCCGTGGCGGCGGTGATCGGACCGATGGCCGCGCCTCCGAACCGCCCGGAGGCGGCCGCCTCGCGACCGACCAACTCGACGAAGTGTCGCACGGTCGAGGACGCGGTGAACGTGACGACATCGATCCGGCCCGCCAGGATCTCATCCGCGAGTGCCGCGCCGTCCCCAAGCGCGGGGAGCGTGCGGTAGATGGGGATGACGTCGACGACGGCGCCACGCGCTCGCAGCCCTTCGGGCAGGGCCTCGCGCGCACGCTCCGCCCGCGGCAGGAGAACGCGCGCGCCCCGCAAGTCGCACTCCGATGCGAGCGCCTCCACGAGCGACTCGGCGACATACCCTTCCGGCATCACGTCCACCCGCACGCCCCGGGCGACCAGGGAATCGGCGGTGGCCGGGCCGATGGCCGCGATGCGGCGTCCTCCGAAGTCGTCCGGCGACACGCCCCACTCGGCCAGGCGGTCGAACACGATCTGTACGGCGTTCTGGCTCGTGAACACGAGCCAGCGATACTCGCGCAGACGCGTCAGCGCGGCACGCAACGGCGCGAGGTCGGCGAGCGGTTCGATACGAATTGTCGGAGCGGACACGACTTCGGCGCCGAGCGCCTCGAGCTCTCGTACGAGCTCGCCGGCCTGCTCGCGCGCGCGCGTCACCGCGATGCGCCGGCCGACGAGCGGACGTACGGATCCGGGCGTTTGCGACGCGCGTGACATAGATTGGTGCAATCTATCATGCTGCGTTCCCTGCGCTCCGCGCTCACGCGCTTCACCGTGCGGCGGGCTGCCGCGAGTCAGCGCGACGCGCCCAAGCGCGCCGCCCTGTGGCTGCGGCTCGGTTGCTCAATCACGCCCTCGTTCGCCGAGGCCTATCCGGCACTCGTGCGATTGCGACGTTCGATCGAGGATCGCTGGGGCGCGCTCGCCGCAGCGCAGGAAGCCTCGGTGCGCTTCCCGGAGAATCCCGACGCCTGGATGCTCCTGGGCGAGGCGTGCCAGATGGTGTTCCGCCAGCAGGACGCGTTGGCGGCGTACGAGCAGGTGCTCGCGCTCGAAGAGCGTCCCGACGCCGCCCTGGCGGCGGGCGACCTGTATCGACGGGGCGGCCGGCCTGCGGAAGCGGCGGCGCGGTTCGCGCGCGCCTACGCGGCGGGGGGAGGCGCCGAAGCGCTCCGGCTCAACGCTCAGGCTCTGTTTCTGGCGGGAGACGTGCGCGCCGCCGACGAGGCGCTGCACCTGTGGGCGACACAGGTCCCGGACGGTCTGGCGCGCCTGTCGGAGGCGCGCGCGGAGCTCTTTGCCGAGAAGCGTGACGCTTAAGGTCGCCGGCTGCGGCGGTACAACGACGCGGCGTACGCGATCAAGATCGTCGGGACCAGGATGTACGCCGCAATCAGGTACCCCGCGTTCTGCGGAACCCCGCTATCCATGGAAGGCCTCCGCCCGGCGAGTAGCGATCGCGTACCGCTGCATCACGAACCCGGTGTAGAGGAGCAGAAACACGCCGAACGAGAGCAGCAACGTGAGCAGCATTTCAGGCGGGAGCGAGGGCTTGCTCGGCTTCAGCACGATCGGCTGCGGGTGGAGCGTGGGAAAGAGATAGACGCTCAGGTGAATGAACCCCACGAGGACCACCGCGCAAATTCCCAGGACCGCGGAGTACCGCGCGCGCAGGCCCTCATCGGTGATAGCGCCCCGGAGCACCTGATAGCCCATGAGGAGAAAGAACAGGAAGAGGGTGCTCGTGAGCCTCGCGTCCCAGGTCCACCACGTGCCCCAGATCGGCTTTCCCCAGATCGGACCGGTGGTGAGCACGATCCCCGCGAACACCGTGCCCACTTCGGCCGACGACTCCGCGAAGCGGTCGAGGCGCGGATCCCTCAGAAAGAGATAGAACACGCCGGCGAGGCCGAGCAGAATCACCGCCAGCTCGGTGGTGACCGCGGAGGGGACGTGCACATAGAAGATCTTCTGCGCGGGACCCTGGAACCGCTCCACCGGCGTGAACGCGAGTGCACGGACGTAGACGCCGCCGAGCAACACCAGCCCCGTGATCACGAGCCACCGCCCCTTCTGTGCGATCGTCATTCTTCCACCGTGTACGGAAAGAGCCACGACGCGACGGCGACGAACACAATGTCGTACGCGGCGAGCAACCTAAGCCAGCCCACCACCTCGCTCAAGGGACGTCCGGCGAGCAATCGCGCCGTCGCCTGAACGGCATACGTCAGCGGGAGCAGCAGGAAGGGAAACAGCACCACCGGAAGCAAGAGCTCCGCAAATCGGGTCCGCACTACCATCGCGCTGAAGAGCGTCCCCACTGCGACGAAGCCCACGGTCGCGAGCGCGATGACCGCGAGGAGCGGGAGCAGGACGTGTCCCACCGCAACGTTGAAGAACAGCACGAATAGCGGCAGTCCCACCGCTTCCACCACGACGACGAACGCGAGATTGGCGAGGAGCTTGCCCCAGTACAGGCTGCGCCGGTCGAGCGGCGAGATGAGCAACCCTTCGAGGGCCTGGTTTTCGAGCTCGAGCTGAAACGCGCGGTTGAGCGCGAGCATCGCGGCGAAGGTGAACGTCACCCACAGGATGCTCGGCGCCAGATCGAGCGTCGAGACGGCCGTCGGATCGCGTCCGAAGTTGAACACGGTAAGGACGAGGGCGGTGAACACCAGCGCCGAGACGATCGCCGTGCGCGATCGAAACTCGAGCGTCAGATCTTTGCGCGCGATGGTCCAGGCCTGCCGCCACAACTCACGCATGGCGCCCCCCCCCCGTCTCTCCTACCGCCCGACGGTACGCGTCCGCGATTTCCGCGGGCCCGCGTCCACCCCGAGGCTCGTACTGCACGAACCGGCCGCGCACCTGAAACGCGACATCCGTCGCCAGCTCCGCCCCTTCATCCACGTTGTGCGTCGCGAGCACGACGACCCGGCCCGCGCCGCGCAGCGCTCCGAGAAGCGAGCGGAGCTCCCCCGCGGCGGCGAGGTCCAGGCCGGTGAAGGGCTCGTCGAGGAGGAGCACCTGCGGATCGTGAATCAACGCCTTGGCGATCGCCGCGCGTTGCACCAGACCGCGCGAGAGTGACCACGCGGGTTGTTCGGCTCGATCCGTCAGGCTAAGGCGCGCGAGCACGTCCGTGGCACGAGCACCGCGCGCGGCGCGCGGTACGCCGTACAGCGAGGCCCAGAAGAGTAGATTCTCCCGCACGCTCAGGTGTCCGTACAGGTGCGACTGATGACCGATCCACCCGATCGCGGACCGGCCGCCGGCCACACGAGCCGACCCCGCCTGCGGTCGGATGAGCCCGGCGAGCACCTTGAGCAGTGTGGTCTTGCCGGCGCCGTTGGGCCCGAAGATGGCGAGCGTCTGCCCCGCGGTGAGGCTGAACGACACGTCGTCCAGCGCCACCACCCGTCCTCCGTTGAAGGCGTGTCGCAGGCCCTCAGCCCAGAGCATCGATGCGGGCGGCGAGATCTTCCAGATCGAACGGCTTGACGAGGTACCCCGAGTGCCCGAGATCGAGCACGTTGATGAGGGGCTCCATACTGACGTACGAGGTCGTGACGATCACCGGCAGCGAAGGCTGGGACTGGCGGATCTCCTGCAACAGCGTGATGCCGTCCGTGTCGGGCAACCGGAGGTCGAGAACGAGGACTTCGGGTGAGAATTGATGGATTTGCCGGCGCGCTTCGCTGCCGCTCGCGGCGAAGGCTACCTCGAACCGCGCGGCGAAGAACCGCTTGTAGGTGCGGCGCAGGGTCGATTCGTCCTCGACGAACAGTACCTTGCGCCGCGCGCGGGACGGGGTGGACGCCATGGGTGGGCCAATATATGGCGGTCCCCCATCCCGTTCTACCGGCGTCTCAGCTCGCCCCCGTCTCCAGCTCGAACAGGTCGTCGAGCTTCGTCAGCACGAGGAGAAAGCGCAGCTCCTCGTTGGCCCCGCGCAGGCACACCGTCAACCGGCGCTCGGCCGCCTTGCGCTGGATCAGCATCAACGCACCCAGCCCCGCGCTGTCGATCTGGCGCGTGCCGGAGAGATCGATCACCAGGCGTCCGGCACCCTCGGAGAGCTGTTCCAGCAGCTCGGTGGCCGCACGGCGGAAGGCGGTGCGGGAATCGAGCCCCAGCTCCTCCGGAGCAGCCAAGATCCTCTCGCTCGGACGCGTGGACATTGTCATCAGCTCCTCCACAATCAGCTCCTGAAGTTCGCTGCGTGCGGGCTATGCGACTCCAGTGCCATATTGCTAACCTGCTGGCCGCCAACCGGTTGTCAAAATCGTGCCGGCTCCGTCCCGGGCGCCGCTACCGCAGACCGACCGCTCGAGGCGCACTTTGCAAGGGGCGCCTTGACCACACCCCTTGAGCGGCGGATACCTTAATTCCATACAGCGATCGCACGCACCCCGCAGGTGGAGGCGAGTCACAATGGCACGGGCGACGAACCCCAATGAGCTAACCGACGTCAGCGAAGCCCAGATTGCGGTGCACTGGCGCGAAGAGGAGTACGAGCAACC
>DATLVU010000033.1:0-50525 GCA_035577025.1 Gemmatimonadales bacterium
CGAGCCCCGCGTTCAACTGAACTTCGAAGACCACGTCCTCCGCACCATGGGAGCGGGGAGCAGCGAGTGGTACCGTCCGTGCCGCGAACCGACCGCCGGGCATGCCGAGTGCGGGCAGCAGCTTGTTTACTGCCGCTGCCAGTCGGGTGGCGCCACGCGTGCGCTTTGCGGTGAGCGCGGCACACGCCCGCGAGAAATCGGCGCCCGCGCGCTCCCGTTGCTCTGCGATGTTCCGGAGATCGAGATCAGCCGTATCGAGAAGCTCGAGCTCTCGTGCGGAGCGGTCGCGCGTCGCCAGCACATCGGGAAGGGTCGGCCCGTACTTCTGGGCGAGCCGGAACAACACGTCCCGCCGTTGCTCGACCGCCGCCAGGCGGCCCGGATCGTTCTCGATGCCAGCGGCGTAGTCCCGGGCGGCCTGCGTTAGCTCCTCCAAGTTCGCGAACGCCCCGTCAAAGAGCGCCTGCCATTTCCCCGTGGACGGGTCGAGGCGCGTGAGGCCCGCGAACAGCTTTGCGGCCCGCGCCACGCCGGCGGTATCGAGGGCCTGGCCCAGCTCGCGGGACAGACGCCCGAGCTCGTCGGCATGACCAAGACGCTTGGCCTCGACTTCCAACGCCTCGGCTTCCCCGACCTGCGGCGCGGCGCGCTCGATTTCGCTCACCACGTGACGGAGGTAGTCCGCTTTCTGGCGGACTTCCTCACGCTTCGCCGTGAGCTCCGCCTCACGATGCTCCAACTCGTGGAGCCGTTCGTGGGCGTCCCGCACGGCGGCACGCTCCACGGCGGCGTCGGCAAACGCATCCAGGATGTCGCGCTGCGCGTCGGGTCTGAGCAGGGACTGCGTCTCGTGCTGGCCGTGCAGGTCCACCAGCACGCTGCCGAGCTGCGCGAGCACGCCCACGGTGGTCGGGCTGCCGTTCACCCAGGCACGGGAACGCCCTTCCGCCGTGATCTCGCGCTTGAGAATCAGCCGCCCGTCCTCGAGGTCAACTCCGAGGCTGGTGAAGGGTGGTGGAGGTCGGTTGAAGATGGTCGAGGTGAACTCGAAGGCCCCCTCGATGACGGTCTTCGCGGCGCCGGGGCGCACGACGTCCGCCGAGGCGCGCTCGCCGAGCAGCAACGCGAGAGCATCCACCAACATCGATTTCCCAGCACCGGTCTCCCCCGTGAGGACGTTGAGACCAGGGGTGAGCGGGAGCGTGACGTCGGCGATGACGGCCAAGTCGCGAACGCGCAGCTCCGTGAGCACTACCGTCGCTCGCGGTCGGAGAGGTCGCCCCAGTTGAGCTTCTTGCGCATCCGCGCGAAAAAGCCCTCGGGCCCGAGCCGCACCAGCAGGACCGGCCGCGCGGCGCGCTTCACTACCAACCGTTCACCAGCGCGCATGGTGGTGCCGACCTGGCCGTCGAACGAGACGAGGACGTCCTCGGTCCACGGGGGGATCGGCTCGACCGTGACCGCCGCGTCCGCCGGGACCACGAGCGGGCGCACGGCGAGCGTGTGCGGGCAAATGGCTGCGACGACGATGGCGTCGACGGTCGGAACGACGATCGGGCCTCCGGCGGACAGGGCATACGCGGTCGACCCGGTGGGCGTGGCGATCACGATGCCATCGGCGGAATACTGCCCGAGCTCATCGCCGTCCACGGAGACGCGCAGCCGGATGACGCGCGCGACTCCGCCCTTGTGTACGACCGCGTCGTTCAATACGACCGGCTCGGCGCGGCTCTTCCCTTCCTTGTTCTCGATGAACGGCGCAAGGGCGAGACGCGCCTCGGTCGCGTACGCCCGCCGCACCAGGGCATCGAGCGCCCAGTCGAGCGTCTGCGACGTGGCCGTGGTGAGGAAACCCACGCGACCGAGATTGACGCCCAGGATTGGTGTGGGCGCTGGCGCCGAGTCGAGCGTGCGCGCGCCGCGCAGCAACGTGCCGTCGCCGCCGAGGGTCACGAGACAATCGAGTGGTGACGCTCGCTCGAGCGCCGGCGGCGCCGGCGCCGGCCACAAGGGGCCGATCTGCGCTTCGGTGAAGAGGGAGACGCCCACGCGCGGCGCCACCTGCGCCAGATGCGCGAGAATCGTCTTGAGATCGCGGTAGCTCGGGTTGCCGACGACCCCGACGTTCATGAGTGGGTGAGCGATTCCTCGGCGGCCAATGCCCGCACCCGCGTCGCGATCCCAGCACCGGTCAGCCCGACCTCGGCCAGTTGCTGCGCCCGCGGCGCATGCTCATAGGTGCCGTCCGGTACGCCCAGCGCCACGACGCGGCATTCCGGCGCCACTCCTTCGACGAGACCGGCGAGATACGCCCCGAACCCGTTGGTCACCGTGCCGTCCTCCACGGAGACGAGCAAACGGTGTGTGCGCAGCACGGCATCGAGGGTTTCGCGATCGACTGGCTTCAGGAAGCGACAGTTCACGACGGTCACGTCTAGTCCCTCGCGGACCAACTCCTCCGCGGCGGCGAGCGCCGGCTGGCACATAGTCCCAACCGCCAGCAACGCGCACTCGCGTCCTTTGCGCAGAGTCTCCCACGTGCCGTAACCGATGGGCGCGACCTCGGCCGCATGCGGAGCCTCACCCGGAGCCTTGTCGCGAGGGTAGCGAAGTGAGAACGGTCCGCCCGTGTGCTCCAGCGCGCAGCGGAGCAGTCCGATCAGCTCGGCACCATCCTTCGGCGCGGTCACCGTCATGTGGGGGACGGCGAGGAGGTACGCGATGTCGTACAGCCCCATGTGCGTCTGACCGTCCTCGCCCACCATGCCGGCCCGGTCGAGACAGAAGATGACAGGGAGCTGCTGGATCGCGACGTCGTGAATGATGCTGTCGTAGGCCCGCTGCAGGAACGTGGAGTAGATCGCCACTACGGGGCGGATGCCCTGGGTCGCGAGCCCCGCCGCGAACGTGGTCGCGTGCGCCTCCGCGATCCCGACGTCGAAGAAACGCTCGGGCCATTTCTTCTGGAAGATGCTCGTCCCGGTCCCGGACGGCATCGCCGCGGTGATCGCCACGAGCTTGGGATACTCGCCCGCAAGCTCCGTGAGCGCCTCCCCGAACACCTTGGTCCACTGTGGTGGCCCCGCCTTCACGGGACGGAGCTCTCCGGTAACGGGATCGTAGGGAGCCCGCGCGTGGTACTTCTCCGTATCCGGCTCGGGGAGCGGGAACCCCTTGCCCTTCTCTGTGATCAGGTGCACGACCCGCGGCCCCTTGAGCGTCTTCACGAGCTCGAAGGTCTGCACGAGCTGGGCGACGTTGTGCCCGTCGATCGGGCCGAAGTAGCGGAAGCCGAGCTCCTCGAACAGCATTCCCGGCGACCAGAGATTCTTGATGCTCTCCTCGAGTGTCTTGGCGAAGTGCACGAGCTTCTGACCGCCCACCAGGTGCGAGACCGATTCGATGAGACCCTTCACCCGCTCGCGGATTCGCACGGTGATGGGGCTGGCGATGATGGAGCCCAGGTATCGATTGATGGCGCCGACATTCGGGGCGATCGACATCCCGTTGTCGTTCAGCGCCATGATGATGTCACGGCCCGAATGACCGGCGTTGTTCATCGCCTCGTAGGGGAGCCCGCAGGTCAGCGCACCGTCGCCCACGACCGCGACGACCTTGTACTGCTCGCCGAGGAGGTCGCGCGCCATCGCGATGCCGAAGGCAGCCGACAGACCGGTCCCGGCGTGCCCCGCCCCGAACTGATCATGCGGGCTCTCGCTCCGTCGCAGGAAGCCGGACAGCCCCCCGGACTGGCGCAAGGTGGGGAGGCGATCGTTACGGCCGGTCAGAATCTTCCAGGGGTATCCCTGATGCCCCACGTCCCACACGATTTTGTCGCGGGGAGAGTCGAAGCAATAGGCGAGCGCCACCGTGAGCTCCACGACGCCGAGCCCCGCGCCAATGTGGCCTCCCGTCCGCGACACGACATCGATCAATCGGTCGCGGACCTCGTCGGCGAGGGGCTGCAGCTGATCGCGGCCGAGCCGCTTGACGTCGTCCGGTCCCCGGATGACCTCGAGCAGCGGAGCGGGGGGGGACGTCTTAGTTGGGCCTCGTGACGACATAGTCCGCCAGGTCGGTGAGCGTAGGAGAAGCTAACCCCGCCTGCCGCAGCCGGTCTACCGCCCGCGCCGCCAGCCGTTCGGCCTCCGCCCGGGCGGCGCCCACGCCGAGCAGCGTCACGAAGGTCGATTTGGCGACCGCCGCGTCCTTCCCAGCGGTTTTCCCCAGCTGATCGGACGTGGCCGTGGCGTCGAGCACGTCATCGTAGATCTGGAACGCGAGGCCCACGTCGGCGCCGTAGCCACGCAGCGCTTCGCAGGGCCCCGGCGGCGCGCCCGTCGCGAGGCCGCCGATGACACACGCCGCGGCGATCAGGGCGCCGGTCTTGCGACGATGCACGTCCTCGAGCTCCTGCGCTGGCAGGCTTCCGCCGCGTCCCTCAGCCTCGAGATCCAGGGCCTGGCCGCCGATCATTCCCCCCGCCCCCGCCGCCCGAAACAGCTCGAGGGCCACGGCCCGTCGCCGCTCGGGCTCGAGGTCGAGCGCTGTCATCCCCGCGGCGAGCACACGGGCGCCGAGTGCCACCATGTGGTAGCCCGCGACCGTCGCTGTGGCCACGTCGAACGCCCGATGCGTAGTCGGTCGCCCACGGCGGAGATCATCGTTGTCCATACTGGGGAGGTCGTCATGCACCAGCGAGTAGGCGTGCACGACTTCCACCGCGGCTGCGAGCTCCGCCATGCCGGGAGCCGTGCCGCCGCCACCGCTGCCGATCGCTTCGGCCGAAGCGAAGACGAGCGTCGGTCGCAAACGTTTGCCGGCCGAGAGGAGGCTGTAGCGTATGGCCGCCGGGAGAGGCGCGGGCCACCAGTCTCCGGCGCGCGCACCCCACGCCTCGAGGGCGACGTCGACTCGAGCGCGGGCGTCCGCGAGGTACGCCTCGAGGCCGCGGTTAGGCGTCGAAGTCCTCGACCTTGAAATTGCCCGCCCGATCGGCAAGCACCTGCTTGACCTGCGCCTCGGCGGCGGTCAGCCGCTCGCGGGCTTCCCGCAGCCGCTCCACGCCCTCCTCGAACAGCTTCAGCGCTTCATCCAGATCGACGTTCAAGTCCTGGCCCTCGAGGCGGCGCACGATCTCCTCCAGCCGATCGAGCTGCTCGGCGAAGGTCAATGGCTCGCGCCCGCGTGACGAGGGTGGCACGACTAGGACTCCCCCGCGCGGGCCTTCACCTCGCCATCCGTGACACGCAGACGGAACGCGAGGCCGTTGGTGAACTGCGCCACCCGCTTGAGCACCCGACCTTGCGAATCGCGCGCCACGGCGTATCCGCGGTCGAGGATCTTGAGGGGCGACAAGGCGTCGAGGCGGCCCGCCAGCGCGGCCAGCTCGTGCGTGTGACGCTCCAGCCGGCGCTCGAGTGCTCCCGTGAGCCGGTCGAAGCCGCGCGCCAGGCGCTCGGTCATTCGGCCCGACCGCCCGACCAGCGCGCGCGCCAACCGCGTGCCGAGGTGATCCAGCTCGACCAGCACTTCGCCGCGATCCGGTGTGGCCGACTCGGCGGCCGCAGAGGGCGTGGGCGCCCGCAGATCGGCGACGAGATCGCAGAGGGTCACATCCGTCTCGTGCCCGACGGCGGAGACCACGGGCATGGGCAGCGCCGCGACCGCGCGGGCGACGCGCTCGTGGTTGAAGGTCCAGAGATCTTCCCGCGAGCCACCGCCGCGTCCGATGATGACGAGCTCGATCCCCTCGAGGCGACACACCAGGCCGAGGGCGGCGCAAATCTCGTCTTCCGCACCGTCGCCTTGCACCCGCGTGGGGACGACGAGCAGCTCCGCGACCGGCCAGCGCCGCCCCGCCACCGCGATGATGTCACGCAGGGCCGCTCCGTCGGGACTGGTGACGACGGCGATGCGGAGGGGATACGGTGGGAGAGGCCGTTTCCGTGCTGGATCGAGGAGCCCGTCCTTGGCGAGGGCGGCCTTCGCCCGTTCGAACGCGAGCTGCCACAAGCCGCCCGCTTCGGTCGACAGGAGATCCACGACGGTCAGCCGGAACTCGCCCTTCTCCTCCCAGATGGTCGGGCGGGCGAAGACGAACACCTGCAGGCCGTCCGCCGGAGCCGTCGGGAGCCTGCGGTTGTCCTTCTGAAACATCACACAGCGGATCTGCGCGCCGCGATCCCGCAGCGTGAAATACCAGTGACCGCTCTGCCACGCCTTGAAGCCAGATATCTCGCCGCGGACCCATAGCGGGGCGAGCCCCGCCTCCACGACCGCGCGCGCGCGTCGCGTCACCTGCGTGACCGTCCATGCGCCTTCGGGCGAGACAGCCGCGAACAGGTCTAGGCTTGCGTACGAGTCCATTGGCGCGCCGCCTGGACGGTGTTGTACAGCAGCATCGTGATGGTCATGGGGCCGACGCCACCGGGCACCGGCGTGATGGCGCCGGCCACGAGCTTGGCCTCGGCGAACTTCACGTCGCCGACGAGGCGATAGCCTTGCTTCGTGGTCGGATCGTCGACGCGGTTCGTCCCCACGTCGACCACGACCGCGCCCGGCTTGATCATCTCCCCCGTCACGAACTCCGGTTTCCCTATCGCCACGATCAGGATGTCGGCGAGTCGGGTGACCGTCTTGATCTCGCGTGTGCGGGAATGGCACACGGTGACCGTCGCGTTGCCGCCGGGACCGTCCTGCAGGAGCAGCGCGGCCATCGGCCGGCCCACGATGTTGGAGCGGCCCACGATCACGGCATGCCGACCGGTCGTCTCCACGCCGCTCCGCAACAGCAGCTGCTGGACCCCATAGGGGGTCGCGGGACGGAAGCCGGTGGGGTCCCCGACCGACACTTTGCCGACGTTTTCGGGATGGAAACCGTCGACGTCCTTCGCGGGCGTGACGCGGCGCAGCACGCGTTGCGTGTCGATCTGCTTGGGGAGCGGGAGCTGCACGAGGATGCCGTGGATCTTGGGGTCGGCGTTCAGGCGGTCGATCAGCGCGAGCAGCTCGGCCTCGCTCGTCTCCTGCGGCAGGCGAATGGTCTCGTGATGCAGGCCCGCCTCCTCGCAGGCCTTCCCCTTCATCCGGACGTAGGTGGCGGACGCTGGGTTGCTCCCGACCAGGACCGCTGCGAGCCCCGGTTGGACGCCCCGCGCCGCCAGCGTGCGGATCTCCCCCTGCAGCTCAGCCCGCATCGCGCCGCCGATGGCGGTTCCATCGATCAGCTTAGCGGGCAAAGTCCACCGCGCGCGTCTCGCGAATGACCACGACCTTGATCTGTCCGGGGTACTGGAGGTCCCGCTCGATCTTGCGCGCGATCTGCTCGGAGAGCTCGCTCGCCTTCCCGTCGTCGATCGCGTTGGGCGTGACGACCACGCGAACCTCTCTCCCGGCTTGAATCGCAAAGACTTTCTCCACGCCCGCGAACTCGGCGGCGATCTGCTCGAGCTGTGTCAGGCGCTTGACGTAGGTTTCAAACGCCTCGCGCCGGGCGCCGGGCCGCGATCCCGAGACGGAATCGGCGGCCTGTACGATCACGCTGATGGGGCTCTCGTGCGCCACGTCGTCGTGGTGCGCGGCAATGCAGTTGATGACCGTGGGGTGCTCACCGTACTTGGTCGCCACCTCCACGCCGAGCTGCACGTGCGTGCCATCGTGCTCGTGCGTGAGGACCTTTCCCACGTCGTGCAGCAGCGCCCCGCGCTTGGCGAGCTGCACATCGAGCTTGATCTCCGCCGCGATGATCCCCGCGAGCCAGGCGACTTCTTTCGAATGCTCGAGGATGTTCTGCCCGTAGGACGTGCGGTAGCGCATGCGGCCGACGAGCTTCATGAGCTCGGGGTGCATCCCCTTGATGCCCGTCTCGTAGACCGCCTGCTCGCCCGCCTCGACGATCGAGGCGTCGACCTCCCCGCGCGCTTTCTCCACCACCTCTTCGATGCGCCCGGGGTGGATGCGCCCGTCGGTGATGAGGCGCTCGAGCGCGAGGCGACCGACCTCGCGGCGCACCGGGTCGAAGCACGAGACCACGACCGTGTCTGGCGTGTCGTCGATGATGACGTCCACACCGGTGGCCGCTTCGAATGCGCGGATATTCCGTCCCTCGCGGCCGATGATTCGGCCTTTCATCTCGTCGGACGGGAGAGCGACCGCGGAGACCGTGGATTCGGCGGTAGACTCGGGCGCGAGCCGCTGGATGGCGAGGGCGAGGATTTTCTTCGCCTCCTTGTCCGCGCTCTTGCGCGCCTGCTCTTTCAGGTCTCGCGCGAGCGCGGCGGCCTCGTTGCGCGCCTCGTCTTCCAGGCGCCGCAGCAGCTCCTGCTTGGCTTCCTGGGCGGTCAAGCCGGCGATCTTCTCGAGCCGTGAGCGCGCCTCGAGCTCCGCGGCGGTCAGCGCCCGCTCGCGTTCTCCGACGGCGCGCCCACGACCGTCGAGCGCCCGCTCCCGCTCGTCCAACCCGCTCTGCCGCTGCTCCAGCGTCTGCTCGCGTCGCTCACTCTCGCGACGCCGGCGACTTGCATCTTCCTCGAACGCCTCGCGCGCCGCGATGAGCTCTTCTTTGGCCGCGAGCACCACCCGCTGGCGCGTGTCCGCGAGCAGTCGCTCGCTCTCCGCCGCCGCCGCTCGGGCGGCCGCCTCCGCCGCCCGCCGCTCCACCCGCCGTCCCACGATATAGAACGCGAGCCCCGCGGCCACGCCACCGCCCGCGAGGGCCGAAAGAATTACCAGCCAGTTCGTCATAGGATCTATCTCCAGCATCGCTCCGCGGGTGGCGGAGCGAGATCGTTCGTCTACGCCTGACCGACGACCGCTTTGCGCTTGCCAGGCGGGAGCAGCTTGGTGAGGTCATCGGCGAGCGCCGCGAGGCGCGCCGCGACCTCCCGTTCGCCCTTCTTGGCCTGGAACAGCTCGTTCGTAATGTCGAGGGCCGCGAGGATCGCGGCCTTGTGCGTCTCTACGATGGGTCCCTGCGACAGCACCTTTTTGAGCGCCTGGTCGACGAACGACGCGACCTCACGCGTGTATTCCGGTGGCAGGTCGGACCGCACGGTGTACTCCTCGCCACCGATCATGACCTTGACCGCGTGCTTCTTGGTGCTCACCGCGCCGCCTCTCCAGAAGCGCCCCCACCAGCAGCGCCGGACGCCGTGCCCCCACCGGCCCCACCCCCCCCACCCCCCCCAGCGCCCACTCGCCCGCCGCCTCCGGCCGTCTCTCGCGCTTGCTCCTCAAGGAACGTCAGCCGTGAGAGCAAGTCCTGCACGCGCGTGCGCGCGGCCTCCACCCGCTGCTTGAGCGTCTTGTTCTCCTGCTCCAGATCGGCGACGCGCACTCGCGTCTCGGGATCCAGTTTCACCGCGGATCCCCGCCCCGCCCCGCCGCTCTCCTTCAGCTCGGCTTCGGCCTTGACGGCCCGCGCGCGCCACAAGGCCAGCTCGTCCGCCACATGGCGAAGGATTGTCTCGAGCTGGTCGAGCACCGGCGCATCAGATCTCTCTCCGTCGTACGCCAAGCTCATCCTCCAACGCAGCGAGAGCCCGCTTCTGAAGCGCGTCCACGTCCGCTTCTCGCAACGTCCGAACAGGGTCGCGGAACGTGCAATGCCAAGCCACGCTGCGGTAACCCGGCGGGATCCCCGGGCCCCGATACTCGTCGAACACCTGGAGCCGCTCGAGCAGCGGCGCCATTGCCCGTCGGAGCACACCGCCCACGCTTTCGGCCGTGACGTCCGGTGGAAGCACCAGGGCGAGATCGCGCTCGACTGGGGGCTGCACCGGAAGCGGGCGATAGGCGACGGGCAGGCGCTCGACCCCGGACAGACGGACCTCGAACCCGTAGAGCGGCGCCGCCCACGCCGGCAGATCCGCCTCCAGCGGGCCCGACCAGCCCACCACCTCACTACTGCCCGGTTGCACGGCCTCCCAACCCGGCGCCCCCCCCCTCGCCGGCCGCACCTCACACGCAGGAGCGGCTACGCTAACGGCTAACTCAAAGTGGTACTTCAGGTCCCATATGTCCATATCAGGTACTTTCGCACCCTCCGACCAGTGCGGTGGGCGCCGAGCGCCCGTCAGCACGCCCGCAACGGAGGTCCATTCTTCCGGGACAGAACCGCTCCTCGCTCCCCGCTCCCCGCTCGTCGCACGGAAGACCGTCCCCACCTCGAACAGCCGGACGTCCCTATTTCGATTGGCCCAGTTGAATTCCACCCGCCGGATCAGCCCGGGTAAGAGCCTCCGCCGGAGGTGTGCTTCGTCCGCCGACAGGGGGTTCCGAATCGGGACCGCCTCGGGTCCGTCCAATGGCCCGAGCGGAATGGTGCGCGCCTCGAGCAGCCCGCCGCGCACGAGCCGCTCGCGCACGCGCGCCCGTGCCTGCTCCTCCGGAGCGTCCGGCACGGTCCCCGGCCGGTAGGGGCGCAGCTCGTCGGGGAACGCATCGTATCCCTTGAGCCGCGCGACCTCTTCGATCAGGTCGACCTCACGAGTGACGTCGGGACGCCAGCCGGGGATTTGCACCGCCAGGCGTGCGTCCTTCGGCGCCACAAAGAAGCCCACCGAGCTGAGGAGCCGTTCGACCTCGACCCGCTCGATCACCGTCCCGAGCAAGTGGGTGACGCGCTCGGGGCGCAGGAAGATCGTGCGTTCCTGCTGGGGCTCCGGCCACAAGTCGAGGACCGGCTCCCGCTGTTCTCCGCCCGCGACCGCCCGGATCAGCTCGATCGCGCGGCGCACCGCGTCCGGCATGGCGAGCATGTCGATGCCGCGCTCGAACCGATAGCTCGATTCGCTCGAGAGTCCGAGGGCTCGACGCGTCCGGCGAATGCGTGTCGGCTGGAAATACGCGCATTCGAGCACCAGGTCCCTGGTGTCGGCCGAGACTTCCGATTCGGCACTCCCCATCACGCCGGCGATGATCGTCGGTCGTTCCGCGTCGCAGATCGCGGTCATGTCCGCCGTGAGCGTACGCGTCACGCCATCGAGGGTGACGATCTTCTCGCCGGGGCGCGCCCGCCGGACCACGACCGCGGGCCCGCCGAGACGCGCCAGATCGAATGCGTGCAGCGGCTGGTTGAGCTCGAACAGGATGTAGTTCGTTGCATCGACGACGTTGTTGATCGGCCGCTGGCCAACGGCGGTCAGCCGTTCGACCAGCCATGCGGGGCTGGGCGCGACTTTCACCCCGCGGATGACGGCGATCATGTAGCGCGGCGCGCCCTCGGCATCTTCAAGTCGGACCTCGACCCCGTCGACTACGCCCGAGGTGACACGCCCGCTCGGGCCGGCGGCCCCGCTCGGGCGAGAAGCGCGGCTCCGGCCGGAGGGGACGCCGCCCTCGGCGGCCGTCGCCGCGCTCCTCTCCCGAGCACCCGGGATCGACGGAAGCTTTACCGGCGCGCCGAGCGACGCGCCGAGCTCGCGAGCGACTCCCTTGTGACACAAGAGATCGGGCCTATTGGCCGGCACGTCGATCACGATCTGGTGATCGCCGATCCCCACGGCGTCAATGAACCGCGCGCCCGGCGGGGCTGCCGTGTCGAGCTCGAGAATTCCGGAGTGATCGGCGCCGAGGCCGAGCTCTTTGGCGGACAACAGCATGCCGTTGGATTCCACCCCGCGGATCTTCTTGCGCTCCAGTTTGAGGCCGCCCGGCAGCACGGCGCCGACAGGGGCATAGGGATAGATCTTGCCGGCCTGCACGTTGGGCGCGCCGCACACGACTTCGACGGGCTGGGCCCCACCGCCCGCATCTACCAGGCACAACGAGAGGCGGTCGGCGTCCGGGTGCTTCTTGACCTCCAGCACACGGGCGATCAGGACATCGCCCAACTCCTGGTGGAGCGGGACGACCGCATCTACCGGGGCCGCATGCAACGTGAGACGCTCGGCCGCGTCGCGCGCGTCGAGCGGCTGGCCGAGCAGCGCCTCGAGCCACCGGCGCGAGACGATCACCGGGCGCCCTCGGCAAACTGCTGCAGGAACCGCACGTCGCTCTCGTACAGCAACCGGATGTCCGGAATGCCGTGGCGGGTCATGGCGATCCGCGCCGGACCCATCCCCCAGGCGAAGCCGCTGTAGCGCTCACTGTCGACGCTGGTGTTCTCGAGCACGGCGGGGTGCACCATGCCGGAGCCGAGGATTTCCATCCAGCCGCTCTGCTTGCAGGTCGCGCAGCCCGCACCGCGACAGATCTGGCACTGGACGTCCATTTCGGCGGACGGCTCCGTGAACGGGAAGAACGAGGGTCGGAACCGTACACGCGTGTCCGCGGTGAAGAACCTTCGGGCGAAGGCCGCGAGGGTCGCTTTGAAGTCCACGAAGGTGATTCCCTCGTCAACGGCGAGCCCCTCGATCTGCTCGAAGACCGGCGAATGCGAGGCATCGAACGGGTCGCGCCGGTACGCTTGACCGGGAATCACGACCCGGATGGGTGGCCGATACTGCTCGAGCGTGCGGATCTGCACGGGGGACGTGTGCGTCCGTAGCAGCAGCTCGCCCTCCAGGTAGAACGAGTCCTGGGCGTCGAGCGCCGGATGATCCTTCGGGAAATTGAGCGCGAAGAAGTTGTACCGCTCGGTCTCGATCTCGGGGCCGACCGCGCGCGTGAACCCGAGCTCATGGAAGATCTCGCAGATTTCATCGACAACCTGTGTGACCAGGTGGAGTCCGCCACGCCACGCCGGCCGGCCCGGCATCGTGAGGTCGACGCCGGATACGCTCGCGATGGCGCGTTTCAGCTCGCGCTCGCGCGCATCGACGGCGGCCTCGAACTCGCGCTTCAGCGCGTTCGCCGCCGCGCCGACTTCTTTGCGGGCGGCGGCATCGAGCTTCGGGACGCGCGCGAGAATCTTGGTGAGTGCGCCGGCCTTGCGCCCGAGGATCTCGGTCTTGAGATCAGGGAGCCGGCGTTCGTCCGCCTGCGGAATTTCCTTCAGACGCTCCCGCAGCTCGGCGAGGGCTGCCAGGAGATCGCGCATGGTCAGAGGGCCTGCTTGGCGACCTCCGCGAGCTGCTCGAACGCCGCGGGATCCCGGACGGCGAGATCGGCGAGGACCTTGCGGTTGATCTCGACGCCTGCGCGCCGGAGCCCGTTCATGAGGCGGCTGTAGGACAGCTGATGGAGCCGCGCGGCGGCGTTGATGCGCGTGATCCAGAGCCGGCGGAAGTCGCCTTTCTTGCGGCGTCGATCGCGGTACGCGTACTTCTGCGCACGCTCGACGGATTCTTTCGCCGCCTTCCAGAGCTTGGAGCGCCCGCCAAAGTAGCCCTTGGCGAGCTTCATCACTTTGTTCTTGCGCTTCAGGCGCGCGACGTTGCTTTTGACGCGAGGCATGGGCGCTCCTTACGCCATCAGCAGCCGCTTGAGGCGGCGTTCGTCGGCATGCGACACGAGCGTGCCCTTGCGCAGGTGGCGCTTCCGCTTGGGGTGTTTCCGGGTGAGCAGGTGGCTCTTGTACGCGTGATGGCGGCGTAGTCGGCCGGTCGCCGTCAACCGGACGCGCTTGCGAAGCGCGCGCTTGGATTTCTGCTTGGGCATGGCAAAACCTTTCGGTGTCAGGTGTCCGGTGTCGGGTGTCCGGAAACCAGACACCGGACACCAGACACCGAGCGTCATTTCGGCGCCAGCACCATCGACATGTTGCGGCCCTCGAGTTTCGGATCCTGCTCGATCTTCGCCACGTCCTTCAGCTCTTGGGCGACGCGGTCGAGCACTTCCCGCCCCAGGTCGATGTGGGCCATCTGCCGGCCGCGATACATCATCGTCACTTTCACCTTGTTGCCGTCCTGCAAGAACTCACGCGCGTGGCGCGTCTTGAACGCGAAGTCGTGGTCGTCGATGCCCGGCCGATACTTCACTTCCTTCAGATGAATCACGTGCTGCTTTTTCTTCGCCGCGCGCGCCGCCTTGGCCTGCTCGAACTTGAACTTCCCGTAATCCATGATCTTGACGACGGGCGGTCGCGCGAGCGGCGCCACCTCGACCAGGTCGAGACCCCGCTCCTGGGCCGCGGCCAGTGCTTCCTCGACCGTCAACACTCCAAGCTGCGCGCCGTCAGGAGCGATCACCCGGAGTGGGCTGATCCGGATCTGCCGGTTCACCCGGATGCGCGGCGCTTTGTTGTTCGGGCTTTCGATCGCCAGGTGGTGATTCTCCTCGCCAAAGGACAAAAAAACGGATTCCAGCACTCCGGAATCCGCGTTACGTCGGCCGTCATCCGTTGTCGGACGACGGACCACGCTCTCCCAACCCTAGAGCACTCTCCTCGCCGGAGAGGCAGCGGGTGAGGCGCACGCGGCGCCCGCTTACCGTATTGTCGGCGGTAACTTAGCCCGCGCGAACGGGCTCCACAAGGTCGAATCTCCGGCCGTCGCGCGCGAGTCGACCGACGGCCACGTCGGGGTCGTGCTCGAAGAACAGGAGCCACCCTTCCGCTTCCGCCCGAGCGTAGAGGCGTCGCTTGGATTCGAGCGTAACGAGCGGCTCGAGATCGTACCCCATGATCCAGGGCAACGGCAGATGAGCGCTCGTGGGCACGACATCCCCGAGGAAGCACAAGCGCTCGCCGCCACTTTCGACGAGCACGGACTGGTGAAAGGGGACGTGTCCCGGTGTCGGCAAGCAATGGATCCCGGGAAGCGGCTCCACCTCGCCCTCCACCAGGGTGAAGGACACCGGCTCAAAGTTCGGCGGCAGGTAGCTCGCCGCGGTGCGCTCGTTGGTGTGGCGGGCGAACTCGAGCTCGCCCCGTTGGACCACGTATCGGGCGCGCGGAAAGCTCACAGCCACCTGCCCGCGGCGATCGCGGTAGGTGTTGCCCCCTGCATGATCGAAGTGCAGGTGCGTGTTGATCACCCAGCCTACGTCCTCCGGGGCGTAGCCAAGGCTGGCCAGGGAGTCTTCCAGGCGGGTTCGCCCCCCTTGTCCCGCGTTGTCCACGCCATAGATGTCCATGAACTTGGGGTCTTCCTTGTTCCCCAAGGCCGTGTCCACCAGCACGAGGCCGTCAGGGTGCTCGACGAGCAGACACCGCATCGCGAGCGGAATGCGGTTTCGATCGTCCGGAGTGATCCGCCGTTGCCACAGCGGCTTGGGTACCACGCCGAACATCGCGCCGCCGTCCAGGTGCTGCGCCCCGCCGTCGAGCGCGTGGCAGGTCAGGCGGCCGACGCGAAAGGTGGTGGGGCTCATTCGGGTGTGGAGGGCGGAATGCGGAGTGCGGAGTGCCGCGGCCGATCGTGCAGGTCCAGGAGATCGTGGAGCGTCTCGGCCCCCCGGTCCCGGGCCAAGCCCAGGAGCGACCGCAGCACGTAGGCCGCGGTGAGCGCGTCCCCGAACGCGCGATGCCGCGCCGGGTTCTCCACGCCGAAAAAGGCGGATACCTGATCCAGTCCACGGTGACGCAGCGCAGGCACGAGCCGCCGCGTGAGCTTCACGGTGCAAAGCGGCCGGCCGCCCGGTCCGGAGACGCCCGCGGCGGTCCATTCGGCCGCGAGATGCCGCCAGTCGAAGCGAGCGTTGTGCGCCACGAAGACGCCGTCCTCGAGGGTGCGCCGGAGATCCGTCGCCACGTCCTGGAACCGGGGTCTGCCCACCACGTCGCGCTCGCTGAGACCGGTGAGGCGGGTCACCCAGACGGGAATGGGGCTGCCCGGGTCGAGCACGGCCTCGTACGCCAGATGCACGGTGCCGTCCTCGAGAATCGCCACCGCTACCTCGATGATCCGCCCACCGCGCTCCGGGCGGGCACCGGTCGTCTCGACGTCCACGACCGCAAAGCGGCAGCGCGTGAGCTCGATGGCCCCGGCGTCAGAGATCATCGCGCCGGAGCGGCAGGGTCATACAGCGTGGTCCACCGCCACCCCGGACCAACTCGCTGCCCTCCATCGTGATCACGGCGCGCTCGTCGTCTCCGAGATTCTCCTCGCCCGTGAGGAGGTTGACGGCCGCCACGGTGCGGAAGCCGCCATGCTCGAGCTCGCGCAGCGTGGCTTCGTTCCGGGCGTAGGTCACGGCCACGCCCGGCCGCACCGTGACGAAATTGCAGGCGGACGACCACTGCTCGCGCTCCTGCAGCGAGCGATCCGCGCCGCCGCAAAAGACCGGTTCGAGCGGGTGATCGACCGCCTGCATGGCCGCGAAAAAGTTTGGCATCTCTTTCACGCCCTTCGACTTCTTGCGCCGGTGCAGCACCGCGAGCCGCTCGGGTCCGACAAAGTGCGGGGGATACACGCAGCAGAGCTCCCGATCGAGCTGCGTAAAGATCATGTCGAGGTGGATCGCCGTACGCTCGTTGGGGAGCACGACGACGATCACGTCCC
The DNA here is from genome assembly GCA_035577025.1 of Gemmatimonadales bacterium. Classification (GTDB taxonomy): domain Bacteria; phylum Gemmatimonadota; class Gemmatimonadetes; order Gemmatimonadales; family GWC2-71-9; genus AG41. The sequence continues at coordinate 16,326 of DATLVU010000033.1, forward strand.
TCACCCCGCAGTGCTCGAAGACGAGATCACACAGGTGGTCGAGCGCGGCCGGGCTGGAGCGCTCGCTGAAGCCGAGCAGCAGCAGGTCCGGGCGCATGGGGTGCACGTCCCCGCCCTCGAGCGTGTAGTTGCTCCGCTTCTCCTCCGATCCGTCGTACAGGATGCCGGCGTTCTCGAGGCACGGATGGTAGCGGAACAGGGCCTTCACCAGCAGTTCCTCGGTCCACCGGACGCCGTAGCGCATCGAGCCGATGATCGAGTGCTCGCCGATCACGATGCCCACGTCGCGCGTGAAGAAGAGGTTCGGGAGCGGGGGCAGCGCGTACCCGCTTTCGTTCAGCGCCTTGGCGATCGGCCCCGCCTCTTCGAGCGCGCCCTCGACCATCAGGCCGACGAGCGCCTCGGGCGCGAGCGCCGCGAGCTGCTTCGCCAGCGCATCGGAGGGCACCACCTCGAGCGCGCGGGTCACGAGGAACTCCCGGACGTCGGGCCGCGCCACCAATTCGGTCAGGAGCGTGCGCACCTCGTACACCTGGGCGAAACGCTCGAGGACCGCCACGAACCGCTTGTGCTCGCGCTGCGCGAGGTCGAGGTCGATGATGTCGTCGTACAGGTAGTCTTCGCGATTGCCGGGCGTGACGGCCACGAGCTCGCGGCCGGGCGTGTGGACGAGCACCGCGCGGAGCGGGCCGATTTCGGAGGTGACGTGGACGCGCGCCATGGCGCGGAATCTAACGGGGCGCCGGAGGCCCGGCTAAGAGCACGTACAGCCGCGCGTTAGCGGTTCGCGAGTGCGAAGCTCAAGGTCTCGAGCTCCAACGCCATGTTCACGGACTTCACGGCCACATCGGGCGGCACGGTGGGCTGTATCGGAGCGAAGTTCAGGATCGCTTTCACGCCGCTCCGTACCAAACGATCCACTACCTCCTGAGCGGCCGCGGCCGGCGTGACGACAATCGCGATGTCACTCGGCTCGCGGTTCAAGTCGGCCTCGAGGTGGCGGACGTCCCGGACCACAAGGCCGTTCCAACCGGTGCCGATCTTCTTGGGATCCTTGTCGTAGATGGCGGTGACGTGGAAGCCACGCTGACGGAATCCGGGATACTGAACGAGCGCGCTGCCAATCCGCCCGGCTCCGACGAGGACGACGCGGTACGTGCGTCGCAACCCCAGGATGTCGCGGATCCGGGCCGTGAGCTCCGGCACGGAGTAGCCCAGGCCACGCTTACCGAACGAGCCGAAGAACGAGAGGTCCTTGCGGACCTGCGCCGATGTGGTGCCGCCGCGCCGGGCCAGCTCGGCGGAGGAGATCGTCGTCTGGCCCTGCGTGGCGAACTGCTCGAGAAAGCCCAGGTACAGCGAGAGCCGTCGCACCGTGCTCTCAGAAATCTTCCGCATTGTGAATTATTTCACAATCGAGCGCTCCACCGCAAGAGCCGAGCAAACGCCGGGGGCCCGAGCGTCTCGGGACGGACCGCGGCGTCCAGGCCCAACTCACGTAGACCCGCAGTCACGACCGCCGCGGATTGGCCGGTCACGCCCATCAGCACGTTACGCAGTTGCTTCCGCCGCCGCGCAAAGCAGGCGGTGACGAACGTGCGAAACGCCGGCACCTCACCGAGCGTGATCGCCGAATCCGGGAGCGGCGTCAGTCGAACCAGCGCGCTCGTAACCTTGGGTCGCGGCGTGAAGGCGCCCGCAGGCACGGTGAAGAGTCGCTCCACATGGCACTGCGCCTGCACGCCCACCGAGAGCGCGCCGTAGACGCGCGACCCGGGCCCGGCGGCGAGTCGATCGGCGACCTCCTTCTGGACGAGGAAGACGACCCGCTCCGGCAGCGGCGGCGTGAGCGCCTTCTCGAGTAACGGCGAGGTGATGTTGTAGGGGATGTTGCCGATGACCTTAAGACGGTGTCCGGTGTCTGGTGTCTGGTGTTCGGAAGACAAGGCATACCAGTCGAGCCTGAGCGCGTCGCCCGTGACAACCTGACACCGGACACCGGACACCTGGTCCCGGAGGTGCTCCGCCAGCCGGCGATCTTTTTCTACAGCGATCACCGTTAGCCCGCGGGCGAGCAAGGCTTCGGTGAGGCTCCCCTTCCCCGGTCCGATCTCGAGCACAACCTCGCCGGGCGCGGGGTCGAGCGCGTCGACGATGCGGTCAAGAATGTTGCGATCGGTGAGGAAGTGCTGGCCGAGCCGTTTGTTCGGCGTCACATCTTGAGAATTACCACCGTGCGATCATCCGCCGGTGTGGCGCCGCCGGTGAACCCGGCCAGGTCGGCGTGCACGGATTCGAGGATCTCACGCGCCGAACGATCCTTAAGCCTGGCGACATGCCCCAGCACGCGCTCTTCGCCGAACCGATCGCCTCGCCCCCCCTGCGCATCGGCCACGCCGTCCGTGAAGAGACAGAGGATCGCTTCGCGTCTCGTCCATTCGCGCGATGCGTCCTCACCGGGCTCGGTGGCGAGGCCGAGCGGCGGCCGGGTGGCCTCGAGCCGCGAGGCCTCGGCCGTCCGCGCCGACACGAGAAACGCGTGCGGGTGACCCGCGTTGGCGTACGTGATGCGGCATGCCTTCTGATCGACCACGGCATAGAACACCGTCAGGAACATCTCCGTGTTCGCGAGCTCGCCCTTGAGGGACTCCTCGATGCGCCGCAGCACTTCGCTGGGCGTCTGGGCGGACTCCGCATGGATGCCCGACGCCGCCATGACCTGCGCCATGATGAGCGCGGCGCCGAAACCGTGGCTCGTGACGTCCCCGATCATGACGCCGAGGCGTTGGGCGCGCAGGTTGAGGAGGTTATAGAAATCGCCGCCCACCGACTCGGCCTGGCGGCAGCGCGCCGCCACGTCGACCCGCGCCGCGATGACCAGCGGCGACGGAAGCAACTTCATCTGGAGGTCGCGCGCGAGCTCCAGCTCCCGACGCACGCGCTGCTGACCCTGGTCCTTCGCGACGAGGCGGGCGTTCTCGATCGCCGCGCCGATCTGGTTCGCGATCGCAGCCACCAGCTTGCGGTCACCCGCCGTGAAGGCATCCTCGCCCTCGCGATCAGTCAGGTTGATCACGCCGATCGGCCTGGGGCGGGCGCCGGGCGCCGCGTAGAGGACGGGTACGGCGAGGAACGCCTGGCCTCGATAGTTGCGACCCTCGGGACACCCGGGGTTGGTCGCCTGCGAATCCGTGGGATCGTAGCTCACGATGCGCCCGTCGCGGAACACGCGCGCGGCGATGGAGCAGGGATCGTCCACTTCGATCGGCTCCGCTTCGTCGGGGCTCATGCCGCGCGCCGCCACGATGCGCAGCACCCGCTGCTCCGGATTGTACACCAGCAGCGTGGCGCGCCGGGCGCCGACCACGGTCGACACCTCGCGGAGGATTCGCTCGGCCGCCTCGTCGAGGCGGATAGTGTGGCCGAGGATCTCGCTGATCGAGTAGATCAGGTCGATCTCCTCGTAGCGCTCGGAGAGCTCGGCCGCGACCTGCGTCGCGTCCTGCTCGGCCGCCAGCACGGACCCGACGATGGCGGCCAGCACCGCGGCGGGAGACGCTCCGCCTTCCACCGTCTCCAGCCACACGCCCTCCACGTCCCGCACCGGCTCGAACCACGCGGGGCCGTCTGGCGTGTCCCATCGCCGGCCCGCACGGTCACCATCGAGCGGCGGCGTCCAGGCGGGGGGGGCTCCGACCCCCGCCACCGGCCTCGCCCGGCCGCCCTCCACCCTCCACACCCGCACCCGCCCGCCCGCGAGTCGCTCGAGCACGGGAAGCAGCCGGTCGAGCCGCGTTACCCCGCCCGGAGCGTCAGGCACACCGAGTTGCCCTTCTCGTTGAACACGACCTGGTCGACGAGTTTCTTGAGCACGAACAGCCCACGTCCATCCTCCCGCTCGAGGCGATCGGGGCTGGTGGGATCGGGGACCCGGGCGGGATTGAACCCCGAGCCTTCATCGGTCACGTGGAGGTGGACCGCATCCTGCGAGACTTCAACGCGCACGCGGACCAGGCGCGCCCGATCGTGGCGATTGCCGTAGGAGATGGCGTTGGCGAGCGCTTCGGCCAAGGCGGTGCGGAAGTTGAAGCGGATACGGCGAGCCGACAGGAGGCCGCCCGGGAGCGCCGCGGCGATCAACTCGACCGCCTGCCCCACATACGCGAGGTCGCTCGGCACGTCGAGCGACAGCTCGGTTTCGCTTCCTGTCGCGCGGCGGCGGAGGGCGAGGCGCAGCGGTTTCGTCACGCGCTAAAACGCGCCGAGCGCCTCCTCAGGGGTCTTGGCGATGGCAAAGAGCGTGTCGAGCTTGGTGAGCTCGAACAGCGTCTGGAGGTCTTCGTTCAATCCGCACAGCCGCAGGTCCCCACCCTGCTCGCGAATCTTCTTGGAGAGCGAGACGAGGACGCCGAGACCCGACGAATCGATGTAGCCGGTCTTCGTGAAGTCGATCACGAACTTCGCCCCGCCGCCCTCGAGGGCGTCGAGCACCTTCTGCTTCAGCTCCTGACGGTTGCCGACAATCAGCTGCCCGTCCACACCGACCACCACCACGCCCCGCTTGTCCTTCTTGAGACTGAAGCTCATGGACGCTCCCCCCCCGCAGCTTGAAGGACGGCGACCGCCGCCGTGTCGACAATATCATCGGCCGTAGCGCCCCGCGACAGGTCGGACACGGGTCGCGCCAAGCCCTGGAGGACCGGACCGATCGCCTCCCACCCCCCCAGTCGCTGCACCAGTTTGTATCCGATGTTGCCGCTGTCAAGGTCGGGGAAGACGAGCACGTTGGCTCGGCCCGCGGCTCGTGACCCCGGGGCCTTGCTCGCCGCGACGGCGGCAACGAGCGCCGCGTCACCTTGCAACTCCCCGTCGAAGGCGAAATCGGGCGATCGAGCCCCGAGCACCTCGCAGGCGCGCTGGACGCGCTCCACGCGCGGCCCCACCGCGCTGCCCTTCGTGCTGTAAGAGAGGAATGCGACGATCGGCTCGTCCCCCACGATGCGCCGGCGGTCCCGGGCCGCGGCCACGGCGGACTCGGCGAGCTGCTCAGGTGTGGGCTCGGGGACCGCCGCGCAGTCGGTGAAGGTGAGCACCGTGTCGCCGCGGACCATGTAAAAGGCACCGCTGACCGTGCTGATCCCCGGCGCCATCCCCACCGCCCAAAGCGCGGCGCGGATCGTGTCCCCACTCGGAAATGTCGCTCCGCCGACCATGACGTCCGCCCGCTGCAAGCCGACCAGCGCGGCACCAAAGGTCAGGGGATGCTGGAGGGCTTCCGTCGCTGCCGCGTCGGTGGGGAACTTCTGGGGATGCCGAGTGCGGAGGAGGCTGACCATCTCAGGGAGCGGGGAGCGGGGAGCGGTACCCTCCAGGAGCTGGACGGTCCCGATCCCCAGGCTTTCAATCTGTTTTGCCGCTTCCCGCACGCGGGCGTCGTTCCCTTCGGGAAGCACGATGCGCCGGCCGGCGCGCCGGGCCCGCTCGTACAGCGTATCGCGAAACGTCACCGACCGAGCTTTTTCTTGAGCGCCTGCTGCACCGCGGGATGAACGAGGCTCGACACGTCACCGCCGAAGCGGGCGACCTCCCGCACGAGGCTCGAGCTCAAATACGTCAGGTCGAACGCGGGGACGAGGAACACGGTCTCGATGCCCGGCGCCAGGTTGCGATTCATGAGGGCCATCTGAAACTCGTACTCGAAGTCGCTGATGGCGCGGAGGCCGCGCACGATCAACGTGGCGCCCGCGACGCGCGCGAACTCGGCGAGTAACCCGTCGAAGGAGCGCACCTCGATGGCAGGGTCGTCCACGACGCGCCGGATCAACGCGACCCGCTCGTCGAGCGTGAAGAGCGGCTGCTTCGCGGTGTTCACCGCCACGGCGACGATGAGCCGGTCCGCGAACCGCCGCGCGCGTCGGATCAGGTCCTCGTGCCCGCGCGTGACCGGATCGAAGGAGCCCGGGTACACGGCAATGCTGGTCATGGCGCGTAGATGAAAGTCACGGCCGTGTCCCCGTAGCGCCGCGTGTCGTCGCCGGGGATCGGCGCGTCCGCTGGATGCTCGATCGAGAGGATCCGCGCGAAGGGATTGATGCGGAACAGCGCGACGAGGCGCGCGGCCTGGCCCCCTTCGTACGGCGGGTCGGCGAACGCGACGTCGTAGCGCCCGGGCGGGAGGCGCTCGGCGAACTTGAGCGCGTCTATGCGGTGGATCACGGCGTGGTCATCCACCTTGAGCATCGCGATGTTCGCCTTGAGGGCCGCGAGCGCCAACCGATGCACCTCGACGAAATCGGCCGAGACCGCACCGCGCGACAGGGCCTCGAGCCCGAGCGCTCCCGAGCCGGCGAACAAATCGAGCACCCGGGCGCCGCGCACGGGCCGCTGCAGGATCGAGAACCACGCCTCGCGCACGCGGTCGGCGGTCGGCCGGACCTTGTCGGTGGCGGGAGTCTTGAGGCGCCGCCCGCCGAACTCGCCCGCGATGATGCGGATCATGCCCGGCCCTGCCCCTCCCCTCCAATTGCGGATTGTGGATTTCGGATTGCGGATTGTGGCAACGACTTTCCATGGCCAATCCGCAATCGCCCATCCGTAATCCGCCATCGTCATGCGCTCGGCGCCAAGGATGCCACCCGCGCCTGCAACGTCACCCGCCCCTGCCATTCGTCGCGCTCCAGACGAAAGGCTACGTCGAGCCGGTCCGCCAGCCAGTGGTCAGGAATGGCGTCGGCCCACTGGAAGGCGATCGCCGGGAGCGCGCCGGATTCGTCGTCCAACGTGAACCGCAAGTGGTTCGTCCCGACGCGCCGCGCGCCGACGGCCCTGGCGTGTCGCACGCCGAACACCGGCGCGGGGTTGCCGGGCCCGCACGGCTCCAGATACCGGATGAGCTTCTCCAGCTCGTCGCTCACGAGCCCCAGGGGAAGCTCCAGGTCGACGCGCTGGGCGGGGACCAGATCTTCGGGGCCCAGAAGCTGTCCCGCGACGTCGAGAAACGCAACACGGAACGCCTCGTAGCGCTCCCGCCGGATGGTAAGGCCCGCGGCCATCCTGTGGCCGCCGTACTTCTCCAGGTGGTGCCCCACGCGATGCAGGGCCGCGTGCAGGTCGAACCCGGCAATGCTGCGGCCGGACCCGCGCCCCGCATCGCCCTCCCACCCGATCAGGAACGTCGGTCGTCCGTACCGCTCCACGAGCCGCGACGCCACGATCCCGATCACGCCGGGGTGCCACGCGTCCGCCGCGAGTACGAGCGCCCGGTCGTCCGGGCGGAGGACGCGCTCCGCCAGCTCGACCGCCTCGTCGAGAATGCGCTGGTCGAGCTCCTGCCGGCGCGCGTTGAGCGTCTCGAGCTCCCGCGCGAGGGCGGCCGCCTCATCCGGGTCGTCGGACAGAAGCAAGCGGAGCCCATCGCGGGCATCGCCGATCCGGCCCGCCGCGTTCAGGCGGGGGGCGAGGATGAACCCCACGTGCCCCGCCTTGATCGGCCGTCCCGAGAGGCCCGCGGCCTCCACCAGGGCGCGGAGCCCGATCCACCGAGAGTCGGCGAGCATCTTGAGCCCGTGGCGCACGAGGATGCGATTCTCGCCCGTCAGGGGCACAACGTCGGCGACCGTCGCGAGCGCGACGAAGTCGAGAAAATGCAACGGGAGATGCGGAGAGAGGCCGAGCGCGGGCACGAGCGCCTGGGCGAGCTTGAAGGCCACACCGGTTCCACAGAGGTCCTTGTCCGCCGACGCGCAATCGACCCGCCGCGGATCGAGGACCGCGGACGCGGGGGGCAGCTCATCTCCCGGGAGGTGATGGTCGGTGACGATCACCTCGATGCCCGCCGCCCGGGCTTCGCGCACGGACTCCACGGCGGTGATCCCGCAATCGCAGGTGATTACGAGCCCCGCGCCGAGTCGCTGGGCTTCCGCGAGCCCGGCCGGCCCAAAGTCGTAGCCATCGCGCAGCCGGTGCGGCACGAACGCGTGTGCGCGCGCTCCGACGCTCGACAACACGCGCGTGAGGAGCGCCGCCGCGCATTGGCCGTCCACGTCGTAGTCCCCGTGTACCAGGATCGGCGTGCCCGAGCGCGTCGCGGTGGCGATCAGCTGGACGGCGCGGGGCATGTCCGCCCAGGCGAAGGGGTCGGAGAGGCGCTCCAGGTCGGGGCGGAGGAACGCCTTCGCGAGATCGGGGGCTGCCAGGCCGCGCTGCACGAGGATGGCGGCGAGGGGCTCGGGGATGTGCAGGTCCGAGACGAGGGCCGCGGTGAGCTCGGGGTCGGGCGGCGCGGTGACCGCCCATCGCGCGGGGATCATTCGGCGGCGTACAGGAGCACGCCGCACGCCTCACAGCCTTCGATCGAGGCACCGCGCAGAATGAGCGCCCGGCGTTGTGTGGGGACGGCCGTGAAGCAGTGGCCGCAGGCGTCGCCGTGCAGCGGGTACAGGGCGAGGGGCGCCTTCCCGCGTCGGATGCGCTCGTAGCGCGCCAAGAGCCCAGCTTCGACGCGCGCGGCCACGTTCTCCCGCTCGGCCACGGCGCGCTCCCGCTGCGCCGCGATCTGCTCACGCTTGCCGGCGACCGCTTCTCGCTGCGGCGCCTGCCGCGCCCGCACATCCTCCAGCACCTTTTCGGCCTCGGCCGCCTTGCGCTCCGCCTCGGTCACCGCGTCACCCGAGCGCATGAACTCTGCTTCTTCCTTGGCCAGCACCGATCGCGCGAGATCCAGCTCCGCCATGAGGGTCGACGCTTCCTTCGCCCCGCGGACCCACTCGAGGCGCTGGCGGCGCTGCTCCTGCATGGTCCGGTAGTTCGCGATCTTGCCCTCGAGGGCGTCGCGCCGGTCCATGGCCGCCTGAATCGCCGCCTGCGCGGCGGTGAGGCCCTGCTCCGCGGCGGCCAGCGCCTCGTCGAGCGTCCCGAGCTCGGGCGCGAGCGCGGTGAGGGCATCGTCGGAAGCCGTCACCGCGCGATCCTTTTCCTGCAACGCTAACAACGCTTCAAGTTCCTGGTGCACCTCGCCTCCTCGCAGCGATCTTGTAACGCGGGTATCGTTTGCGGAGCTCGTCGAACACGCGTCGCTTCTCCGCGATGAGCGACGCCTGACGCTCCGGACTCTCGAACGGGAGCCGATCGTCGAGCCGCTCGAGCTCGCGCTCGAGCCGCCGGGCTTCCATCCAGTTGACGGCCATCTCGTACATCGCGTTCGCATCCCGCCCGCCGAGCCCCTCCGCTTTGAGGTGCTCGTAGGCGCGGGCGGACGTGTCATCGAGCGCCAGGACGGCGTCGTCGGCGACGCTCTCGAACACAGCCCGGTACGGCGCGAACTCGAACTCCTCAGGATCGACGGCGTCGATGACACGCGCGCGCCATGGCTCGCCCTCGAGGAGCAGGAGCAGGAGGGCCTTCTCGGCGTTGGACGGCAAGACGGTGGAGGATGGTGGAGGACGTTGGATGACGGTGGAGGTGGTACCAAGGACCTCCCGCTCCAGCACGTCTTTCCGCACTCCCGCCGCTTCCGCCGCCCGGGAGATGTATAGCTCCCGCGTGATCGGATCCTTGGCGGCGCGGATCGTGGGCAAGAGGCGGTCGAGGGCGCGGCGACGGCCTGGGAGCGTCCCGAAGAACCCTTTCCGGTCCAGGATCTGGATCTTGCGCTCGAGCACGTCCACGGCGTCTTTGAGCAGCTCCTCGAGCCGAGCCGCGCCGTGGCGCTGGACCAGCGTGTCGGGATCGTCGCCCGGAGGGAGGGTCGCCACGCTGACCCGGAGTCCCTGCCGGAGCAGCTCGTCACCGGCTCGGAACGTCGCGCGCAACCCTGCGTCGTCGGAGTCGTACAGGAGGATGACGTGGGCGGTGTAGCGCTTCACGAGCTGGGCCTGCTCAGCGGTGAGCCCCGTCCCGAGGGGTGCCACGACCTCCTCGATTCCCGCGAGCGACACCCGGAGGACGTCGAAGTATCCCTCCACCAGAATGGCGCGCTCGGCCTTGCGCATCGCGTGCTTCGCGACGTGCAGGTTGTAGACGAGCTGCCCTTTGTGAAAGATCGGCGTGTCGGGTGAGTTGAGATATTTCGGCTCTCCTTCACCGAGGATGCGGCCGCCGAATGCGACGACGCGTGCCCGGAGATCGTGGATCGGGAAGAGCAATCGTCCACGGAACCGGGGCACCACGGTGCCGTCCTCCCGTTTAGCCATGAGACCCGCTTCGAGCAACACGTCGTCACGCAGGCCCAACCCTTTCATTGCATCGAGGAACGCTCCTCCCACGCGCGGAGCGTACCCCAAGCCGAGCGGGAGCGCCGCATCCAACTCGACGTGTCGGGACGTGAGATACTGCCGGGCGACCTCCCCTTCGGCGCCCTCGCGCAGCTGCCGGGCGAACCAGTCGGCCGCAGCGGCGACCGCGCTGTACAGCGGCTCGCGCGGATCGGGACCAGCGGGCCCGCGCTCGGGAATGGGGATCCCCACGCGCCGGGCGACCTCGCGCACTGCGGTCGGATAGTCCATCCCGAGTTTTTTCATGAAGAACGTGAAGACGTCGCCGCCGGCGTGGCAGACAAAGCAGTAGAACATTCCCTTCCTGGGGATGACGGCGAAGTTGCGATGCGTCCCTCCATGAAAGGGGCAGGGTGCGCGAAAATCGGCGCCGGTGCGCTTCAGTTCGACGTGCTCTCCGATGATCCCCACGATGTCCGCGGCCTCCCGGACCTGCTCGATCACATCGTCGGGGATGAGGCTCACTCCGTGAACTCTGCCACCGTCACGCCGTGGCCTCCCTGGTTCGCGGGCGCAAACCCGAATCGCTTCACGCGCTTGTCACCTTCTAAGACGTCGTGCACGAGCTGGCGCAGCGCGCCGGTCCCCTTGCCGTGGATCACGCGAAGGTAGGGGAGGTCGGCGAGGATGGCGTCGTCGAGCGCCTTCGTCAGGAGGGGCTCGGCGTCGGCGACCCGGAGCCCGATGAGCGAGACTTCACTGGCTACTACCGTCGGCGCGACGCGCCCCGCTCCGGCCGGCGGCCGCGTCGGGCTCAGCGGCCTCCGCGGGGCGCCCGCATCCTCTCGCTGGCGTCGGAGCTCTTCGAGCGACACCCATCCCTCAGGCTTTCCTTTTTCCTCTTCCCCAGCGGTCTCCTGGATCGCCTGCTCGAGCAGCCGTCGTGCCTCTTTCGCGGTCGCCTCATCCACGGCGGCCCGGGCCTGTGCCAACGCCTCTTCGACCTTCCGACGCGCTTCGAGCAGATACGCGCGGGTCTGCTCGCGCGCCGCGCGGTCGAGACTGCGCGCCCGGGCGTCGACTTCGCGCTCGCGCGTGGCGATTTCCTCGCCGCGCGTGTCGACCCGATGCACGTCCTCGTCCAAACGCTCCAGTCGGGTCGCGAGGTCGCGCTCCCGGGCCTCGAGCTCGCGCGCCCGCGCTTCGACGGTCGCGAGCAGCGCGTCGAGCGCCCGCTCCGCGTCGGGCACGGCGCGCTCGGCGAGATCGAGCACGTCGCCCGCGAGCCCCAGGCGCCGGGCGATGGCGAGGCCATAGGACCGTCCCGGTACTCCTTTGAGCAGGCGATAGGTGGGGGTGAGGGTCTCGGCATCGAACTGCAGCGACGCGTTCACGATCCCGACGGTCTCGGCCGCGAGCTGCTTCAGCGCACCGAGGTGGGTCGTGGCCAGCGTCAGCGCGCGTCGCCGGGTGAGCGTCTTCAGGACGGCCGCCGCGAGGGCCCCGCCCTCGGCGGGGTCGGTGCCGCTCCCGATCTCATCGAGCAGCACGAGGGAGCCCGCGCCAGCGTGCTCGAGGATATCCCGCAACTGAGCGAGGTGCGCCGAGAATGTCGAGAGGCTCGCCGCGATGGACTGCCGATCGCCGATGTCGGCGAAGACGCCCGTGAACACGGGGAGCGTCGACTGCGGGCCGATCGGCGGGATGATGCCGCTCTGAGCCATGACGCACAGCAGCCCGACCGCCTTGATCAGGACGGTCTTCCCGCCGGTGTTTGGACCCGAGACGAGCACCGTGTGCTCGTCGGTCGCGAGGACCAGGTCGAAAGGCACCGCGTCATTCCCCAGCAGCGGATGCCGGCCCGAATGGATCTCGAGGGCCCCCGGGGCCCCCCGGTCCGTCCCGATCGCCGGCGCGAACCCGTTCACCTCGACGGCGTACCGGGCGCGGGCACACAGGTCGTCGAAGGCGATACACATGTCCCACGCGGCGGCGAGCGCATCCGCGTGGGGGCGGAGGAGGTCGGTGAGCTCGCGCAGCACGCGCAGGATCTCACGCTGCTCCTCCGCCTCGGCCGCGCGCAACTCGTTCCCGAGCTCGATGACCTCCGGCGGCTCGACGAACACCGTGGAGCGCGTGGCGGACTCGTCGTGCACGATGCCGCCGATGCGGCTGCGGGCCGTGGCGCGCACCGGGATCACATACCGACCCTCCCGGATCGTCACGGCAGCATCGGGCGCGCGGTCGGTGGGGTCGAGGCGGGCAAGCATGGCCTCGAGCTTCTGGATCAGCCGGTCACGCGCCTCCCGGACGGCCCGACGGGCCCGCGCGAGGCCGCGCGACGCGCCATCGCGCAGCTGTCCCTCAGGGTCGAGCGATTCGAGGAGACGGCGCTCGAGCTCGCGCGGCGGCGGATCCACGCGCAGCGCGGCGGTGCGCGGAGCATCGGCCGCGCGCTTGGCGAGATCGGCGGCCGTCACGCGCGCCGCGGTGAGCGTCTGGCCGACGAGCGCGAGGGGCTTGCCCTCGAGCGCGCTCCCCGGTACGTGCAGCAGATCGAGCGCGGTCGCGATGTCGGGCACGGCCTCGGCTCGGATGGCGTCGTCGCGCAGCAGCAGGGCGGCGAGCTCGGCCACCTGAGCGAGCGCGGCGTGGATCGGTTCGGGCTCGATCGCGGGCACCCGACGGCGCACCCGCGCCGCGCCGAGGGGGCCGACCGCATGCGTCGCCACCCGCTCCAGCGCGGCCGGGAACTCCAGAGTCTCGAGGACCGCGGGGGAAACCCCGACGCTCATGCGGCGGCCAGCTCCTCGCGGACGATCTGATTCACGAGCTTGCCGTCCGCCCGGCCCTTGAAGCGCGGCATCACCTGCCCCATCACCTTGCCCAGATCTCTCGTGCCCGCCGCGATCACCTCGCGCACGGCGCGGCGGATTTCCTCCGCGTCAACGGCGGCGGGGAGGAACGACTCGAGGATCTTGACCTCGGCGAGCTCCGCGTCGGCGCGATCGGCGCGGCCGGCGGCCGTGTACTGCTCCGCCGCCTCCCGGCGACGTTTGATCCCGCGCCGGATGACCTCGGCCGTCTCGTCGTCGGTCGGTGAGTGCTGGAGCTCGAATTCGCGGTTCTTGAGGTCTGCGAGGATCGTGGAGAGGAGAAGGGTGCGCGCCTGATCGCGGTTTTTCCTGGCCTCGTTCATCGCGGCGCGCAGCCGCTCGGGCAAGCTCATCATCTCGCTAACTGTGATTGACACAAAAACTTAGCGGCACGCTCGGAGGCTGGCAAGCGGTCATCCTGGTGGCCAGGTCATCGGCCGGCCGCCCAGCAGATGGAGGTGGAGATGAAACACGGTCTGGCCTCCGTCCGGGTTCGTGTTCACCACCACCCGGTAACCGCGGTCGGCCAGTCCGGACTCGCGTGCCAGGTCGCGCGCAAACGCGAGCAACTTGCCGAGCAGCCCGGGATCCTTCGCGTCGTTCAGGGACGCGAGGTGGTGTGTAGGGATCACGAGCACGTGCGTGGGCGCCTGCGGGTTCTGATCCTTGAACGCGAGCATCCCGTCCGCGCGCTTCACGACGGTCGCGGGGATCTCACCCGCCGCGATCTTACAGAAGACGCAACCGGCCATGGCTCTCGCAACTCATCTTCCGAACGCCTGTCGCAACTGCTCCCAGAATTTCTTGCCCGTGTGCTCTTCTGCCGGCGGCTTGCCTTCGACCTTCGCGAGCTGCTCGAGGAGGGCGCGCTGCTCGGCCGTCAGCTTGATCGGCGTCCACACGTGAACCCGTACGTTCAGGTCACCGCGTCCGCTCTCGCCCACCCGAGGGAGCCCCTTGCCGCGCAGGCGATACACCGCACCGGTCTGGGTCCCCGATTGGACCTTGAGCATCGTCGGGCCGTAGGGGGTCGGGACCTCGATGTCGGCTCCGAGGGCGGCCTGCGTGAACGAGAGCCCGAGATCGTACATCAAGTCGTCGCCGTGGCGCTCGAAGCGCGAGTCCTCCGCGATGTCGAGCACCGCGATCAAGTCACCCGGTGTCCCCCCGCGCGGCCCGGGCACGCCGTGCCCCCGCATGGTGAGGTAGTGATGGTCGGCGACGCCCGCAGGGACGTTGATCTCGATCTCCTTCTCCGCGCGGACCCTCCCGTCCCCTTGGCACTTGGGACAGGGGTGCAGCACGACGGTCCCGTCGCCACCACAGGTGGGGCACGGTGAGACGGACAGGAACTGACCGAAGATCGAGCGCGCGGCCCGTCGGACCTCACCTGTTCCGGCACAGGTGCCACAGGGCGTCGGCTCACTTCCCGACGCTGCTCCGGTACCATCGCAGGCCGTGCACCGATCCAGCGTGCGCACCTTTACTCGCTTGGTCGTGCCGGTGGCGACCTCCGCGAGGCTCAGTTTGAGCGTGACCTTGAGATCCTGGCCGACGCGCCGCTCCCGCCGGGCGCGCTCGCCGCCGCCGAAGAACGCATCGAAGCCACCCAGGCCTCCGAAGTCGCGCATGAAGATGTTGAGCGCCTCGGACAGGTCGAAGGGCGTAAACCCTGCCCCACCCGCGCCCGCACCCTTAAGTCCCGCGGCACCGTACCGGTCGTAGACCGCGCGCTTTTCCGGATCGCACAGCACCTCGTACGCCTCGGTGATCTCCTTGAACTTCTCCTCGGCAGCCGCTTTTTCGTCGGGCCCGACGCGGTCCGGATGGTACTGCATGGCGAGCCGGCGATAGGCCTTCTTGATCTCCGCCTCCTCCGCCCCGCGCTTCACGCCGAGGACGGCGTAGTAGTCTCGGCTCATTGGAGCAGCTCGCCGACGAGACGGCTGGTGTGATCCACGAGGGCGACGATCTTGTCGTACGGCATCCGGGTCGGTCCCATGACGCCGATGACCCCGGTGAGGGGACCGAGTTGATAGGAAGCGGTCACGAGCGTGAAGGGGGCGAGCGTCGCGTCCTGGTGCTCGCTCCCGATCGTGATCGTGAGGCCCTGCCCCATCCGCCGGGCGAGCGCCTCGCGCAACAGATCGCGGCGCTCGGTGACTTCCATCAGGCCCTGCAGCCGCTCCTTGGTGGCGAACTCGGGCTGGCCCGCGAGCAGCTGCGCGCTTCCGAGCACGACGCCCCCCGCCGCGGACCCTCCGGGTGGCACGTCGAAGAGGTCGTCCGCTTCCTGAATGAAGATGTTCAACAGGTCGCTCGAGTGTTCGTCGGGCGCGGCGTCGCGCAGCCGGTCGGAGAGCGTGGCGCGGATTTCCCGCAGCGTGAGGCCCGCGAGCCGCTCGTTCAGCACGAGGGCCACCTTTACCACCGCCTCGGGCGCCATTTCCGCGGGCACTTCCACGAAGATGCTGCGCACGATGCCGCTCTTGAGCGTCAGCACCAGGAGCAGCCTGTCGGAGCCGGCCTGGAGCAGTTCCACCCGCTCGAGGAGCGACTCGTCGAGGGAGGGGCCGACGGCCACGCCGAGCTCCTTCGTCAGCACGCCCAGCACTTGTGCCGCCCGCTCGAGGATCTGGTCCACGGCGTTCCGTTCCGCGAGCTCCTCGCGAATGTGGTTCGCCTCGGACGGCGACACCTGCGAGAGATGCATGAGCGAGTCGACGTAGACGCGGTAAGCGAGGTCGGTCGGGATGCGCCCAGCCGAGGTATGGGGGTGATACAGATACCCCTTTTCCTCGAGATCACTCATCGTGTTACGGATGGTCGCAGGCGAGAGCGCGATGCCGAACCTCCGGGAGATGGTCCGGCTGCCCGCGGGCTCCGCGGTGGCCACGTAGGTCTCGATGACTGCTTCGAGGACCTGGCGCTCGCGCTCGTTCAGGGATGCTGTCATGTCGCCCAACCCATTAGCGGCTAACAATTTAGCCGATTGCGGGTTGCCCGGTCAAGGCGTTGACCAAGGTGTCCAAGCGGAGCCAGCCCTCCGCCGTGCAGACGAGGCGCTGATCCCGCAGCTCCACCCAGCCGCGCTGGAGCCAGAGGTCGGTAGAGGTCGGTAGAGGACGGGAGAGCTCGGCCAGGGGCAAGCCAGCGTCGGTCCGCAACGATAGATACAAGCGCTCGAGCTCCCGCTGTTCCTCGGTGAGCACTTCTTCCGACTCGACGACCGGTCCACCGGCGGCCGCGGCGCGACGGTACGCGTCCCAGGCCGCGATGTTCCAGCACCGCCTGCGGCCGTCGTAGGAATGGGCGGCGGGCCCGAGTCCGAGATACGCTCGTCCGGACCAGTAGGCCGAGTTATGGCGCGATTGGCGGCCTTCCCGCGCCGCGTTCGAGACTTCATAGAAGTGATAGCCGTTGCGCGCGACGCGCTCGTGGGCAAACAGGTACTCGTCGGCATAGCGCTCGTCGCTCGGTCCGGACGCCGCCCCGCGCGAGATCCAACGGGCGAGCGGCGTGCGCTCCTCGACCGTGAGGCCGTAGAGCGAAAGATGCGAGGGGACCAAGCCGAGGGCTTGATCCAAGTCGTGACCCCAGTCGCGCGCCAACTCGGACGGCAGAGCAAAGATCAAGTCGAGCGAGACATTGTCGAATCCTGCGTCCCTGAGCGCGCGCACCGCGCCCTCGATGCGCGCCGCATCGTGCGGCCGATGCATCCATGCCAGCACGCGATCGTCGAAGGACTGTGCTCCCAGGGATACCCGATTGATGCCCGCACGCCGCCACACGGCGGCGGTCTCGGGCGTCACGTCTTCGGGATTGGCTTCAAGCGTAACTTCGGCGGCGTCGAGACCAGGCGTGGAAGAAAAGGCGTCGAACAGTCCTGTGAGCAGCGTCGCCAGAGCGTCGGGCGGAAGGAGTGAGGGAGTTCCGCCGCCCAAGTAGAGACTCTCAAGGGGCTCCGACGGGCCTCGGGACACGACATCGAGCTCTCGCAGCACAGTATCCACGTACTCTTGGGCCGGGATACGCTTTCGTACCGCAATGGAGAAATCGCAATAGGAGCAGCGGCGCCGGCAGAAGGGAACGTGGACGTAGACGTGGCGCATAGGAGAAAGGTAAGCACCCCGGGGCGGTGACCATTTGGCTGGCCGTCCTTGAACCCCGGGGCATGGCCCCGGGGTTCACCCAAGGTCCTCAAGGGTGGGTTAACCCCGCGGCCATGCCGCGGGGCTCTCGGAACTGACACCCTCTCGGGACGACGCTCCCGCCCGGATACAAGGGTACGTGAAGTTCTGGACGTGTCCGCCTCCGCGCCAAGCGCACGGCCCCGGTCAGGCCTCCTCACACCAACTCGAACACCATCCCCGGCTGCTGCTTCACGACCCCGCGCATCTCGAGCTCTGTCAGGGCCGTCAGTACGGCGCTCGTATCCGTGCCGGCGCTGGCGACCAGCGCGTCGACATGCCTGGGTTCCGAGCGAAGCGAATCCCACAGCGACCGCTGCAACGCGCTCAGGTCCGGCGGCACCGGTGGCGGGGATGGTGCGGAGCCGGACGCCGTGTGCACGGCGCCTGGCAAGCCGAGCTCTTCGAGGATGTCTCCCGAGCTGAGCGCCGGCTTTGCTCCCTGTTGAATGAGACGGTTGCAGCCGAGCGACGTGGGACTCGTAATCGGGCCGGGTACGGCGAGCACGGTTCTGCCCTGATCGAGCGCACAATCCGCGGTGATGAGCGCCCCGGATCCCGGTGCGGCTTCGACCACGACGGTGACACCCGCGAGCCCGGAGATGAGCCGATTGCGCCGGGGGAACGCCCCGGCGTGCGGTCGCTCGCCCGGGGGCAACTCTGTGATGAGGCAGCCGACATTGCTCATCCGGTCGTACAGCGGGCGGTTCGCCGCGGGATAGGTCACGCCGAAGCCGTTCCCGAGCACGCCCACGGAGGCGCCGCCGGCGTCCAACGCGGCGGTGTGCGCGACCGCGTCGATGCCGCGCGCCATCCCGCTGACCACCACGACGCCCGCGCGCGCAACGCCGGCGGCGAGCCCGCGCGCCGCCTCCGCGCCATAGGCCGAGTGATTTCGGCTTCCGACGATCCCGGCCGCGGGTCGCGCAAGGAGCCTCACATCGCCCCAGACGTACAGCAGCGCCGGCGAGTCGGGAATCTCGCGGAGGAGTGGCGGGAACGCGGCGTCATCGGACAGCAGGACCGTCGCTCCGAGGCGACCGAGCTGGTCGAGAACCTCGCGACCCGCGGCCACCGACCCGGCGCGGATGGCGGTCGCCGCGGCGCGGCTGAATCCAGGCAGCGCGGCGATGGCCCCGTGCGGCGCGCGGATCGCCGCGACGGCCGTTTCGAACGCGGCCACGAGCGTGCGCAGGCGCGCCGAGCCGATGCCCGGGACCTGCGCGAGCGCGAGATACGCGGCTACTTCGTCGGCGCTTCGATCTGGAGGGCCTTCCACAGGGTTTCCAGGAGCTCGGGGAGCCCTTCGCGGGTGACCGACGAAACGGCGACGACGGGTGCGCCGCCGTGGGGATGGAAGGCGGGGTGCCCGGTGCCCGGTGCCAGGAGATCGGCTTTCGTGAGGACGACGAGGTGGGGCTTGGCGGCAAGTTCCAGCGAGTACGCCGCTGCTTCGCGGAGCAGGAGCTCATACGTCGCCTGTGGGTCCGGGCTGTCCGCCGGCACGAGCACCGCCATGAGACGCGTGCGCTCGATGTGCTGCAGGAACTTGAGACCCAATCCCTTCCCGGCGTGCGCGCCCTCGATGATCCCCGGGATGTCCGCGACCACGAACGTGCGATGATCCGACAGGGCCACGACGCCGAGATGCGGCTCGAGCGTCGTGAACGGATAGTCGGCGATCTTGGGCCGGGCGGCAGAGATCACCGAGAGCAGCGTGCTCTTCCCGGCATTCGGCTCGCCCAGCAGGCCGACATCGGCGATGAGCTTCAGCACGAGCTCGATCCGGCGTTCCTCACCGGACTCCCCCGGCTCCCACTCACGGGGACTGCGGTGTGTGGGCGTCGCGAAGCGGGCATTGCCGCGACCGCCCCGCCCACCACGCGCCACGAGGATATTGTCGCCGGCGCGCAGTACCTCACCTAACAACGCGCTCGACTCGGCGTCGTGTACCTCCGTCCCCACCGGAACGGGCAGGACCAGATCCGCGCCCGACTTCCCCGTCATGTTCTTCCCCTTCCCGTGCTGCCCACGCTCCGCCTTCCAGCGCGTGCGGTAGCGGTAGTCGAGGAGCGTGGCGAGGTTCGGATCGGCGCGCACGTACACGCTGCCTCCGACTCCACCGTCGCCACCATCGGGTCCGCCCTTGGGGACGAACTTTTCGCGACGAAAGGAGCTGGCTCCCGAGCCGCCGGTACCCGCCAAGACGTGAAGCGCTGCGCGATCTATGAACATTGTGACGCTGAGTGCGGAGTGGGGAGTGCGGAATGCGGAGTGGAGCGGGTGACGCACCGTGCGGTTCTGATAGACGTCACGGTCATAGCCAAGATCTCACCTGCCTCGCTCAGGAGTGAAGATAGGCGTTGAGGATCGAACAGATCCCGTTCTCGAAGAAGTCCGATCCAGAATTGACACTCGTCCGCCTCCTCCTCAACGATTCCCATCTTTGCGATGAATTCTCTGCGTGATCGCGCGCGGCACGCAGCGCGGTAGTTGGCGCCGACCGATGTGCCCGCTCGGAGGAGTTGGAGGCCGACCACGTCGGCTGCCCGACCTCTAGGCAACTCTTCCACCAAGGCGACAACTGCGGACGCGAATGCACGGGTCCGCGCTGCTAGACGGGACCCAGCCACGTTCTCTCCTTGCAATTCCGCACTCCGCATTCCGCACTCCGCACTGTGTACGTCCGTATCAAAGCCTCCTCTTCTTCACATCCTCCCACTGCTCCCAGGCCGCGCGTCTGCGATTAGCATCGAGGTCCGACTCCACAACGGTCAGCACCGCCTCGATCTCCGCCGCTGTCGCGCCCGTATTGAGCGCACCCCGCAAATGCGAGTGCAGTTGTTGCGTCGCCCCGAGCACCGCGATGGCCGCGACGGTCGCGAGCTCGCGTCGCTTCAAGTCGAAGCCGGGCCTCGCGATCACTTTGCCATACGCATCGACGAGGACCAGGTCCTCGAGCGCCGGGTGCAGTGCCCGCAAGTTCACGAGCAGCTTGTGATACGCGCGCCCGTACACCTCGCGACACACGGCGGCGCCACGCGCGGCCCAGGCTTCCCAGTCCTCGTGCGTCAACGGCTCGGCCCCGTGTCCCTCGGCGGGCGCGGGGCCCGCCACCGCCCGCCACACGCCGAACGCCACCAGCGCGAGCGGATACCCGACCACTAGCATGCTCTGTAACAGCAGCTCCTCAATCCATAGGCCAGGCACCCCCGCGTCCCGCGTCGCCCGCAGCCGAGCCTCGAGCGCGGACACGTCGCCCCGAGCGACCGCGGCCGCCACGCGCACGAGCGCCGCGGTCTGCTCGTCGAGGACGCTCATAGTACGGTCGTCCACCCGCCGCCGGCGTATCCGTTCATTGCTCCAGTCCTCCATTTACGCGCAACTCGCCAACGGGCTCGCCGCGTGTATTCAGGTTCGGCCGGGGGCCCAACGTGGAAGGGAGCGGGCGGAGCCCGAGGGCCTCGAGCACCGCGGCGAGGGCCAGAGCCGACGCCACCGCGTGACCATCGGCCACTTTGAGCGCAACGCCGAGTCCTTCCCCCACGAGCAGGGCGCAGTACACGCCCTCAGCGCCCACCTTCGCGATGACCCGCCCCGGGTGGGCGCGCATGAGCTCAGTGCACGGACGTCCGTCGCCAGCGATGAGTTCGGGGTGGTGGAGCATAGCGTCCACAACCGGGGAGCGGGGAGCGGGGAGTGGTTCTCGACGGTGCGCACTGGAGATCCGGTTCGCATCGGCGGGTCCCGCTCCCCGCTCCCCGCTCCCTAGTTTGGCATACGCCAGCGCCATGCTCCGTAAGGGAAGCGCGAAACACACGACTCCGCAGCCGTCCACGCCCGTCGCGATCTTTTCCTCGGGCACTTCCGCCCACCGGCTGACCTCCGCGAGACAACGTTGTTGGACCGGGTGCTCGGGGCGCGTATAAAACTCCGTCGGCCACCCATGGTGCCGCGCCAGCGCGAGCATTCCGGCGTGCTTTCCGGAGCAGTTCGAGTACACCGGCGTGAGTCGAACGCCGCGCGCCTGATAGTCCTGCGCCACGCGCTCGGAGAGCGGCGGGTGCGGTCCGCACAGGAGATCGCGCTCGGCGCAACCGATCTTCGCGAGCAGCTCGCGCACTTTGGCCACCTGGGCGGGCTCGCTCGAGTGCGAGGCGCACGCCAGCGCCAGCTCCTGGTCAGTGATCCCGAAGCGCTCCATCACGCCATCTTCGACGAGCGGCGCCGCCTGAAAGGGCTTCGCGGCGGACCGCCAGAAGGTGACTAGCCGCGGATCGCCGGCGTGGGCGACGAGCCGGCCGGTCCGGTCCACGACAGCGACGTGAACGTCGTGCCAGGCTTCCACCACCCCGCCGCGGAGTTGCTCAACGCGCATGGCGCCCACCCCCTTCCCCCTCCTGCCCCGAGCGGGGAGCGGGAAGCGGTTCCTTCCGTTGCATTGGAGCGTACCGGTCCCTGCTCCCCGCTCCCAGTGACAGCGAGATTCCCAGGAGAACTACCACGGCGCCGATCATCGCCACCGGCGCCGGCACCTCATGAATCCCCGGAACCAACCAGGCAATCAAGCTGGCGCCCACGGGCTCGCCGAGCGCCGCCACGTTGACCGTGGTCGCGCGGAAATGCCGAAGGGCGTAGTTCATGCCCGTATGACCGATCAGCATGGGCCCGGCCGCCATCGCGCCGAACACCGCCCAGTCGCGCCCCGCGAACCCGGTCAGTGGAGCGGACCGGATGAGCGCGAGTACCGCGAGGACCACAGCCGCGACCGCGTACACGCCCGTCGCGTAACGCCAGATTCCCACCGTCTGACGCACCCGGCGCCCGATCACGTAATAGCCGGCGCCGGTCACGGCACCCAGGACGGCGAGCGCGTCGCCGCCGAGCGCACCGAGCGAGAGTCGCGCGTCCCCGAGTCCGATGAGGCTCGCTCCGAGCACCGCGAGGACGATGCCCCAGCCTTCGATACGGGTCGGGTGCTCGCGGAGCCAAACGGCCGCGATGGCCCAGGCAAAGACCGGCTTCAAGGACACGAGGACGACCGAGCTGGCGACGGTAGTGAAGCGGAGGGACGCGATCCAGGACCAGAAGTGGCACGCGAGAAGGAATCCGGCCAGCGCCATTAACGGGAGCGGGGAGCGGGGAGCGGTACTCTCCACTGAAACGGAAGGAACCGCTCCCTGCTCCCCGCTCCGGCGCAGGGCTAAGACCCCTGTCACGGGAAGGGTCAGTGTCAGGCGCCAGAACGCAATCGCCAGCGCGGGGGCGGCGGCGAACCGCACGATGGGCCCCGCGTACGTGGTCGCGAGCACCGCGATGATGAGCACCAGGAGAGGGGACATGGGCGCGTCAAAATAACGGAATCACCGCCGGTTGCCCTCCCTCTCCCCCGCCCCCAAATTGCGCGCTCGATGCACCTCCGCTCCGCGTTGCTCGTCGCTACTGCTCTGGTCCTGGCCCCGGCGTTCATCGGGGGAAGCCTCGAGGCCCAAGACGCCTCGCCCTACATCCCCGTCCAGGACTGGACGATGCCGTACGTGGAGCATCTCATTGCCGCCGGCGTACTCGAAGATCCCACACCGCTCACCCGTCCGTTGCGACGCGCCGACGTGGTCCGCGCACTCGATGCGGTGGATACCCTCCGGCTGGGCACCGCCGTCACCGCCACGGTCCGACGGCTCCGGGCGGCGCTCGAGGACGACGTGCGCGGCGCGCGCGTTCGCGTCTCGGGTGGTCTAGGCCTCGCCGCCGCCAACTACGCCCGGCGCGATCCGCTCTCCGCCATCGACTCAATCGGCCCGCGCCGATCCGGCGCCGGGCACGGCACGCTCAACGCCGATCTCGACCTCGAGCTGGTGGCGAGCCATCTGGTCGTGGTGACGCACCCCGAAGTGGACACCCGGCTCAAGTACGACCCCGACTGGTTCGGAAAACAGGATCGGGCGATCGCCGGGCGGACCGCTGAGGCGTACATCTCCGCTCAATGGAAACCGGTGGAGGTCTTCTTCGGCCGCCTGGACCGGAACTGGGGGCCCGCGGGCGTCCAGGGCCTGCTCCTGTCCGACAACCCGTACGGACTCGACCACTTCGCGTTCTCGGTCGGCAGCGCCAAGCTGCGGCTCGAGGCGATGGCGACGCAGCTCGACGATCGCCGAGACAGCTCCGGCGTGGTGCACCGCTACATGTCGCAGCATCGCCTGGTGTTCCGGCCGGCCCGTTGGAGTTTCGCGATCTGGGAAGGGGCGGTGCTCTCAGGACCGGACCGGTCGTTCGAGCCCTGGTACCTGAACCCCCTGAACTCCGGCATTCTCGAGCAATGGAACAACGGCGGGAACGTGAATTCGTTCGTCGGATTCGACTTCGAGCGGCGTGGCGCGGTCACGCCGTTCGGCCAGCTGCTCCTCGACGACATCCAGGTGGATCGCGCGAACGCGGCCGATAAGAAGCCGCCGAGCTACGCGTTCACGGTCGGCGCCAAGGGAGGTCTCGGAGGCGGGCCGACCGCCTGGCAACTCTACTACACGCGCGTCACCAACCTCACCTACCGGAACGAGGACAGCCTACAGGTGCCTTTGTATCACTTCTTGGGCACGGGGCGGAACTTCGACGACTACGACCAGGCGACGCTCACTCTCGGGTTCCTACCACGAGACGGCCTGCTGCTCTCCCCGGAGGTCACATACCTGCGCCAGGGCGAGGGAGACCCGCGCCTGCCCCACCCACTGGTCTCAGCCTACCCGACGACGCCGACGATTTTCCAAGGCGTGGTGGAGCGCACGCTGCGCGTCGCGCTCACCGGGCGGTACGCGGCGGGAGCGGGGGGGCGTGTCGACCTCAGCTTCAACGCGGGCCTGCAACGGATCACCAATTTCGAGCACCAGAGCGGGGACACGCACACGCGATTCCTGGGGGGGATCACGGTGAACTACCGCTTCCAGCACGAGAGCGGACTCCCGTGACCAACCGGGAGCAGGGAGCGGGGAGCGGTACCTCCCGCGACCGCCTCGAGGATCTGTTCGCCAAGATGGCCTCGCGACGCATCGTCGTCGTGGGGGATGCGATGCTCGACATCTACCTGCTCGGCGACGCGCAACGCATCTCCCCCGAAGCCCCGGTGCCCGTCGTCACCGTGCATACCAGGCGATACGCCCTCGGTGGGGCCGCTAACGTCGCGGCGAACGTGGCGGCGATCGGTGCGGAATGCCGCCTCGTCGCCGTCATCGGCGACGACGCGCGGGGCGACTCGCTCCGGGGCGAGATGGCACAACACCGACTGGCGGACCGTCACATCGTGGTGGCGGCCGCCCGGCCCACGACGTCGAAGACGCGCGTGACCGCCCGGGGGCAGCAAGTCGTACGGATCGACGAGGAAGTCGAGGACGCGATCGACCCACGGGCGGAAAATCAGCTGCTCGGCCAGCTCGACGCCGCCATGAGCGACGCCGATGCCATCCTGATCGAGGACTACAACAAGGGCACCTTGACACCCGCCGTGATCGAGCGGGCGATGTCGCTCGCCGCCAAGCGCGGCGTGCCCGTCGTGGTCGATCCCAAGTTCAAACATTTTTTTGCTTACCGCGGCGCGACGCTGTTCAAGCCGAACCGGCGGGAGCTCGAGCAAGCGATGGGCGCGACGCTCGATCTCGCGCATCCGGACGCGTTGCCGACGGCGCTCGAGAAGCTGGGCGTCGCCAACCTGCTGCTCACGCTCGGCGCCGAGGGCATGGTCCTCGTCACGAACGACCGCCAGATCACCCGCATCCCGACCATGGCCCGCGAGGTGTTCGACGTCTCGGGGGCGGGCGACACCGTCACCGCGTGGGTGGGTACGGCGCTCGCCGCCGGCGCCTCGGTGCGCGAAGGTGCACAGGTAGGGAACTACGCGGCCGGCGTCGAAGTGGGAAAGTCAGGCGTGGCGATCGTCTCGCCGGCGGAAGTGCTGGCGATGCACGAGGCGCACTATGACCAACTGGGAAAACTGAGGAGGGGGGGGCTCCTCTAAGACAAAATGGGAGAGGGGAGTGGGGAGAGGTTCGTTCCGTGGCGACGCAGGTTTCCGTTCAGTGCCAGTCCAACCCGAACCCTACCATAAGGCCGTCGACCGTTTCGAGCCGCGTCCCACCCAGCGCGCTCTTCAAGACGGTGTGATCCATGCGATACGCCACGCGCGCCTGCAGGGGCGCCCGGGCGAACCGAATGATCATGCCCGCCTCGCCGCCCTGCGCGTGATCGAAGGACTCGGGGACGTTTACGTCGGCCGAGAGCGCGCGCCAGAGCTCCACGTAGCCACGCGCCGCGGATCCGATGAACGCACCCGATGCGCGAGCCCGTAACTCCCAGAACACCCAGCGCTGCGTGCCGCTCGTGAGTGTGTAGGACCGGGCGTGCGGGCCGGTGGCGATCGTGAGCCACGACAACGGTCGCGCGCCCAAGAGCACGGATCCCTCCACCAGGTCGTGCCCCGCCGATGCAGCGGTCGCGCCGACCGAATCGACCTTGCCTTGAACGTATCTGAACGCAAGCTCCAGGCGTCCAAACGAGAGCGTACCATCGCCGCCCACCACCGCGCCCGAGAACTGACCGGACTGACTCCGCACGCGGGTGCTGCCGACCGTGAGGACGCCGGCCGGCGCGAGCGTCTGGGCCGTCAGCGTTCCCGCCGCGAGACTCAGGCCGGCGAGCAGAAGGGCGCGCCTCATGGAGCCCTCGGCTGGATGGAGCTCGGCGTACCCGCATGCACCGCAAGGCGGACCGCGGCCCGCCGGCGCACGTTTTCCGCGGTGACGTCGGCAACCTGCTGCTGCCACGCCTCCCGCCGCGTCTGGTTGACCCGGATGTTGGCCGGGAGCGGCCGGCCCGGCCGGTGGAGGAGGTATCCCAGCACGCCCGCGAATCCGATCGTCCCGGCGACGGCGACGCGCGACCCGCTCGGCCCACCACTGCCACCGACCACGGACGGGATGGCCACTACCGCGCCCGAGAGCGCGATGCCGCCGAGCAAGGCCCGCACCGCTGAGCGACCGCCGGCCCGCTCCGGTAGCAGCGCCGAGCCGGGTAGCGGCGCAGGCCAATCGGCAGTGTCCGGACGCTGGATGCGCAGGTCGAGCGGCACTTGGAGAATGGTCGAGATCTCCCCCGTCGGCGCGCGCGAGGCCACGCGGAGAACGATCCGGCTCACGGGCGGCAGCTGCCCGGCCGCGTCGAGGCCGTCCCAGAGAACGTGGAGACTGTCTCCAATCGGACCCGCGTAGAGGGAGCGGAACGGGGCGCCGTCTTCGTACCGTAAGGTCACGTCCACCGTCTGAAACGAGCTCGCGAGGACCAGGGCGCTGAAGTTGCCGGCACCGGGAGCCACTTGGGTATCGGGAGGCACGACGATGGCCACGGTCTTGGTGAGCGCGCGGACGCTGTCGAATACGCTCGTCACCTCGGGTGGAAACACGAGGTGGTCGGGAGCATACCGCGGATCGAGCTGCACCAGCCGCTTGAAGACGGCGACGGCGGAGTCCCTCCGGCCGCGGAACAAGTCGGCGGCGCCGAGATAGACCAGCCCCTCCACCCGCTCGGAGGCGGGGGCGCCGGCGGCGGTCAACTTCGCGAGATCACGGCGCAGCGTCGCGGCGGCGCGTCCGAAGTCCAGGTTCTGATAGGCGCGGATTCCCTGCGCGAATGATCCGCTCGTCGCCTGCGCCGCCGCCGGTCTGAAGCCGGCCGCCTGCAGCAGGGCAACCACGAGGAGCCCGCGGCTCACTGCTTCGATTCCTTAAGGACGATGTCCGTGAGACGCACGTCCTGGCCCGGCGCGACCTGCACCGTGCGCTCGAACGATTCGAACCCATCGCGCGAGACGCGCACCCGGTGCGTGCCCGATCCGATCGGCACGCCGATCCGTGGTGTATTCCCGATCAACTCATCGTCCACGAACACTTGCCCCCACGGCGTCGCGTTCACGAACAGCCGGCCCGGAGCCGCGGAGGAGGCATCGCGACGTGGAGCGGTTACCACACGGGGCGGCGCGGGGGGGGGAGCCCGCTTGACCGGCGCCGGAACCGCGGCGGGGACGCGCGTAGTCGCGTCCGACAGGCGGCCCGAGTCCGCGAGCGGGGTCGCGGGCAGTACTGTATGGGGCGTCGCCGTCTCCGGAGCCAAGGGCGGCGGAGGAGCAGCGGGCGCGGGCTGTGAGGCGATCGGCTGCCCGGTCGTCAGCCCCAGTCCGAGGATCCACGCCGCGCCCGCGGCGCCGACGATCACGAACGCGAGCAGCGCGATGGGAACGAGCCCGATGTGGCGCCGCTCCGTGGGCGGTGCCGTCGCATACGCCGGTGGGACGTGAAGAGACGCGTGCGACACCTCCTCGACCGGAAACGCGGGTGCTCGCAGCGCTGCGACGAAACTTCCAGCCGTCTCGAAGCGACCGTCCGGCGCCTGGTTCAGGGCACGCTCCACCGCCGCCGACACGTCGGGCGAAATCTCGGGCCGAAGATCTTCCAGGCGCGGGAGCGGTGTAGGGCTGCGCCCCTCCGCGATGGCCTTCATCGGATCTTCGGTGGGGGGGGGCGTCCCGGTGAGGCACTCGTACACGATGGCGCCGAGCGCGTATTGATCCGCCGCGGGACCGGGCTCGCGCCCGACCCGCTGCTCCGGGGAGAGGTACGGCCCCGGCCACGCCCGGGCCTCGGCGTCCTTTGCCTCTCCCTTGCCCACCAGGGCGCCGAGCTGCTCGAGGACCCAGCGCATCCAGAAGTCGGTCACGCGGACATCCCCCGCCGCATCGAGCAGCACGTTGGTGGGCTTCAAGTCGGCGTGGACGATGCCGAGCCGGTGCGCCGCGTCGAGCGCGAGGGCGATCTGCTCCGCGATCTTGAGGGTGGCATCGAGCTCCAGCGGGCCGGCGCGAAGCGTGTCGGCGAGCGAGCGGCCCGGAACGAACTCGGTCGAGTACCAGAAGAACCGATCGGTCGCGCCGGCGCTGAACAACGGCACGACGCGCGGGTGGGCGAGCACCGCGGCCGCGGCTGCCGCCTCGTGGAATGCTTCCTCGGCGCGCGCCCACGCCTGGGGCGAACGCGGCATCACTTTCAGCGCGACGGGCTGGTCGTACTCCAGGTCCCTCGCCACATACAGCCGCGCGACCGGGCCGCGGGCGTAGAGAACCTCGAGCCGGAAGAGCTCACGGAGGTCCTCCTGCACCACTTCATCAATCTGATCGCGCTGCGCGCGGCGGTTGCCGGGCGTTGTCATGGCGTAAGCGTGATGTTAAAGGGCGCGCTCGTAACCCCGAGGAGCCCCGATGTTGCCACCAGCGTGTACCCGTTGCCGATCTGATCGATGCTCAGGTCGACGAAGCTAGCTGAGCCCGACACTGCCGCAACGCTGAGTGTACCGCTCAAGTGAGCGGGCGGCACCAGACTACCGTCCGTGCCGATGGCGATCGTGACGGGGTCCGTGAAGGTTGCTACGGTATTGCCGAAAGCGTCCCGCGCGGTCACCACGACCGCCGGATTGATGGTCACCAGGGGCAGCGTATTGCGTGGCTGTCCCGTGAAAACGAGCTGCGATACCGCCGCGGGCTCGACCGTGTAAGCATGCCCAGAGGAGCTGCTCGAAGCAAAGCTTGCGTCACCGGAATACGTAGCCGTCAGGATCCTCGTGCCGGCAATGGTTGGAGTGAACTGGCACGAGCCCGCGGCCACTGATGCGGTGCAACCGAACGTCCCGTCACCCACCGTGACTGTCCCCGTCGGTGTTCCGCCGGACCCGGTCACGCTAAACGCCACCGTCACCGGCTGGCCGGCGATGGTGGGGTCAGGCGTCGAGGACGAGATCGCGGTCGTCGTGCCGGTCAGGTTGACTGTATGGGGCACGCCTGGCGACGTACTGCCTGTGAAGTTTCCATCCCCGCCGTACGTAGCGACGAGGGTCTTGGGCCCCGGCGTGACGGACGTGAGCGAGCAGCTTCCCGCGCCAACCGTGTTCGAACAGCTGGCCGCCCCGTCCGAAACGGTGACGGTACCGGTCGGCGTCCCGGCCCCCGGCGCGGTGACCGCGACGGCGTAATTGACGATGTAGGCCTGACCGACCGTGGATGGATCGGGGGCTTCAGTCCCGATAGTAGTGGTCGTGCTGGCTGCGCTCACACCTTGGCTCACCGAGCTCGAAGCGCTGGAAGCAAAGTTCCCATCACCCGCGTAGCTCGCCGTGATCGTACGCGGGCCTGCGGAGGCGAACGTAATGCTGCAGCTCCCCGTTGCCACGCTCGCGGTACAGTTCTCGGACGTGTTGCTCACCGTGACCGTTCCGGTCGGGGTGCCGCCGCCCGGGGCGTTCACCGCAACGGTGAACGCAAAGCTCACTGGCTCGCCCACCACGGAAGGATTGGGGCTACCGGCGGCGAGCGTCGTCGTGGTGCTCGCGGCGCTAACGACGTGGCTCACGCCAATCGATGTGCTGGCGGCGAAGTTACCGTCGCCGGCGTAGCTCGCAACGAGGGTCTTCGTCCCTGCCGTCGTGGGCGTCAGGGTACAGCTACCCGAGGCAACCGTGTTATTGCAGCTCGCGCTGCCGTCGGTCACGGTGACAGTGCCCGTCGGCGTGCCGCCACTCGATGTCACCGTGAACGTGACGCTGACTCCTTCGCCTGTTACCGACGAGCCGGGCGTGTGACCGGTGATCGTCGTCGTGGTTGCGGCGGCGCTCAGTACGATCGCACTGGACGTGACCGAAGCGACGCTCGTCGCGCTGAACTGGAGGGTATAAGTCCCCGTCGGGCCACTGATCGCCAGCCCATTGAACGCCGCGGCGCCGCTCGGCGACGTGGTGGCCGTGGCGTTGCCGAGGGTAGCACCGGTCGGTCCCGACCCAACCGTCGCCGTCACCGTCGCACCACCCTGACTCACCGGATTCCCGTTGGCATCCTGCAGCTGGATCACCGGCTGTTGGGCGAGCGCTACCCCGCCTTGCGCGCTGCTCGACGGTTGCGTCGTGATGACCAGTTGTGTCGCGGCGCCTGCCGTAATGCTGATCGTCGTGGACGTCGCCCCCGTGAGCCCGGTGGCCGAGAAGCTCAACGTGCGATCGCCGGCCGTCCCTGTGATCGCCAGGTTCGTGAACGACGCTACGCCACTCCCGTTGGTCGTCGCCGTGGCCGTTCCATTCAACGCCCCGCCGCCGGTGGCAATCGCCGCCGTGACCGTCACCCCCGCCTGACTCACGGCGTTCCCCACCCCGTCCCGCAGCTGCACCACCGGCTGCTGCGCAAACGCCACCCCGCTCTGCGCGGTGGCTGACGGCTCGGTCGTGATGCTCAGCTGGGTGGCTGCCCCGGCGCCAAGCGTGATCGTGCCTGAGGTAGCGGCGGTGAGCCCGGTGGCCCCGAAGCTCAGCGTGTAGCTCCCCGCCGTCCCGCTCAGCGTCAGCCCGCTGAACGTGGCGGCACCATTCGACCCAGTGGTCGCCGTGGCGTTGCTCGCCGTCGCCCCCGCGGGTGCCACCGTCGTCGTGACGGTCACGCCGCTCTGACTCACCGGATTACCGTTCGCGTCTTCAAGCTGGAGCACCGGCTGCTGCACCAGGGCCACGCCGCTCTGTGCGCTGCTCGAGGGCGGCGTCGTGATCACCAGCTGCGTCGCCGCCCCCGCTGTCCCCGTCGCCGTGAACGTCGCCGGATTGCCGCTGATGCCCGAGCCAGCAGCGGTCGCCGTAAGCGTGTTGAGGCCCGGGGTCGTGCCGAGCGTCCAGCTCAACACCGTGGCGACGCCGCTGGCGTCCGTCATCCGATTCGGGCCCATCACCTTGCCGCCTCCCGACGCGACGGCGAAGGTCACCGCCACGCTGGAGACCGGGTTGCCGAACTGGTCCGTCACCCGGACGGCCGGATCGATGGGGAGCGTGCTTCCGGCCAATGCCGTCTGGCCGTCCCCGGCTTGCTTGGTGAGCAGCGCAGCTGGACCAGGAGTCACGGTTACCGTCGCCGTCTGGGTCACTGCCACGCTGTTGATCATTGCTGAAACAGTCTTGGGCTCGGCGACCGTGGAACTCAAGGTCCCCGTCGCCACGCCGCTCCCGTTCGTGGGCCCCGGCTGCGTCAGGGTATTGGTGCTCCCCGTCGCCGTCAGGACGACCGTCGCCCCCGCGAGCGGGTTACCGTTGGCGTCCTTGGCGGTCACCGTAATGGTGGACGTGCCGTTGCCGGCCTCGATCGTCGTGGGCGAGGCGGAGACCGTGGACTGCGTCGCGCTCACCGACCCCGGAGTTCCAGTGGCTGTAAAGGTGACCGGATTACCGCTGATTCCCGACCCGGCGGCCGTTGCCGTCAGCGTGTTGGTCCCAGCGGTGGTGCCGAGCGTCCACGCGGTCACGGCCGCGATCCCACTCGTGGTTGTCGTCACGGGAGTCGTTGGATTTACCGTGCCGCCGCCCGTGGCGACCGCGAACGTGACCGCCACTCCGGCCACCGGATTGCCGGCCCCATCGCGGACGAGCACCGACGGAGGGGAGCCGACGGCGGTCCCCACCGAGGCCGATTGGGTGGTCGGGCTATTGGCCGCGATGCCCGCCGCTGCCCCTGCCGTCAAGGTGATCGCGCCTGAGGGAACGGCGGTGAGCCCGGTGGCCCCGAAGCTCAGGGTGTAGCTGCCCGTCGGCCCGCTGATCGCCAGCCCGCTGAACGAGGCCGCTCCACCCGCTCCCGTCGTGGCCGTCGCCCCGCTCAACGTTGCTCCTGCGGGTCCGGACGCGATCGTCGCCGTCACCAGGGTGCCGCTTTGGCTCACCGGGTTACCGCTGGCATCCTCCATCTGCACCACCGGCTGCTGCGTGAAGGCCGTCCCGCTTGACGCGCTGCTCGACGGCTGAGTCGTGACCGCCAACTGCGTGGCCGCCCCGGCCGTGATCGTGATCGTCGACGACGTCGCTCCGGTGAGCCCGGTGGCGGAGAAGCTCAGCGTGTAGCTGCCCGTCGGCCCGCTGATCGCCAGATTCGTGAACGAGGCCTCGCCGTTGGCGTTGGTCGTCGCCGTGGCCGCCCCATTCAACGTCCCGCCACCTGTGGCAATCGCGGCGGTGACCGTCACCCCCGCCTGATTCACCGCATTCCCCGCCCCATCGCGCAGCTGGAGCACCGGCTGCTGGGCAAACGCCACCCCGCTCGGCGCGCTCCCCGACGGCTGGGTTGTGATGCTCAACTGCGTGGCCGCCCCGGCCGTGATGGTGATCGTCGTGGAAGTGGCTCCGGTGAGCCCGGTGGCGGAGAAGCTCAGCGTGCGATCGCCCGCCGCCCCGGTGATCGCCAGGTTTGTGAATGAGGCCACGCCACTGGCGTTGGTCGTCGCCGTGGGCGTTCCATTCAACGTCCCACCCCCGGTGGCGATCGCCGCGGTGACCGTCACCCCCGCCTGGCTGACGGCGTTCCCCGCCCCATCGCGCAGCTGGAGCACCGGCTGCTGGGCAAACGCCACCCCGCTCTGCGCGCTCCCCGACGGCTGGGTTGTGATGCTCAACTGCGTGGCCGCCCCCGCGCCGAGCGTGATCGTGACGGACGTCGCAGAGGTGAGCCCGCTCGCGCCAAAGCTGAGCGTGTAGCTCCCCGCCGGCCCGCTGATCGCCAGCCCGCTAAACGTGGCCGCTCCACCCGCCCCCGTCGTGGCCGTCGCCCCGCTCAAGGTCGCTCCCGCCGGGCCCGACGCGATGGTCGCCGTCACCTGGGTGCTGCTTTGGCTCACCGGGTTACCGCTGGCATCCTGGATCTGGACCACCGGCTGCTGGGCAAACGCGGCGCCGCTCGCGGCGCTGCTTGAGGGCGCCGTCGTGATGCTCAACTGCGTCGCCGCCCCGGCCGTGATCGTGATCGTCGTGGAAGTGGCTCCGGTGAGCCCGGTCGTGGAGAAGCTCAGCGCGCGATCGCCGGTCGTCCCCGTGATCGCCAGATTCACGAATGAGGCTACACCGTTGGCGTTGGTCGTCGCCGTGGCCGTCCCATTCAGCGTCCCGCCCCCCGTAGCAATCGCGGCGGTGACCGTCACCCCCGCCTGGCTGACGGCGTTCCCCGCCCCATCGCGCAGCTGGAGCACCGGCTGCTGCGCAAACGCTGCCCCGCTCTGCGCGGTGGCTGAAGGCTCGGTTGTGATGCTCAGCTGGGTGGCCGTCCCCGCGCCGAGCGTGATCGTGCCTGACGTAGCGGCGGTGAGCCCGGTGGCCCCGAAGCTCAGCGTGTAGCTCCCCGCCGGTCCGCTGATCGCCAGCCCGCTGAACGTGGCCGCTCCACCCGAACCCGTCGTGGCCGTCGCCCCGCTCAACGTTGCTCCCGCGGGTCCGGACGCGATCGTCGCCGTCACCAGGGTGCCGCTCTGGCTCACCGGGTTCCCGCTCGCGTCCTGGATCTGGACCACCGGTTGCTGGGCAAACGCGGTGCCGCTCACCGCACTGGTGGACGGCGCCGTCGTGAGCGCCAACTTCGCCGCCGACCCCGGATTCACCACGACGGTGGCGGTCTGCGAGACTGCGACCCCGTTGACCGTGGCGGACACCGTCTTCGATTCCGCCACCGTCGCGCTCAACGTCCCCGTGGCGACCCCGCTCGCGTTCGTCGTGCTCGCCGGTTGCGTCAAAGTATTGCCCGTCCCCGTGGCCGAGAGGACCACTGTCGCACCGGAAACAGGATTGTCCAAAGCGTCCCGCGCCGTCACCGTGATCGTGGACGTCCCGCTCCCTGCCGCGATCGGCGACGTCGCGGTCATCGTCGAATGGGTGCCCGAGACGGTACTGGCCTGGACGACCACCGTCGCCGTCTGCGTCACCGCCACCCCGTTGATCGTCGCCGACACTGTCTTCGACTCCGCCACCGGCGAGCTCAGCGTCCCCGTTGCCACTCCATCCGCCCCCGTCGGCCCGCTCGGCTGCGTCAGCGTGTTCACCGTCCCGGTCGCG
>DATLVU010000034.1:0-18567 GCA_035577025.1 Gemmatimonadales bacterium
ATCATCCTCCTCGACTTCACGCGACTCCGCATGCAGGGCGAAGGCGTGGCACTCGAGGTCGCGATCCGCGAAGCGGCGCGGGTGCGACTCCGGCCCATCCTCATGACGACGCTCTGCACGCTGTTCGGTCTTCTGCCGCTCGCGCTGGGCATCGGCGCCGGCAGCGAGCTCCAGCGCCCGCTCGCGCTGGCGGTGATCGGCGGCCTGGCGCTCTCCACACCCATCACGTTGTTCGCCGTGCCGACGCTGCTCATCGCCATCCGGGGTCGCCACTACACGCTGCCGCAGCCCCGATAAAAAGGCCGCCCGATCAGGGCGGCCCTCAGTGCGCCAGGACGTGCAACGTCAGGGGTCGAGCACGAGCAGCGCGAACGTCCCCGGCACGATGCTGGGGCGGGGTCGCGGGCGCTCGGCCGTCGGAGCGGGCAGGGGGCCGAAGTCGGCCGTGGCGGTGTAGACGCGGTGCGATTGGAGATCGATCTCCATGGTTCGCGCGCCGCGCTTCGTGGGGACGTTCGCCACGACGTCGAACTTCGTCGGCGTGTCCTCGTGGATGACCGTGAGCGTCCCGTCGCCGTTCGACGCGAACGCGAGCTGCGTGCCCGGATCGAAGCGACAAGCATCGACGCCCTGACCGATCGCGACGGTGGTCACCAGAGCCCCCGAGGTCGCATCCGAGATCGCCATGACTTTGTTGCGACAGCCGCTGAACAGCACGTGATGAACTCGGTCGATCGCCAAGCCGCTCGGATTCTCGCACGGCGCGAGTGGCCATTGACGCGTCACGCGCAAGCCGGCCGCGTCGACCTCCGCGACGGCGCTCTTGTCCTCGAGGTTCACGTAGAGTTTGCCATCCCCTGCCGAAACAGCGAACTCAGGCCCCGCACCGAGGTCGATGTCCCCAATCCGTTTTCCCGAGACGGCATCGATCGCGGTCGCCGAGTGCGCGTCACCGTTGAACGTGAAGATCCGTTTTGTGGCCGGGTCGTACAAGATCGCGTCATCGTCCGGAGCGACCATGGTGTGTCGCCGGATGTGCAGCGTCTTCAGGTCGAACATCGTCACCGTGCTGTCCGCCCCCGAGGTCGCAAAGCCGTGCTCGGCGTCGTAGGCGAACGCAATGCCATGCGCGCGGTTGAGCCCCAGAATCTCGCCCAGCTGTTTCCCCGTCTCCGGGTCGACCACGATGACACGGTCCTGGTGCGAGATGAAGAGGCGATGACCGACGGTGTCGAGCGCCAAGTAGTCCCACCCGCCGTCGCCCGGGAGCTTGTAGCTATGCGCGACGTGATAGGATTGCGCGTTGACGGGAAGGACCCGGGTGCACAACCACACGGCACCACACGACAGCAAGCGAAGAAGCTTCATCACTGACGCTCCCTTCTTGAGGCGGTCCGGGACGAGGCGGTCACTTTGAAACGCTGTGTCGCGCCGACGGCGCCGGAAAAGGTAACCCGAAAACCTTACGGCGACCTTACAGGACGGCGGGAAAAACAATAGTGACGCGCGTCCCCTTGCCCGGGGGCGACCCGATGTCGATGCGCGCGCCGTGCGCCTCGGCGATCCACTGAGCGATCGCGAGGCCGAGTCCCGCGCCGTCGGCCTCATGCCGGGCGGGATCCCCGCGGTAAAACCGCTCGAACACATGCGGCAGCTGATCGGCGGGAATGCCGATCCCTGTGTCGCTCACGACGAGCGTGGGCCCCCCGCCACCGCCTCCGGGGCCGTCGTGCGCGGAGACAGCGACGTCTACACGACCGCCCGGTGGCGTGAACTTCACGGCGTTGTCCAGTACGATCAGGAGCAGCTGGCGGATGAGCGCCGGATCGCCGGTGATCCGCGCTTCCTCGAACGCGCCGACCTCCAGGCGCACACCCTTCTGCCCGGCCACCGCCTGGATCCCTTCGACGGCACCCGCGGCCGCATCGTCGAGGTACAGGACCTCGCGGGCCACCGGTCGCTCGCCCGCATCTGCTCGAGCCAGCGTCAGCAGGTCGCCCACGATCGAGCCGATCCGGGCGGCCTCGTGCTCGATGGCGCCGAGCGTCGCTGCATCGCGAGCCGGATCGCGTGCCTGGCCCGCCGCCACTTCCGCCCGAGTGCGCAAGATGGTCACGGGGGTACGGAGCTCGTGGGCCGCATCGGCCATGAAACGCCGCATCCGCTCCATGGTGCGCTCGATGGGCGCTGTGGCCTGACGCACGAGCACGTAGCCGCCACCGGCCACGAGTACGAGGGCGATCAGGGCGGCCGCGATGAACGCGCGGATCAGAGACGCGTATTCGTCCTCGAGCTCCAGACGGTCGGCCACGGCCACCGCGACGTACGGGCGGCCGTCGGCGCCCACGAATCGCTCGGCGTGCAGCCGCACGATGTGGTCCTCGGGCGTCTCGAAATCCCGGGCGGCGGTGCCGACCTGCTCCGCTTCGCTGGCGGCCTCCCGGATCCACGTCGGGGCGGCGGCGGGCCGCACCGGCGTCGCACCCGCACTGAACAGGTAGAGCGACCGATCGGGGATGCGCAGCTCGTCGACCGCGTCGGCGACGACGCCCGTCGGCGCAGCCTGCTCGGCCGCGCGGATTCGCGCGGCGTGAATCAGCGCGGCGGTCGCGGACCGGAGCGAAGCGTCCAGCTGTTGAGAGAAGCGTTGCCTGATCGCGAGGTAGAGGCCGCCCCCCAGGACCCCAACGATCGAGAGAAGAATGCCGACGTACCAGCCGGTCAACCGCCACCGGACACGGGTGAGCGGATCCCTGGTCCTCATATCAGGTGCCGAACCGGTAACCGGAGCCGCGCAGGGTGGTGATCAGCTTCGGCTCGAAGCCGTCGTCGACCTTGCGCCGCAGACGCCGCACGAGCACCTCCAGCAGGTTGGCGAAGGGGTCGTGATTGTCGTCCCACACGTGCGCGGTGATCGTGGCGCGGTCCAGCACCTGGCCCGGGTGGCTGACGAATAGCTCGAGCAGCGCGAACTCCTTGGCGCTCAAGCTCAGCGGCCGCCCCGCGCGGCGAACCTGCCGTGCCACGAGGTCGACCTCGAGGTCCGCCGTACGGAACACCGCGGGTGCGAGCGCCGGCCGCCGCCTGGCCAGCGCCTTGAGCCGGGCGACCAGCTCCCGAAACGCGAACGGCTTCGTGAGATAGTCATCCGCCCCGCCCTCGAGGCCGCGCACCCGATCGTCCACTGCGTCGAGTGCGGTCAGCATCAGAACCGGCGTGGTCACGCCACGGCGGCGCAGCTCGGCGCACAGCCCGAACCCGTCGCCGCCGGGGAGGCGAACGTCGAGGACGATCACATCGAAGCGCGCGAGGCCGGCGCGCTCCAGACCCTCGGCCCACGTCGCCGCCAGCGTCGGATCGACGCGCTCGCCTCGCAGCCCATCGCGCAGCAGCCCGGCCAGCTCGGCGTCATCCTCGACAATGAGTACTCGCACGTGCGGCTCGCCTCCGTCGGGCCAGTATATATTGCGAGGACTGCTTTCGCATGAGGACTGCATGACCGGTCTCAACGTGCCGCTCTATGACCCCCGCCTCGTTCAGCCGATGCGGGAAGAGTTGACCCGGATCGGCTTCCAGGAGCTCCGCACCCCGGCGGACGTCGACGCCGCGCTCGGCGGCGCGAACCGGGCCGCGACGCTCGTCGTCGTGAACTCGGTCTGCGGGTGCGCGGCGCGCAACGCGCGGCCGGCCGCGACGCTCGCGCTCGAGCATGCCCGCCGTCCCGACCGGTTGTTCACCGTCTTCGCGGGCCAGGACGCCGACGCTACCGTCCGCGCGCGGAGCTACTTCACGGGCTACGCACCTTCGTCGCCCCAAATGGCGCTCTTCAAGGACGGCGCGCTCGTGTTCATGCTGGAACGGAAGAATATCGAAGGACGGGCGGCGCGGGACATCGCGGCGGACTTGACGGCGGCGTTTGACCAGTACTGTAGCTGAAGAAGGGTTGGGAGGTTAGGGGAGGTTGGGGGAGGTTGTCCCGTCCGCGAAGCGACCTCCCAGTCCTGCCCAACCTCCCTAACCTCCCCAACCTGCTTTACAGTACTCTCTCCCGCGCGACACGGACGTCGACGACGTTCTGCACCCATGACCACAGCGAATCCTGCTTCTCCATGGGTACGCCGTCCACCATGTGGCGCCGCCAGCCGCGCATGACGTCCGCGTCCTGTGTCCACAGACGCACACGCTTGCGCGGCACGCGGCGCTCCCAGAGCTGGGCAATGGGTGGGGAGGCGTAGAGCAGGCGCACGGTGACGTTGCGCGCCAGGTATTCGAGCGGGCTCATGTCCAGCTTGCTGTATTTCTCTTCGGTGGACATGCGCGCGGCGCCCGCGTAGTCGGGCTCCCCGTCGGAAAACAGGACGACGTTCAATGGCGCGAGGGCGAGATTGTTCCGCCGCACGTGCGTGGCCGCCCGCTGGAAGAACGCGTTGAAATCGGTGATCGGGTCTTCCTGCGGGAACCACGCCCGCAGGTTGGCGGCGATTTGCTCGGGTGAGAGGCCGGTGAGGTCCTGAATGGGATGGAACACCTTGGCCTGCCCCGGCCGCTCCCCGCCCAATTCCCCGACGAAAATCGCCGTGTTCTGCGTGAGGCCGCCGACTCCGTTCAAGTGGCCGTAGATGTAAATCGCCGCGAACTCGATCGCGCCACTGAACGCCGGGTTGTGGCGGAACGAGCCGCTGATGTCGAGGCCAATGACCAGGGTCGAGCGGGGCGGGGGGGCGTGCTCGGATGGGGCGCAGGCGAGAAGACTCAGGCCGCAGGCCAGAGCCGCGATTCGGCGCGTCATACGGTGCGCTCCTCCGCGCTCTTGCTGGTGACGAACGGAGTGCTCGCGAGCACCTGGTCGAGGGACCGGAACGGCAGCGTGAAATGCGGCTTTCCCAGGATCGCGACCACGCCGAAGTTGAAGCCGGCGGCGAGTAGCTGGAGCACCGGCAGGGTGAGCAGCTCCACCAGGTGCTGGGCTTCCTTCTTGAACCACTCGTGCTCGGCCTTCAGCGCCTGGATGGGCCCGCGCCAGAGCTCTGCGTCCGCGGGATCCGTGCCACGTGGGGCCCCCCCCCCAACGCCTTCCATCGCCTTGCGCCCGAGGACCGAGATGAGCGCGGGCGTACCAAAGCGCCCGAACAGGAACCACGTCATGCCGCGCACGCCCACCCAGCCGAGGAACGCCAACCCCAGCGTCCCCCCGATGCCAAGCTGAAATCCCTGCTGGGCCAGCCAGGGCGTGATGGCGTCGATCAGCTCACGGTACAGGAACAGCACTTCGAACAGGGCGACCGTGATCTCCACCAGGACCATCGACACGATCTGCCCCACCGCGCGGGTCTTGATCGCTTCGTTCAGCACCTGGATGCACGCGAAGCTGCCGCCGATGATGATGAACAGGAAGAACCACAGCAGCACCACCAGCGCCAGCGGGTTCACCGCGTACCCGGTCAGGTCGGCGAGGAGCTCGGCCATGGTCGGGCGCAGCGTGAACGTGAAGATCGTGGCCTCGATCGCCGACCAGAACACGAGCAGCACGAACGCGATCCATGGGACGCCGGGCTGGCGCGAGGTCGAATCGAGCAGGGCGAATGGCGACGTGATCAGGTTCTTGAGCGTTCGCAAGATCAAACTGATGGCGAGCCGCAGCAGACCCCAGACCGAGCCGATGAAGATGACTAGGAAGCGTACCAGACCGAACCAATAGAACCACGCCATGCGCGCCACGTCCCACCACGACATGAGCAGCGCTGCGAGGAAGCGGCCGCGTCCCGAACGGAACGGGATCGTATAAAGCGACACCATCGTGCCCCACACACCCGCCACAAGCACCGTCGTCGGGAAGAACAAAAAGAGGAATTTGAAGAACGCCTCCCAGAACGAGCTGCCGGTGAGCACGAAGCGGAAGAGAAAGGACTCCCAGACGATTATCCAGGAGAGGCCAGCCCAGATCCAGCCCCAGACGGTTTGGAGAATCCAGCTCCACTGCTCGGTTTGAACAGTGCCAATCGGGTTTTGCATATCTGTAGTCCCTTCCCGGGAATGAGCGGGGGGCGGCCGTCTTCGAGTGCGCGCGACAGGCGCGCATTAATAAAGCGGCGTCCGGCGCTGTCAAGCCGTGCACGTGATCCACATCACCAAACCCGCACCACCACCCGGCTGGCGTCGAGGGAACGTGATATACTGGTGGGCGATGCCTGACGAGCCCTCCTCCCCCAAGCGCCTCATCGTCGTCGGCGACCGCGTGCTCATCGCTCCCGAGGAGGGCGAAGAGCGGACGAACGTCGGACTCTACCTCCCCCCGACGGCCGTCGAAGCCCGGCAGGTGCAGGGAGGCCGCGTGGTGGCGACCGGCCCCGGCACTCCGACCACCGAGCCCGCGAGCATGGACGACGAACCGTGGAAAATTCGCGGACCCGATGTGAAATACCTGCCGATGCAGGCCCGCATGGGGGACTATGCGTTGTTCTTCCGCAAGGCGGCGGTGGAGATCACCTTCGACGGAACACGATACCTCGTCGTCCCTCAAGCGGCGATCCTCGTGCTCGTCCGCGACGGAGCCCCCGAGGAACAGGAGTAGCGCTCGTGGGCGGGATTGGGTGGGCGCGCGGCAGCGGACACTTCGCCGAGGAGCGCGGGTTACGGCGCGGCGAGTGGTACCAGGTCCTCGAGGACCAGGGGGAGGGGTGGTTGGTCCTGGACGTCAACGACGTGCACGTCCGCATCACGCGCGACCACCTGCTCGTCCGCCGCAGCCAGCCCAGGACCTGGAGTGTCGTCCGCCTCAGTCCCGACCAGGCCGACGGCGTCCATCAGATGTACCTGGTGTGCCCGAGCTGCCACACGCGCCAGCACCTGGCTGGCCGACCGAAAGAGTCGGAGTGCCCGAAGTGCCTCAAAACCTATCCCGTGGACTGGAGTGACCGCGCATGAGTCGGACCGACATCGGATGGGCCCGGAGCCGTGGAGACCGGGCGGAGAAGGAAGGCCTGCGGCGCGGCGCGTGGTATCGCGTCGTGGAGGAGTCCGCGCAGCCGTGGGTGGTGCTCGAGGTGCATCAGGTCGAGCTGCGCGTCCCCAAGGAGAACCTCGAAATCCGCAAGGACCGGCCGAAGGGATGGAGCGTAGTGCACGAGCCGCACCTCGTGTGCCCCGGATGCCACAAGCGCCAACACGTCTCGGGAGAGCCCAAAGACGTCAAGTGCCATGAGTGCGGGAACACCTATGCCGTAGACTGGAAGGACCGCGCCTAGCTCGCGGCGTTTCGATCGTCCGCGCAACGTTCGGGCCCCGCGCCGCCAGCGGGGCCCGTTTTCTTTGCCCGCATGTCCCCGTTCACCGGCGGGCTCCTTCGGGCGCGAGCGCTCTTGAGTGAGCGCTTCGGGCACGCCGCTTTTCGAGTCCATCAGCTCAAGGTGCTGGGACCGCTCCTCGCCGGTCGCAGCGTCTTGGCGGTGCTCCCCACGGGCGCCGGGAAGTCGCTCTGCTACCAGCTCCCGGCGCTGATGGCGGGCGGGCTCACGCTCGTCATCTCGCCGTTGATCTCGCTGATGCAGGACCAGGTGGGCGCCCTGCGCCGTCGGGGGATTGCCGCGGCGTTCGTGAACAGCCTGCTCGCACCGGAAGAACGTCGCGCGATCCTCGACGCCACGGTCGCCGGAAGTCTCACACTGCTCTACTGTGCCCCCGAGCGACTCGAAAGTCTCGTGCGACGGCTCACGCGCGCCGCTCGGACGGTGTCCCTGCTCGCGGTGGACGAGGCACACTGTATCGTGGAATGGGGAAATGAATTCCGCCCGGTCTACCGGCGGCTGGACCGGTATCGCTACCTGCTCGGTGACCCCGTCACGATCGCCTTGACGGGGAGCGCCACACCAGCGACCCGCGCGGAAATCCTTCGAGTCCTGCGCCTACGTCATGCCGACGTGGTCGTGACATCCTTCGATCGACCGAACCTCCGGTTTCGAGTGGAGCGCGTGCGGGACGACCGCGAGCGGTTCGCCCGCGTTCGCGCGCTGCTGCGAGAGGGCGAAGGCTCGACCATCGTATACGCACCCACGCGTCGGCTCACCGAGGTCGTCACCCGCGCGCTGTTGCGGATGGGCGTCAGCGTCGCACCCTATCACGCGGGCTTGAGCGCCGGCACGCGGCGACGCGTGCTGCGCGCGTTCCTCGCCGACCGCGCGCGGGTCATCATCGCTACAAGCGCGTTCGGCATGGGTATCGACAAGCCCGATGTGCGTCGCGTGCTGCACTGGGGCCCCCCGCGCACGCTCGAGTCCTACTATCAGGAAGCCGGTCGGGCGGGCCGCGATGGCCGCGCCGCGGAGTGCGTGGTGCTGTGGCGGCGCGCCGACTTCGACTGGGGGAACCACGCGACGGAAATACGGCGCTACGTGGAGAGCCGCGCTTGCCGGCGTGGCACACTGCTCGCGTATTTCGGAGAGCGCCCGGCCGACTGCGCGGGCTGTGACGTATGTGGCTAGCCGATTGACGCCCCTCAACTTAGGGGGGTCGAGTCCTACCCATCCGTGTGGTTGCGGGGTCAGGGTCGCCGAATACGTTAGCCCGAGTAGCTTAAGCGAGAGCCGGCGGTTCTCGCTTTGTTTTTCCTTCTCTCGAGGACGTGTGTTCTATGCCCGGCCGCAATTTCCTGTTCGTTCCCGGCCCGACCAACGTGCCCGAGCGGATCCTGCGCGCCATGGATCGCGCCATGGAGGATCATCGCTCGTCCGCATTTCCCGAGCTCTCCACGCCGCTATTTCGAGACCTCAAACGGGTCTTCAAGACGGCTTCCGGGCAGCCCTTCATCTTCCCCGCGACCGGGACGGGCGGTTGGGAAGCCGCCCTCGTCAACACGCTCTCGCCCGGTGACCGCGTCATCGCCCCGCGCTACGGTCAGTTCAGCCACCTCTGGATCGACCTGGCTCAGCGCCATGGCCTGCGCGTGGACATCCTCGACGTGGAGTGGGGCGAAGGCGCCCCGGCGGAGCGGATCGGCGAAATCCTGTCGCAGGACACAGCGCACGAGATCAAAGGGGTCCTGATCGTCCACAACGAGACCGCAACCGGGGTCACGAGCGACGTGGGTGCGGTGCGGGCGGCTATGGACGCGGCGCGGCATCCCGCGCTGCTCTACGTGGATGGTGTCAGCTCGATCGGCTCGATCGATTTCCGGATGGACGAGTGGAAGGTCGACCTCGCGATTACCGGCTCGCAGAAGGGACTCATGCTGCCCGCCGGCTTGGGCATCGTGTGCGCGAGCCCCAAGGCGCTGGTGGCCCGCGAGAGCGCGCGCT
This sequence comes from Gemmatimonadales bacterium, assembly GCA_035577025.1. Taxonomy (GTDB): domain Bacteria; phylum Gemmatimonadota; class Gemmatimonadetes; order Gemmatimonadales; family GWC2-71-9; genus AG41. Next base: position 9,291 of record DATLVU010000034.1, read on the forward strand.
GCCCCAGGGTCTTTTTCGATTTCGGCGACATGCTCAGGGCGAATGCGGGCGGCTATTTCCCGTACACGCCGTCGCTCCCGATGCTGTACGGTCTGCGCGAATCACTCGCCATCATGTTCGAGGAGGGCCTCGACAACATCTTCGCCCGGCACCATCGACTGGCCGAGGGTGTGCGCGCGGCCGTCCGGGCGTGGGGATTGAAGCTGTGCGCCCGGGCGCCGAAGTGGCATTCGGACACGGTGAGCGCGATCCTGACGCCCGAAGGCACGAACGGCGCCGACGTGATCGACGTCGCCTACCGCCGCTACAACCTCGCGCTGGGCGCGGGCCTGGCCCGTATGGCCGGCAAGCTGTTCCGGATCGGCCATCTGGGTGACCTGAACGAGCTGATGCTGTTGGGTGCGATCGCCGGGGCGGAAATGGCGATGCGGGACGTCGGTATCCAGGTCACCCCCGGCAGCGGGGTGGCCGCCGCCGCGGAATACTATCGTGGCACCGCAGCCCCTCTGCCGGCGCGAAGCGCCGCGCCTCAATCGCCGGACGCCACGCAGTCGGCCGGGAAGGCGGCGCCCCGCGCGACCGTGCGGGCATGAGTCTCACCCGGTACGAGCCAGCCAACCCTCGGCTGCAGCGGAGCGAGCTCGCGGTCCCCGGCTCGCAGCCCGCGATGTTCCAGAAGGCGCTCGACTCGGACGCCGACTATGTCTTCCTCGACCTCGAGGACGCCGTCGCGCCGGCCGATAAGGAGCAGGCCCGCAAGAACGTCGTAGCGGGCCTGCTCGATCTCGATTGGAAGAGCCGGGGCAAAACCGTCGCGGTTCGCATCAATGGCATCGACACGCACTACATGTACCGAGACGTCGTGGACGTCGTGGAGCACGCCGGCCACAAGCTCGACTGCGTCCTTGTGCCCAAAGTTGGCGTCCCGGCCGACGTCTATCTGGTGGACGCGTTGCTCACGCAGATCGAAGCCGCCCGGCACATTCCCCACCGCATCGCGATCGACGTGCTGATCGAGACGGCGCTCGGCATGGCAAACGTCGAGACCATCGCGCAGGCGAGCCGCCGGCTCGAGGCGATGCACTTCGGCGTCGCGGATCTGGCGGCGAGTCTCCGCGCCCGCACCGTAAGCATCGGCGGCCTAAACCCCGATTACCCCGGCGACCAGTGGCATGCCTCCCTCATACGCATGGTGACCGCGTGCCGCGCCTTCGGCCTGCGCCCGATCGACGGCCCGTACGGCGACTTCAAGGACCCGGACGGCTACGTTGCCGCCGCTCGGCGAGCCGCCGCGCTCGGCTATGAGGGAAAGTGGGCCATTCACCCGTCGCAAATCCCGCTCGCGAACGACGTGTTCACGCCGCCGGCCGCGGAAGTGGATCGCGCCCAGCGCATCCTCCTCGCGCTGGATGAGGCGGCCCGCGCCGGGCGGGGCGCCGCGCAGCTCGACGGCCGCATGATCGACGCCGCCTCCGCGCGCATGGCCCAGAACATCGTCCAGATCGCCGCCGCCATCGCGGCCCGCGCGAAGGGCTCGTCGTCGTCGCTTGCCGCGGCTCGAGCGTAGTCGTGGACATCCACGAGTACCAGGCCAAGGAGCTGCTCACCGCCTTCGGTGTCCCCGTCCCGAAGGGCGGCGTGGCCTACAGCGCGGAGCAGGCGGTCTACCGGGCGAGCGAGATCGGCGGCATGCGGTGGGTCGTGAAAGCACAGATCCATTCGGGCGCCCGCGGCAAGGCGGGCGGCATCCGCCTCTGCTCGACGGACGCCGATGTCCGCCAGGCCGCCAAGGAGCTCCTCGGCAAGACACTCGTGACCGCACAGACCGGTCCGGAAGGTCTTCCGGTTCATCGGCTGCTGGTCGAGCAGGCGCTCCCGATCGAGCGCGAGCTCTACATCGGGCTCGTGCTCGATCGGAAGCGCGAGCGCATCGTGGTCGTAGCCCACCCGCACGGCGGCATGGAGATCGAAGAGATCGCGCAGCGCGAGCCTGCGGCGATCCTGCGGGAGGTCGTCGAGCCCGCCGTTGGGATGCAGGCGTTCCAGGCCCGGGAGCTAGGGTTCGGGCTGGGTCTCGCTCCGCCGCAGGTCGGCCAAGCCGTCACTGCGATGCTCGGCGCCTATCAGGCGTTCCGGGAGCTCGACGCCACCATGGTCGAGATCAATCCTCTCGTCGTCACCAAGGACGGCCAGGTGCTCGCCCTGGACGTCAAGATGAGCTTCGACGACAACGCGATGTTCCGGCGGCCCAACGTCGCCGAGCTGCGCGACTACGCCCAGGAGGATCCGCGCGAGGCGGAGGCGGCGGAGCACGGCTTGAACTACGTCGCGCTCGAGGGTGACATCGGGTGCATCATCAACGGCGCCGGGCTCGCCATGGCGACGATGGACATGATCAAGCATGCCGGCGGCGAGCCCGCGAACTTCCTCGACATCGGCGGCGGCGCGAGTCCCGATCGGGTCGCCGCCGCGTTTCGGCTCGTGCTCTCCGATAAGAACGTCCGCGCCATTCTCGTGAACGTGTTCGCCGGGATCAACCGGTGCGACTGGGTGGCGCAGGGGGTCGTGCAGGCCGTCCGGGAAGTCCGGGTGCCAGTGCCACTGGTGGTGCGCCTGGCCGGCACCAATGTGGAAGAGGGCCGTCGCATCCTCAGGGAAAGCGGCCTCGCAATCCAGACCGCGAACACGCTTTCGGAAGCCGCCAACCGCGTCGTGGCCGCCCGCCAGTGAGCATCCTCCTCGACGAGAAGACGCGCGTCATCGTCCAGGGCTTCACGGGCGACAAGGGCACCTTCCACGCCAAAGAGATGATTGCCTACGGCACCAACGTCGTGGGCGGTGTGACGCCGGGAAAGGGGGGCAACGAGCATCTGGGCCGCCCGGTATTCAACACGGCCAAAGAGGCCGTCGAGCACACCGGGGCCGTTGCGAGTCTCGTTCTCGTGCCCGCGCCCTTCTGCGCCGACGCGATCATGGAAGCGGCGGATGCCGGCATCCGCCTCGTTGTCACGATCACGGACGGCGTACCCGCGCAGGATATGATCCGGGTCAAGCGGTATCTCTGGCGCTACGCGAAGGATCGGCGCACGACACTCATCGGACCGAACTGCGCCGGCGTGATCAGCGCGGGCCGGGCCATGATGGGGATCATGCCCGGCCACATCTACACTCACGGGCCGGTCGGCGTCGTCACGCGCTCCGGAACACTCGGCTACGAGGCAGCCGCCCAGATGCAAGCGCTCGGCATCGGCATTACCACGAGCGTGGGCATCGGCGGCGACCCGATCAACGGGAGCTCGTTCGTCGACATCCTGGCCCTGTTCGAGCAGGATCCCGAGACCAAAGCGGTCGTGATGATCGGCGAGATCGGCGGTCCGCAGGAGGCCGACGCCGCGATGTTCGTGAAGGAGCAGATGACGAAGCCGGTGATCGGGTACGTCGCGGGCCTCACGGCGCCCAAGGGGCGCCGCATGGGGCACGCCGGCGCGATCATCTCCGCGTTCGGCGATACCGCCGCCGAGAAAGCCGAGATCATGCGGTCGGCGGGGCTGACTGTGGCCCCCAGTCCCGCCGAGCTCGGAGCCACGGTGGCGCAAGCGCTCGCGCGGCCGCCGGCGCGGCCGGTGATGGCCGAGCGGTGAGCGCGGGAAGATCCGGGCGCCCGACGGTGGTGTTCACGCGTCGGCTGCCCAGGCCGGCGGAAGAACAAGCGGCCCGCGACTTCGACGCGCGGCTGAACGCGGACGACCATACGTTCACGCCCGCGGAGATCGCGGACGCGTTGCGCACCGCCGATGCGCTCGTTCCCACCGTGACCGATAAGGTCACGGCCCAGCTGCTGGGCACCGAGCCACTCAAGGTGCGCATCATCGCCAACTACGGTGTGGGCTTCAACAACATCGACACGGGGGCGGCCAAGGCTCGTGGCGTGGTCGTGACCAACACGCCCGACGTGCTCACCGAAGACACGGCGGACGACGCGATCCTGCTGATGCTGATGGTGGCGCGCCGAGGTGGGGAAGGGGAGCGCGAGGTCCGCGCCAAGACGTGGACCGGATGGCGGCCGACGCATATGCTCGGTACGCGGGTCAGTGGCAAGACGCTCGGGCTCATCGGGCTCGGCCGGATTGGACGGGCCGTGGCGCATCGGGCTCGGCACGGGTTCGACATGCGGGTGATCTTCCACGATCCCTATCCTCCGCCACCTGCGGTCGTGGCGGAGCTCGAGGCGGAGCCGCGCGCCAGCGTCGATGACGTGCTGCGCGAGGCCGATTTCGTCTCGCTCCATTCACCCGCGACGCCCGAGACGCACCACCTCATCGACGCGCGGCGACTCGGCTTGATGAAGCGCGGGGCATTCCTCATCAACAACGCCCGGGGGGATATCGTGGACGAAGCGGCTCTCGTGGCCGCGCTCAAGCAGGGCACCATCGCCGGAGCGGGGCTCGACGTGTTCGAGCGCGAGCCCACGGTCTCGCCCGACCTCCTCACGATGAACAACGTCGTCCTCCTCCCGCATATCGGGAGCGCGACGCACGAGAGCCGCGTCGCGATGGGGCTCCGAGCGCTCGACAACCTCAAGACCTTCTTCGCGGGCGCGCCGCCGCGCGACCGCGTGGCGTGACGCCACCCCCGGCTGACTTCATCCTCGTCGACACCGCCGAATACCTGCGACACACGGCGGGCCTGCTGTACGACTGCTTCATGGACGTCGTTCGCATCCACCATCCGGAGATCGAGCGCGTACTCAAGGGCGAGCCGCTCGATGCGGACGCGCCCCCAGACCTCGTCGCGCGCGCCATTCAAGCCCAGGGGATGTGGTTCCAGCTCCTCTCCATCGCCGAGCAAAACGCCGCGATGCGCCAGCGGCGACAGAGTGAGGTCGAGCGCGGCCACGAGCAGGTCCGCGGGACATTCGCCCAGGTGATCTCCGCCGCGGCGCGGGCCGGACTCCCGCCGCACGAGGCGCGCGCCACCGTCGCTGCGCTCCGGGTGCGACCGGTCATCACGGCACATCCCACCGAGGCCAAGCGGGTGACCGTGCTCGAGAAGCATCGCCGCATCTACCGACGACTGGTCGACCTCGAAGCGCCGCGCTGGACGCCGCGGGAGCGCACCGCCCTCGTCGACAATCTCCGGACGGAGATCGAGCTCTTGTGGCTCACGGGCGAGCTCCGTCTCGAGAAGCCCACCGTGGATCAGGAGCTCGCCTGGGGCCTGTACTTCGTCAACGAGAACCTCTTCGAGGTGGTCCCCGAGCTCATCGAAAAGCTGGAGCGCGCGCTGCGGCAGGCCTACCCGGGAGAGACCTTCGACGTCCCCCCGTTCTTCCAGTTCGGGTCGTGGATTGGGGGAGACCGGGATGGCAACCCGTTCGTCACGAACGACGTGACACGGCGCGCGCTGCTCGAGAACCGCATGGCCAGCCTGCGACGGTATCGTCACCGCGTGAGCGATCTCGTGCGAGCGTTGAGCCCCACAGAGCGAGCGGCCCCGATCGCCCCACAGTTCCGCGAAGCGCTGACGCGCTTGCTCGACGCCTCCGGCGACCGGGAGCGCATCGAGCGGCGCAACCCCGGCGAGGTGTTCCGACAGTACGCGACCTGCATGTTCCGCCGGCTGGACCGGTCCATGGCCGGCGAGGTCCAGGAGGCGTACGCCGCGGCGGACGAGCTGATCGCCGACTTACGAACCCTCGAGGCGGGCCTCGTTGCCGCACGCTGCGCCACCGTCGCGACTCTCCTCGTCCGGCCGGTGCGCCGCGAGGTCGAAGCCTTCCGGTTCAGCACGTTTCGCCTCGACGTGCGGGACAACTCTCCGCGGCTCACGACGGCCCTCGTGGCTCTCTGGCGAGCGCGCAACCAGGGCGAGCCCCCGCCCCCCGAGCCGGCGTCCGCCCAATGGCGCGCCTGGCTCGTCAGCGAGCTGGGGCGCCCGCTTCAGAGAGATCAGGGGTCCCCGCCATCGGATGCCGCCGAGTTATGCGGCCTGTTCCGGCTCATCCGCGAGATGCGCGATCGCCTCGACCGCGAAGCGATCGGCAGCTTTGTTCTCAGCATGACGCACGACGCGGCCGACGTGCTCGGCGTCTACCTCCTTGCCAAGGAAGGGGGACTGTTCGCCGACGCGGCGGGCGTGGAAAGCTGCACCCTGCCGATCGTGCCGTTGTTCGAATCCATCGATGACCTGCGCCGCGCGCCCGACATCATGCGCGAGCTGCTCCAGGTGCCGGTCGTGCGGCGCAGCATCCGGGCGCAGGGCGGTGTGTTCGAAGTCATGATCGGCTACTCCGACTCGAACAAGGACGGCGGCTTTCTTTCCTCCAACTGGGAGCTCGCCAAGACGCAGGTCCGGCTCACGCGCCTCGGCCGGGAGTGCGGCGTGCCGATCGCGTTCTTTCATGGGCGCGGTGGCTCGGTGAGCCGCGGAGGCGCACCGACCGGCCGGGCAATCGCAGCCCAACCGGCTGGATCGATCCAGGGCCGATTGCGCCTCACGGAGCAGGGCGAGGTGGTCACGTTCAAGTACGCCAACCGGGGCACCGCCGCGTACCAGACGGAGCTCCTCGCCGCCAGCGTGCTCGAGCACTCGCTCAAATCCGAGCGGGAGGAGGCGCTCGTCCCCACCACCGAGTTCGATGAAGCCATGGAGGCGCTGTCCGGCGCCGCGCATGCGGCCTATCGCCGACTCGTCGAGCATCAGCACCTCGTGATGTACTTCCAGGCCGCGAGCCCGGTGGAAGAGATCGCGCTGCTCAACATCGGCTCGCGGCCAGCTCGCCGCACGGGGGTGCGCACGCTCGCCGACCTCCGAGCGATTCCGTGGGTGTTCGCGTGGACCCAGAACCGGCACTTCATTCCCGGCTGGTTCGGCGTGGGCACCGGCGTGGCGACCTTCCTCGACGTGCGTGGCGCCCGCGGGGAGGCGTTGCTCAAGCGGATGTTCAGCGACTTTCGCCTGTTCAGGCTGATCATGGACGAGGCCGAGAAGACCCTCGCCTACGTCGATCTCGACATTGCGCGTCAGTACGCCAACCTCGTGGCGGATCCCTGGATCCGTCAGGAGATCTTCACGCTCGTGACCGACGAGTACCATCGGACTGTGGACGTCGTCCGGCGACTCACCGGGTGCACCGGACTTGCCGAGCGGTTCCCGCAATTCCGCCAGCGGCTCGCGAACCGACTGCCGACGCTCGACCAGGTGAATCGTCAACAGATCGAGCTCCTCCGTCGCTATCGTGCGGCGCCTCCCGAGCGGGCTCAAGACCACCTGGCGGCCTTGTTGTTGTCGATCAACTGCATCGCGGCGGGGTTTGGGACGACGGGATAAAGGGGCCCTATATTTGCCGTATGCACGACTCTCTCTATTTCACCGACGACCACTTCCAGGTCCGCGACATGGTGCGCGATTTCGCGCAGCAGGTCGTGAAGCCCAGCGCCCGACGCTACGATCTCGACAGCACCTTCCCGTGGGACAACGTGCGCCAAATGGCCGACCTCGGCCTCTTCGGCATCCCCTGGGCGGAAGAGCTGGGCGGGTCCGGGATGGACTACCTCTCCTACATCATGGTGATCCACGAGCTCGCCAAGGTCGATGCGAGCCACGCCATCACCGTGAGTGCCCACACGACCCTCGGCACATCGCCGATTGTGGACTTCGGTACGGACGAGCAGAAGAAACGGTTCGTCCCGCTGCTCGCGGCCGGCAAGGTGTTGGGGGGATTCGGGCTCACGGAACCAGGGGCCGGATCGGACGCGGGGGGCACGAGCACCACGGCCGAAGAAAAGCGCGACCACTATGTCCTGAACGGCTCGAAGATCTTCATCACACACGCCGGGGTCGGCGAGATCTTCGTCGTGACGGCCCGCACCGATCCCACAGCGAAGAAGACGCACGGCATCACCGCGTTCATCGTCACCAAGGACACCACCGACCTCACGGAAGCGAAACGCGTCGGCGTCGGGCACGACGCGTCGCTGCCCAAGTGCCGCGGTGTGGCCGCAGCAAAGAAGGAAGACAAACTCGGTTGGCGCGCGTCGGATACGCGCGAGCTGGTATTCCAGGACGCGATCGTCCCCAAGGAAAACGTGCTGGGACCCGTGAACAACGGGTTCCGCCAATTTCTCCACACGCTCGACGGCGGTCGGATCGGCCTGGGCGCGTTGGCGCTCGGAATCGCCGAGGGGGCGCTCGAGGAGTGCCTGCGGTACACCACGACGCGACGGCAATTCGGCAAACCCATCGCCGCCTTCCAGGGCGTCCACTTCGCGCTGGCCGACATGGCGACTGAGATCGAGGCGGCGACTCATCTGGTCTATCATGCCGCCTGGCTCAAGCAGCACGGCCGGCCCTTCAAGAAGGAAGCGGCGATGGCAAAGCTGTACGCCTCGGAGCTCGCCATGCGCGCCACGACGAAGGCGGTCCAGCTGCACGGGGGCTACGGCTACACCACGGACTATCCGGTGGAGCGCATGATGCGGGACGCGAAGATCTGCGAGATCGGCGAAGGGACGAGCGAGATTCAGCGAATCGTGATTGCGAGACAGCTGCTGGGGGATCTGATAGACTAGGGCGGCAAGGCGGCAGGGCGGCAAGTGGTTAGGCGTGCTACCTGCCGCCGTGCCGCCCCTGCCGCCCTCATTTCGCTTCCGACATTCCCAGATTTCTCACCAAGAACGCAAACCTGTCCGCCTGCTCCTCGATGATCTTGCTCGTGGGCTTGCCCGCGCCGTGCCCCGCCTTGGTCTCGATCTCAATGAGCACCGGTGCGGGCCCAGCCTGCGCCGCCTGCAACGTCGCGGTGAACTTGAACGAGTGTCCGGGCACCACGCGATCGTCGTGATCGGCCGTCGTAACGAGCGTGGCGGGATACTTGGTGCCCGCCCGGATATTGTGCAGCGGCGAGTACTTGTACAGGTAGGGGAACTGCGACACGCTGTCCGCCGACCCGTAGTCCGTCACCCAGGCCCATCCGATCGTGAACTTGTGAAACCGTAGCATGTCCATGACGCCGACCGCGGGCAGGGCGGCGCCGAAGAGATCCGGCCGCTGGGTCATCGCCGCGCCGACCAGCAGTCCGCCGTTCGATCCGCCCGCGATGGCGAGCTTGGGTGTGGACGTGTAGCGCTGCGCGATCAGGTACTCGGCCGCCGCGATGAAGTCGTCGAAGACATTCTGCTTCTTGAGCAGCATCCCCGCCCGGTGCCACGCCTCGCCGTATTCCGCGCCGCCCCGGATGTTGGCCGACGCATAGACCGCGTCCTGCTCGAGCAGCGCC
>DATLVU010000035.1:0-30416 GCA_035577025.1 Gemmatimonadales bacterium
GGCGCTGGGCGCCAACCCGGGAGGCGGCACGCTGAGTGGTACCACGACGGTGAACGCTGTGAACGGGCTCGCCACATTCGACGATCTCACCCTCGACAAGGCCGGTGGGGGCTACACCCTGGTCTTCAGCTCACCGGGGCTCACCGGTCAGACGAGCAACACCTTCAATATTTCGCCCGCCGCGGCCGCGCGCGTCGTCTTCACGGTCCAGCCGACGAGTACTACGGCAGGCTCCACCATCGCGCCCGCCGTGCAGGTCACCGCTCAGGACGCGTTCGGTAACGTCGTCACCGCGTTCACGGGAAATGTCACCATCGCGATCGGGAACAATCCGGGCTCGAGCATCCTCGGCGGGACCACGACCGTCGCGGCAGTGGGCGGCGTCGCGACCTTCTCCGATCTGACGATCAGCAATCCGGGAGTGGGCTACACGCTCACGGCGGCATCGGGGAGCTTGACGGGCGATACGAGCGGGGCGTTCGATATCAACTAAACGGTTTCCGGTATCAGGTGTCCGGTGTTCGGTACGGCGTCAGCGGTCCGTTCATCGGAGCGTCCCTCTCCCCACTCCCCTCTCCCTTTTTGGGTTGCTCACTAACACCCACCCGTTCCCCCAGACTTCCCCCGCCCATGGATGTTCACCCCACCGCTGAAGACCTGTCGCTGATGCCATAGTGGTGAGCTGGGGTTGAGGGCCGAGAGCCCGGAGCTCGCCGTCCCGAGTGTCACCGCGAGTCCCCACGTCGGCGCGATACCGGAGAGGCGATGCGTCACGTCGACGCTCAAGGTCAACGGCCCATGGAGCGTGTAACGCGCGCCTGCTCCGACCTCCCGGGCAGCCGTGGTGGTGTCCATGCCACCGAAGTCGCCCCCGAGGGACGCACTCCCGGTCAACCGCGACGTGAAATCCACGTCGGCATCGACGTCGAGCCAGGTCGACCCCCGAGCGTCGAGGGCCGAGAGTGTCACGGCGGACAGGCTCCGACTCGCGTCGACGGAGAAGTGCAGTGCGTCGGCGGGCGAGAGACCCGCGCCCACCTCCATCCCGACACTCGTCACGCCGCTCCCGAGGCCGCAGGCGGAATTGCCCGTCGGGACTGTGAGGGTCACCGCGGCCGCGAGCTCGGGTCCCCAAGCGGTACCGAGCTCCTTGGAAGCGGCGGCGGTGAGCGGCAAGTCTCCAAAGCCGGACGTCGTCTGCGTGCCGACGGTGCTGCGCACCAGCGTCGGAGCGGCTCCAAGCGTCAGCCAGCGCAGGGCTCGGTATTCGACCACACCACCCAGCGCGTTGAGGGAGGAGCTGTCGGTGAGATGCACGGTGCCGGCGCTCGCGGTAGCGGCCCACGTTTGAGCCACCGCGAGACGAAATAGCGAGAGCGACGCGACGAGGATGCCCATCCCGAGTCTCAGCACCTCACACCTCCCGTTCAAGCGGCCTTGGGCAGTTCGACGGTGCCCTTCCGCGCGAGTTTGCCCCAACCACGTGCCCGGCCCTGCGCGGCGGCCCCAACGGCCTTGACGACCGCCCAGTAGAGCACCTGCCGGTAGACGAAGCGTTGCAGCAGTATCAGCCATGCCAGCCCTTTCTCTTCGCCTTTTTCCATCAGTAAGGCGGCCACACCTGCCAGCCAGTCGACGGCCAGGAACGCGACGTAGAATCCGACGACCTGCTCCAGGCTTTGCATCGCGTACTCCGCGCCGTGCTGGAGCTTGTTCACGTACACGGTGAGGAGCGACCAGGCGAACAGCAGGTCGGCCGCGGGCGCGAGGAACGGGAAGGCGAGCTGGAAGATCCACACGTTCGGGAGCGCGACCCAGCCGAGCGCGCGCGAGCGGAACAGCGCGCCACGGTGTTTCCACGCGCATTGCAGCGTCCCGAAGCTCCAGCGGAACCGCTGACCCGATAGGCCGCGCAGCGTGTCGGGCGCCTCGGTGTAGGCCACGGCACTATCCGCGTAGGCGATCCGCCACCCACGCTCGAGGAGCGTGAGGGTCAGGTCCTGATCCTCGGCGAGCGTCTGCTCCGAGAATCCGCCCGCGTCGAGCACCAGCGTACGGCGCCAGGCACCGATCGCGCCCGGGACGACCGTGATGCAGTTCAACAGCGCGAACGCGCGGCGGTCGAGGTTCTGACTCGTGATGTACTCCATCGCCTGCCACCGGGTCACCAGGTTGATGCGGTTGCCCACCTTGGCGTTGCCCGCGACCGCACCGACGCGCGTGTCGGCGAGCGGCGCCACCAAAGCGACGATCGCGCCCGGCGCGAGCAGCGTGTCCGCGTCCACAGCGACCACGATCTCGCCCATGGCGCGCGCCAGGCCGAAGTTCAGCGCGCTCGCCTTCCCGCTGTTCGGCTTGGTGAATACGCGCACCTCGTCGCGGCCAGCGAATGCCTCGGAGGCCGCCGCGGCCGTCCCGTCGGACGAGCCGTCGTCCACCACCAGGATCTCGAGTCGCGCGTAGTTCTGCGCGAGGAGCGACCGCACGGTACGGACGACGACGCCCTCCTCGTTGTACGCCGGCACGACGACACTGACGCTGGGGTGGTACGCGCCGTCCACGCCGCGCCGCGCGAAGGGGTGGACGCGCCGTTGGCGCACGGCCAGGGCGACCAGGACCACCAGGCGCAGCGCGCCGAGCGCCATCGCCACGAGGAACACGGCACGCAACCCCAGCTCGATCCAGCCGACCACGGAGAACGACGTGAGCTCGACGAAGCGGCGCAACGCCGTGCTGGGCGGCAGCGGAGCCATCGCCTCGTCGCGTGTGAGGCCGGCCAGCTCGCTCACGGTGGTCAGCAGGTAGCCACGCGCGCGCAGCGAATCGATCAGGGGGCCGAGCGCCGCAACCGTTTGCGCCCGGTTGCCGCCGCCGTCATGCAGCAGAATGACGTTGCCGCGGTCCAGCTGCTCGAGGCTGCGCCGGACGATCGTGTCCACGCCGGGCTCGAGCCAGTCGCCTGGATCGTCGCGCAGTCCGACGGTGACGTAGCCCAGGCCCTGTGCCACGGCGATCGGCCCCAGCTCGTCGGCGGTGGTGGGCTCGGCGTCCCCGAAGTACGGAGGCCGGAACAGGGCGGTGCGCCGGTTCACGACGGCCTCGATCAACCGTTCGGTGGCCGACAGCTCGAACCGCGTGAGCGTCGGGCCCACGAGCGCGAGGTTCGGATGGGTGAACGTATGATTCCCGATTTCGTGGCCGTCGCGCAGGATACGGCGCAGCAACGCGGGATGCAGCTCGGCGTTCTCGCCGATCACGAAGAACGTCGCCGTCGCGTCCCGCGATTGCAGGGTGTCGAGGATCATCGGTGTCCAGGTCGCGTCCGGCCCATCGTCGAACGTGAGCGCGACGGTATGCTTGCGGCGGCCGTAGCGCTCGATGACGTACGTCGAGGGCGTGGTCAGCACCGAGTCCACCACGATTTGCCCGGTGGCGCTGTCGATCGCCACGGCCCGATGCCCCAGCGTCGGCTCCGCGACCATCCGCAGGATCTCCCCGGTGCCGACGAACTCCACGTCGTAGCCGATCCGGATCGTGTCCAGCGACTGGGGTCGGGCGTGCAGGCCATCGCGATCCAGCACCGTCCAGAGCGACGGGTCCTCCGAGCCGAGTCGCCAGACGCCCACGCCGCGGACGCCGAGCGGCAGGGCCCGGCGGATCTGGTTGTACGCCGTGACGCCGTCCAGGAACCAGACGATGTGACCGGTGGAATCCGGGTCGTCCCAAGCGAGCGTCGGGTTGCCCGTGCCGCCCGCCATGGCCGGCGCATGTGCGTGGACCCGCGCCAGCTGCATCACATCCTGGAACGTCAGCTCGGTGGCGGATTCCGCGGTGTCGGACCACTCGTATCCGTACTGTCCCACACTGACGATCACCTTCGCCGGCGGCACATGAGCCAGAGCGCGCGTTAGGTGGCGCTCGAACCATGCCTGGCTCGCAATCGGCCCCGGCTCGTCGGACGGGTCATGCTCGTCGTACAGCATGAGAAAGACGTAGTCGTCGAGCGCCCCATAGCGCGCGATGGGCCATTCGGGATCGTCCCCGGGGATGGCTTGGGTGACCAGCCGGTGGTCCCGCGCCAGCCGCGCCTTGAGCGCCCCCAGGAAGCGGAGCAGGGCGGGGTGCGCCGCGCGTGGCACATTCTCGAAGTCGATGGTGACCCCTGCCAGGTCGTAGCGGGCCAGCGTGTCGGCGATCGTCGCGATCGCGCGGCGCGAAAGGCGGGGGTTGTCGAGTAGCCGTGTGAGGGCGCGCGCGTCGAAATCGTCTCCCGTGAAGTTCGTGACGAGCGCAAAGACTTGCACCGGCCGATTGGCCCGCGCCGCCAACGCCGCCTGCGCCAGTACGCGGGGGTCCACCTGGAAGTGCACCGGGACCGTATCACCGCGCACGAATCCCCACTCGGCCACCACCCAGTCGAGCGCGTTGATATGGGTTCGCAGTGACGCCAGCGAGTTGTCATCCCAATTGACGTAGAACCCGGTGACGATGGGGCGGCCCGCCGGCGTGAGCGGTGCACGCGGCCGTCCGATGGGGAGCTGTGCGTACCGCACCCCCGGCTCCGCGGGATGCTTGGCGAGGTAGGCGAACAGCCGCTGGCGACTCGCCACGCGCTCACGCTCCGCGCGCACCGAAATCGGGTGCTTCGCCGCGGGGCGCGACGAGCGAGGCGCATGCCCCAGGGAATCGGCGGCCGTCTGCGTGAAGCGGAGGGTGGGCAGGAGGGGCGGGACGATCACCCCGGTGACCACGAAGAGAAAGAGAATCGTGCTCGCGACCCCGGCTACCAGGGCGCCCACACGCAAGCGGCGCCACCGGCGACCGGAGGGATCGAGAAAGGTCGGCGCCCGTTTCTGCGGTGGGGTCATGGCCTTAAAGACCCCCCGGGGAGCGGGAGCGTAACGCTAAGGCGCAAAAGCTACTTGCGTGGGGCTTTCCTGCGTTCCACCCAGCCACGTCGGTCGCGACCGGACCGGCGATCGGGGCTCTGCCGCCGGTCGTCGCCCACGGGGTCTTCCCGGAACCGCCGATCGACGCCGCTGCGCCTGTTGTAATGCCGGCGGCGGTCGCCCTGGCGGCGGTCGGACGTGGGGGACATGGGAGCGTAAGCTAGCTCACACAGAAAAGACGTCAAACGCATCGTTACCCCCCGATCACCGGAGGGCTCTTTACTTCACCTATGCCCACCTCAAGCCCAGCGCTGTCGGATGTCGCCCTCCTGGAGCGTGTCGCTTCGGGGGACGAGCGCGCGCTGTGGGAGCTGTCCAGCCGCCATGGGTCCGACCTGCGCGATCTCGCCTTTACCATCCTGCACGACCCGGTGGACGCCGAGCGCGTGGTGCAGTCGACGTTTCACGAAGTGCGCTACGAGGCGGCGCGGTTCGATCCCGGTCACTTTCCGGTGGATCGGTGGCTGGCGGAGTTGACCCGGGTCGGGGCGCTCCAGCTTTCGCGGTCGCGCGCGGGATACCGATCGGTCTTGTCCTAGCGGCGCGCGCGCAACTCCCCTCGCCGCGCAGTCGCGACGGCGCCTCGCGACGATGTCGCGTCCGCGCCCCACGCTTCCCCTCTCGCAGCCTAAATCCCTCTTCACCACGCGTCGTTAGCCGCAGGCACGCCGGTTGCGTACAGGGGCCGGCGTATGGACGCCAACCGCCGAGATCTTCGCGCCTTGCTGCGCGCCACCGCCCATCTGGCGACGGGAGTTGCCGCCCGCCTGCGTGAGAACGGAGACTGGCAGTACACGGCCGCGGTGGCGATGCGCGCCTACGCCGACGATTACGCGCGCCACCTCTCGTCCCACCTCCGGCGCGGGCACATCGAAGACTTCGCCTGGCGGCTGACGCGCCACGCGTCGCTGTGCACGCGCGAGCTGGCGCCCATCGCTCCGTTGTGGGAGCGTGCCGGCGTGCTCGCGTGGCAAATGCGATCCGTCATGCGGCCTCGGACCCCGGTCAGGGATCGCATGAGCCGCGCCCTACGGCGCGCGCACACGCGGCCGCCCGCGTCGTTCTCCTCACACAGCCTGTTGCGAGCGTTGTTCGTAGGCTAGGCAACTGAGGTCAATTCGGGATCATGCGATATTAGGCGCATGAATCCCTTTCTTACGTCGGGCGGTCCTGCTCCGCGCTCCCCGCTCCCTGCATTCTTCCCGCTCCTCGCTCTCTTGACGGCGTTCCCGCCGCGAGCAGAGGCCCAGAAAGTGGGCTTGGCGCTCAGCGGCGGCGCCGCTCGGGGACTCGCGCACATCGGCGTGCTCGAGGTCCTTGCGGAAGCGGGCGTGCGAGTGGACATCGTGGCAGGCACGAGCATGGGCGGCGTGGTCGGCGGGCTGTACGCGATGGGGTACACGCCGGCCCAGCTCGACAGCATCGTGACCTCGGTCAACTGGACGCGGCTCCTCACCGATCCGGTGGACCGGCGTGATTTGCCGGTCGATCGCAAGTTCACGGAAGACCACTATCTCCTCACCCTGCCCATCACGCGGGGCTCGATCAAGCTGCCGCAGAGCGTCGTGCCCGGGCAGCGGATCTCTCAGCTCCTCACCCGGCTCACGTGGTCCGCCCACGGCGTACACGACTTCCGTCGGCTGTCCCTCCCGTTCACGGCGGTCGCGACCAATCTCGAGACCGGCAAGGCCAAGGTGCTCGATCATGGATTCCTCGCTGACGCCCTTCGGGCCAGCATGGCCTTGCCGAGCGTGTTCTCGCCGGTCGAGATCGACGACAGCGTCCTGATCGACGGGGGCGTGATCCGCAATCTGCCGGCGCAGGACGCCCGAGCCCTCGGTGCCGACGTGCTGATCTGCAGCGACGTCACCGATCCGCTCGAGCCGCGCGATAGTCTCCGCTCGCTCGCGGACGTCCTGTTGCAGTCGATCTCGTTTCGGATCTGGGATTCTCAGGCGTCCCAGCGCGCCCAGTGCGACGTGCTCATCGTGCCGGAGGTACGCGGGTTCTCGAGCACCGCCTTCACCCGCGGGCCGGAGCTCATTGCCCGCGGCGCGGCGGCGGCGCGCGCGGCCCTCCCGCGCATCGACTCGGTACTGGGGCGGCTGGGGCGGCTGGGGCGGCTGGGGCGGACGGGGCACGCTGTCGAGCGGCCGGCCCTGGTGGAGCCGGAGTCGGTCCTGGTCACGCGAGTCCGCTTCGATACGACGCTCGCCGGAGGCGTGACGCCGGAGTATCTCGGGGGCGTGCTCGGCGTGCGCGACCAGAGCTGGGTGACCCCGCGTGGACTCGACCATCGCATGGATCGGCTGTACGCGACGGGGCTGTTCGAGAGTGTGCGCTACCGTCTCGAGCCCGTGGCGGGTGGAGCGCCGGAGCAGCGCGAATTGACCGTGGTGGTGCGGCAGCGCTCCGGCGGCCGGTTCGGGCTCGGGCTGCGGTACGACAGCCGCTACAAGGCCTCGCTGCTCCTCTCGGGCGGGTTCGGGGTGCCCGGGTTCGGCTCAAACGCGCAACTCGACGCGCGCCTGGGCCAGCAGATTCGCGTGGGCATCGGGGGCTCACAGACCGCCGGCATCGGCCGTCCGGTTGCGCTCGGTGCCCGCGTCGAGTATGTCCGCAGCCCGTTCGATCTGTACGCCGGGGGGGGGCACCAGGTGGCCGAGGCGCGCGTGGACCTCGGGGCGGTCACGACGTCGCTGTCCACCAACTTCGGCGCCGGTGGGCTGGCGTCCATACGCGTCAAGGCTGAGCATGCACGGTGGGCCGAATCGGTGTCGGCGATCGATTCCGCGGCGATCAATCGAACCGTCTACACCGTCGCCGCTGTGATCGAGGCCGACACGTACGACCGGGGCCTCTATCCGCGACGCGGCTTCGCATTCCGGGGCGTGTCCGAATGGGGCAACCGGCTTGTGGGGGACGGCACCGCCTTCTCACACCAGCTCGCCGATCTGCACCTGTATGTGCCTTTGTTGCCGACCGTCTCGGTGTGGGCAGGAGGCACTCTGGGCGCGACGGGCGGTACCCCGCCGCCCTACTATCTCTTCTCGCTCGGCGGCGCCCGGCCCTACTATCTCTTTCCCGACCGCGACATCCCGTTCTCGGGCCTGAATACGCAGGAGCTACGCGGCCGCAATCTCCAGAAAGCAGAGCTCGGGTTGCAGTGGGAATTCCTGCCCGATTGGTTCGGCCGCGTGGGCTGGAATGCGGGGACGGTGCTCGATCGCTGGACCTGGGCCCCGACGCAATGGGTCGATGGGGTGGGCGTCGAGCTGGGGGTCAGGACGTTCGCCGGCCGGGTCAGTCTAACGGCGACGGGGAACGCGAAGTCACGGTGGCCGAAGGTCGACGTCGACTTGGGATTCCCATTCTGAATTGAAAATGGGAGTGGGGAGTGGGGAGAGGTACGATCTGATGCCAGACTGACGGACGATGCCCGGTGCCGCACCATGACGAACCACTCCCGACTCCCCACTCCCATTTTGTTTTTTATTTCACAGCGTCGTCACACTCACCGTCTTCGACGCCGATCCGCTCAGCCCACCCGCGTCCGTCACCGTGATCGTCACCGTGTAGGTCGCCCGCAGCACGGTGATATACGAGTGCGATCCCGCGATGGACCCCTCGTTCGACGTTGTGTTGACGTCTGACGAGCCGTCGCCCCAGTCGATCGTGATCGTCCACGGCCCATTATGGTTCGGATCGCTGAACGAGGCTCCGCTCAATGTGAAGAGCGCACCGACCAGCACGTTTTGATTTCCTCCTGCGATCACCGCCGGCGGCTGGTTGGGCGGCGCACTGCACGTGACCGTGAAGCTCGCCTGGCCGCTGCCGTTGGCGGGCACCGTGACCGACTGCGGGTTCGACTCGCTCACCGAGCAGTTCGACGGGACGCCCGTGAGCTGCACCGAGTGGCTCGTAGCGGTCAGCCCGGTGTAGGTGACGCTGCCGTTGATCCCGATGCTGCGGCTCTGGCCACCGTCCACGGTGACAGTGTACCCGCTGGGTAGGTTCGAGCCCGACGTGGCGGTCGTGACCGTGAGGCTCCCGGTGGGCGCGGTGCAAGTGATCGTGAAGCTCGCCTGGCCGGTGCCGTTGGCCGGGACCGTGACCGACTGCGGGTTCGACTCACTCACTGAACAGTTCGACGGGACGCCCGTGAGCTGCACCGAGTGGCTTGTAGCGGTCAGCCCGGTGTAGGTGGTGCTGCCGTTGATCCCTATGCTGCGGCTCTGCCCACCGTCCACGGTGACAGTGTACCCGCTGGGTAGGTTCGAGCCCGACGTAGCCGTCGTGACCGTCAGGCTCCCGGTCAGGGCGGCGCAGCTGATCGTGAAGCTCGCCTGGCCGGTCCCGTTGGAAGGCACGGTGACCGACTGTGGGTTCGCCTCACTCACCGTACAGTTCGAGGGCACACCGTTGAGCTGCACTGAATGGCTCGCGGCGGACAGCCCGGTGTAGGTGACGCTGCCGTTGATCCCGATGCTGCGGCTCTGGCCGCCGTCCACGGTGACGGTATAGCCGCTCGGTTGGTTGGAGCCCGACGTGGCGGTCGTAACCGTGAGGCTCCCGGTGGGCGCGGTGCAAGTGATCGTGAAGCTCGCCTGGCCGGTCCCGTTGGCGGGCACCGTGACCGACTGCGGGTTCGACTCGCTCACCGAACAGTTCGACGGGACGCCGGTGAGCTGGACCGAGTGACTCGTCGCGGTGAGCCCGGTGTAGGTCACGCTGCCACTGGCGCCGATACTCCGACTCTGGCCCCCGTCTACGGTGACGGTGTACCCGCTCGGCTGGTTGGATCCCGACGTAGCCGTCGTGACCGTCAGGCTCCCGGTCAGGGCGGCGCAGCTGATCGTGAAGCTCGCCTGGCCGGTCCCGTTGGCGGGCACCGTGACCGACTGCGGGTTCGACTCACTCACCGAACAGTTCGACGGAACGCCGGTGAGCTGCACGGAGTGAGTCGTCGCGGTAAGCCCAGTGTAGGTCACGCTCGAGCTTGCACCAATGCTGCGGCTCTGGCCGCCGTCCACGGTCACGGTATAGCCGCTCGGCTGGTTGGATCCCGACGTGGCCGTGGTGACGGTGAGGCTCCCGGTAACAGCGGCACAGGTGACCGTGAAGCTCGCTTGGCCGGTTCCATTCGCCGGCACGCTGACGGATTGCGGGTTGGCTTCGCTGACTGAGCAGTTCGATGGGACGCCGTTCAGCTGCACCGAGTGGCTCGTCGCCGCCAGGCCGGTGTAGCTCACGTTCCCGCTCGCCGCGATGTTCTTGCTCTGGCCGCCGTCCACGGTGACGGTATAGCCGCTCGGCTGGTTGGAGCCCGACGTGGCCGTCGTGACGGTGAGGCTCCCGGTAAGGGCCGCGCAGGTGACCGAGAACGTGACGGTTGCGCTCTGGCCACTGGCCACGGTCGTCGTCTGCGAGTTTCCGCCACTCACCGTGCAGTTCCCCGCGACACCGCTCAGCGTTACGGTATGGCTGCCGGTCGCTACCCCGTTGAACGTGAAACTCGTGTTGATACCGATCGCCTGTCCCGTGCCGCCATCCACAGCAACCGTGTAGCCGTCAGGATCCAAGTTCGAGCCCGATGTGGTCGTCGTAACGGTGAGACTCCCTGTCGTCGCGGCACACGTCACGGAGAACGTGACGGTTGCGGTCTGGCCACTCGTCACGGTCGTCGTCTGCGAGTTTCCGCCGCTCACCGTGCAGTTGGACGCGACGCCGCTCAAGGTCACGGTGCGGCTTCCGGTGGGAATAGAGGTGAGGGTGATGGCGGCGTTGATACCGATCGCCTGACCCGTCCCTCCGTCCACTGCTACGGTGTAGCCGTCGGGGTCGAGATTCGAACCGCCGGTGTTGGTCGTTATCGAAATGCTGCCGGTAGTCGCCGCGCACGTCACGGCGAACGCGAGGGTCGCCGTCTGATTGGCGGTGATATTGACGGTCTGGGTCGCGCCCCCACTCACCGCGCAGTTCGCCGCCACCCCGGAAAGCGCGACGCTGTGACTTCCTGGAGTGAGCGCAGTGAAGGTCACGCCGGTGCTGTTGTTGATCGTGATCGGCTGCCCCGCACCTCCATCGACGCTCACGGTGTAGCCGTCGGGGTCGAGGTTCGAGCCGGTCGTGCTCGTCGTGACCTTGAGATCGCCCGTTGTGGGAGGGAGCGCGGCGCACGTGATGTCGAAGGTCACCTGCGCCGTGGCGCCCGCCGGTACCGAAGCCGTTTGCGGGTTCGCACCGCTCACGGTGCAGTTGGACGCGATTCCACCGATCTGCACCGAGTGGTCAGCGGCGGTGAGCCCGGAGTACGTCACGCTCGCGTTCACACCGAGCGCCTGACTCTGAGCTCCGTCGACCGTGACGGTATAGCCGTCGGGATCCAGGTCTGATCCCGTGGTAACCGCGCTCACGGTCAGGTCACCCGTGGTGGGCGGGGGAGGCGGGACTGTCGAGACGTCGAATGCCGCGCTCGTGCCCATCGAAGGCCCCGTTGCGAGCCCCGCGCTCAGCGTGTAACCGCTACCGGGCTGGTCGACGCTCAGACCGCTGAACGTCGCGACCCCCGAGACGGCGGTGGCCACCGTATCGCCCACGAGCTTCGCGTTCTTGCCCGCGCTCCCGTCGGTAGCGATCGCGACGCGAATGACGCCGTTGTAATTGGTGGAGGTGTTGCCGGCCGAGTCCCGCGCAGTCACCTGCACGGGGGGCTTGATCGCGCTGTCGGGCTTGGTGCCGCGCGGCTGGACTGTGAACGCGAGGGTAACGGGAGGGCCCGGAGGGGGCGGTCCGCCACCCCCCCCACCCCCGCCCGAGGACTTCACCAGGCGGTCGAGGTGGCAGGTGGCGCTCGCGGCGACGAGGGCCAGAACGGGGAGGACGCGGAAGGGCCTCATCGCAAGGCGCGGCGTGCAAGCGGCGCACCGGCTCATGCAGCCCCTGGTGGGGCCAACGGTTAGTGGCGATGTGACCTACGGTGCTGAGCGAACGCAACACCTGTGTCGTGTCATCTGCGGTGTGGCAGGGCCGCGCTAGGCTGGTCGCAGCGCGCTCCACGCCTGGGCCACGACGCGCTCGACCTGCGGCCGGAACCTTCCCTTGAGCCCGAACGCCTCCATGAAGCCTTCATCTTCATAGCCGTGCTGGCCGAGCATCCGCGCCGTGGGGAGGTATCCGAACACGCTGTCCGTGTAGCCGGCGGGGATGACCACCCGTCCGTCGGGCTCCACGGCGCGGAGCGCCAACCCGTACTCCACCACGGGCTCGGCCGACATCGCCGCGATCGCGAGCCCGGGCGCGAGCTCGAAGCGTTGCAACGTCAGGCTGCGATTGCCGGGCGCCGCTCCGTCGATCAGATCGGAGAGCGGGAGGCTCGCATGGGCCGTCCGGAAGCCAGACGGGAGGGGAAACGCCCTCCCGGAACCACGCGCTAGGTCCACCACCCGCGCCGCGAGCGAGCCTGACCAAGCTGCGTACTCCGCCGGCGTGAACGGCGTGAACAGCTTTCCCACCACCAACTCCGCGAGGCGGCGGCGCAGCGAGCGCGGCCGGCCCAGCTCGCGCGGTCGGATGTCGCCCGCGCATCCCTGGAGAAACAGTACGGGGAGATCGTTGCCGAACGCGGTGCGGAGAGCGCGCCGCACCACGCCTGGAAAGTCAGCGCTCACCTGGCGCGGCTCGGCGAAGCTCACCGGATGGCAGGCGTACGACCAGAGCACGGCCGCGGGCCCCCCGCTCGACCCGATCAGTGTGACGACATGGACCGTCTCGTCGCACGGGCCTTTCGCATTCGGTGCCCGCAAAGCCGCGCGACGCGGCAAGTGGGGGGCACGCGGCGACAGGCGCCAACCCATGCGTCGGCGGTTGATTGCATGGGCGGCCAATCCGTTGCGGTATTCGATACGCGCCATTCCTTGGTCCGACCGTGTTCCCGCCAGGCGCGAGAGCAGCTCAGCCCCCCGCCCGATCACGAGGTTCAGGTAAGCCGGATCGGCGGGGCCGAGCAGCGGCTTGGAGGGATCTACACTGGGCGCGAAATGGGTATGGGACGCCGCGAACAGGAACGACGCGTCGTCGAGCTCGAGCTCGGGGCGGAGGCGCTCCGCGACGCGTTGTTTCAAGTCTGCGGTGACGAACAACAGGTCCGCCGTGAGGATCGCGATCGTGCCCCGCGACGTGCGCAGCAGCAACGCATTGAGCTCGAGTGGATCGGCGACGGCGGTGCTCGGCTCCAGGCGGTCCGTAAAGCCGGCGAGTGGAAGCGATCGGTCGGGAGTGATGGAGACGGAGCCGGCCGCGAAGGAGCAGGTCAGAGCAGGCCCCGGTAGACCGCCGCGGTCTGGTCCGCCGTCCGCTGCCAGGTGAACGTGCGCGCCCGCGCGCGGCCCCGCTCGACCAGCTCTTCGCGCAGCAACGCATCGTCCCCGAGGCGCTCGAGCGCCTGCACGTACGCTCCGGGATCTCGACCTTCGACCACCACCACGCCGTCGCCGCCGACTTCCTTCAGCCCGCCGGCGCCCGAGGTGACCACGGGCAGTCCCGACGCGAACGCCTCGATCACCGGATAGCCGAACCCCTCGTACAGCGACGGGAACAGCAGCACGTCCGCCGCCCGATAGGCACGCCGCAGCGTGCTTTCATCAGCGAGGGGCGCGGTTCGCACGTACTTCCGCAACCCCAGGCGATCGATGAGCTGCTGCTGGTCGCTGGTGAACCGGCCGCCCACCTGCAGCAGGTAGGCGTCCGCTTGCGCACGCAGTCGGGCTACCGTGTGGATCACGAGCGGCACGTTCTTGCGCTCGACCGTGCTGCCGACGTGAAGCACCACGAACGCATCGAGGGGAATGCGCCAATCGGCCCGGCCACGCATCCGGGCATTGGGTGCCTCGGAGAAGAACGCGCGATCCACGCCGAACGGGACGACGCTGATGCGCCGGTCGTCACCCAGCCACGTGGCGAGCTCGTGCTTCAGCCAGTCCGTGCCCACGATGTACGCGCGCGCCAGGCGCAGCGCCTTGAGCGTGCCGCGCAGGAACCGGTTGCGCACGCCCTCGCGCCACCCGTCGGTCGGCGAGCGCAGCACGATCACCGGCATCAGATCGTGGACGGTGACGATCGCGGGCCGGCGGTGCACACGGGTCACCATATGCGCGTAGCTGTGATCGAGGATGTGGACCAGCTGCGCGCGCTTCGCCTCGCTCCGGAGCCACCAGGGATAGAGGAAATAGCGCGCGACGTAGCGTTGGGGCTCGTAGAGCGGCCCCGGCAGCACGAGCTTGGTGGGATCCACGTCCTGGGCCCACCAGCGCGGATAACCACCCGAGCTCCGTCCGTCGGCGCGATCGCGCGTCAGGTCGCCGATCGACGCCGCCAGGCGCACCTCGAAGCCCGGATCCGTGCTCTCCAGCCAGTCGTGCAGCCGGTGCGCATAGCGGTCCATGGAAGGCCACCGCTCTAAAGGAAGATCCGGGACGAGGAGGACGCGGGTCATCGGGAGGGAGACGTTGCCGGGTAAGGCGTTGCCGAAAAAGGCGTTCTCGGGTAACGCGGGGCCGTGTGGGGTGCATCGCCTATTCCGACAACGCCCCACTCGGCAACGCCTCGTTCGGCAACGCCCTTATCAAGCTTCACTGCAGGAGTTCTTTCCAGAACGCCAACGTCCTTTCGGCCACCGCATCATCCGAGAAGTACTGCATCGCGCGGGCGCGCCCCGCTTGAGCGAGCGGGCGTCGTTGCTCCGGTGCCGAGAGGCGTCGCAGCGCCGCGGACAGCGCCAGCGGATCGTCCGGCGGCACCACCAGCCCGGCCCCTCCGATCACCTCGGGTGTCGCGCCCGCGCTCGTGCCCACGACCGCGACCTCGTGCGCCATGGCTTCCGCCAAGACATGCGCCGCCGGCTCGGCCCACGTTGGCAGCGTGCGCGCCGGCAGCACGACCACATCGAGTTCCGGCCACAGCTTCGTCAGCTCCCCGGGTGGCAACGCGCCGGTCCAGCGCACCCGCGCCGCGAGACGCAGGTCGGAGGCGAGGCGCTCGAGCCGCTCCCGATCCGGCCCGTCGCCCACCACCGTGAGGTGCCAGCGATGGGCCCGGTTCTCCGCCAGCGCCTGCAGCAAATTATCGATTCCCTTCTCGGGCACCAAGCGGCCTACGCAGCCGATCGCCAGGCCTTCGTGGTGCGCGTGCTCGGGCTCCGTCGGCACGTGGACGCCGAGCTGCGGAATCACCGCGACCTTGAGCCCGGGGACCACCCCGCGCATCAGCGCGGCCGCTGCCTCGCTCCCCGCGATCGCGCCCCGAAGGCGGCGCAGCATGCGCGTGCGGCGCCACCGCATGAGCATCGGGAGCGCGACCGAGACGTTCTGATGGGTGAGCAGCACCGTCGGCAGGGCGAGCCGGCGCGCCGCGCTCACTGCCTGGCGCGCCGCCGGCACCGTCGCCTCTTCCTCTATCTGGATCAGGTCGGGTCGCTTGTCCCGCACCAGGGCGTACAACGCCCGCGTGGCGAACGTCAGCGTGGCCGGGTCGCCATGGCGCCGGGCGGGGATGGGGAACACCTCCACCCCGTTGGTCCGCTCCCAGGCCGCCTCGGTCGTGCGGCCGAGCACCGTCTCACGCCAGCGCTGCGGTACGCCGACGGTCACGTCCAGCCCGCGCGCGGCGAGCGCGCGCAGCTTCCCCCGGTTGGAGGGTGGGATGTAGACGTGGGAGATGATGAGAATCCGGCGCATGTCAGCGCTTGTATGGTCTCCGCATGGCCGTCATATTTCCGCTCTCGCGGGCCCTTAGCTCAGCGGTTAGAGCAGCGGACTCATAATCCGTAGGTCCCAGGTTCAAATCCTGGAGGGCCCACGCTGAACGGCTGGAAAGCAGCGAACAGTAACAGACGCATAGACGCACAGGGGAGAACAGGCACGACCCAGACAACGGGTACAGCCCGCACGGCCTCCCCGTTTACTGATAACTGTTTTCCATCTGTGCGTCTGTGCGTCTGTTACTGTTGCCTGTCCTCTAGCCTCACAAGGGTGGTTAGCTCAGCTGGTTAGAGCGCCGGTCTCACATACCGGAGGTCACAGGTTCGAGTCCTGTACCGCCCACTAAGGTAGTCCCTCACCCCTCCCCCCGCCCCCCCTTCCTTCTGTAGCAGGATTGATACAACTGGCGTGCAAGTGCGGGCCCCAGCCTGGGCTTGGGCCGGTACAGGCCTTGCTCAATCTGTCGTGTTCACACCACTAAGGCGAGGTTGTGGGGGGCTCCTCGGCAACAGGTCGATCGCGCAGGGCATCCGCCCCCGGATGGGGGGCGTGGCGCGCGGCCGGTGTCGCTCCTCTCCTTCTTCTCCTCGCTACCTGCCAGGTCGACAAGCTCACCAACAACCCTCCGCCCATCGCCCGGCTCATGCTCGCGCCGGGCCAGGTGCGTGATTCGGCTCCCGTAGGCAGCATGGCGGCCGCCGACGACAGCCTGTCGGTGGCCAACGGTGGGCCCGGCACGCTCTCCTGGGTGGCGCACCTCGCCACCGGGGGATCCTGGCTCGCCTTCGTCGGACCGAACAGCGGGACGGCGCCCGCCACCCTACGGATCGCGTTCAACCCGGCCGGGCTCGCCACCGGCGTGTATCGCGACACGGTGATCGTGGACGCCGAAAACGCCGCGAACAGCCCTGGGCGCGTGCCGGTGGAGTTCACGGTCCATCCGTGCATGCCCGCGCCGGTCGTGGTGAACGCACCTCCGCTCACCGATTCGCTCACAATGGCCGACTGCTCGGCGCCGCACCGGTCCACGAGCTTCGCTCGCCTGTACAGTTTCACCGCCGCCGCGGGCGACTCGGTGACGATCGCCATGTCGTCGACGGCGGTCGACGCGTTCATCGCTCTCGACACATCGGCTGACAACGCGGCCCCCGCCTTCGCGACGAACGACAGTTGCTCCGGCGGGAACGACGCCTGTCTCCGGTATCAGCGGCTCCCGGTCGCCGGGACCTATCGGATCGAGGCGACGTCGGCGGGCTCCGCACAGACCGGCGTCTTCACGTTGAGCGTCACGCGGCCGCGTGCGCCCGCTGCCGCGCAATCGCTCGCCCAGCTGCGCGGCGACTCGATCACGACCATCGCGGTCGGTGGCACCACGGATCAGGGAGGCGTGGTGTTGCGCGGTCTCATGACGGATCCGGACGTCGGCGATTCCCTGCGGCTGCAGGTCGAGCTTCAGCCGGTCGGTGCAGCCTTCACCGGTACGCCCACGGCCACAGGTGCGCGGGTGGCGAACGGTCAGATTGCGTTCGTCGCCGCCACCGGGCTCGCAAACAACGCGGCCTATCACTGGCAGGCGCGCGCGCTCGATCAGACGGGGCGGGCCGGTCCGTGGACTTCCTTCGGCGGAAACGCAGAATCGGCGCCCGATTTCAGTACGTCCATTCCGGTCCCGCCCAATGCGCCCACCGGCCTGGGACAATTCCAGAGCGACGGCACGACTGCGATCGCGGTGGGTGGGACTGCCACCGGTCGCTCGGTGGCGTTCAAGGCCGCCGTGACGGACCCGAACCCCGGCGACCAACTCCGGATCGACGTCGAGGTGGAGCCCGTCGGAACGGCGTTCACCGGTACGGCGAACGGCTCCGGCGTGGCCGTCGCGAATGGCGGTACAGCGACGGCATTCATCGCCGGGCTCCGCGACAGCACGTCGTACCATTGGCAGGGGCGGGCCGTGGATCAGACGGGCCGGTCGAGTCCTTGGGTGTCCTTCGGCTCGAACCTCGAGTCGGACGCCGACTTCCGCGTCGCGATCTCGGCGACGCAGCTCGTCTTCACCGTGCAACCCGGGACGACCACCGCGGGCTCGGCGATCACCCCGGCGGTCCAGGTCACCGCGCAGGACGCGCTCGGGAATCCGGTCACGAGCTTCAACGGCAACGTCAGCCTGACGCTCGGCGCCAATCCGTCCGGCGGCACCCTCGGTGGTACGACGACCGTCGTCGCCGTGAACGGTGTGGCCACCTTCGCGGACCTGCACATCGACAAGGCCGGGTCAGGCTACACCTTGCAGGCGGCGACGACGACGCTGAACGGCGCCAGCGCCACGTTCTCGGTCGTCCCGGCCGCCGCCACGCACCTGGTCTTCACCTCGCAACCCACCACGACGGCCGCGGGTGCGCTCATCACGCCGGCCATTCAGGCCACCGCTCGCGACGCGTTCGACAATACCGCTACGGGCTTCACCGGGAATGTCACGGTGTCGCTCGATGCCAACCCCGGCGGCGGTACGCTCTCGGGCACCACGACGGTGGCGGCGGTGAACGGCGTCGCTGCGTTCGGAAACCTGAGCATCAACAGGACCGGCTCGGGGTACACGCTCGGCGCGACCGCCGCCGGTCCGAGCGGCGCAACGAGCAACCCGTTCGACATCATTCCCGCCAGCGCCACCCGGCTCGTGTTCACCGTCCAGCCCAGCAACGCGACCGCCGGCGCCGCGTTGACACCCGCCGTCCAAGTCACGGCGCAGGACGCGCAGGGAAACACGGTGACCGGGTTCACCGCGAATGTCACGCTCGCCCTCGCCAACAATCCGGGTGGCGGCACGCTCACGGGCTCGACCACGGTGGCCGCCGTCGCCGGCGTGGCGAGCTTTGGCACGCTCTCGGTGAACCGCAGCGGCGTCGGTTACACGCTCCAGGTGAGCGCGGGGTCGCTGAGCGGGGGCCCCAGCGCGGCGTTCACCATCACTCCCGGTCCGGCGACGCAACTCGTCGTCACGCAGCAACCGACTGGGATCACCGCGGGCTCCATCGTCACGCCGGCGATGCGCGTGACCGCCCTCGATGCGCAGGGGAATACCGCAACCGCGTTCACGGGCAACGTGATCGTCGCCCTGGGCAACAATCCCGGCGGCTCTGTGCTGTCGGGGACGACCACGATGGCCGCGGTGGCCGGAGTGGCGACGTTCGGCGACCTCAGTCTCGACAAGGCGGGCACGGGCTATACGCTGACCGCCAACGCGACGGGGCTCTCCGGGACGACGAGTGCGGCGTTTACCGTGAGCCCAGCGTCCGCGAACAAGCTCGTGTTCACGGTGCCGCCGTCCAACACCACGGCCGGCGTCGCCATCGCGCCCGCCGTCCAGGTCACGGCCCAGGACGCGCTCGGCAATACCGTGACGACTTTCACCGGCACCGTGACCGTGGCGCTCGGCAACAATCCGGGCAACGGCACCTTGTCGGGGACCACGAGCGCGGCCGCCGCGAGCGGAGTCGCGACGTTCGCCACCCTGAGCGTGAATCGCGCGGCGAGCGGCTACACCCTCACCGCTGCGGCGGGCGGCCTGACAACTGCGTCGAGCGCAGCGTTCAATGTCACGCCGGGCGCCGCGAGCACGCTGCAGTTCACCGTACAGCCGTCGACGACCGTCGCGGGCGCGACGATCACTCCGGCGGTGCAGGTGACGGCGCTCGACGCTCAGGGGAACACAGCGACCGGGTTCACCGGGAACGTGAGCGTCGCGATCGGGAGCAACCCCGGTGGCGGTACGCTGACGGGCACTACCACCGTGGCCGCCGTGTCGGGGGTTGCGACCTTCAGCGCGTTGAGCATCAACCGTAGCGGTGTGGGCTACACGCTCTCGGGCGCTGCCACCGGGCTCGCGGCCGCGACGAGTGCCGGTTTCGGGATCGCGCCGGGTGCGGCGACCCAGCTCGCGTTCACGGGGCAACCGACCAACGTGACGGCCGGTGCGGCCATCACACCCGCTGTTCAGGTCACCGCGCGCGACGCCCTGGGCAACGCGGCCACCGGCTTCAGCGGCACGATCACGATCACGCTGGCGACCAATCCCGGCGGCGGCACGCTGGCGGGCACGGCGACGGCGGCTGCCGTGAGCGGGGTCGCGACCTTCGCGAATTTGAGCATCGACAAGACGGCGACCGGCTATCAGCTGGGTGCGGCTGCCGCCGGGCTCGCGAATGCCACGAGCTCGTCGTTCGACGTGACGGCGGGCGCGGCGAGCCAGCTGGTCTTCACGGGGGAGCCGAGCAACGCCACCGCCGGTATGGCAATCGCGCCGGCCGTACAGGTGACGGCGCGCGACGCGCAGGGAAACAGGGCGACCGCGTTCACTGGTAATGTGACGGTCGCGGTGGGCGCGAACCCAGGCGGCGGAACGCTGTCCGGCACGACTACCATGGCGGCGGTCGGCGGCGTCGCGACGTTCTCGAACCTGAGCATCAACCGGGCGGGCACGGGCTACACCCTCGTCACGAGCGCGGCGGGGCTGGGCAACACTCCCAGCACCGCGTTCGACATCGCGGCGGGCGCGGCGAGCCAGCTGGTCTTTACGGCGCAACCCTCCAACGCCACGGCGGGCGTCGCGATCACACCTGCCGTACAGGTGAGTGCGCAGGACGCGCTGGGCAATACGGTGCTCGGCTTCACGGGAACCGTCACCCTAGCACTCGGCAACAACGCGGGCGGCGGAACGCTGTCCGGGACGAGCGCGGTGGCGGCGACGAACGGCGTGGCGACCTTTGGGGACCTGAGCATCAACCGAGTGGGCGTCGGCTACACGCTGGGCGCGACGGCCACGGGCACTTCGCCCTCGACTAGCGCTGCCTTCAACATCACCTCGGGCACCGCCTCACAACTCGTCTTCACCGTGCAGCCGAGCATCACTGTCGCCGGGACCACGATCACTCCGGCCGTGCAGGTGACGGCGCGGGATGCACTCGGGAACACGGCGACCGGCTTCGGTGGCAACGTGACCGTGGCGCTGGCGGCGAACCCGGGCGGCGCGACGCTGTCGGGAACGACCACCGCGGCCGCCGTGAGCGGCGTGGCCACCTTCGCCGGTTTGAGCCTCAACCGGGCCGCCACTGGGTACACGCTCGCCGCCAACACGGCTGGGCTGGCCTCGACGACGAGCGCGGCCTTCAGCGTGACCGCCGGGACAGCAGCGACCCTCGTGTTTACCGTCGAGCCGACCAACACGGTGGCCGGCGGGTCGATCACGCCGGCGGTGCAGGTCACGGCCCAGGACGCCCTGGGGAACACCGATCCGGCCTTCACCGGTAACGTGACCGTGGCGCTCACGACCAATCCGACGGGCGCCGCGCTCGGCGGCTCCGCCACCGTCGCCGCGAGCTCGGGGATCGCGACGTTCGCGAACCTGAGCGTGAACAAGGCCGGCAACGGGTACGCGCTGAGCGCTACGGCGACGGGGCTCACGGCTGGCGGGAGTTCCGGCTTCAATGTGGCGGCAGGGACGGCCACACACCTCGTCTTCACCGTGCAGCCTACCACCGTCGGCGCGGGCTCGGCGATCACGCCGGCGGTGCAGGTGAGCGCGCAGGATCCGCTGGGCAACACCGACCCGACGTTCACCGGCGGGATCACGGTTGCGATCGGGACCAACCCGAGCGGCGGGACGCTTTCCGGAAGCACCACGGTGAGCGCCGTCGCGGGCGTGGCGTCGTTCGCGACGTTGGCGATCGACAAGGTCGGTACGGGCTACACGCTCACCGCGGGTGGCGGAAGCCTCACCGGCGGGCCGAGCGCCGCCTTTGACGTCACGGCCGGTTCCGCCACGCATCTCGCGTTCACTGTCCAACCCACCAGCACCACGGCGGGGTCGGTCGTAACGCCCGCCGTGCGCGTCACGGCGCTCGATGGACAAGGGAACATCGCGACGGCGTTCACCGCGAACGTCACGCTCGCCCTCGGCGCCAATCCGGGGAGCGCGACGCTTTCCGGGACGGTCACCGTTGCGGCCGTCTCGGGCGTGGCCACGTTCGGCGACCTTAGTCTCAATAAGACCGGAACGGGATACACGCTGACCGCGTCGGCGAGCGGTCCCGCCGGGGCCACAAGCAACACGTTCGACATCGCGCCGGCGGCTGCAAACAAGCTCGTCTTCACGGTGCAGCCCACGAGCGCGACAGCAGGCGCGACGCTTACGCCGGCGGTTCAGATCACGGCGCAGGACGGGCTCGGGAACACGGTAACGAGCTTCACCGGCACGGTGACGGTCGCCTTGGGGAACAATGCGGGGGGTGGATCGCTCGCCGGCACGACCAGCGTCGCCGCGACCGCGGGCGTGGCCACCTTCTCGAACGTGAGCATCAACCGGAGCGGGACCGGTTACACCCTCACCGGGACGGCGACCGGGCTGACCACCGCCGGCAGTACGGCGTTCGACATCACCCCTGGTGCGGCTTCGCAGCTCGCGTTCACCGCGCAACCGACCACTACGATGGCTGGGGCGGCCATCGCGCCCGCCGTCCAGGTGACGGCGCTTGACGCGCAGGGGAACACCGCCACCGGGTTCAGCGGCAATATCACCGTCACGCTGGGAGCCAATCCGGGCGGCGGGACCCTTTCTGGAACCTCCACCGTAGCCGCTGCCGCCGGCGTCGCGAGCTTCGCGAACCTGAGCATCAACCGCACCGGTACGGCATACACGCTGGTCGCGGCCGCCACCGGAGTGTCTGGTGGGACGAGTGCAGCGTTCAACGTCACGCCGGGTGCGGCAACACAGCTTGCGTTCACGGTGCAGCCCGGGACTACCACGGCGGGCGTCGCCATCACACCGGCGGTGCAGGTGACGGTGCGCGACGCGCTGGGCAATACGGCGACGCAGTTCACCGGCAACCTGACCGTGGCGTTGGGAGCGAATCCGGGGGCGGGGACCCTGTCGGGCACGACGACGGTCGCGGCGTCGGCCGGCGTGGCATCGTTCACGACGTTGAACATCAACCGCGCGGGAGCGGGCTACACGCTGACCGCCGCGGCGACGGGTGTGAGCGGCGCGACGAGCACTCCGTTCACGATCGCGGCAGGCGGCGCGACGCATCTCGCTTTCATTATCCAACCGACGAGCACCGTGGCCAGCGCATCGATCACGCCGGCCGTGCAGGTAGCGGCGCAGGACGCGCTCGGGAACACGGATCCGACTTTCACGGCGAACGTGACCGTTGCCCTCGGGGCCAACCCCGGCGGCGGGACGCTTTCGGGGACCGCGACGGTCGCGGCCGTGAACGGCGTGGCGACGTTCCCCGGCCTCAGCATCGACAAGGTTGGCGCTGGATACACCCTGGCCGCTTCGGGGGGCAGTGTAGCGGCCGCCACGAGCAGCGCATTCACGATCACACCGGGCTCCGCGGCGCGGCTCGTGTTCACCGTACAACCGACGAGCACAACGTCGGGGGCGGCGATCACGCCCGCCGTGCAGGTGACGGCCCAGGACGCTCAGGGGAACACGGCCGCGGGCTTCACGGGGAATGTTACCGTCGCGATCGGAGCGAACCCGGGGAGTGGAACGCTCTCGGGCACGACGACCGTCGCGGCCGCATCCGGCCTCGCCACGTTCTCGACGCTGAGCATCAACCGCTCGGGGACGGGCTATACCCTGACGGCGGCGGCGACGGGTGTGAGCGGCGCAACGAGTAGCGCGTTCGACGTCACGCCGGGGCCGGCGACCCAGCTCGTGTTCACCGTGCAACCGACGATGACGGCGGCGGGTGCCACCGTGACGCCGGCCGTGCAGGTCACGGCGCGCGACGCCCTCGGCAACGCGGCGACGGAGTTCAACGGCAGCATCACGGTCGCCATCGGGACGAACCCGGCGGGCGGGACGCTCTCAGGAACGACGACGGTCATCGCGGCGAACGGTGTGGCGACGTTCTCGACGTTAAGTATCAACCGCGCCGGCGCCGGGTACACGCTGACCGCCGCCGCCACCGGCTTGAGTGGTGCGACGAGCGTGCCCTTCACGATCGCGGCCGGCGCGGCGACGCACCTCGTCTACACGGTGCAGCCCACGAGTACGAGCGCCGGAACGGCGATCACGCCTGCTGTGCAGGTGAGCGCGCAGGATGCCCTCGGCAATACCGATCCGACCTTCACGGGAAGCGTGACCCTGTCGTTCGGCGCCAACCCCGGCGGCGGGACGTTGTCCGGCACGACCACGGCGGCGGCAGCGAGTGGGGTCGCGACCTTCGCGAACTTGAGCATCGATAAGGTCGGAACCGGTTATACGTTTGCCGCCGCGGCGACCGGGGTGACGAGTACGACGAGCTCGGCGTTCAACATCGCTGCGGGGGCTGCGACCCGTCTGGTGTTTACGGCGCAGCCGACCAACACGGTGGCGGGTGCCCCCATCACACCGGCGGTTCAGGTGACGGTGCAGGATGCACAGGGGAACACGGCCTCGGGCTTTACTGGCAACGTGACCGTGGCGATCGGCACGAACCCCGGCGGCGGGACACTCGCGGGCCCGACGACGATCGCGCCAGTGTCCGGCGTCGCCACGTTCTCGAGCCTGAGCATCAATAAGGCCGGCACCGGCTATACACTGACGACGAGCGCGACGGGGCTCACGGGCGCCGTGAGCGCGCCATTCAATGTGACGCCGGGGACGGCGAGCACGCTGCAGTTCACGGTGCAGCCCACGACCACCGGCGCCGGAGCGGCGATTACCCCGGCCGTGCAGGTGACGGCGCAGGACGCGCTGGGGAACACGCTGACGAGCTTCGCGGGCACCGTGACCGTAGCGCTCGGCAACAACCCGGGCGGCGGAGCCCTGTCGGGTACCGCCAGCGTCGCCGCGACCGCCGGGGTGGCGACATTCTCGAACCTGAGCGTCAATCGGACGGGCACGGGCTATACGCTCACCGCGACCGCCACCGGTTTCACACCGGCCGGGAGTGCGGCGTTCGACATCACGCCGGGATCAGCTTCGCAATTGGTGTTCACCGTGCAGCCGACCTCCGCGAGCGCGGGGGCCGCCATCGCGCCGGCGGTGCAGGTCACGGCGCAGGACACCCAGGGGAACACGGCGTCCGCCTTCAATGGGACGGTGACCGTAGCGCTCGGAGCGAATCCGGGAAGCGGGGCGCTGTCGGGTACGACCAGTGTCGCGGCGACGAGCGGCGTCGCGACGTTCTCGTCGCTGTCGATCAACCGGAGCGGCACCGGATACACGCTGACGGCCGCGGCAACGGGAGTGCCCGGTGGGACGAGCGTGCCTTTCAATGTCACGCCCGGCGCGGCCGCCACGCTCGCGTTCACGGTGCAGCCAAGCAATACGACCGCCGGGGCCACTATCACACCGGCGGTGCAGGTGACGGCCCGTGACGCCCTGGGGAATCCAGCGACGGAATTTACCGGCAGCGTGACCGTGGCGATCGGAACGAACCCGAGCGGCGGGACGCTGTCGGGCTCGAACACCGCAACGGCGGCGGCCGGAGTCGCAACCTTCGCGAATCTCAGCATCGACAAGGCGGGCGCGGGCTACGCATTGAGCGCTGGGTCGACCGGCCTCACCGGGTCCACGAGCGGGACCTTCAACGTCACGGCGGGCGCGGCCACGCACGTCGTCTTCACCGTGCAACCCACTACGACCGGTTCCGCGGCAGCGATTACGCCGGCGGTGCAGGTGAGCGCGCAGGACGGGTTGGGGAACACCGATCCGACCTTCACGGGCAACCTGACGGTCGCCCTCGGCGCGAACCCTGGCGGCGGTACCTTGTCCGGCACGACTACGGTGGCCGCAACCGCCGGCGTCGCGACCTTCGCGAACCTGACGATCGACAAGGTCGGCACCGGCTATACGCTGACTGCCGCGGCATCGGGATTGACCGGAGCGACGAGCAGCGCCTTCAACGTCGTCCCCGGCGCGGCCACCCACCTGGTGTTCACGGTCCAGCCCACGAGCACGACCGCCGGCTCGGTGATCACACCCGCCGTGCAAGCGACCGCGCTCGATGCGCAGGGGAATACGGTGACGACGTTCACCGGGACCGTCTCGGTCGCTCTTGGCGCGAACCCGGGAAGTGCGACATTGTCGGGCACGCTGAGCGGGGCAGCCGTCGGCGGAGTGGGCACGTTCGGTGACTTGAGCCTCAATCGAACCGGAACCGGCTACACCCTCACGGCGACGGCCACCGGCCTCACCGCCGCCACCAGCGCGGCGTTCAACATCGCTCCTGCGCCGGCGAACAAGCTCGTGTTCACCGTCCAGCCGAGCAATACGACGGCCGGGGGCACGATCACGCCGGCGGTTCAGGTGACGGCGCAGGACGGGTTGGGAAATACGGTGACGAGCTTCACCGGGACCGTGACCGTAGCGCTCGGCAACAACCCGGGGACCGGAACGCTCTCGGGTACGACGAGCGTCGCCGCAACCGCCGGGGTGGCCACATTCTCGACGCTGAGCATCAACCGTAGCGCGACCGGCTACACCCTGACGGGAACCGCGACCGGGCTCGCGACGGGAGCGAGCGCCGCGTTCGACGTCACCGCCGGCGCCGCGGCGCAGCTGTTGTTCACGGTGCAGCCGTCCAATACGACAGCCGGGGCGACCATCACGCCGGCGGTGCAGGTGACGGCGCAGGACGCCCAGGGGAACACGGCATCCGGCTTCAACGGCAACGTCACCGTGGCGATCGGGACGAATTCCGGGGGCGGAACCCTCGCCGGGACGACCACGGTCGCCGCGGTCTCGGGAATCGCCACCTTCTCGACGTTGAGCATCAACAAGGCCGGCACAGGCTACACGTTGACCGCCGTCGCCACGGGCCCGGCAGGCGCCACCAGCAGCGCGTTCGAGATCACGGCGGGTGGGGCGACGCAACTCGCGTTCACGGTGCAGCCGAGCAGTGCCCTTGCGGGGACGGCGCTGACGCCGGCTGTGCAGGTGACCGCGCGCGACGCCCTCGGGAACACCGCTACGGGGTTCACCGGTGGTGTGACCGTGGGGATCGGGACGAACCCGAGCGGTGGGACGCTATCCGGCACGACCACGGTCACCGCGGCGGGCGGGATCGCGACCTTCCCGAATCTCAGCATCGATAGGGCGGGCGTGGGCTATACCCTGAGCGCGGCGGCGACGGGCCTCACCGCCACGGCAAGCTCCAGCTTCAACATCACCGCCGGCAGCGCGACGCACCTCGTGGTCACCGTGCAGCCGACGACCACAGGTGCGGGTGCGCCGATCACGCCCGCCGTGCAGGTGAGCGCGCAGGATGGGTTGGGGAACACCGATCCGACGTTCGCGGGCAACGTCACCGCAGCAATCGGGGCGAACCCGGGCGGGGGCGCGCTCTCCGGCACGACGACCGTGGCGGCCGTGAACGGGGTCGCGACGTTTACCACGCTGAGCATCGACAAGGTGGGCACCGGCTACACGCTAACGGCGGCGGCGACTGGCGTGACGGGGACGACGAGCGCGCCGTTCAACATCGTGGCCGGCGCGGCGACGCATCTGGCGTTTGCCGTCCAGCCCACAAGTACGACGGCCGGCGCCATCATCACGCCCGCGGTACAAGCGACGGCGCTTGACGCGCAAGGGAATACGGTGACGGGCTTCACCGGGACCGTCACAGTGGCGATCGGCACCAACCCCGGCGGCGGTGCGTTGTCGGGAACGACCAGTGTCGCCGCCGTGTCGGGCGTGGCCACGTTCTCAAACCTGAGTATCAACAAGTCCGGCAGCGGTTACACCCTCACTGCTGCGGCGACCGGCATGACCGGCACGACGAGCGTTGCCTTCAACATCACCGCCGGCTCCGCCACGCAGCTCGTGTTCACGGGGCAACCGACGAGCGCCACGGCGGGCAACACGATCACGCCGGCTGTGCAGGTAACGGCTCAGGACGGGCTCGGTAACACGGTGACCGGCTTCACGGGCACCGTGACGATGGCGATCGGGAGCAACCCCGGCGGCGGGACGTTGTCGGGAACGACGAGTGTCGCGGCGGTCTCCGGCGTGGCGACGTTCCCGGATCTGAGCATCAACAAGTCCGGGACCGGCTACACGCTGAGCGCGAGCGCGACGGGCGTCACCGCGGCGACGAGTACGTCGTTCAACATCACCTCGGCGGCCGCGGTGCAGCTCGTGTTCACCGTGCAGCCCACGACCACCGTGGCGGGGGCTGCGATCACGCCGGCGGTCCAGGTGACGGCTCGCGACCAGTTCGGGAATACCGCCTCGGGGTTCAGCGGGAACATCACGGTGGCGATCGGTGCGAATCCGAGCGGCGGTGCGCTCTCGGGGACGACTACGATCGCCGCGGTGGCCGGGGTCGCGACATTCTCGACCCTGAGTATCGACAAGGTCGGGAGTGGCTACACGCTGACCGCGGTGGCCACGGGGCCGGCGGGGGCGACGAGCGGCCTGTTCGACATCACGGCGGGCGGGGCGACCCAGCTGGTGTTCACGGTGCAGCCGAGCAATGCGGCGGCGGGAGCGACGCTGACGCCGGCCGTACAGGTGACGGCCCGCGACGCGCTCGGGAACACAGCAACGGGGTTCACTGGCAACATCGCTGTCGCGATCGGAACGAACCCTGGGGCGGGAAGCCTGTCCGGCACGACGACGGTCGCGGCGTCGAACGGAGTGGCGACGTTCACGACGTTGAGCATCAATCGCGCCGGCGCGGGCTACACGCTCACCGCCGCGGCGACGGGGCAGAGCGGCGCAACGAGCACGCCATTCACGATCACGCCGGGTAGCGCGACGCAATTGGTCTTCACCGTGCAGCCGTCCAACGCCGCGTCGGCGACGGCGATCGCGCCCGCGGTTCAGGTCTCGGCCCAGGACGCGCTCGGTAACACCGATCCCACGTTCGCCGGGAACGTCACCGTCGCCATCGGCGCGAATCCGGGGGGCGGCACGTTGTCGGGCACGACCACCGTATCCGCCTCGAGCGGTGTCGCCGCGTTCACGAGCCTGAGCATCGACAAGGCGGGAAGCGGCTACACGCTGACGGCGAC
This sequence comes from Gemmatimonadales bacterium, assembly GCA_035577025.1. GTDB lineage: Bacteria > Gemmatimonadota > Gemmatimonadetes > Gemmatimonadales > GWC2-71-9 > AG41. The sequence continues at coordinate 28,709 of DATLVU010000035.1, forward strand.
GGCCACCGGTCCCTCCGGGGCGACGAGCGCGGCGTTCAACATCGTCGCGGGCGCGGCGGCGCAGCTGGTATTCACCGTGCAGCCCAGCAACGCCACCGCCGCGGCGGCGATCTCGCCCGCGCCCCGTGTGACTGCACTCGACGCGCAAGGGAATACGGCGACCGGCTTCACGGGGACGGTCACCGTGGCGATCGGCACCAATGCGGGTGGCGGCACGCTGTCCGGTACGACGAACGTCGCTGCGGTGTCCGGCGTCGCCACGTTCTCGAACCTGAGCATCAACAAAGCCGGCACCGGCTACACGTTGACCGCGGCCGCGGCAGGGCCGTCCGGCGCGGTGAGCTCGCCATTCGACATCTCGCCGGGCACCGCGACGGCGCTGCTGTTCGTCGTGCCGCCGAGTAATACGCCGGCGGGTGCCGTGATCACGCCGGCGGTCCAGGTGGGCGCCCGTGATGCCCAGGGGAACATCGTGACCGCGTTTACCGGGAACATCACCCTGGTGATTCCCACGAATTCGAACCCGGGCAACGGCACGCTGTCGGGCACGAAGACGGTCGCGGCCGTCGCCGGGATCGCGACCTTCTCGGATCTCTCGATCAACAACGCGGGGAATGGATATCGCCTGCGCGCTTCGTCGACCGGTCTGACGACGGTGACGAGCGGTCTCTTCAACATCACCACCGTCACGCCGACGCAGCTTGTGTTCACCGTGCAGCCGAGCGACGCGGCGGCGGGGGCGAGCATCGCACCCCCCGTGAAGGTCGCGGCGCAAGACGCGGCGGGACACACTGCCACGACGTTCACGGGGACAGTGACTATCGCCATCGGCGCGAACCCCGGCGGAGGCACCCTGTCCGGGACGACGAGCGTGGCGGCGGTGAGTGGAGTGGCGACGTTCTCGACGCTGAGCATCAACAAGGTGGGGACTGGGTACACGCTCGCGGCGTCGAGCAGCGCGCTCGCCGGCACGTCAGTGGCGTTCAACATCACCGGGACCGGAACGGTATCGGCGAGCCAGTCGACCGTAACCGCCACGACGCCGATCACTGCCGGGAGCGGCACATCCACCATCACCGTCACCGCCAAGGACCAGTTCGGCAATCCGATCGCCGGCGCAACGGTCGTGCTCGTCGCAACGGGCACGGGGAATACCCTGACCCAGCCTGCGGCGGTGACGGACGCCAACGGCGTGGCGACGGGGACGCTCTCCTCCACTACCGCTGAAACGAAGACCGTCTCGGCGACGATCAACACTGTGGCGATCACGCAGACGGCCGTAGTGGTCGTGACGGCCGGATCGGTCTCGGCCACGCAGTCGACGATGTCCGCGACCTCGCCGATCGCGGCGTCGAGCGGGACCAGCCAATCGACGATCACTGTGACGGCCAAGGATGCGTCAGGCAATCCGATTCAGGGCGCCACCGTCACGCTCGCCGCGACTGGGACCGGCAATACCCTCACGCAGCCGGGCCCGACGAACGCGAGCGGCGTGGCGACCGGTACCCTCAGCTCGACGACCGCCGAATCGAAGACCGTGTCGGCAATGATCAACACGGTCGCGATAACGCAGACGGCGACGGTCGTGGTGAACCCAGGCGCGGTCTCCGCGAGCCAGTCGACGGTGACGGCGACCTCGCCGATCGCGGCGGGTACCGGCACCTCGACGATCACTGTCACGGCCAAGGATGGCCTGGGCAACCCGATT